>CAJUJN010000018.1:23783-68108 GCA_910586775.1 uncultured Acetatifactor sp. | reverse complement strand
TTTGGGGGTCGGTCTGCTCCTAAAGATTATGGTGCTAACTTCTAAACACGGGAATGTAAAATGGGGATTATGTACAGCTTATGTGGATATTTATGGTTATTTTTGCACATTTTTCATTATGCACTGATTGGAAAAGGACAGGTAATTGTATGATAATTAAAACAATAAAAAGTCGAAATGTCCAAATTATTCTTATCGCCATAAGAAATAAGCTGTAACGATTTCGTATCAGATATTCTGTAATCTTTAAAATTCCCTGATTGCTCTGGTTTCCCGGGAATAAGCATATCTGACACAAACGCTACAGATTAAATATTTATATGCAGGAGGTAGTGTATGTTAAGAAAACGGGTCATTGCGTTCATGATGTCAGCTTGCCTTATTATGACGCCGGTCATGGGTGTAAATGCAGGCAGTGAACCGGACGGTTGGGGGGGTAATTTCTCCGGCGAAAGTGTTACATCAACAGAAAGTGTTGAGAGTACGGATGAAGATGTTGGTGCTGAGACAGCGGATGGCGGCGGTGCGGAGAATGCTGAGGCAGCGGACGGAAGTGCAGCAGACAATGTGGGAGAAGCCGATACTTTGCCTGAAAATGCTGATGCTTCGTCAGGAGATGCAGAGCCTGGCGCAGGTGTTGTTGCGCAGAGCCTGGATGACGGGGAAGGAGTGCCGGTTGCTCAGGCTACGGAAACCGTTTATATTGATGAGAACTTTGATGAATATACTGTAGAAAAGTTTTATTCAGTGCCAAATCAGAATGGTAACGGCAATCAGGATAGCGACGGTAAAGCGGTGCCTGTAAAAAAAGGTAATATTACTTATCAGGGTAATGGGGCTACGAATAGAGGTGCTTACAGTAGTTTTAGTATTGCTGAAAGTGATGGGAATAAGTACCTAAGCATTTCGTCAGATGGTTTTGCAAGTTCTGGCAGGGGAGTTTATTTTGTCTTTGACTATGAGGATGAAAATAAACCAGATCTTGCTGTTTTAGCGGAATCAGGTCAGCTCTTGAAACTCAGTATGGAAGTGACATCCACAATACAATTTAAAATTGTAAATGAAGATAATTTATCTGGGGACTTGAGCAAAGATCCTGGTTTTGTAACCATTTCACCTACAAGTGGCGATAAACAGTTGTTACAGATAGTAATTGATGGAAAAAATAAAAAATCTACTTTGATTACGGCAGATGAGAAGGGGAATGTGATTAGTTCTGTTGACAGTGACTACATAGCATTGTCAGGAACAGGTTTTGCGGGGGCGACATTTTTTACGAATGGTAGTAATAACGCAGACGTAAAACTGGATAATGTAAAGGTTGGTCAAGCTTCTGCGGTTACTGTTACGGTTAAAAATGGTGAAATACCTATAGCGGGAGCGGCAGTTACGGTTGATGGAGTCACAGTAGAAACCGATTCTGAGGGAAAGGCGGTATTTGCGCTTTTTGATGGTGCATATACTGTATCAACCGTCAAAGCTGGATACGATACGGTAAGTGATTCTGCTAAAGAAATTACAGTTAATTCTGTGCCGCAGAGTGTTGAACTGGCTTTAGCACCAGGTGACTATGAAGCCGAGGTTACTTCGGTAACAGTAGAGGGTGGACAGGATATGATTGTAGCACCTAAAGGGGCAGAAGCGGCCACCACAACGGCATTTGTGGCTACTGTATTTGATCAGGCAAAGGCTGCGATGGATTCTGACACCTATGATCTGAAGTGGAGTGTTTATCCTGAAGGTGATGATGCTACACCGGATCCAAATGTTACCATTAAGGATGGCGTAGTTTCTGTATCGCAGGGATTTAAAGCAGAGAGTGGAATTGCTGCTTATGTGGTTAAGGCAGAGGCAACGCAGAAAAACAGCGGTAATGTTGCTGTTGGAATTGCGCCGATTCTCATTGGTAACAGTACAGTTCTGCATTATGAGCTTCTGGATTGGGAGGTTGCTCAGGCAACAAGGAATGCAGAGAAGGAACTGTCATCTGTTATAGAGTTGCCAGATATATCAACTGTGACATTGAATATTGCGTATCTCGGCAGACCTGTTGGCAGTAATACAAACAAAGGAACTTTTACTTTGGCACTTTTCTCCGACAATAAATTTGCAGGTGTGCAATATAACGTTGACAGGTTACTTACGGCATGGACTGGATGGAATGGTACTGAGGCAATGAATCAGAATACTGATGAGGGCAACTTTACGAATGGTGAAGAACTTCTCAGCTATACTGATGATACGCCTATTCAGATTGTATTTACCATTAACAAAAAAGAAGGTCACATAACGGTTTCATGTGGTACAGAAACAAAAGAATTGCCTTTTGATACAAATGCAGATAGTCTTACTAAATTACAGTATGGATTATATTCAAATTACGGAGGAATTCGAGTTACCGATATCATTATTGAGGAAGCAGAAGCATCCGATCCCACCCCGAGTCCGACCCCCGATGCAACTCCGGACCCCGGTGTGCCGGCAAAGGACTACCTCGTCATGGAAGCAACCGGCAATACCACCACGGTAACCAGCAATGTAGTTTCCGGCGGGGCAATCAGCGGATACCAGGTGACCACCTCCAAAGACGGTGTAATGGTAAAACAGGAAATCGTGGATAAGGTACCCGCAACCGTGGACACCACAGGAGCGGATCAGTTGGAGATAGCACCTGTTTATTCTTATAATATAGGGACGAATCATGAGCATGGCACAAGTGACTTTGAATTCCCTCTTGAATCAGGTAACTACGATTTTATTGTTTCCAGTACTACCAATCAGCGTTTTGATGCATATCTGAATGAGCAGATGCTGGTAAATAACATGTTCCAGTACGGAACGACTCCGAATCAGATCAGAGTGAAGGATATTGTACATACAGGTCCTACTGCAAAGATCGGTACGGCAGATTACTCATCAGGAGTCACTGCAGCCAGTGTAAGCATTAAGGTTGATGTGATAAAAGTACCTGACATTGTAGACCGGGTACAGAAAGTATACGTGTTGGGAGATTCCCTGGTAGCCATGTACTATAACGGCGGAAGCGCAGACAACGCGGAAGTCCAGACAGGATGGGGGCAGGTACTTTCCAATTATCTGGTAGACAGCGTTGACGTTGTAGACCTTGCCAACAGTGGTATCACGGCAAGCGGACTGCGCGGCACTGCATTCAGCCAGATAGAGCACAGTGCGCAAAAGGGCGACGTTCTGATTCTGGAAAGCGGGTACAATGATAAGACCTACGACTCAGAAACCGTCATGAAAGAGGCAGTAACTTACATGACAGAGACAGCGCGGGAGAAAGGACTGGATGTGATACTGGTATCCCCCAATGCTTCTGCGCATGATTACAAGGAATCTGTTGCATGGACCAGTTACATGAAAGATGTGGCAGACGCGACTTCTGCAAAATACATAGACCTTTCCGCACTGAGTTATCAATTCTTGTCAGATACTTATGGGACGGCAGAGGAAGATGTAGCTACTGTTGCAGGAATTTACAATGTTTCGGACAGACTGCATTCCACTTATAAGGCAGCTAACAAATGGGCTGCTCTGGTGGCGCAGCAGTTAAAGGACAGCTGCGGGCTGGCTGCGCTGGTTGACACCGACTATCTCTACTGGTTTGACGACGGTGTAGGCAATGTAATCAGCTGTAATGCAGACGGCAGGGAAGCGGAAGGCGTTGTCACCGTAACTTATGATTTGCAGGGCCATGGGACGAACCTTTCAAGGAAAGTGGCGACCGGTTCCAAACTTGTAGAGCCTACTATTTCCAAGGTTTACGGTTATACCTTTGACGGTTGGTACAGGGAGGCGGCATGCACAACAGAATGGAATTTTGAGAGCGATACAGTGGCCGGTGAGATGACCCTGTATGCGAAGTGGACACAGAATGCAGGTGTTACAATACCGGAAGAATATGTCATCTTCTTCGAGGATTTTGAAGGACGTACGAATGCAGGTGAGGTAGGCGCTTCGTCTGCCAATGCATCAGATAAGCTTGGCATTAAAGAGGAAGACACGTATTTTGGGGATGTCCTTGCGTTTGATTTTACAGGAGATTCTTCTACGAACAGCCGTGGCGCTGTCATGAAGTTTGCGATTGACGATGCTGCTGCACTTGCTGCTCTTAAGCAGTATGTTGTAGAATTTGATGCATTCATCAGACCTGGAAATAATCAGGAGACCATGTTTGACGTCATGGGTACGGATGCTTCGTATGCTGTAAATGACGGCATGTCAGCCGGGTATCTGCTTGACCTGAGGAATGAAGGAACGGGAACATCCTATGCTGTCAACGGAGACACAAAAACAAAGGTTAAGATTCCTTCAGGCGTATGGTGCCATTACACCGTGTATGTGGATAAAGAAAAGGGTGCAGACGGACTGGTAGCGACTACCATTACCAATCTCTCTGATGAAACCGTGATTGCGGATAAAATCCATACAGCCATAAACGGAAACGGAATTGTGGACGGCATTTATATGCGTGCCGGAAGATATCAGGCATCCATTAAAATAGACAATGTCATGGTTCGCAGGGAAATGGATACAGACGATTTCGGAGAGCTTGGTGAAGAGCAGCTTTCCAAGGTAGCATTTACTTCCGCATTAAACCAGATCATTAAGCAGCCGGCGGCGGATTCACCGGTGCATATGCCTGTTGCTGTCAAAGTGACAGGTGACCAGGGCGGTGATCTCTCCGATAAGGCTGTGATAAAGTGGTCTGTCATCGGCGCAGAGTCTGATGACGGCTATCTCTCTCTTACCAGGGCGGAAGGAACCGGAGCAGGTACGGATGGTGCAGTTCCTGATGGAAGCACCGCATATTTCAACGTTAGAAACGGTGTCTCCAGTTATATCGGTTATGTAAAGGCCGAGGTGACATACGGAGAGAAGAGTGAAGTTGTTACGACACCTTTTGTGGTAGTCGGCACGGACAGCGCGAATGCCAGCCAGTTGGTTCCGGATGCGGGTTATCCGGTAAATATGAATGACTATGCCGATTCTCTGGTAGGATATGTTGGTACCGCAAATACCATTAACGGCAGAGACATCATCCTCAATAACTGGTCTATTTACGGCTCTAATGCCGACAGGTCTTTCAGGTTGGTAAAGGATGCGGACGGCACCAAGTCCCTGGAATTTACCTCGACTACCGGCGGCTCTGCAGTGCCTACTTATCAGTGGGTTGACCAGACAGAGCAGTATGTAATAGACTTTACGGCAAGATTTAAATCGGCAACGAGTTTTGGTGTATATTTTAATACGCCGAATAATTCCGGAAATAATCCGGAGTGGTGGGCTTCCTTTACGGGCAGCGAGCTGAAGCTGAATGATGAAGGTTCCATTACAGGCATCAACACAAATGAATGGTATCGCTACGTGGTATCGGCAGACCCCAGCGTCCAGAAAGCGTTTATTGTCGTATATGACAACGCCGAAAAGGAAGTAGGCAGGATTGAAGACATCAATATGCAGAATGACGGCAGCGCACAGAAATATTTCTGCTTCCTGGGTTCTTATCCGCTGTCCCTGAATCTGCAGAGCTTCCAGGCATATAAGCCTGTGGTGGCTACGATTACCGCTGCTTCCAGTGAGGATGTGGCGAGAGTGCCGCTGGAAGGTGCGGCTGCAGTGACCGTGAGTTTCTCGGCGGCTGTTACCAGCACGGACGGGCTGAAGATGACCGGTCCTGTGACCTGGGAGCTGGCCGATGAATATGCCAATGTGGAACTGGAAACGACAGGAGCGCAGACAGCACAGTTGAAGGTCAGCGCGGGTGCGTCCGGAACCGTGACGGTAGTTGCGTCAAAGGACGGCAAGCGTGCGGAAAAGACCATTCAACTGACGACATCCACCGATGCAGTGTCATTTACACAGTCTGCTTCGTCTATTTCAATCCCGTTTGCAGGGGAGGACCCGGCAGTGACCACATATACTGCCGTAACCCTTGACAAAGACGGCAATGAGATTGACGGCGGCACCATTACGTATACGCTGCTTGATAAGGATGGCGTAAATGAGACAACAGTAAAGGGTGTTACTTTTGTAAACGGAGTACTCACTGTAACGGCGGAAGCTTCTCCGGCAGTGGTATATGTAAAGGCAGTAAATGCGGACGGTCTTGCCAATAAGGTGAGAGTCAATATTCATGGTTTATCCTTCGCATTCGGTTCCGCGGATGCGGCGGAAGGATTTACCCAGGTGACGAACACTACTTACAGCGACAGGCTGGGGTACGGTTTCCAGGATGTAGCCGGATTAACCGTAAACGAAAGCGATATAACGGGAACGACTGCTTTCAGATTCAAGGCCAAAGTTCCCAACGGAAATTATAATGTAACGGTAGATACGACAGCGGAGACTTTAACTTCCGAAGTAGTGGAGAGCGCACCTTCTCCTACCGGAATTGAGAAAACAGGCGCAGCTTTCAAAGTAGCGGTATGCGACGGCATTTTGGATTTGACATTCCCGGCAGGAGCTTGCGTGAAGACAATTACCATTTCCCAGATTGCGGCAGCAGGCAGACTGGAGAAGCCGGCTGTATATGTAATCGGTGATTCCACTGCCAATAATACTGCAAGCGGCGCATTGTCATGGGGAAATTGTGTGACGGCAGGAAAGGTTACAATTCCGGACGTGTTCAGCTCATTTAACAATCACGGTATGGCAGGCCGTCACTCTGTAAACTATTACAATCAGGGCAGAGTGGAGGAAGTCCTTCTGGCAATCCATGAGGGTGACTATGTAACCGTGAACATGGGTATCAATGGTGACAATACGATTAATGAGTCAGGTTCCTATCCTGTTCTGCTGAGTGATTATTATGTGGAGGGCATCCTCCAGAGAGGCGGTATTCCTGTTATTCTGACCGCCACACCTGACGGCCCTGTGGGTGACAGAGTCGGCACAAACTATGACGCAGCAACCGGTAAATTTACCAACGACCGCGGAGACGGTGTGAGAAATGACGTTCTGAGACAGATTGCCGAGGAGAAAGGCCTTCAGGTGATTGAACTGGGCAAAGCCGGCATGGATTGGATGAATACCCTTGATATGGGCGATGTGACGGAATACAATGCGGAATATGGTACTGCCTTTACCACAGTACTTGAGATGGTTCAGAGCTGGTATGTAGACCATAACCATTATAAGGAGTATCTTGGAGTGTGGCTTGCTGACTACATTTTGGGAGAAATTGCCGATGTAGCGCCTGAACCGCCAGCCAGTCCTGACCCGAGTACGGAACCGTCAACAAGTCCTGACCCGAGTACGGAACCGTCAACAAGTCCTGATCCGAGTACGGAACCGTCAACAAGTCCTGATCCGAGTACGGAACCGTCAACGAGTCCTGATCCGAGTACAGAGCCGTCAACAAGCCCTGATCCAAGCATGGAACCTTCGACAAGCCCTGATCCGAGTACGGAGCCGCCGGTAAGTCCTGACCCGAGTGCAGAGCCTACGGCAAGGCCCGGTGCGGAGCCTACGGAAGAACCCGGCACAGAGCCTACAGTAAGACCCAGTGCGGCACCTACGGAAGAACCCGGAGGATCAATAGAGGTTAAGGTTGACAAGGATAAAACCGCGCCGGATACCGAAGTGTTAACAAAGAAAGATGAAGTTGTTAAGATTTTGACGGATGAAAGCAATCAGATTTTGACAAAAGAAGAGATAGAAGAAATTGTAAACGGTGCGGATTGTGAAATGTCCGTGAAGATTCAGGATGTTTTCCATGCTTTGGAAGAGGACGCTGTTAACAGGATAAAGGAAACGGTTCCTGGATTTACGGTAGGACAGTGTATTGATATCTCATTGAGTGTAACGATTGTGGGGAAAGACGGACAGATTGTTTCCCAGAGAGCATTGGAAAGCGTAGATATGGGCGATTCCGAACTGGAAATCGAAATTAAGCTTTCTTCGGAGCTGATCAATACCAATGAATCTGTCACCAGGGAGTATGTAGTTGTCCGCGAGCATGACGGAGTATTTGAGGTACTTCCGTGCAGCTATGATGCGGAAAGGGGAACTCTGACGTTTAAGTCCGGTAAGTATTCTAATTTTGCAATTGCTTATAAGGATACGGACAAGACAGAGCCTGCTCCTACAATAGAGCCTGTAGGCGATGATAATACAGGCGGCAATAATGCTTCCGGCTCATCAGGCCAGGCGGAGCACACCAATGTGCCAAAGGTAGGCGACCATATGGACAGCATTGCACTAATATGTGTACTTGTTATTGCTATGGCAGCCATCGGTGCAGTTGTTGTAGCAAAACGTCGCCGCAAGGCAGAATAAACTTTAATACCAGTTATTCCGTTTATCCGGATAATGGAAAACCGGCACAGTGACCAACGCTGTGCCGGTTTTTCAAAAAGATAGATTGATAGAGGTAAGGGGTCTATCAATAATTTGCTATTCAGTGTATAATGGAAATATAAAATGAGAGTGAGGCGAATTTTCAGAAAACGACAGAACAAAAACAATAAAAAGGAGAGGTACGACTATGAAGAGAGATTTTGACCTGCTTTCCTTAGGGGAAATCATGCTCAGGCTGTCACCGCCTGACAACGAGCGAATCACCAGGGGGGACAGTTTCAGCAAACAGGCCGGGGGAGCCGAGCTGAATTCCGCTACCGGCGCCGCCATGCTGGGGCTTCGTTGCGGGATTATTTCCAAGCTTCCGGCCAATGACCTTGGCATGTACATCAAGAACAGGGTCCGGCTCTGCGGAGTCAGTGATGACTACCTGGTCTATGACGGGGACGGGGATGCCCGTCTGGGGGTATACTATTACGAGAACGGCGCTTATCCCAGGAAGCCACGCATTGTCTATGACAGGAAAAATACCTCTGTCAACAAGATTTCCGTGGAGGACTACGACGACAGTCTGTATTCTGCGGCGCGCTGTTTTCACACCAGCGGCATTACGCTGGCGTTGAGCCCTCAGGTGCGGGAGACGGCGATTGAGATGATCAAGCGGTTTAAAGCACAGGGAACCACAATTTCTTTCGATGTGAACTTCCGGGGCAATCTCTGGACAGGCGCGGAGGCGAAGGCGTGCATCGAGTCCGTTCTGCCCTATGTGGATATCTTCTTCTGCTCGGAGGATACTGCCAGACTGACCTTCCTGAAAGAGGGAGATGCCAAAGATATTATGCGCAGCTTTGCGCAGGAGTATCCCATTTCCATCGTGGCCTCCACTCAGCGCGTGGTGCACAGTCCGAAACGGCATACCTTTGGCTCTATTATTTACAGTGCGAAAGAAGATGTATTTTACGAGGAGGCTCCCTATAAGGATATCGAGGTGGTGGACCGCATTGGAAGCGGTGATGCTTACATATCCGGTGTCCTCTACGGGCTGCTGTCCCATGAGGGAGAGTATCAGCGTGCGCTGGAGTACGGCAATGCGGTCAGCGCTTTGAAGAATACCGTTCCGGGGGATCTGCTTTACACGGATCTGAACGAAATCGACGGCATTATCCGGGAGCACAAATCTACCGGGCGCATTGCGGAGATGGAGCGTTAGGCGTCTGACAATAAAATCCTGAGCAAAATGGCAAAATTTTGGTTCCGGTATTTTGGTTCCGGCTTGTCCGGGTTAGGAAATAAATATTGATTTTGCGGGATAGATGGTATATAATGTGGGCGCTGCCTGTTGCCGGTATTTTTCCGGAATAGAGACAGAAAAAGACGAACCGCAGAGACGGAAAGGACGGCGGAAGAAAAACATGGAACAGATACGAAAAAGGGTACACAATACGGCATCTTCCCACACAAAGGACATGACCACAGGCAATCCGTATTCCCTGATGCTTGGTTTTGCCATGCCCATATTTTTAAGCCAGGTATTTCAGCAGTTATACAATACGGCGGATGCTTTTATCGTGGGGCAGAATCTGGGAACCAACGCCCTGGCGGCGGTGACTTCCTCGGGAACTCTGATTTTTCTGATGATCAGCTTTTTCGCCGGTATTGCCATGGGTGCCGGGGTGGTGATTTCCCGCTATTTCGGCGCGGGAGACGAGGGCCAGGTATCCCGTGCCATTCATACGGTGCTGGCTTTCGGCCTTGCCGCCGGCGTATTGCTGACGGTGGTGGGCGTGGCTCTCACACCTACGTTTCTGGTCTGGATGCAGACTGACCCCGAGGTGCTGCCGGAAGCAGTTTCGTATTTCCGGTATTATTTTCTGGGTTCCCTGGCACTGGTGCTGTATAATGTCTGCCGCAGCATCATGAATGCCCTGGGGGACAGCAAACGTCCGCTGCAGTACCTGATTTTTTCATCGGTTCTGAACGTGATTCTGGACGTGGTGTTTCTGGCAGTATTCCGCTGGGGTGTCTGGTCGGCGGCGGTGGCTACAGTGATTTCCCAGGCTGCCAGCGTGGTCCTGTGTATGCGCCATCTGATGCGCAAAGGAAATATATTTACTGTTGAGTGGAAAAAAATACGGTTTCACGGTGATACGCTGAAGGAAATCATCCATAACGGACTTCCCTCGGGGGTGCAGAATTCCGTGATTGCATTTGCCAATGTCATTGTACAATCCCAGATTAATTCCTTCGGAAAGCTGGCAATGGCGGCTTACGGCACCCATGCGAAGATTGAAGGATTTGCGTTCCTGCCCATCACAAGCTTCAATATGGCCAGTACTACCTTTATCAGCCAGAACCTGGGGGCAAGGCAGTATGACAGGGCGAAGAAGGGGGCTCGTTTCAGTATTCTCTCGGCCATGGTGCTGGCAGAGGCCATCGGTGTATTCTGCTACATATTTGCGCCGAAGCTAATAGGATTGTTTGACTCGAATCCCGGCGTGATTGAACTGGGTGTCCGTCAGGCACGTACAGTTTCGCTGTTTTTCTGCCTGTTGGCTTTTTCCCATGCGGTGGCGGCCATCTGCCGCGGGGCAGGGAAAGCATTTGTGCCCATGTGCGTCATGTTGGCAATCTGGTGTCTGCTGCGGATTACCTACATAATCGCGGTGATGAACCTGACCAATGAGATTGGCTACATTTACTGGGCCTATCCGCTGACCTGGGGAATCAGTTCGGTTATCTATCTGTTTTATTATCTGTGCTGCGACTGGGTGCATGGTTTTGATAAGGCCCAAAACAGAGCCAAAAAATGAATCTGTGAAAGAAGACAAAATTGCCGCACAGACGCCTTTGAAGCAACTGTGCGGCAATTCCTTATCCTGTCAGAAATCTGCCAGAGAACATGGAAAGCCTATTGGAACAGCTTCACTACCATGGAATCCTGATTCATCTGCTTCTTCAGCATCAGGGTTCTGTACTCGCTGAGCAGGTCTTCTTTCTGCTTCTCGGAAATCGCTTTTGGCATATCCAGATCTTCGATACGGCTTCTGGAACTGAGCTGTTCCAGGCTCATGGCCGTATTATTGTTATAGGTATGCTCCAGACGATTGGTGGAAGCGCCCAGGTTTCCTCTCTGCCTGGAAACAATATTCATTGCATTGTCAATGGCATCCAGGCTGAAGTCTCCCTTTGTCACATCGAAATCGGCAATACCCAGTGCTTCCAGCGTGGAATTGGCCATGCCTATCCGCATGCCGCTTCCGTCAGGATTGGTGGCCAGATGCATATCGGCCATGCTTCCGTCCAGGAGCTTCTGCTCATTCAGAGAAGTGGTCTTGGACAGGGACTGGATGCCTTCCTTTAACTGGTTGATCTCACTCTGATAGTATGCCTTGTCTGAAGACGATGAAATGCCGTTCATGGAACGCAGGGCCAGATCGCGAATCCGCTGTAAATAATCCATCACGCCGCCCAAAGCGCCGTCAGCTACGTTTAAAGCGCCGATGCCTTCCTGGGCATTCTGGCCTCCAACGCGTAAGCCGGTTTCTTCTTTCTGCATTTTCTGTCCAATGGCAAGACCTGCCGCATCGTCTGCTGCGGTGTTGATCCGTTTGCCGCTGGAAATATGGGAATAGGTATTAAAAATACTGTTGCCCGCAGATATTGTATTCATAATTTCACCTCCTGATTTCACCTCCGTATATCTACCCGCCGGGGGAGAACGGTTTACATTTTTATTATATTATTTATTATCGGCTATTTCAATAGATTCTTTGAAAACAAAATCGAATTTTTTGTGAAAAAAATTATCAAATTTTATGACACGAAAGTCCGCGCATACCCTTGACGCTTTTCAAAACATACTTTATAATGAAGTGAAGTATCCAATATATACTCACGTTTGAAAACATTTGCAAACGTAAACGTACAGCGAGTGAGCGTCTGTACCATGTAAGACTAAAAGCAGCAATGGAATGCGCTCACGAGTATATGGGGTTCATTGCCCGGACAGGAGCATTTATGATTAAGAGCATGACCGGTTTCGGCAGATGCGAAATCGCCGAAAACAGCAGAAAATTCACGGTGGAGATAAAGTCCGTCAACCACCGCTATCTTGATGTGAACATCAAAATGCCAAAGGCTCTGAATTTTTTTGAGTCGGCTATCCGCAGTGAGCTGAAGCAGTACATTTCGCGCGGAAAGGTCGATGTGTTCGTATCCTACGAAGATTTCTCGGAGAAGAATTCCACCGTACATTATAACAGAGAGATTGCGGCAGAGTACCTGACCTACCTGCGAAGGATGGCAGAAGAGTTCGAACTGGAGGATGATATCCGGGTGTCCATGCTGTCCAGGTTTCCGGAAGTATTTACGATGGAAGAGACAGGTGTGGACGAGGAGGAACTGTGGAAAGAACTGCAGCGGGCGGTGTCCGGGGCTGCCGAACTGTTTGTGGATACCCGTGTGGTGGAAGGGGAGCATCTGCGGAATGACCTGATCGGGAAGCTGGACGGCATGAATCGGATGGTAGACTTTATCTCGGAGCGTTCCCCCATGATCGTGGCAGAATACCGCAGGAAGCTGGAGGAGCGTGTGAAGGAGCTTCTGGCCGACGCCCATGTGGATGAGGCCCGGTTGGTGACGGAGGTTACCATTTTTGCGGATAAGGTGTGTGTGGACGAGGAGATCGTAAGGCTGCGCAGCCATATCGAGACCACGAAGAGCACTCTTCTGGCGGGCGGTGCCATTGGCAGGAAGCTTGATTTCATCGCTCAGGAGATGAATCGGGAGGCCAATACGATTCTGTCCAAGGCCAACGATCTGGAGACATCCAACTATGCCATAGAACTGAAGACAGAGATCGAGAAGGTTCGTGAGCAGATACAGAATATAGAATAGGAGCCTGGACAGTATGCTGATCCATATTGGTTTCGGGAACATTGTGAATACGGAGAAGATAATCGCCATTGTCAGTCCCGAGTCTGCGCCCATCAAACGGCTGGTACAGGGGGCAAAGGAGAAGGGTCTTGCCATCGATGCCACCCAGGGGCGCAAGACGAAGTCGGTGCTGATCATGGACGGCAGCCAGGTGGTGCTGTCGGCGCTTCTGCCCGAAACAGTGGCGGGGCGGGTGCAGGACGGCACAGAGCTTTCGGAGGAAAAATAGTATGGAAAAAAAGGGAATTCTGATCGTGATTTCCGGTTTTTCGGGCGCTGGAAAGGGTACACTGGTAAGGGAGCTTCTGCGCAGATATGATGAGTATGCGCTGTCGGTTTCCATGACTACCCGGGAGCCAAGAGCCGGAGAGCGGGACGGTGTGGAGTACTTTTTTACGGACAGGGCACATTTTGAGGAGACCATTGCCCGGGGAGGTCTGTTGGAATATGCCGGGTATTGCGGAAATTATTACGGCACGCCGAAAGTCTGGGTGGAGGAGCAGTTGTCGGCAGGGCGGAATGTGATCCTGGAGATTGAGATACAGGGTGCGCTGGAGATCAAGGAAAAGTTTCCGGAAAGCCTGCTTTTGTTTGTGACGCCTCCCAGTGCGGCGGAACTGGAGCGCAGGCTGACAGAAAGGAAAACGGAGAGTGCGGAAGTGATTGCGAAGCGCCTGGCGCGCGCAGCAGAGGAATCAGAAGGCGTGGAAGCCTATGATTATATAGTTGTGAATGACATTCTGGAGGAATGCGCGGAGGAGATTCACATGCTGGTGGACGCTGCCCGCAGGGCTCCGGTGAGAAGAAAGGAACTGATCGGAGAGATCAGAGAGGAACTGAATCGTTTCGCGAAAGGAGTGCAGGATTAATGTTACATCCATCTTATTCAGATTTGATGAAGGTAGTGAACAGTGAAGTAGAGCAGGGGGAAGCGCCGATTGTAAACAGCCGCTATTCCATCGTTATGGCTACTTCCAGAAGGGCAAGGCAGCTGATCGGCGGTGATGACGCCATGATAGACAGCAGGGATAAGAAGCCTCTGTCCGTGGCGGTGGAGGAGTTGAACCAGGGCAAGATTAAGATACTGGGCAGTGAGTGAGGCAGGAACGGAAGCAGGAAATATGCCCTGCGGCAGTTTCAGGATATTTTCCGGTAAAGAGGTAGCTGGTGAGATGCCAGCTATTTTCGCATACCTGGAATGTATACGGAAAAGCGAAAATATCTGCCGGTCTTTCATTGCAGCTTACTGCAAAGTTCATCGTCATGCAGTATAAAATGACATGCAGGAATGTACTGCCGTTTATATGATACAGAAAGTGGCGGATATGCGCACAGGCACAGAAGGCTTCGCCAGGTTCCGAGGCGAAGCCTTCGGGGAGGAAATGATACTTTATTATGAATATTATGTTTGTGTCTCTGGGGTGTGACAAGAACCTGGTGGATACGGAAATGATGCTGGGGCTTTTGCGGGAGAAGGGGTATACCTTTACGGATGACGAGGAAACGGCGGATATTATGGTGGTCAATACCTGCTGTTTTATTGGTGACGCAAAAGAGGAGAGCATTCAGACATTGCTGGAGATGGCGGAACTGAAGAAGGCGGGAAGGCTGAAAGTACTGATAGCTGCCGGCTGTCTGGCCCAACGGTACCGGAAGGAAATCCGGGAAGAGATTCCCGAGGTGGACGCGTTGGTGGGAACCATGGCGGTGGGAGAGATCGCGGAGGCGGTGGAGGAGGCCCTGGCAGGCAGCGGAGGAGACCATTACCGGGATTTGAATGCGGCACCGGCAGTGTACAGAGACAGGATAGTGACCACCGGAGGGCATTATGCCTATCTGAAGATTGCGGAAGGGTGCAGCAAGCATTGTACCTACTGTATCATTCCGAAAGTGAGGGGAGATTACAGAAGCATACCGATGGAAGAACTGGAAGCCCAGGCTCGGAAGCTTGCGGAAGGCGGAGTCAGGGAGTTGATTCTCGTGGCGCAGGAAACCACTCTGTACGGTGCCGATTTATACGGAAAAAAGACTCTGCCAGAGCTTCTGAAACGGCTTGCGGGCATTCCGGATATCAGGTGGGTCAGGATTTTGTACTGTTATCCGGAAGAAATCACGGAAGAGCTGATTGAGACGATAGCGGAAGAGCCAAAAATTTGTCACTATCTGGATATTCCCATTCAGCATGCCTCAGACGGCGTGCTGAAGCGTATGGGCAGGCGCGCCACCCAGGCGCAGCTGCGGAGTACCGTTGAGAGGCTTAGAGAGCGGATTCCGGATATCTGCCTGCGGACCACGCTGATCAGCGGTTTTCCGGGGGAGACACAGGAAGATTTCGAGGAACTATACCGCTTTGTCAACGAGATGGAATTTGACAGGCTGGGGGTATTTCCTTATTCCCGAGAGGAAGATACGCCGGCTGCGGCATATACGGAGCAGGTGGAGGAGTCTGTGAAAGAAAGCCGGCGGGACGAGCTGATGGAACTGCAGCAGGCGGTAGTCTTTGAGAAGGCAGAGGACATAGTGGGACAAACTCTTACCGCCATGATTGAAGGTAAGGTGGCGGATGAGGATGTCTATGTAGCCAGGACTTACCGGGATGCGCCGGATGTGGACGGCTATCTGTTCGTAAATACAAGTGCATTTCTGAACAGCGGAGACTTTGTGAAGGTGCTTGTAACGGATTCCAATGAATATGACCTGATTGGTGAAATGATAGAGAACGGGGAGGATTTTTCATGAAAAAGATGAATTTACCCAATAAGCTGACGATATTCCGTATGATTCTGATCGTGCCTTTTGTTCTTCTGCTTTTGGGCGGACATGGGGGATGGTTTGGGGCGCTGTCAGAAGGGACAGAGAGGCTGGTGGATTACATTGCATTGGCGATTTTTATCATTGCCAGCCTGACGGATCTGATCGACGGCAAAATTGCCAGAAAATATAATCTGGTGACCAATTTCGGCAAGTTTATGGATCCCCTTGCGGATAAGCTGCTTGTCAGTACCGCAATGATTGCGTTGGTGGAGTTGAGCCGGATTCCGGCCTGGATTGTGATCGTAATTATCAGCAGGGAGTTTATCATCAGCGGATTTCGGTTGGTGGCATCAGACAATAATGTAGTTATAGCGGCAAGCTACTGGGGGAAATTTAAGACTGTGTTCCAGATGGTGATGGTATGCCTGATGATTGCGAATATTTCCGTGCTGCAGACAGCGACGGACGTAATCATGTGGATTGCAGTGGTATTGACGATTGTTTCTCTGATCGATTATCTGTTGAAAAATAAGAATGTAATGCGGGAGCAGAAGTAGGGAAGACAGGGCGGGTTTGCCGCAGGGAACGAGGGAGATTATGGAAGAAAGACATTCTACGAAAGTTGAATTGATATGCGTGGGGACGGAAATCCTGTTGGGAAGCATAGTGAATACCAACGCCGCCTATCTGGCGGAAAAATGTGCCGGTCTGGGACTTTCCTGTTATTTTCAGACAGTGGTGGGCGACAATGAAGAGAGGCTTTCCGAAGTGCTGAAGACGGCCATGGAGCGTTCCGATATCGTGATTTTGTCGGGAGGCCTGGGACCAACGGAGGACGACCTGACCAAGGAGACGGCGGCGAAGGTCTGCGGAAAGGAGCTGAAGCTCCATGAGCCCAGCAGGCAGGCTATCGAGGCTTTTTTTGCGGAGAGAGGGATGGTTCCCACGGACAATAACTGGAAACAGGCGGTATTGCCGGAGGGCGCTATTGTTCTGATGAACCATAACGGCACGGCGCCGGGGGTTATTTTGGAGACAGACAGCGCGAAGCTGATACTGCTTCCCGGCCCTCCCGGGGAGTTGCAGCCCATGTTTGAGGAGAGCGTAGTCCCCTATCTGGCGGCGCTGACATCCCAGGTGATCTGTTCTCAGACCGTGAAGATATGCGGCATAGGGGAGAGCAGGGCTGAGACCATGGTGAAGGATCTGATAGAAGGTCAGGGCAATCCCACCATTGCCACCTATGCCAGGACAGGGGAAGTCCATATCCGTGTCACTGCCAATGCTGGGGATAGGAAAACTGCCATGAAACTTATCAAACCCATGGTGAAGGAGTTGAAAAACCGGTTCGGAAACAATATCTATACCACAGAGGAAGAGACTACTCTGGAGAAAGCGGTGGCAGACCTGGCACTGGCAAACAAACTGACTATCACTTGTGCGGAATCCTGTACCGGAGGCATGCTGTCCGCCAGACTGGTCAATGTCCCCGGTATTTCCGAGGTATATAAGACGGGAGTGGTGACATATGCCAACAAGGCCAAACGCAGACTTCTGGGGGTAAAGAAAAGCACGCTTCAGAAGCACGGTGCCGTGAGTGAAAAAACTGCGGAAGAGATGGCAAAGGGTGCCGCGGTGATGTTCAAGGCCGATGTGGCGGTGGCCGTCACCGGCATTGCGGGACCAGACGGCGGGACTGAGGGGAGGCCGGTGGGTCTGGTCTATATCGCCTGCCATGTTAAGGGGAAGACAACGGTAAGGGAGTACCGTTTCTCGGGAAACCGGTACAAGATAAGAGAGTCGGCGGTTTCGGCTGCGTTGGCGCTTATGAGGGAGTGCATCTTGGTTTATTACAGTAAAGTGACGTTCGGAAAAGGGGAGTAACGGCCCCTTTTTCCTTTGCAGAATTTCAGGTTTTCTTTTTAAGTTAAATATTGGAAAATGTTTTAATATTTCAGTTGTCACGGAAAGAGAAATATGGTATGCTGTCTGTATCTGATACTTCGTATGTATGTAATTCTTGCATTCCGGCATTTCGCCACAGAGTTCAGAGATATGCTCGTGAGCGCATTCATTGTGACAATAGAAGCGCCGCCTCTATTGTATGCCGCTTTGTATCCCGCATTGCGGAAGTATACATGTACGTCGGCAAATGTTTTCGACTGTGAGTATAATTTACAGGCAGGGAGGTGAGATGACTTTGAGGGAGTTTTATGGCACTTAAAATGTGGTAATATCTGAAATATAAGAGCAATGCGGCAGTATTCGATGCCGGCAGCACCGAAGCAGGGGCAGAGATATCTGCAAAATAACAGTTGACAAATGCGAACAAATGTTTTATTCTTGTAAAAGACAGAACATTCGTTCCTTGGTGAGAAGGAGATTATAATATGGAAAAAGATGAAAAACTGAAAGCATTGGACGCGGCCATCAGCCAGATTGAGAAGCAGTTCGGAAAAGGGGCAGTCATGAAGCTGGGTGACCCCACCGCGCAGATGAATGTGGAGACCATTCCCACCGGCTCATTAAGCCTGGATATCGCACTGGGGCTGGGCGGCATTCCCAGGGGAAGAGTAGTTGAGATATACGGACCGGAATCCAGCGGTAAGACTACGGTGACCCTGCATATGGTTGCGGAAGTGCAGAAGATGGGAGGCATAGCCGGTTTCATTGATGCGGAGCATGCGTTGGACCCTGTATATGCCAGGAATATCGGAGTAGATATCGATAATCTTTACATTTCCCAACCGGATAACGGAGAGCAGGCGCTGGAGATTACGGAGACCATGGTAAGGTCCGGAGCCGTAGATATCGTGGTGGTGGATTCCGTGGCGGCGCTGGTGCCGAAGGCGGAGATTGACGGAGATATGGGTGACAGCCATGTGGGCCTGCAGGCCCGTCTGATGTCGCAGGCATTGAGGAAGCTTACGGCAGTGATCAGCAAGTCCAACTGTGTGGTGGTATTTATCAATCAGCTTCGTGAGAAAGTGGGCGTTATGTTTGGAAATCCGGAGACCACCACAGGCGGGCGGGCGCTGAAGTTCTATTCCTCTGTGCGTTTGGATGTGAGGAGGATTGAATCCCTGAAGCAGGGCGGTGAAGTGATCGGCAACCGTACCCGTGTGAAGGTAGTTAAGAACAAAGTGGCACCGCCGTTTAAAGAGGCGGAGTTTGATATTATGTTCGGCAAAGGGATTTCCAGGGAAGGAGATATACTGGACCTGGCGGCAGAGATGGATGTGATTGTGAAGTCCGGCGCATGGTATGCTTATGAGGGAAATAAGATTGGCCAGGGGCGCGAGAATGCAAAGCAGTATCTGAGGGATAATCCTGAGGTCTGGAAGGCGGTTGAAGAAAAGGTGCGTGCGCATTACGGTTTCGGCGGCAATGCCGACAAGGCAGCGGGAGCGGATGTAAAGGCCGTTTCAAAGGCAGAGACAAAGCCCGGAGCAAGGACCGGCAGAGGCAAGGCAGGGGCAGCCAGGACTGAAGCAAAACAGGAACCCGAAGTGATACCGGTATCGGAAGCGGCTCCGGAAGACACTGCCGGTGCAGCAGAGAACGCGGAATCATAACAGGGGGCAGGCCATTGCGGGACTTATAAACAGCAAAGGGTTGGGCAGTGGGATTATGAAGGTCACACAGATAGAAGAAGTATCGAAGTCCCGTTCCAGGGTGTATATTGATGAAGAATTCGCCTTTGTGCTGTACAAGGGCGAATTGCGCAGCTTTCATATCAGAGAGGGCGAGGAGATCAGTGCGGAGGACTACAGCAGTATTATGGAAGAAGTGCTGCCCAGGCGGGCAAAGCTTCGGGCCATGAATCTTCTCAAGTCCAGGGAATACACGGTAAAGCAGCTGCATGACAAGCTGAGGGACGGGGGCTATCCCGAGAAAATCACAGTGCAGGCGCTGGATTATGTGGGAAGCTTTCACTATACGGACGACCTGCGTTACGCCGTATCGTTTATACAGAATCATGAAGGAAACAGAAGCCGGAGGAGGATAGAGCAGGAGCTGTTGGGAAAGGGAATAGACAGAACGGTTTTGGAACAGGCTTGGGCAATATGGGAGGAAGACGGCGGCTGTCAGGATGAAAGTGCCATGATTCGGGAGTTGATTGAGAAAAAAGGTTTTGACCGGGAGGCGGCGGACCAGAAGGAGCGGCAGCGGATGTACGGTTTTTTGATGAGAAAGGGCTTTCCGGCGGAATTGGTGCGCAGGGCAGTTCTTTCGGACAGGGACTGCAGCTGGGAGTAAAAATCCGGGAATTATTGTCAGAATTTACAGGAAATCTATTATTTTGTACAAATAGCACAATAAACCACACGTTGTCATAGAAATTATTTTGCAAAGTATGACTCATCTACTTGACAATATGTTAAATTGAGTTTAGAATAAGTCTGTTGTGTATTGCTTGTTAGAATGTTTTCATTACATACATTCTAAAAGCTGCAGGGCGGGGACGCAATGCAGTAAAGTGTACAATGAAAATAGAATAAGGAGGTGCCCCTGTAGATGCTTGAGATTATAATTGCCGTAATTATATCTGTGGCAGTGACCGCAGTTGTGACCGCATATATCGTATTCAACTACCAGAAGAAGACAACGGAAGCAACCATTGGCAACGCTCAGGACAAGGCGAGAGAAATTATTGATGAAGCTCTGAAGGAAGCAGAATCCAAAAAGCGCGAAGCTCTCCTGGAAGTAAAGGAAGAGTCCATTCGTACCAAGAACGAACTGGATAAGGAGATCAAGGAGCGCAGGGCGGAAGTACAGCGCTCGGAACGCAGGATTCAGCAGAAGGAAGAGAATATCGATAAGAAGACGGAATCTCTTGAAAAGCGCGAGTCGAATCTGACAGCAAAGGAAGAGGCTTTGAATAAAGTCAAGGTCGAAATATCCAGGCTGAACGAGCAGCGATTGCAGGAACTGGAACGAATTTCCGGATTAACCTCTGAACAGGCAAAAGACTACTTGTTGAAAATTGTTGAAGACGAAGTGAAACATGAATCGGCCATGATTATCAAGGAAATGGAGAGTCGGGCCAAAGAAGAAGCAGACAAAAAGGCGAGGGATTATGTGGTATCAGCTATCCAGAGATGTGCGGCAGACCATGTCTCCGAGACCACGATTTCCGTCGTACAGCTGCCCAATGACGAGATGAAGGGAAGAATCATCGGACGGGAGGGACGGAATATCCGTACCCTTGAGACCATGACAGGTGTGGATCTGATCATAGATGACACACCGGAGGCAGTGATCCTGTCCGGATTTGATCCCATCCGCCGTGAGGTGGCGAGAATTGCACTTGAAAAGCTGATCGTGGACGGACGTATCCATCCTGCACGGATTGAGGAAATGGTGGAGAAGGCCCAGAAAGAAGTGGAGATCATGATCAAGGAGGAGGGCGAAGCCGCTACGCTGGAAGTCGGTGTACATGGCATACACCCCGAGCTTGTCAGATTACTGGGTAAGATGAGGTTCAGAACCAGCTATGGACAGAATGCATTGAAGCATTCCGTCGAAGTGGCGCAGCTGTCAGGACTGTTGGCTGCAGAGCTTGGACTGGATGTCAGGATTGCGAAACGTGCCGGACTGCTCCATGATATCGGTAAGTCTGTTGACCATGAGATGGAAGGCTCGCATATTCAGCTCGGTGTGGAGCTTTGCAGAAGGTACAAGGAGAACGCTACTGTGATCAACGCTGTGGAATCCCACCACGGTGATGTGGAGCCGACTTCGCTGATTGCATGTATCGTACAGGCAGCCGATACCATATCCGCTGCAAGGCCAGGCGCAAGAAGGGAGACGTTGGAGACTTACACCAGCAGATTGACTAAATTAGAGGAAATAACAAACAATTTCAAAGGAGTAGACAAGTCTTTTGCTATTCAGGCAGGACGGGAAGTCCGTGTAATGGTAGTTCCGGAGCAGATTACGGATGCAGACATGGTTTTGTTGGCGCGTGATATTTCCAAGCAGATAGAGGCTGAACTGGAATATCCGGGACAGATCAAGGTAAATGTGATCCGTGAGAGCCGTGTAATTGATTACGCAAAATAATGAAAAATGTAAAAAACGCCGTACAAAAAAGTACGGCGTTTTCTATGCATTTTCACCAACTGAAGAGAAGCTTTATTGATAAATTTGTAATATTAACACTTGTGTGATGAATGATTTTATAGTATGATAATGCAAGTGCATGATTGTATACGATTATACAAGGATATTATGGAGAAGCGCAGATGAATGTGCGTATGAGATGGAGGATGAAATGAAAGCATATCAGGAACTGAGTAAAGAGGAATTACTGTCATTGAAGGCACAACTGGAAAAAGACTTTGAAGATGCAAAAGGAAAAGGGCTGAAACTGGATATGTCCCGTGGTAAGCCGTCTGTGGCTCAGTTGGATATGGGTATGGATATTTTTGATGTATTGAACTCGAAAAGTGACCTGACAAGCCTGGAAGGGATAGACGTTCGTAATTACGGTGTGTTGGACGGCATATTGGAGGCAAAGAATATGATGGCTGATATCATGGGTGTCACTGCAGACCATGTGATCGTATATGGCAATGCCAGCCTGAATGTGATGTTTGATGCTGTTTCCAGCGCCATGACCCACGGAGTTATGGGAAACACGCCCTGGTGTAAGTTGGATAAGGTGAAGTTTCTCTGTCCTGCCCCCGGTTATGACAGGCATTTTTCCATCACGCAGCATTTCGGCATTGAGATGATCACGGTGCCGATGACGCCTCAGGGACCGGATATGGATATGGTGGAGAAGCTTGTGTCCGAGGATGAAAGCATCAAGGGTATCTGGTGCGTACCCAAGTATTCCAATCCCCAGGGGTATACTTATTCCGATGAGACCGTGAAGAGATTTGCGAGTCTGAAACCTGCGGCTAAGGATTTCCGTATTTTCTGGGATAATGCCTACGCAGTGCATCATCTCTATGACGAGGAAGAGCGGCAGGATAAGGTTTTGGAGATTCTGAGCGAGTGCGAGAAAGCAGGAAATCCTGATATGGTATATGAATTTGCATCTACATCCAAGATCAGCTTTTCTGGTGCCGGTGTGGCGGCCATTGCCACTTCCAAAGGAAATCTGGAATGTATCAAAAAGGCCCTGGCGATCCAGACCATCGGCCATGACAAGATCAATCAACTTCGTCATGCGCGTTATTTCAAGAACTTTGACGGTGTAAATGCGCATATGAGAAAGCATGCGGCTTTGATGAGGCCGAAGTTTGAGGCAGTGCTGGAGGTGTTGGACAGGGAACTCTCCGGTACGGGAATCGGCGAGTGGACGAGGCCCAACGGCGGATATTTCATTTCCTTTGAATCCATGGAGAACTGTGCAAAAGCCATCGTGGCAAAGTGTAAGGAGGCGGGCGTTACACTGACCGGAGCGGGGGCTACCTATCCCTATGGGAAGGATCCCGGGGACAGCAATATCCGGATTGCACCCACATATCCGACTCCGGATGAACTGGCAATGGCCACGGATATCTTTGTGCTGTGTGTGAAGATGATCAGTGTGGAGAAATTGTTGGGACAGTTGGGATAAAGCACTGTTCCAGTCAGGTATTTGATGAATGACATGGGGAATTTCGATTTGTCAGAAGGCAGAAGCGCATAGCGTAAGGATTAGCCGCATAAGATGGAGTGGTATCACTTTTGGAAGGGCGGTGCGGCGGATGCGGTTTAGCTGGAAAGGATTGAAGACAGGAAATAGTACATTCTTGACGTTTTTTTGTGTAGGTCTGATAGCAGGAATATTTGTGATCAATATGGGAAAGAGCATTTTGCTGGGAGATGGAGGTATGTTTGACGAGTCCACTCTGTATCATCTGAAGTATATGACGGTGGACAGCAATGCTCTTTTTTGTTATGTTTTCAGGAAAAGAATTGTCCGGTTGCTGGGGCTGGCGGTGCTGTCCACAACTTATCTGGGGCTGGTGGCCTGTATGGGGGCGTCTTTCTGGTACGGGCTTTCTGCGGGGGCATTTCTGACGACATTGACGATACGCTATGGCATTAAGGGAATCCTGTTGGCAGTGATCAGCATGTTTCCTCAGTATCTTGTATATGTGCCGGTGGTGCTGGCAATGCTGCTCTGGTGTGAGGAGATTTTTCGGGGGATTTATGTGCGGGGGGAGTACAGCGCGGCTGACAGGGGTTTTTTGGTAAAAAAGGCGGGGAGACTTTTGGCGCTGCTGTTTATACTGTTGATAGGCTGTGTGCTGGAGGCGTATATGAATCCTTATTTGTTGATGGGATTTTTGAAAATTTTCTGATTTCGGATGGAAGATGTATAAAGATTGTGTCAAAACAGCATAATATCTCTATGATAACAGGATTAAAGAAGCAGTTCGGGTGATATCACGGGATGACAAGGTTCACGAAATGGGTTTCTGTAAAGCCGTAAGGTGTTCTAAAGTGACTTGTAATACAGGCTGGTTTGAGAATTGTGGAGAAAGAATGTTAAAAGTATATCGGGGTGGCAGATGATATGTTGCGGAGTATATTTTTGATATTGACAGGTGTGAGTTATGGCCTGCTGGCAGCGGCGGGCGTATTTACTGTGCTGGCGGCAGTGGGACTGGTGCCTCGCTTTGCAGGTAAGACACATACGGCAGAGCATGTAGTGATGTACGAAGAAATGGTGATTTTCGGCACGTTAACGGGTTGTTTGCTCAGTGTTTTTTCCAGGTACTGTCGGTTTGGAGCCTGGTGGGAAAAGCATTTTCCGGGATATGAGGGGATGTTGCATGGAATAGGGGGAGTCTGGCAGGCGGTATTCGGGCTGTTTGCCGGAATGTTTATCGGGTGTCTGGCACTTGCGATTGCGGAGATGCTGGACAGTATCCCGATTCTGACGAGGCGAATTTCCTTTCGGCATGGATTGGGACTTGCTATTATCAGTATGGCGGCGGGGAAGATATGCGGGTCAATTCTTTATTTCTGGACAGAACTGCATCGGACAGTAGGGTGATGGGAATAGTGAGGTAAGAGTTTTATGGCGAATGCAGCAGTTTATCTGAAATGCGACAGGAATGTGGAGGTGCAGTCGGAGGACGTGTTTATGACTGATGTAGGTTCTCTGCGCTGTGCGGATCCCGGGATTGCCGCGAAACTGAAGGCATTAAAGGTACATCATTTCGGCAAAGAAGATACGAAGCGCTGTGTCATCAGCACTTTGAAACTGGTGGAATTGATGGAAGAAGCTTGTTCCAACATCAGTGTACAGATTGTGGGGGAGCCGGATGTATTGGTGGAGTGGATCAGTGTGGACAGGCATAAGGGGTGGCAGCAGTGGATAAAATGCGCACTGGTGTGCCTGGTGAGTTTTTTCGGTACGGCATTTACCATAATGGCGTATCACAATGATGTGGGTATCAATGATGTTTTTACGGAAGTGTACCGGATGGTAATGAATCGGGAGCCTCAGGGGCTGAATATACTGGAGGTGTCCTACTCTGTGGGACTGGCGACGGGGATTATTGTTTTCTTCAATCATGTGGGAGGCAGGCGGCTCACCAAGGACCCCACCCCCATTGAGGTTGCCATGCGGAACTATGAGGAGGATGTGGACAAAGCGCTGATTGCCACAGCCGGAAGGGAAGGGCGAGAGGAAGAATGATATTTCCGGCATGCAGCATAACTATGCGATACATGTCATGTGGAGAAAAGCTGTCGCCGGAAAGGAAAGAGGGTAAAGATGAAAGAGACAAGCGGTGAAAAGAAACAACAGCAGAAAGCATATGAGCAGTATGTAAAAGAGGTGACGCCTACTCATAATCTGTGGCTTCAGATGCTGAAGGCTTATATTGCGGGCGGTATTATATGCTGTGTCGGGCAGGGAATCTTGAATTATGCAGGCAGCCTGGGACTGGACAAACAGACGGCAGGCAGTTGGTGTTCCCTGCTGTTGGTGCTGACCTCGGTGGTGCTTACGGGATTTGGCATTTATCCGAAGATTGTTAAGTGGGGCGGCGCCGGCGCGTTGGTGCCCATTACAGGGTTTGCTAATTCAGTGGCGGCTCCCGCGATTGAGTACAAGGCAGAAGGGCAGGTGTTCGGAATTGGGTGTAAGATTTTTACCATTGCGGGGCCGGTGATCCTGTATGGGATATTTTCCAGCTGGCTGCTGGGGGTGATTTACTGGATTGGGAAGTGTTTTGGGGTATTTTGAGGAAAGTCGCAAAAAAGATATAGAAGCAGAGTTATAATGAGTGTGTAGAGGAATTGGATGATTCCTCTACAATCAGCGAGCGCTATCATAGAGCATTGGCGTTCTCCAGGGGGTAGTGAGACAGGATTGCTTTATAGCCAGGGAGGGAGTAATCCATGGGCAGAAACTATGTGCTGAATGATTTGAAGTTTGATAATATTCCGCTGAATATTATACTGTCTTCTGACAAGTGAGGAATGTGATGAAAAAGAATTGCAGAAAAGCAGGGAGAAGAATCGGGAACTCATTAAGCGGAAGCAGTGAACAGCAGTGACGAAGAGTATGGAAGCTATGCGTCTATACATACAGCTTTAAATCGTGAGATGCGGAATGACAGGATTTCATTGACAGAATGTTCCGGATTAATTACAATACTGTTTAAAGAAAGATATGGAGAAGCAGGCGTATGAAATATTTGGAACTAATGAAACAGAAAGCAGAAATACGTAGAAGAGAGAGCATTTACTGAAAACGCTGAAAACCATGACAAGGAGCAATGTATGGAAAAAAGTAAAGTTTTAAATGATTTTCTGGAGAGAAGCCGTGGGAAGATGATTGTATCCTGCCAGGCGGTTCCGGGAGAGCCGCTCTATGTGGAAGAGCAGTCCGTAATGTATCTGATGGCCAGAGCTGCGGCCCAGGCAGGTTCTCCGGCCATCCGTACCAGCAGCATCCGGGATGTTGTGGCGATCAAAAAGGAAACAGGGCTTCCGGTGATCGGTCTGGTGAAGGTACAGTATGAAGGATATGAATCATATATCACGCCGACAATGAAGGAAGTAGATGACCTGGTGGCGGCAGGTTCCGATGTGGTGGCGCTGGACTGCACCATGCGGAAGCGCGGAGACGGCAGGAGTATCAATGAATTTCTGGCGGAAATACGGGAGAAATATCCGGATATCATCCTGATGGCGGATATCTCTACCTATGAGGAGGGGATAAATGCTTGGAAATGCGGCGTGGATATTCTGGGGACTACCATGAGCGGCTACACATCCTACTCACCCAAGCTGGACGGGCCGGACTATGAACTGATGCGCCGCCTGTCACAGGATGCGGACATCCCTGTTATAGGCGAGGGTCGGATTCATGACCCGTCTCAGGCAGTGGAAGCTTTGCGTACCGGAGTATGGGCAATCGTGGTGGGTGGTGCAATTACCCGCCCGTTGGAAATCGCCCGCCGCTTTATGAATGCAATTCAGGCCGTATAGGGGAGCAGTATGTTATTCGGCGTGAGTATAAATTGTGGCTGCCAGCATGGTGGCGGGGGTTACGGCTGCGCTCTCTGAGATTGGGAAGGTTTTGCCATGTTCGGTACCGGGCAGGCGGATATAGAGTTGAAATGAGGAAATGCCGTCTGTTTGTGCAGTGCAGCTATCGGTATGGCAAAACATATGGAACCGAAAAACAGGAAACCGCATGTGCCTGGCACAGTGCAGAGCCATGCAGAATTGGAAAACAAAAATTATGAAGATTGCGGTACTTGATATAGGCGGGACTGCTATAAAGTCCGGAATTTGGGGTGGGAAAGAGATAGGGATATTCCGGGAATGGGAGACAAAGGCTGACCAGGGCGGCAAAGCCCTGATGGAACGTGCAAAGACGATTTTGCGGACATTCGGAACGTTTGATGCAATCGGCGTCAGCACGGCGGGCCAGGTAGATACATCTGCAGGAAAAATTCATTATGCCAACGACAACATTCCGGGTTATACAGGGACACCGGTGAAGGAGATTCTGGAACAGGAATTCCATGTGCCGGTGGCTGTGGAAAATGATGTAAATGCGGCTGCGCTGGGAGAAATGTATAACGGAGCGGCGAAGGGACTTTCCGATTTCCTGTGTCTGACTTACGGCACGGGAGTAGGCGGTGCCATTGTCATTGACGGCAAGGTGAGACCGGGCAGTAATTACGGAGGCGGAAGCTTTGGCGGGATACTGATTCATCCGGAAGATTGCCGTCCGGGAGAGATGTGGAGCGGGTGCTATGAAAAATACGCCTCTGTCACTGCTCTTGTGAATAAAGTGAAAAAGGCGGATCCGCAATTGGATAACGGACGGAAAATTTTCGATGCAATCGGCCGAAGTGAGGTCAGGGCGGTTGTGGACGGCTGGATAGACGAAATTGTATATGGGCTTGTTACCTTGATTCATATATTCAATCCCTCTGATATTCTGTTGGGCGGCGGTATCCTGGCTCAGTCTTACATCATAGAAGAGGCTCGAAGAAAGGTTATGCTGCTGATTGACCCGAATATGCGAAATGTTCAGATCAGGCAGGCTTCCCTGGGCAACCTGGCCGGGCTGACGGGCGCGGCAATGCTGGCATCTTTTTGCATTGGTCCTGCTCATGAAGCGTGAGTGCTTTCGCAGTATTTGAAGTGTGCGCAATGTGGATGTTTCTGCGCTGTTTGAAATGTGCGCAATGTGGATGTTTCTGCGTTGTTTGAAGTGTGCGCAATGTAGATGTTTCTGCGCTGTTTGAAGTGTTCGCATTGTGAGTGTTTCCGCGATATTTTAAGCTTTCGTATTGTGAATGCTTCTGCAATATGCGCGTTATGTATACAATTTTTTTCGCCGTCAGGTATTGACAGTCTGTATCACTTATGTTAAATTAAAACAACAATCGAAAATACCTGTGAGGGAGTAGTAGCGCGAGAAGCGTGACAAGTCAACAACCCCGGCCTTTGGTCTGGCTTGTCTTAAATAACGAGACTCATACATAGCCAAGTGTTTTACCTTTTTTCAGCAGGGTAGAGCATTTGCCTATGGATGGGTTTTTTCTTTTGGAAAAATACGAAAGAAAGAGGATGAAAAAATGGAACTGGCAATGATTATATTTCTGTTTATCGTAGGTATCGTGTTTATCGTCAAGGGCGGAGACTATTTTGTGGATGCGGCATCATGGATTGCGGAGGTCAGCGGGATTCCCAAGCTGATCATCGGCGCCACTATCGTCAGCCTTGCCACCACGCTTCCGGAGATGCTGGTGTCCGTCATGGCAGCAGCGAAGGGCAGTGTGGATATGGCTATCGGAAATGCGGTAGGCAGCGTGACCGCAAACATCGGCCTGATCATGGCGGTTTCCCTGGTATGTATGCCGGGGCTCATTAAGCGCAGCGATTACCTGATGAAATCCGTTTTGATGCTGGCGGCAGCGGCGCTGGTTGTATTTTCCGGTTTTAAGGGTGAGACAGGTATGGCAATCTCGGCGGTTCTGCTTGTGATTTTTATTTTATTTTTGGGGGAGAACATTGCATCGGCAAAACGTTCCATGAAAGCGGAAGAGGGCGGAGAAGAAAAGAAGAAAATCAGCGGACGAAAGGAAGTTATCACGAATCTGATCAAATTTGCCGTGGGAGCGGTGGGGATTGTCTGGGGAGCTGACCTGCTGGTGGATAACGGCAGTGCGCTGGCTGCAATGGTGGGCATTCCGGAGAGGGTCATTGGTGTAACCATCATTGCGGTGGGAACTTCCCTGCCGGAGTTGATTACTACAATTACCGCTATTGTGAAGAAGCAATCCTCGCTTTCCGTAGGAAATATCCTGGGAGCGAACATCATTGACCTGACTTTGATTCTGCCTTTGAGCGCGTTTGTGTCCGGAAAGGCACTGCCGATTGCGGAGACTTCCGCAAGGCTGGATATTCCGGCGTGTCTGGTTGTGGGATGCATTGCGGTTATTCCGGCGATGATTTCTGAAAAGTTCCAGAAGTGGCAGGGGATACTGTTGCTGGCGGTTTATGCGGGGTATCTGTTCCTGACGCTGGGGGCAGTTTAAGGTCGATATATTCTTTGCTGCGGAAGGAACAGGGAATGTTGTTGGCAGCTTAGGAACTGTCGGAAAATAACTGCTACAATTTGTTTAGACTTTTCTGACTATACAAAAGGATATTTCAAGCCGTAAACACCGGATAATCAATGGAACATAGTCTAAGCGAAATAAAACATACACAGGGCATACCGGATAAGGAAACTTATCCGGTATGCCCTGTTTTTTACCAGAACTCATTTTTTGTCCCTCAGTCTGAGGTAATCACGGAAATGGGGCTGTCCTCCGGCAGGTTCTCCAGAATGGTATTCTGGCCGCACCACACGGTTCGGAAATCGCTTAAGTTTTCCAGAGGCTTTAAGCTTGTGACATTATTGTCCGTAATGTCCAGATACTGCAGTCTGGGAAGCTTTTCCACAAAATCTATACTGTCCAGCTTCAGGGAAGACACATACAGTTCTGTCAGGTTGGGAAAATGCTCAAACATGTCATAATGCTCCGACAGATTAACCGCATCCCCATTATTATGGCTGGGGTCATTCAAAATGGTAATATCATTCAGGGACAGAATCTCCAGTGTCTCATTGGTGGGCAGATTGTCAAAATCCATTCCCACCTGACAGTTATCCAGATACAGGTATTGCAATGTGGGGATGCCGAATATTTCCTCTACATTGCCGAATACGGGAGTATCCTCCAGATTCAGCATCGTCAGGTTCGGAAGGCGCGTCAGCGGCTCCAGGGAATCCACATAGGAGGAGAAATCGTTGATTACCAGCCCGGTTAAACCCTGCATGGAGGTAATGGACTCCAGCTCCCACCCGGAACACTCCTCCAGAGACAGGTAGGTGACACTGGTGGCATCCTTCAGCGGCGTAAGGTCCCCTGCGTATTTTACGGAAAGCCACTGCAGCTGTGCCAGACCTGCGAGTGAGGGGAGTTCTCCGCCGTAATTCAATTCCAGTTGCAGCTCGGTGAGCTGGGTCAGGCCGCTGACTACGGAAAAGTCGTCTATCTCGGTATTGTCCACCAGGTACAAACAGGTCAGTACGGGGCAGGATTCCAGGGCGCTGATGTTGGAAACCTGGGTATCTTCAATGCCGAAGTTGGTCAGATTCGGCATCTGCCTGATGAAATCGATACTTTTCAGCTGAGAGGACTGAATGCTCAGTTCTTCCAGGTTTGTCAGGGACATAAGCGGACTGTAGTCGTTTACGTCGTCGCAGTCGGTCAGGCGCAGACCAAGCAGATCGGGGAACTGCGACAGGGCGGAGATATCTTCCACGGATTCATAGTTCAGCGACAGGTACAGTAAATTCGGGAAAGCGTCTATTCCGCTCAGGTTATGCTTGAAAATGCTGTCATATACTCCCAGGTCGGTAATATATTCCGGGTGAGGGATGATATCGGCCAGTTCCTCGAAGGTATTTTCCGCATAGACCCCATACAGATTGTTGAGACCCTTCAGGTCGCCTTTTTCCAGGTCATCATCTATGGAAAACCACTCCAGTCCCGTAAAGGAAGACAGGTCGGAGAGCTGCATTCCTAAATCCGACTGATAAGTCAGAGTCTGGGTGTCTCCGTTGGAAAGCTGGTAGTAAATTGCCTTGTCGTCCCTGTTAATCTGCAGAGCAGTAAGGCTGGCGTATTCTTCCGCTGTAATACTCTGGAAGGGCTTTTCCCAGATGGCTTCCGCAACCAGACAGAAGAACTCGGAGCGGGGCAAAACGGCGTCGGAGGTGTAGTCGTCTGCGGAGTCTCTGGAGCCGGAGTCCTGAGAGGCCGTGGAGTCCTGAGAGGCCGTGGAGTCCTGAGCGGACGAGACGCTGCTCTCTGCCCGGTTGGAAGTGGAAGAACTGTTTCTGGAATTGTTGTTTATAAGGTTTTCCAGAGCGCCGGAGCGGAAAAGCACGATTCCCACCAGAGCCGCCAGAGAGACAACGGCCAGGGACACTGCCGTCACGATGGCGACGGTAGGATTGCTGTCGCCGCTGCTTTTGGTCGGGGTATAGGTTCCGGAGGCGGAGTGCCGCGAAGTACTGCCGGAGCCGGCAGTACCGGCCTGTTGTCCCGAACTGTATCCGCCGGTGCCCTGGTAGCCGGACTGTCCGGAAACGGAAGAGCCGGAACTGCCGGTTGTCTGATATCCGGCCTGTTGTGAAGAACTGTATGTCCCGCCGTTTGCCGCCTGGTCCTGTTCACTCTGGCTTCTTATGTAGTAGCCACATTTATTACAGGTCATCCGGCCGTTTGTCATTTTCAGTTTTGTGCCGCACATGGGGCATTTTGTCGATTCTTTTGCCATGGTATTCCTCATCTCCATATTGTCGTTTTACGATTTTTGTTTTGCTGCAAACATATATTTTACGGAATATATTATAGCAGATTGGAGGCTTTTTGCAAACATGCAAACTGAAAGAGGCTAAAAAAAGGACAATTGTTCATATTGTTCTGGAAATTCATGCAGATACTCAAAACAGGCATCTACGTCACAGAGAATGCCGTGTTCTCTGCAGGTTCTGTAAAAAAGCGCCATCAGTTCCCTGTTTCGTTCACTGGGAATTTCATAGGCGTTTCCGTAGCGCCGGCGGTATTTTTCCTTCAGCCCTGGAAAATGCCTGTCCAGGGCGGCATAATAGTACTCCCTGTCCCCTTCCCTCAGCGTCATTCCCATGCCGAAGCAGATGATGCCGTGTACCTTTGCACGAACGCAGTAATCCAGTATTCCCCTGATATTTTCTTCCGTATCGTTGATGAAGGGCAGGATGGGGGACAGCCAGACAACGGTGGGAATGCCGTTGTCCCTGAAAACCTCCAGTGCCCGCACCCTTTCCAGGGTGGTGCATACGTTGGGCTCCAGAATGCGGCACAAATCTTCATCGTAAGTGGTCAGCGTCATCTGCACCACGCACTTTGCTTTTTCGTGAATACGTTTCAATATATCCAGATCCCGTAAAATCCGGTCGGACTTGGTCTGGACGGAGACACCGAATCCGTAGCGCTCAATGATTTCCAGGCATTTTCCGGTCAGTCCCAACTGCTCCTCGCAGTGCATGTAAGGGTCGCACATGGCGCCGGTTCCTATCATGCATTTTTTCCTTTTGGAGCGGAGGGCACGTTCCAGCAGCCAGGGTGCATTCTGCTTCACCTCGATGTCCTCAAAGGGGTGGGTGAACTGGTAGCATCTGCTCCTGCTGTCACAGTAAATACATCCGTGGGTGCACCCGCGGTACAGGTTCATTCCGTTTTGGGCGGATAAAATTCCTTTGGCGTCTACGAAATGCAAGGCATACTCCTCCTGTTCACTGTGCTGAAAGAATTTGAAATGACACTTAACATCATAGCACGATTTGCGTAAACAGACAATTCCTGTTATAAAAACGGCTGCAGGGTTGCCATAATTCTGTAAGTCTGGTACAATTTTTAACATACAGAGTATAGGAATGCGGACAGGAGGCAAAAAGAATGGCAGAACAGGGCAGAAAACAGGATATGGGCAGCGGCAGTATTCCCGGACTGATGATGAATCTGGCGGTTCCGGCCGTGGTGGCGCAGCTGATTAACATGCTGTACAACATCGTGGACAGGATTTATATCGGACACATACCGGACGCAGGCGCATCCGCGCTTACCGGGGTGGGATTGTTTCTTCCCATTTTGATGATGATCAATGCATTTGCCATGCTTGCGGGCTCCGGCGGCGCTCCGCGGGCTGCCATTGCCATGGGGAAAAAAGACAGGGAAGGCGCGCAGAAGATTCTGGGAAACTGTTTTTCCGTGCTGATGCTGTTTGCGGCGGTTCTCACGGTTGTGTTTTACATCTTTGCGCCTCAGCTGCTGCGGCTGTTCGGTGCCAGCGATGTCACGCTGCCTTACGCTCTGGATTATGCGCGCATCTATATATTGGGCATTGTGTTTGTGATGATAGTCATGGGGCTGAACCCCTTTATCACGACGCAGGGATTTGCCAAATTCAGCATGATTACCACGGTAGTGGGAGCGGTGTGCAATATTATTCTGGATCCGATACTGATTTTTGTCTGTGATATGGGAGTGCAGGGGGCGGCTGTGGCCACAGTCATCAGCCAGGCGGTGAGCGCAGTGTGGGTGCTGTGTTTTCTGAGAGGCTCCAGGACTTTGCTGAAACTGACGCCTTCCGATATGAAAATAGAGCCTCAGGTTATTCTGCCCTGTCTTGCGCTTGGGATTTCCACCTTTGTCATGCTCAGCACGGAGAGCATCCTGAATATCAGCTTTAACAGCAGCCTGTCCCGTTTCGGCGGGGATGTGGCAGTGGGGGCCATGACTATCATATCCTCCTGCAATCAGTTGGTGACGCTTCCGCTGCAGGGAATCTGTCAGGGCGGACAGCCGATTATGAGTTATAATTTCGGGGCAGGGAAAAATGAGCGGGTGAAACAGGCCTTCAGATGCCAGTTTCTTGCCTGCACCTCTTATGCCGCTTTGCTTTGGCTGCTGCTACTGGTGGTTCCAAGGGTATTTGCGGGCATTTTCAGCAGTGATGCCGCGCTGGTGGAATATACGGTGTGGGCCATGCGGATTTACATGGCGGGCATTTTCTCCACGGGTGTGCAGATTTCCTGTCAGCAGACTTTTATGGCATTGGGACAGGCAAAGATCAGCCTGCTGATGGCATGTCTGAGAAAACTGGTACTTTTGATACCGTTGATATTTATATTGCCTATCGTATTTGAGAACAAGGTGTTCGGTGTATTCGTGGCAGAGCCGGTGAGTGATATCATTGCGGCTTCAGTGACTGCGACCATGCTTTTTACACGGCTGAACGGCATTCTGGAGAAAGGGGCAGGCGGACGGAATCCCTGATTCGTAAAATTTTGATGCAGAGAAAAGGGCTGCCGGGAAAGGCATTCCATTAAAAGCGGATTGGGAGGAGAATGGTATGACAGAAGTAAACCTGAAGCCCGGAAAACGTCTTGGGCGGGATTTTTTTACAAGGGACGGCATCACGGTGGCAAAGGAACTGCTGGGAAAGGTGTTGGTGCACGAAACAGCCATGGGTATCGTCCGGGGGATGATTACGGAAGTGGAAAGTTACATGGGGGAAAGCGACAAGGGTTCTCATACATATGGGGGAAAGCGGACGGAGCGGACCGAACCCATGTACCATGTGGGAGGAACTTCCTATGTCTATCTGATCTACGGCATGTACAGCTGCATGAATATCGCGGCCATGACGGATGGAATCCCCCAGGCAGTGCTGCTCAGAAGCGTGGTGCCGGCAGACGGGGACTCAAAAAAGCGAATGCTTTCCCTCCGGCTGGCTGAGCTGAACCGGAAGCAGGAAAAGAAGGGAAAAGCACTTTACAGTCCGGAACATTGTCCGGCCTCCCTGAAAAAGCATCTGTCGGATGGTCCCGGTAAGATGTGCATTGCCATGGGGATTACCAGGGCGGATAACGATGTGGACATGGCGGAGAGCGCTGTCTTTTATGTGACGGAAGGGCTTGGCGTTAAAAAGGAGCAGGTTCATGCGGGGAAGCGGATTGGAATCGACTATGCGGAGGAAGCGGCGGATTATCTGTGGCGTTTCTTTATCTGACAGGAAACCGAACTTTAGGAAGCAAGGCGAAAAACATGGAAATTCAGGAGGTTTTGTGATAGAATGTTACTGTTTATCGCTCGGAATGCCGTTTGGTGAAAGAAATCAGAGATTGATGAGGACGAAAAGATGGTACAGTTACAGCGTGATAAAATCAATAAAGGAAGGAGAAAGCAGACAGTTGCCTTCGCCGTATGGGGAGGAGTGCTGATTGCGGTTATTCTGCTCCTCACAACGCTCTGGGTATATGACAGTGCAGAGAACGGTACAAGGAGGGCGGTAAGCAGGGTCAGTGAGTTTTATCTGGAAGAACTGGCCGGGCGGAGGGTGTTGGTGGTCTCTGGGGAACTGCAGAATTATTTCGAGCATATGGTGAATGCAATCTCAGTGCTGGGGGAGTCAGATCTGGAATCGGAGGAGGAGCTGCGCAGCTTTCTGTGGAAGGTGAGGACGATCCTGGGAGTGGACCAATTCGCGCTGGCGGATGAAAACGGCAGCGTATATACGAAATACGGTACGGAGTCCGGCCTGGAACGGTATGATTTTCTGGCAGGGGAATTAACGGAGTCTGTGGTCAGCACCATAAACCTTGACGGGGAGAAAAAGAAGGTGGTTCTGGCCATGCCTGTGGAGGGAATCGTATTTCAGGGGCTGAAGATGAAAGCATGTCTGGTACAGCTTAATGTTGATGAAATGCTCAGTTCCCTGACATTACAGGGCGGGGATAACGAGACCTACTGCAATCTGTATTATCAGAACGGGGACAGCCTGACCAGTGAAGATCTGGGATATCTCACCGCAGGGAAAAACATCTTGTCTGAACTGGCAGATGCAGAGATGGAGAACGGATATGACATCAGTCAGCTGGCAGACGATTTTGCCAATGGCAGGAAAGGACAGATTTCGTTCCGGTACCAGGAGATACAGGAGAATCTCTGTTATATCCCGGTGGAAGGGACAAACTGGATGCTGACAGTCCTGATACGCGATAACGTGATCAGTGATCAGATCAGTTCTATTACGGAGGAAATGCTGAAGCATGGCGTCACTCAGATCGGTATTACAGTGGCAGTGATGCTGGCAGTATTTCTGGTGCTGATATTCCAGTTCAGGCGGAATTCGGCTGCGCTTCTGGAACAGGAGAAGGCGGACAGCAATGAGATAAGGGCGGCTTATGCCCAGATTGAGCGGGAACAGACGGATATGGAGAATATCCATGACGCAATGGGGTCTGGCCGTTGGAATATGGAATTCAATGAAAAGGCTGAGATGGTTTCCTGCATCTGGACAGATACTTTCAGGAAGATGCTTGGGTATGAGAATGAGGAGGATTTTCCGAATAAGCTGGAATCCTGGTCGGATTTGCTGCATGAGGAGGACAAAGAGCAGGTTATTCAGGAATACTGGGGCACCGTAAAAGATTATACCGGAGAGAAGACATATGATGTGGAGTATCGTCTTCTTACCAGGAATGCCGGATGGAGATGGTTCCATGCCGCCGGAAGGCTGTCCAGACGGGAAGACGGTTCGCCGATTGCTTTTGTGGGCCTGTTCGTAGATATTGACGAAGAGAAGAAAATGGAGGAGATGCTGGAGAAGCAGAAGGTGGATCTGGAGGATGCCCTTGCTGCGGCGCAGCATGCCAACAAAGCAAAGACTACTTTTCTGAATAATATGTCGCATGACATCAGGACGCCCATGAACGCTATCATAGGGTTTGTGTCCCTTGCGGCTGCGCACATTGACAACATGGAACAGGTTCAGGATTATCTGGCAAAGATCAGCACATCCAGCAATCATCTGCTGAGCCTGGTCAATGACGTCCTGGATATGAGCCGTATCGAGAGCGGCAAGGTGAAAATAGAAGAGAAAGAAGCTTCTCTTCCGGAAATCCTGCATGACCTGAAGACTATCATACAGGCGGATATCACTTCCAAACAGCTGGATTTCTATATTGATACCGTGGATGTGGTAAACGAAAATGTCATGTGCGATAAGCTCAGGTTGAACCAGGTCCTGTTGAATCTGCTGAGCAATGCAATGAAATTTACAAAGCCCGGGGGTCTTGTGAGTGTCCGCATTCTGCAAAAGGGGAATGCTCCGGACGGCTATGCTTCCTACGAATTTCAGGTCAAAGATACCGGAATCGGCATGAGCCGGGAATTTCTGGAGCATGTATTCGAGCCCTTTGAACGTGAGCGTACCAGTACAGTCAGCGGGATTCAGGGAACCGGCCTGGGGATGGCCATTACCAAAAATATCGTGGATATGATGGACGGTACTATTTCTGTGGCCAGCGAGGTGGGAAAAGGTACTACTTTTTCGGTGAATCTGCAGTTCAGAACCTGCTCCATGCCGGTAAGGCAGGAAGTGATTCAGGAGTTAAAGGGGCTTCGGGCGCTGGTGGTGGACGATGATTTTAATACCTGTTCCAGTGTGACCAAGATGCTTTCCGTTATCGGCATGCGGCCTGACTGGACGACTTCCGGGAAAGAGGCGGTACTTCGCGCCGGCCTTGCGGAGGAGCAGAATGACGGATATGCCGCTTATATTGTGGACTGGCTGATGCCGGATATGAACGGCATTGAGGTAGTGAGGAGGATTCGCAGCATCACAGGAGAAGACAGACATATAATCGTACTGACGGCCTATGACTGGGCCGACATGGAGGAAGAGGCAAGGGCGGCAGGGGTGACGGCATTCTGTTCAAAACCCATCTTTCTATCGGAACTCAGAGAGATCCTGGCGGCGCCTTTTGCTTCTGGTGAGGAAAAAGGTGCTGTCGACGGGGAAGATTTTTCCTTTGAGGGGAAGCGGATATTGCTGGTGGAGGACAATGAGCTGAATCAGGAAATTGCACTGGAGATTCTGCAGCAGTCCGGATTTGAAGTGGACGTGGCGGATGACGGTGCGGTTGCGGTAGAGAAGATGAAACATGCAAAGCCGGGGCAGTATGACCTGATCTTGATGGACATCCAGATGCCGATCATGAACGGTTATGAAGCCACCAGGCAGATCAGGGCACTGGAGAGTCTGGGGACATCAGATCTGCCGATCATCGCCATGACGGCCAATGCTTTTGACGAGGACAGAAAGGCGGCGCTGGAAGCGGGGATGAACGGGCATGTGGCGAAACCGATCGATGTCCAGAAACTTCTGGAGCTTTTGAGGGATATATTAAGAGGATGAGCCTGCAATTTTATTTCGGCCCCTCAGGGGCGGGCAAGAGCAGAAAATTATATGAGGAGATTACCCGGCGGGCAGCAGAGGAGAAAAGGAAGAATTTCCTGATTATTGTGCCGGACCAGTTTACCATGCAGACCCAGAAGGAACTGGTGCTGCTGAATGAAAGCGGCGGTATCATGAATATTGACGTGCTCAGCTTCGGGCGTCTGGGGCATCGTATTCTGGAGGAAGTGGGCGGGCAGGAGATTCCCGTGTTGGATGATACGGGTAAGAGCCTGGTGCTCCAGAAGGTGGCGGCGAATCTGAAGGAAGAACTGCCCACATTGGGGAGTTTTCTTCACAGGCAGGGTTATATTCATGAGGTGAAGAGTGCCATCTCCGAATTCATGCAGTACGGCATCGGCACGGAGGATGTGTCAAAGCTGATTGCCTATGCGGAGAAGCGGGGAGCCCTGGTTCAGAAGCTGCGGGATCTGGAGACTCTGTATCAGGGGTTTATGGAATATATCCGGGGGAATTTCATCACTACGGAGGAGACGCTGGATGTGCTGCGGCGCTCTCTGCACAAGTCCGGGCTGCTGTCCGGGAGCGTGGTGGTGTTTGACGGATTTACCGGATTTACGCCGATTCAGACAAAAGTGATCGGGGAACTGATGACTCTGTGCGGGGAAGTGATTGTCACACTGACCCTGGGGGCGGCGGAGGACCCGTACCGGTTGGACGGGGAGCAGAAGCTGTTTTACCTGAGTAAGAAGACTGCGGCGGATTTGTCCGGGCTGGCGGATAAGCTTGGGGTGGTGCGGGCGCAGGATGTGTTTGTGCTGCCGCTTTTTCCCTGCGCTGTCGCGGGGCAGTCCGGGGGAAATGCAGCGGAGAGCAGAGGAGCGGATGCTGAGGGCGGGCAGTATGCAGGTAGTGAATTGCCTGTGGAAAGCGGAATGGGGAATGCGGAAATTTCCCGGGTGGCGCATCACCGGTTTCGGGACGCATCGGCACTGAGCTATCTGGAGCAGTATTTGTTCCGATACGGAGCGGAAGGATACGGGCAGCCCCAGGAGGAGATCCTGATGTTTGAGACTACCACACCCAGGGAGGAGGTGCATCAGACCGGCCTGGAAATCTGTCGTTTTGTCCGGGAGGAGGGACTGGCATTCCGGGATATGGCAGTGATTCTGGGGGACCTGGCGGGGTATGCGCCTTATGTGGAGACGGAGTTTGCCAGGATGGAAATTCCCTGTTATATTGACAGGACCAGGGGGATCATTCTGAATCCTATGATAGAGTACATTAAGAGCGCGTTGGAACTATATACAAGGGATTTTTCCTATGAGGCGGTATTTCATTATCTGCGCAGTGGTCTGGCGGACCTGACCTGGGAGGAAGTGGATAAACTGGAAAATTACTGCCTGCAGACAGGGGTGAAGGGGTATCGCGGCTACAGCAGGCTCTTCACGCGCAAGACCCCGGAGATGGAGGGGGAAGAGGAAGAGCTGGCGGAGCTGAACGTCCTGCGGCAGCGGATAATGGAGCAGGTGGAGATGCTGCATCTGAAGGAAAAGGAGCCTGTGAAGACTTATGTGAATGCCCTTTATGATTTTCTGGTACAGAACCGGGTGCAGCAGAAGCTGGCGGTATTTCAGGCACGGTTTGAGGAGCAGGGAGAGTTGGCGAGGGCCAGGGAGTATGCTCAGATTTTCCGCCTGGTGATGGAACTTCTGGATCAGATTTATGCTCTTTTGGGGGAGGAAAGCATTTCGCTGAAGGAGTTCGGGGAGATTCTGGAGGCGGGTTTCGGCGAGATACAGGTGGGCACCATCCCTCAGAATGTGGACAGGGTGCTGGTGGGGGATATGGAGCGCACCAGGCTCAGCCAGGTGAAGGTGCTTTTCTTCCTGGGAGTGAATGATGGAAATATTCCCAAGGCGGCTTCCAAAGGGGGAATCATTTCGGACATGGACAGGGAGTTTCTTCGGGAGTCGGAACTGGAGCTGGCACCCAGCCCCAGGCAGCAGATGTACATACAGCGGTTTTATCTCTATCTGAATATGACGAAGCCTTCCCACAGGCTGTATCTGTCCTGGTCCAGGGTGAACAGCGCCGGGAAGTCTGTCCGCCCGGCTTATCTGGTGGATGTGGTTCGCAGGCTCTATCCGGATATTGAGGTGGGGCATCCGGAGCAGAGGAGTCCCCTGGAGCAGATTGTTACGGCACAGGAAGGGTTGGGATATCTGGCGGAAGGCCTGCGTGAATATGCGGAAGGGGTATTGTCCCAGGAGAAGGAAGCAGAATTATTTACGATATACCGTGTGTATGGCGATGGAAAAATGGAGAAAAAGCGGGATTTTCTGACAGAGGCGGCCTTTAAGAGATATCAGGACACGGGATTGTCACGGGCGGTGGCAAGGGCTTTGTACGGCGTACAGCTGGAGAACAGCGTGACCCGGCTGGAGACTTATGCTGCCTGTGCCTACCGGCATTTTCTGCAGTACGGGTTGGCGCTGAAGGAGAGAGGCGGGTTTACTTTCGAGAGCGTGGACATGGGAAATGTGTATCACGCGGTGTTGGCGCAGTTTTCGGAGAAGTTAACGGAAAACCACTATACCTGGTTTGATTTTCCACAGGAATTTGCGGAGGGTTGTGTGCGTGATGCACTGGAGCGCTATGCGGCCGATTACGGGAGTACGGTTCTGTACAGCAGCGCCAGGAACGAATATGCAATCACCAGGATGGGACGGATATTGACCAGGACTGTGCTGACTCTGCAGAAGCAGCTGCAGAAGGGAAGCTTTGCGCCGGAATCCTTCGAGATTTCTTTCCAGTATGCGGATCATCTGGAAAGTGTCAATGTGGCGCTGTCTCAGCAGGAGAAAATGCATCTTCAGGGGCGTATCGACAGGATTGATGTGGCGGAGGATGGCGAGCGGGTGTATGTGAAGGTAATTGATTACAAATCGGGACATAAGCGCTTTGATCTGGCGGCGCTGTATTACGGTCTGCAGCTTCAGCTGGTGGTGTATATGAATGCAGCCATGGAGATGGCGGGCAGGCGTCATCGGGACAAGGAAGTTGTGCCTGCGGCGATGCTGTATTACCACATTGATGACCCGGCAGTGGAGACGCCGGTGGAACTGACGCCGGAGGAGATCAATGAGCAGATTGAGGAGAAGCTGCGGATGAACGGCGTAGTGAACAGTGAGCCCCATATTGTGGAAATGCTGGATAAGACAATGGGGAGCAAGTCTGCCGTCATTCCGGTGGAGCGGAAGAAGGACGGCAACTTTTCCGCCCGTTCCTCGGTGATGAGCGGTCCGGAACTGAAGATTGTTTCGGATTATGTGAGCCGTAAGATTGCTGAGATCGGGAGGGAGATTCTGGATGGTACAATCTCGCTGAATCCTTATGAAAAGGGCAATGAGGAGGCCTGTACTTACTGTACTTACAGGAAGGTTTGCGGCTTCGAGGCTTCTCTGCCCGGCTGTGGGAAGCGGAAACTGGAGGATATGGACAGGGAGGAGGCGCTGCACAGGATGGCGGGTACAATCGCGGAGACGGAAGCGAAGGAGGAAGATTTGTAGCGCGCGCTTTCTCATACCTGGCCGCCATTCTTACCCAGGCGGAAAGCCCTGCTTTTTTCCAGCCGTTCCCTGAAAATATTTTCGTCCCCTTCTTCAGTGGGAAGGTAGTATCTCCTGTCCTTGAGGTTTTCCGGCAGACAGGTCATGTGTGCCATTTTTTCCGCAGTGTCATGGGCATAGACATAGCCTTCTCCGTAGTGCAGTTCGTCCATAAGCTGCGTGGGCGCATTACGGATAATCAGAGGCACCGGTTCCGAAAGCTGGGTCATGGCATCCGCTTTGGCTGTCTCGTAGGCACGATAGAGTGCATTGGAGCGAGGGGCAAGGGAGAGATAGACCACAGCCTGGGTCAGGTTCAAATTACATTCAGGCATTCCGTTAAAATGGCATGCCTGATAAGCCGCAACCGCAATCTGCAATGCCTGGCTGTCCGCTAAACCGATGTCCTCGCTGGCGAAGCGGATCAGTCTGCGGGCTATGAAGAGCGGGTCTTCCCCGGCTTCCAGCATTCTGGCCAGCCAGTATACGGCGGCATCCGGGTCGGAATTGCGCATGGATTTGTGGAGGGCGGAGATCAGGTTGTAATGTTCCTCGCCCTTTTTATCATATAATAAAGCCTTTCTGCCCAGACACTGCTCCAGGGTTTCTCTGCCTATGGTGATGGAGCCGTCGGGGGAAATCTCTCCGTTGAGTACGGCCATCTCCAGCGTATTCAGCGCCTTTCGGGCATCACCGTTGGAAAAGGCGGCAATGGCGGGAAAGGTGTCCTCTTCCATGCGGACGGTTGTATTGCCGAAGCCCCGTTTGTCCGCCATGGTCCTGCGCAGCATTTCTGTCAGTTCTTCCACAGTCAGCTCTTTCAGAACGAATACCTTGCAGCGAGACAGGAGTGCGCCGTTGATTTCAAAGGAAGGATTCTCGGTGGTGGCACCGATGAGGGTGATGCTGCCTCTTTCCACATAAGGGAGGAAGGCATCCTGCTGGGCTTTGTTGAAACGGTGGATTTCGTCCACGAAGACAAGGGTGCGGATGCCGTAATTGCGGTTTTCTTCAGCCTGTTTCATGATTTCCCTGATTTCCTTGATGCCGCTGGTGACGGCGCTGAAGTTCAGAAAGTCTGATTTTGTCCGTCCTGCGATGATTTTTGCCAGGGTGGTCTTGCCTGCACCGGGAGGACCCCAGAAGATCATGGAGCAGACCTGGTCTTTCTCCAGCATCTGGCGGAGAAGTTTTCCTTTCCCCAGCAGATGGGTCTGGCCTACATAGTCCTCCAGGAAACGGGGACGCATCCTGTCCGCCAGGGGTGCCGTGGCCGGGGAAAGGGTATATTCATTTGAAGTATCAAAAAGGGACAGCTGCTGCATGGTGAGTCTCCTTGTATTTTCTGTCAGGCGTTTAACAACGACTTTCTGCTTTATCATATATGAAATCCGGCATTTGTGCAAGAGCAATGTTGCTGATTCCGAAAAGAGCCAGATTATGCTTGACAATGCCGGACACATGAATTATCATATTTTTATAAAAGCGGGCCGGACACGGTATGGGCACCGTATCAGGCAGTTTTCTTACATCTGGGATGCTTTGGGCTTCTGAAGTTGATGGCGTTTCTGCCGTTTTTCAGCGGAATAAGATTTGTGTGGGATTGGAATAAAAGGGAAGGGAAAAACGGACGTGGTATTCATTCTGGTGGCGATAGACTTTGCATTTTGGGTGTGGTATACTTTCAATAACTGATGGGGAGCAGGACGGGAGAAGGTATTAAAGAAAGGGGTATGAATATGGCATTAACAAAGGAAGATTTACAGGCGATTTCAGGTTTGCTGCTACCGATACATGAGCGGTTGGGAGAGGTGGAGAGCCGTCTGGATCAGATGGACGAAAAGTTTGACAGGATGGACACCAGGCTGGGAGAGGTGGAGAGCCGTCTGGATCAGATGGACGAAAAGTTTGACAGGATGGA
>CAJUJN010000018.1:0-23683 GCA_910586775.1 uncultured Acetatifactor sp. | reverse complement strand
CACCAGGCTGGGAGAGATTGAGAGCCGTCTGGATCAGATGGATGAAAGGTTTGACAAGGTGGAGGATAAGCTTGAGGTGATGACTTTCAGGCAAAACCACATGTCCCGGAAGCTGGATGATTTGCAGCTTGATTTGAAGGTAGTCAAAAGAGATATCGAGCGGAATATTCACGCTCTGAACGATCAAATGGAGACAGTCATTGTGATAATGGAAGCAAATGAGCTGTTGCCGAAAAGGAAGGAATCCTGGTGATGAATGCCGGCAGGAAAGCAGAGTGCCCACAGGAGAAAAGCCGGTCGGGGGAAAGGAAGACTATGGCAGTTACATTTACAGCGGAACAGCAAAGAGCCATTGATCTGCATGGCTGTAACATTCTGGTATCGGCGGCGGCAGGGAGCGGCAAAACTGCCGTATTGGTGGAACGTATCGTCCAAATGGTATGTGATGAACGCAATCCTGTAGATATCGACAGGCTGCTGATCGTCACCTTTACCAATGCGGCAGCGGCGGAGATGCGTGAACGTATTGCGGCGGGGATTTCAAAGCGTCTCACGGAATGCCCGGAATCCGAGCATATCCAGAAGCAGGCGACTTTGTTACATAATGCCCAGATCACCACTATAGACAGTTTCTGTCTGTTCCTGTTGCGGAATCATTTCAATGAGATCGGCCTGGACCCGGCATTCCGAATTGCGGATGAGGGGGAGATCAAGCTGATGCAGCAGGAGGTTCTGGCAGAACTGATAGAGGATTCTTATGCCTCCGGGAATGAGGCTTTCCGATTTTGTGTGGAGTACTTCTGCCCTGGGGGAAAGGAAAGCGTGCTGGAGCAGTATATTCTGAATCTGTCCCGGTATGCGGCCAGCTTTCCCTGGCCGCATCGGTGGCTGGAGGAGAGAAAAAATGACTATAGCGCATCCTCAGTAGAGGAAATGTGCAGCAGTCCTTATGCTCGGTATCTGACGGAGCATTTGCGTCGGATGATTTCCGGATGTGTGGAAAAGCTTGCCAGAGTGCGTACCCTGTGTGAGGAGCCGGACGGGCCTTATATGTACGGGGAACTGGTGGAGGGCGAAACGGAGCAGCTGGAAGGGCTGCTTGCCTGTGATTCCCTGGAGAAATATGCGGTGAAGCTTCCGGAAGTGAAATTCGGCAGGCTTCCGTCTAAGAAGGACGATAGTGTCTCTCCGTTGAAAAGGGAGTTGGCGAAGGAAATGCGTGCGGAGGTGAAAGACAGTATCAGGGAAATGGAAGAGCGGTTTTTCGCCACCACCCTGGAACTGGCGGCAAGGCAGGGCAGGGCATGCAGGGGGCCGGTGGAGACATTGACTAATCTGGTGTTGGATTTTGACAGGCGGATGCAGGAGAAAAAGCAGGAGAAGAAGGTGATCGATTTCTCCGATATGGAGCATTATGCCCTGGATATTCTCCTGGATGCGGAGGGGGAGGAGATACGGCCCAGTGCTGTGGCAAAGGAATACAGGCAGCATTTTGTCGAGATACTGACGGACGAGTACCAGGACAGCAATCTGGTGCAGGAGTATCTGCTGAAAGCGGTTTCCGGCGAGGAGAACGGGCAGTTTAACCGGTTTATGGTGGGGGATGTGAAGCAGAGTATTTACAAATTCCGCCTGGCGAGGCCGGAGCTTTTTTTGGAGAAATATGAGACGTACAAAACGGATGGAGCGGAGCCGGGGAGCCATGGGTCTGACAGCCGCGGGGGAGAGGGAATGATTCCATCCGGAGACAATCCCGTACAGTCAGGTGAAGAAAGGATTGTGCAGCAGCCGGGCAGGGCAGACGGCCGCAGGATGCCGGCATGCCGGAGAATAGATCTGGCAAAGAATTTCCGCAGCCGCGTGCAGGTGGTGGATGCCGTGAACGATGTGTTCAGCCGGATGATGAGCACGGAGGTGGGAGGGATTGCCTACGATGACAGGGCAGCGCTGTACCCAGGGGCTGCTTACCCGGAAAATGACGGATGTGTCAGTGAATTGATACTGGTGGATAAGCCTGAGAAAGGTGATGAGATGAGCGCAAAACAGGCGGAAGCGCTGGCCATTGCCCACAAAATCAGGTCGCTGCGGGAAGGCTTTCTGGTGACGGACAGGGACAGCGGAGAGGAAAGGCCCGCAAAATACGGAGATATGGTGATACTGCTGCGCACCAACAGCGGATGGGACGAGGAATTTAAGGAGGTGCTGGAGCAGGAAGGCATCCCGGTGTATATTACTTCGAAGACAGGGTACTTTGCTGCTGCGGAAGTGCAGGAATTGCTGCAGGTTCTGAGGGTACTGGACAATCCTTGTCAGGATATCCCGCTGTTCGGAGTCATGAAATCCGTTTTCGGCGGCTTTACGGAAGAGGAGGCAGCAAGAATTCGAAGCCATGCAAAGGGGTGCAGCCTGTATGAGGCACTGAAGAAATTTGCGGGGGAAGAAGCTTCAACTGAAAAAACAATTGAAAATAAAACGGTAACGGAAGGAAAGATAGCGGAGGAACGGGAGAAAGACAATCAGGGGGATATTTCGGGGGAACGGGAAATCCCCGACGGGAATATGACGCTTCTGAGAGAAAAGGCGGCGGTTTTTCTGGGGATGATAGCTTCTTACCGTGCCTGTACCGTATATCTCCCTATTCGTGAGCTGCTGACCAGGCTGATTAATGATTTCGGCTACCTGGATTATGTGACTGCGCTGCCTACGGGAAGTAAGAAGAGGGCGAATGTGGAGATGCTGCTGACCAGGGCTTCGGACTTCGAGAAGACCAGCTATTTTGGACTGTTCCATTTTATCCGGTATATAGGGCAGCTTGAGAAATATGATGTGGACTACGGCGGAGCGGAGCAGTTGGATGAGAATGCGGATGTAGTGCGTATCATGAGTATCCATAAGAGCAAGGGGCTGGAATTCCCCGTCACCTTTGTGGCGGGTATGAGCAAGCGCTTTAATATGCAGGATGTGAACCAGTCCCTGATACTGGACATGGAGCTGGGACTGGGCACCGATTATGTGGACCCGGACAGGCGTATTCGCAATAAGACCCTGCGCCGGACGGCTTTGGCCCGGAAACTGCGGGAAGAAAGTCTGGCGGAGGAGATGCGGCTGCTCTATGTGGCCATGACCCGTGCCAGGGAGAAGCTGATTATGACAGGCGTTGTGGAGGATGCCCGGGATAAATGGGAACGGCAGACGGAGCTGGGGGGAGGACAGCTGTCTTATCTGGACTTTGTGGAAGCAGGCAGCTTTCTGGATTTCCTGTTTCCGGTTTTGCCGGGTACCTGTGTGGAGGTATCTGTAACAGAGCAGGAGGAGATGGCTGTGGGAGAATTCAGAGAGCAGCTGCAGCTGGCAGGCAAAAAGGAGGCTTTGCTGCACGCCGGACAAGGGCCGGATTCGGAAGCGGAGAAGCGTCTGAGGGAGTGCCTGAATGCTGTGTATCCCTATGCCATGTTATCGGAGCTCTACACCAAGACAACCGTGTCGGAACTGAAAATTGCAGCAATGGCAGATAAGGACGAGGCGGCTTACCATACCTTTGAAGAGAAAGAGGTACAGCCCTATATACCCATATTCCGCAGGGAAGAGGAGAAGGTCAGCGGCCCTGTCCGGGGAAATGCCTACCACAGGGTTATGGAATTGCTGGACTTTGATGCGGTTATGGGGCTTGTTCGGGAAAAATGGGAAAAGGGCAGGAATTTAGTCAGTCAAGACATACTTTCAATAGAAGACGAGAAGGAACTGGCCTTCGGGGTGCGGGAGTTCCTGCAGAAGGAAGTAGCCGAAAAGCGCCTTACAGAAGAATATTTTCAGGCAGTGAATGTACGAAAAATCGTTCATTTTCTGGGCACTCCTCTGGCCGTCCGCATGTATCAGGCGCAGCAGAAGGGGAAACTTTATCGGGAACAGCCTTTTGTGCTGGGGATAGATGCCCGCAGGCTGAAAAGCGATTTCCCGTCTACGGAGACGGTTCTGATTCAGGGAATTATCGATGTTTTCTTTGAGGAGGAGGACGGACTGGTTCTGCTTGACTATAAGACGGATTCGGTGTCTTCCATGAAGGAACTCTGGAACCGTTATGAAACCCAGCTGGATTATTATCAGGAAGCGATTCAGAAGATTTACGGAAAACAGGTGAAAGAGCGGGTATTGTATTCCTTCCATCTGGAGAAATATTAGTTTTGGCAGATGGGTGCCGACAGAGGGAAAGCAGTTATTTCCCCATAGCCCTCAATGAGGAGGCTCCTGCGCGGAGTTCTTTCTGCAGGAGCCGGAAGTCATTGCGCAGAGGATAATGCCAACTGTTGCGTGGAACTGGAGTTAGCAAGTTACCAGGCTGCTGCTTGCGACAGAAGCAGCTTGCTGGGGATTTCGACAGTCTGCTTCTTCAGGAAAATAAATCTCATACCACACCAGAAACGCGTACACAGCCCACAGCTTTCGGTTGGTATTACCCCGTTCGCAGCCGCGTCCGGCCATCAGTTCGTCCAGTGCTTCCCGGTGAAAGAATTTCTCTGCTGCCGGGGAATGGAATGCGCGGCTTATGGCTTCGGAACCGATTTCCGAAGTCAGGAAGTGGCCCAGGGGTACCGGGAATCCCAGCTTTCTGCGGTTGGAGCTGGCAGCGGGCAGATGGCGGGCAGCTACCTGGCGGAACAGGTATTTTGACACCTGTTTCTTTTGCTTATAATTCGCGGGCAGATAGCGGGCCGCTTCAAATACTTCCCTGTCCAGGTAAGGAACCCGCAGTTCCAGGGAGTGGGCCATGCTCATGCGGTCCGCCTTCTGAAGGATGTCTCCCGGAAGCCAGTGGAGCAGGTCTATGTACTGCATCCGGCTTGCATCATCCAGTTTCCGGGAGTCCTCATAGTCGTCGGACAGGAGTTCCCTGGGGGATAGGGCTTTTGTTTTTATTTTTAACAGCCGCTTTCTTTCTTTGGCGGTAAACAGGTTGGCATTCCCGATGAAACGCTCTTCCACAGGCATGCTGCCGCGGATGAGGAAGCTGCGTCCCCGCATGTTGGGCAGATGGCTGGCGAGACCGGCAATCCCTTTCCGGAGAAGGGAAGGGAGTTTCTGGTACAGATGCAGTGCGTTGGGTTCGCAGTAGATACAGTAGCCGCCGAATAACTCGTCAGCGCCTTCTCCGGAGACCACCACCTTTACCTGGCGGGCAGCTTCGCGGGAGACAAAGTATAAGGCCACTGCGGAAGGGTCACCGGAGGGCTCATCCATGTGGTAGATTACTTCCGGTACGACTTCCCAGAATTCCTGTTCGGAGATTTGTTTTCCCTTGTGGGAAAGATTCAATTCTTCGGCAAGCTCTTTGGCGAGGGGCATTTCGTTATAGCGGGTCTGGCCTTTGCCGAATCCCACGGTGAAGGTTTTGTTTCCGGTGAATTCTGATGCTACCAGGCTGGAGTCAACTCCGCCGGACAGAAAGGCGCCTACTTCCACGTCTGCCGCCATATGTGTTTTCACGGAGTCTTCGATTACCCGGTCCAGATGTGAGACCCATTGCTCCATGTACGTTTTTTCGGATACTCTGTTGATTTTTTCCCGTTTTTTGGCGGCAGGTTTTTTCTGGTCTTTTTCAGGGCGTTTTCTGAAGAAGTTTCCCTGGGGGGACTCTTTTATTTTTTCTGCAGAAGCTTCCCCGGTACCGTCTCCATTGGGGGTTGAAGTCTTTTTGGAGATACTTTTTCCGATTTCCTGTGTTTTTTCGGGACAGTCAGGATATAATTCCGGCACAAAGTACTGTGTCAGCTCCGGAGAGGAAGTATTTCTGTCATATTTCAGGAAATGTCCCGGCCTTAGCTGCCGGATGCCCTGAAAGAAGGTCTGCTCCAAAGCAGAGTACTGGAAGGAGAGATACTGTTCCAACGCTTCCGTGTTCAGTTTCTTTTGATAGGAAGGATGGGGCAGAATTCCTTTGATCTCCGAGGCGAAGACGAAGTATCCGTCTGTCAGGGCATAGTAAAAAGGTTTGATGCCGAAGGGGTCTCTTGCCGCATAGAGTCTTCCGTTTTTCTCATCCCAGATGGCGAAGGCAAACATGCCGCGCAGATGCTCCGGCAGATGTTCGCCCCATTCTTCGTAGCCATGCAACAGTACTTCCGAGTCTCCCTGGGTAGAAAAAACGTGCCCGGCAGCGAGCAGTTCCCGGCGCAGTTCCTGATAATTGTAGATTTCCCCGTTGAATACCAGCACCAGGTCGCCGGTTTCGTTTGCCATGGGCTGTACGCTGCCCTCCAGGTCGATGATGCTGAGTCTGCGGAAGCCCAGGGCGGCAGTTTCCGATATCCAGCTTTTTCCCTGGTCAGGTCCGCGGTGGATTAATGCGGCCATCATCATTTCCAGGATGTACTCCCGGGAGAGAGGGGCTTTGGGGACTGAACCGGCGGAAATTGCTGATTTCGCAGGTCCCGCTGCCGTTGCTTGGAAGTCTGTATGATTTTGGGCTGATTTCACTCCTTTTTTTGCACTGTAAATGTTGGCATTTTCTATAAATCCGCATATTCCACACATAATGAATGTCTCCTTCGTATGATTTCCTTTGTCTGTCTTATGGATATCAGTTTAAAGGAGATTTATTTCTTATGCATAACAAGGGTGTTTCGAAAATGTATCAGCTTGTAAACTTTTTACAGGCGTGTATACAGAGAATAGTATGCTGATTTTGTAACCAGATGCAGCGAAAAGAAACAGGTTTTCTGATTACTACAATTCCAGTATAATACAACGTCTGTGAGAGATGTCGTCATCCTCGTAGGTTTCCAGTAAAATCCGTCTGGTCTGTGCATCATATTCCATATTCAGAAGATTCTGCACATTCTTGTACAACAGACGCCTTTCCGAACCGTCTGCCGGATACAGATACAGGTCTGCATACTGGATATCCCAATAATTCTGGATAATAACAGGAGAAGCACTCCCGCACTCATCGTGGCCGTTTTGCATGTAGATGCCGTTGTTTTCCGTTGCAATGGGGCCAGTGTTGGAAGCCGTGATGATCACTGCCAGGATATCTCCGGTCTCCAGCGGCAGAAAACTCCACACCGGTTCGGGAAAAATACGGGATTCCCTGTCGTACTCCGGCGTGTCTATATTCAGAATGGAGAGGGTAAAAGCATCGCTCATGTAATATAGAAGCTTTTGGTCTTCCAGGTATTTATATTGAAAATACGGCATTTCCTTGAAGGTGAATAAAGAGGTGCTTGCATGACCGTAGGAGCGATCATCAGGGTAAGGCATATTCGGAGAAGTATTCATGGGAGACGTCTCCGGTTCGTTATTTTCATCCAGATCGGTTCCTGTCAGATAGAGCCGGCTATTGCTTCCCTGCTGCATATTTGTGGGGGTATCCGTGTATGACTCCGATTCGTCATCAGGGTAGCATTTGTATTTCAAATCGACAGAAAGGTTGCAGTTTTTGTCATAGAGGAAGCTTAACAGCACGGGGGAGTATGTATCATAACAGCCGCAAAGCTCTGAGGACCACAGCGAGTCGGTATCTTCCAGAGAGGAATATATCAGCTCATCCGGCGGATAGAGGCGGTCGGAGGACATATTTTTCTGAGATATAGTCCAGTACTGGTCGTCAGCCGCAAAGCTGTCTTTATGGCAGTCATATATGGGGACCAGGCGCTTGTCGTTTATAACGGCGCCCTCCACGTCAAAGGTAACCCAGTGTCCGTCAGGAGAAAAGGAACCTTTCAGCAGGAACGCCGTCGAAATGCCTTCATACAGCAGCCATGGCTTCTGGGAACCAAGGGTATAGAGCCAGACAAAGCAGGTGTCCCAGAAGGCAGACCTGACATAGATCAGAAGCTGCGTTCCGTCAGGGGAGGGCAGGAGCTTCTCGATATAAAGATCTGCATTCGTTTCTCTGGCTGTGTCATCAGACCGACTTTCCTCAGAAGCAGGATCAAACCAGTCTTCCGAGAAACGGAAAAACTCGCCTACGGTATCGTAAAAACCGTAACGGTAATCCACCTGTCTGTAAACCAGCTTTTCATCCATATCCTTCTCATCCAGTGCGGCGATATGGAACTCATTTTCGGCGCAGCCCTGCAGAAAGGCACTTTTCGTCAGAAGGTCCCTGGTGGTGTATGTGTAGGCGTATATTTTTTTTACCGTAAAATCTCTTGCGGGGTCAGAGACTTCCGACTCCTCCTCAGCAGGCTGGGACTTGGTGAGAAGAAGGGTCTTCTCTTCAGGAGTACAGCCTGTGAGCAGTAAGAGGGCTGTCAGGGAAAGCAGAAGAGGGCGGTATTTTTTTTTATGCTTTTCTTTTTTATGTATCATCTTACTATATTCCAATTTCGTATTTTATTGATGTGGTTCCACGGAATGGCTTATACTTTTTATTCTGCCATAAATCCGATATCCCGTGACTCGGCGGTAAATCTTATTTGGGTACATGCTTTAGAAGCATTCCTTTTCGCGACATGATGTTTGCCTGTATTTGACATGCTTCAGCCAGGCCGTTTCTGTTTTTGCAGGCCGGAGGGAATCATGACACCCTTTTCCGCTTTCAGTCGGATATAAAATATGGTCTGTACGCCGGGCTTGCTTTTTACGTTGATTAAGCCGTTGTGTTCTTCCATGATTTTCTTGCAGATAGACAGCCCTAAGCCGGAGCTTCCCTGTTCCCGGGAGTAAGCCTTGTCTACCCGGTAGAAAGGCTCAAATATTTTCTCCTGTTCCGATTTGTTCAGGCCCTTTCCGCGGTTGCGGACAGCCAGCCATACATATCCTTTTTTCCTCACACCATCCATGCGGATGGCGGTGTGGCTGTCGCCGTATTTGATGGCATTATCCAACAGGTTGATGAGTACCTGGCGCAGGCGGTCTTCCACGCCCAACACCCACAGGCTTTCCGGGAAATCCGTCTCAATCTGCATATCGTAGCGGGCGGCCTTGATTTCCAGTGCCTGGGCCACGCTTTGAGCCGTAAGGCTTAAGTCTACCGGCTGCCTTTTCATATAGATACTCTTGTCGGACATTTCCAGAAGCTGTAATACCATCTGGTGCATCCGGGTGCTTTCCTGCAGGATTTGGTGCAGGCCCTGGTCGGTGAGATTTTTGTCCGCGCCCTGGTCGGCTTCCATAAGCTGGGCATAGCCCTGGATGGTGGTAAGGGGAGTTTTCAGCTCATGAGTCATGTTATTGTAAAATTCCTGACGGCTGCCCAGCAGTTTGACAATCTGGTCCTTATCCGCCTGCATTTTCTCAAACTGAGAGCCAATCATTTCCAGCATGACGCTGAAGTTCCGGGACAGTTCGCCCACTTCATCCCGGCGGCCGGAATCCGCCAGTTGGGCAAGCATCTGCATGTTTACTTCTTCCCTGGATAAATCCCGCACGACCTGGCGGGAGATTTCGGTCAGTTTCCACACAGGTACCAGGAGCCTGTTGATAAAAAAAGCCAACAGGATAAAAATAAACGCAAATACGGCCGCTGCTGTCTGATAGACCAGATGCTCGCTCCGGGTTACCTGGGAGAACATCTGGGAGGCATCCACACGATAGCGTATAATACCCAGAGTCCTTTCCTCTATTACGACAGGCATGGAAAAATAGACCAGCATGCTGTTGGAATCCGGATAGGTCATGGTAAACGCGGCATTTCCATCCAATGCCTGGCGCAGGTCATTGCCGCTTCCCTCTTCCTGAAGCTGGGTACTGCCGGCGAGATACTGACCGTCAGTGTCCAGCACACAGAAATTTCTTCCGCCCAGAGGTTTCAGTTCCTGGACGATATCTTCCGCAATCAGCCGGTAGCCTTCGGCGTCGTTATTGGCATTCTGCAGCATCAGAAGCTGGCGGATGTATACAAGGGTATTCTCCTGGCGGTTCTGCAGTTCCCGAACAATCTGTTCCTCCAGATTTTGTTGGAGCCGGGCATGGATACTGCCGTAGAGGATGCCTCCGCCTGCGACAAACAGGGCAAGGAGAATCAGCACCATCTGTTGGCGTATTCCGAAACGGTAGGTTCTTTTATCCTGGGACATATTTGTACCCCACTCCGAAGACAGTTACAAGAGCGTCCCCCAGCCCGGCCTTTTTCCGGATGCGCTGGACATGGATATCCACGGTTCTGGTATCTCCGGCAAAATCATAGCCCCATATCTGGTCCAACAGCGCCGTCCTGGTAAACACCTGCCGGGGATGCTTCAGGAAGCAGATCAGGAGCTCATACTCCTTGGGAGTCAGACTCAGGAGGATACCGTCACGGTATACACAGTGCTCACGTTCGGATATGGTAAGAGAACCGCAGGACAGCTGGTCGCCGGTGTCTATTCCCTGGGCTTTGTCAAAGCGGCGCAGGATAGTTTTTACCCGTGCCACCACTTCACGCAGATCAAAAGGCTTGGTGATATAATCGTCGGCTCCGGATTCCAGTCCGTAGAGCTTGTCCTCCACGGTTCCTCTGGCAGTGAGCATGATGATGGGAATACGGTAACGCTCTGTCAGCATCCGGCACACATCCACACCGCTGATATCCGGCAGCATCCAGTCCAAAAGGATCAGATCGGGCGGCTCCTGGCAGGCGGCGGAGAAACCTTCGCTGCCTGTGTGAGCGCACTGTACCTGGAAACTTTCTTTTTCGAAGCTGTATTTCAGGATGTCTGCTATGGGTTTTTCATCTTCTATAATCAGGATTTTTCTGCCTTCCATTTGTTTTTCCTCGTTTTTTCGTTTCCCTTAGGAATTGTCGGAAAATAATTGTTGCAATTTTCTCGGGCAAAAGCCCGGAAATACAATAAAAGCTGCTATAAACTTGTAGCATGTATTTCTCCTGGATTACAGGGTTCGCGAAGCGATTCCTGTAATCTGTAGACACTTCCTTATTTAGTCTATAAGGTAAGTATAACGCGAATGTCTCGGAATTGTAAACAATGTGTATCCAAAATTTTTGAGGGGCAGGTGAGCAGAAAACGCAGATTGGGCAAATGGAGTGAGGTGACACGGGGCGAACTTTTTTTAATAACTTTAATTATTCTATACCATTTGCCCGCATATTGCAAGCGGAATTTTTTCTTTGTATGTGTCAGGTATTAGTTGGCATTTTTCTCTTTTTTATTGATGTTCGACATTTGCTGTTATTTTCTGACAATTCAAGAGCTTTTTTCAGATATATTTCTATTTTATTTCTTAGCCACAGAAAGCGGCTATGAATGCTTTTCTGGATGCTGTCCGCATTGCGTCCAGCAAAGGCATGTGGCAGTTCGCCATGTCTTATACTGGAAACAGCGGAAAAAGTCACTAAGTTATGGGTAACAAAATTCGATTCTTCTGCTATAATATTTATGTTATGGTAAAATAAAAAAGTCTGATGTGATGAAAAAGAAGCGTAAACAGCGGAAACAAAGGAGAATGCGAAATGAAAAAGCGAAAATTCAGCATGCTGCTGGTTCTTGCCGGACTGTTGCTGACCCTCTCGGCGTGCGGGAAACCTGAGCCGACGAAGATACAGGACGGAAGAGGCTCCGGGGCGGTTACAGGAGAAGAGGCCTCTGCAGATTTGGCATTGGCAGAGCAGCAGGCGGCAGAAGAAAATGACGGGGAGAAGGCTGGCGGAGAAAGCGGAGCCGCCGGTTCGGAAAATGAAGCAGGGCCCGGCCAGGGAAGCACAGGCACAAGCCATGAAACCGGACAGGACTTACAGCCGCCAGCTGAGCTATCCACAGACACTCCGGAAGTGACAGAGGAACTGGAAATCCATTTCATCGATGTAGGTCAGGGGGACTGCACCTTGCTGCTCTGTGGCGGAGAGGCAATGCTGATAGATGCCGGAGACAATAGCCAGGGCACCAAAATCCAGAGTTACCTTCAGAAACGCAATGTGGAAACATTGAAATACGTGGTATGCACCCATCCGGACGAGGATCACATCGGCGGAATGGACGTAATACTGTATAAATTTGATTGTGAAACCATACTAATGACCGATGAGGAAAAGGATACCAACACATACCGGGATGTGGTGGACACAATGGAAAACAGGGGATATCAGCGGACTCTGCCTGAGGTAGGGCAGCAGTATTCCCTGGGGGATGCCGTTTTTACAATTCTCGGACCTTCTGAATTAAGCAGTGACAGCAACAACAATTCCATCGCCCTTCTTCTGGTTCACGGAGACAACCGATTCCTTTTTACGGGCGATGCGGAAGCGGAAGAAGAGGAGGAAATGGTGGACAGCGGAATCCCGTTGGATGCGGATGTCTACAAAGCCGGCCACCACGGAAGCCGTACGTCTTCTTCCGAACAGCTGCTGGAGGCAGTCTCGCCTGCATATGTCGTCATAAGCTGCGGAGAGGGGAATTCTTACGGGCATCCCCACGCGGAGACAATGAATCATTTACGGGCCATGGGGGCGCAGGTTTTCCGGACGGATGAGCAGGGAAGCATAGTTCTGTCCAGCGACGGCAGCGAAATCCGATGGAACTGCAGTCCTTCCGATACCTGGCAGGCGGGAGAGCCGACAGGCTCATCCGGAGAGAGACCGCCGGAGAGCGAACCTGGTCAGTCCGGGAAAACGCGGCCGGAAGATGCAGATGGCTCATTCGGAACAGAGCAGTCAGAGAGACAGCAATCGGGAGAGTCAGGCAGCGTATCCGCCGGTATGACATCCGGCATGACGTCTGCAGTGACAGAGGCACCGGAGGAGACCTCAGCGCCGGGGGAATTCTCTTACATATGTAATACCAATACAAAAAAATTCCATTATCCGGATTGTTCCAGTGTAAAGCAGATGAAGGATAAGAACAAGCTTCCGGTTAATGCAACAAGGGACGAGCTGATCAATCAGGGATATGACCCCTGTAAGAAATGTAAGCCGTAATGCCTCCCTGTAATACGATTGCTGTATTTTGCAGGGATGTTCCGGCAGAGTAAGGAAGTGTCTGCAATTAACTGATACGAGTTTAAAGCCGTTTTCCTTGTATTTTCGGGCTTTTTTCCAAAGAAGTTGTATCAGTTTTTTCGACAATTTCTAAGGAAGTGTTTCCGAATAACTTGTGCAGATACTTCATGGGCTTTTCAGGATATAGTAGCTTTCCGTTTTCTTTTCCTTGGAGCCAATATAGACGCCATCCAGGTAGCCGGGCGCTTTGGGATTCAGGAGGACCATGCCGTGAATTTTGAGTGTGACAGCGCGGGAACCCGGCTGAATTACGATGTATTGAGCAGGGCTGTGAGCAGCGTGCGGGCCAACGCATGTCTGTCCGAGGCAGTACCTGCCTGTTGGAAAGAAGAAATAGAGAAAGATTACAAAAAGCGCCATAAGTGCAAAGTGAGATAACGCAGGCAAAAATGTTTCAGGCCAGGTGGGGGCAGAAGATCCCAGCCTGGCCTGAGTTTTTATTCTTTCACAGGTCCAATGCCCTGCTGCCTGCTGCGTGGTTCATAATATTTTTCGGATTATGCTTGACAGATCAAAGAATCAGTCATATAATACGTACAAACGAAACGCCTATAGACATATCGTGCGCTGTCATATCGGCAGCAATTACCCTGTAGGAGGAACAGAATACATGGAAAGCAGAGAAATCCTGTACGAGTTTCAGGATAACCGTTTTGTGTTGGAACAACAGAGCGGCTGGTATTCTCAATGGACAAATTATACATTGAAAAAGATGATTGTGACAAGCCCAAGGCTGAGCCTGCCCGATTTCTGTGAGGGAAATCCTGTGAAGAGATGGTACATGCATGGCGTGGAGCCTCTTCCCATGGTGGAGGAACTGTTTATTCCGGCATCGCTTACGGAGATATCCATTGACAATGCGATCTTTCCGGGACTGAAGAAAGTGGAGGTGGAGGCAGGGCACTCCAAATTTTCCACAGACGGGAAGATGCTGCTTTCGGAAGACGGGCGGGAGCTTCTGTACAGCCTTGCCGCGGGAAATCAGGAGAAAGCGGTGGTTCCCGGAAGTGTGAGGAAGATATTGCGCAATGCTTTTTCCGGTACCATATGCAGTGAGATAGTGTTTGAAAATCCGGATATTTCTGCGGAGAGAGATGCATTTGAGGACTCGGAATGGATGAAACGGCAGGGGGATTACTGCATTGTCGGCAATCTGTTTTTCAGGCTGAACCGTTCTGTGGAGCGGCTGACGGTTCCGGACGGTATCAGAAGGCTCCACGAGAGTGCGTTCTGGAAAGCGGTTCCGGGCCATCTGGACACGCCGGTGATGCCTTCCAGAAGCAATATGAAGGATTTGGGTGGCAGACGGGGGTATAGACAGTGCGGAGAGCTGACGCTACGCGCTCAGACAATAAAAAGTGATATAGGGGCCTTGCGCGGCTGGTACGGGCTTCGGGCAGTCCACATTGCGGAGAGGCATAAAAAGTATTGCTCGGCAGGCGGAATTGTGTTTTCAAAAGACAGAAGAACGCTGGAATTCTATCCCCATGGCAAAACGGAAAAAATATATCGTATTCCTGACAGTGTGGTGAAGATTGGCCGCCTGGCATTTCGGGGGCAGAAGTGCCTGGAAGAGGTTATCATGCCCGACAGTGTGGCCACAGTGGGGATGGGGGCTTTTTACCAGTGCAGCGCGTTGAAGAGGGTGGTTTTCTCCGGTAATATCAGGGAACTGCCGGACGCCAGCGCGTATCAGAACGGCGGCGTGTTTGAGGAATGCGGAGCGCTGAAGGAGGTGGTGCTTCCCCAAAAGCTGCAGTACCTGGGCAGCTATGCTTTTTATGCCAGCGGATTGCGGGAGATTCAGGTGAATGAGGGATTACGACAGATGGGAGAATATGCCCTTGCCGCGGATATGCTGCGGAAAGTCAGCCTGCCTGCGTCTCTGGAAAGACTGGGGAAGGGAGCATTGCTTTATGCGCATACGGTGGAGGCGTATATCGGTACGGCGAAGGGGCTTGTATCGGCGGTGAATGCGGTACTGCCGGATTTAACGGATAAATGCGCTAATCTGGAGTGGAACAGATGCACGGTCTCCGCCTGCCATAAGAGAGGAAACAAGGTAGAAATATTTTTGATTCCGGGAAGCTTGAAACGTAATGCCGCATATCATCTGGATATGGCCTGGAACGGGGATAAGATTGACTATGCGGAGTATGATGCCTGTTTTGAGGCAATTCAGGACTCCTGTGAGAAGATGGAATTTGCAGAGTTGGGGATTCTGCGGACAGGGGCGGAAGAGGAATCTCCTTACACGGCTTACATGAGACGCTCGGCGCTGAAGATAGCCATGCATCTGTTGGAGGAAAGGCAGGAGAAGGAGTTTCTGGCGTTCCTGCAGAGGGGATACCTGTCCGACGCAGCGCTTTCGAAGCTGCTGAAAATAACAAACCAGAAGCAGCTGACGGCCTGCAGTGCCTATATTTTAAAATATCAGAATATGCAGGGGAGTAAAACGAAGAAAAGATTTACGCTGTAGTTTCTGCAGAAAGATGTGACTGGGGAGTGGAGAGAATGAAGGGGACAAATAGACGAGAGGCAGAAAGCCGCCTTGCCGTGCGGGTGTTGGAAGCCTGCCGAAATCAGTTGTTTCTCCGGCAGCGCTTTCTGGAACAGGCGCTGTTCCGGCTGAAATGGGAGGAGACGGAGGAAATCTCTGTTGGAAACGACGGGGAACATTTGTATTATGATAGTAAATATATTTTAAAACGATATACGCAGGGACCGGAGCAGGTGACTCTGGATTATCTCCATACTGTCATGCACTGCCTGTACCAACATCTTTTTTTGGGCCTCCGGGACCGTTTGAAAGGAGAGGAAGCCTGTTGGAATCTGGCGGCGGATATAGCAGTGGAATGTGTCCTGGGGGAGATGGAGGAATCGGCTGTTTCGGAAGACGGGGCGATGCAGCGGAGTGAAATACTTCAAAAGCTGAAAGGCGAAATCAGTTTCATGTCCGCGCAGAAAATATTTTCCTATTTACACAAAAAGGCTGTGCGGGAAAGGGCGGAATCCATTTTCGGAATGGATTTTCAAGGCCTCTGCGGACTGTTTAAAAGAGATGAGCACGCCCTGTGGTATACAGGCCGCAGCGCAGGAGAAAGCGCAGACAGTCAACTGTCGCTGCGACACACGCAGCACGGCTGCGGTCATATTTTCACAGAGGAGCGTGTGCGGCTGGAGGAGGATGGGAAAGAAAACAGGCAGGAGGAGCCTTTGGAAAGCAATGAACAAGAAGAGCCTCCGGAAAGCTGTGAACAGGAAAAGCCGCCAGAAGAACAGGAAGATAACAGAGTTGAAAATTTATCCAGGGACAAAATGAAAACAGAGGATTCTGGAAGAGAAAATCTGCAGCAGATATGGAAAAATGTGGCGGAACGTGTGTTAGTGGAAGCCCAGGCTTATACGCATTCCGGCAGAGGAGAAATCACCGGCAGCATGTTGCAGAACCTGAAGAAAGTGACCAGGGAAACATACGATTACACGCAGTTCCTGATGAAATTCGCCTCCCACCGGGAAGAACGGATGCAGATAGACGAAGATGAATTCGACTATGCGTTTTATACTTATGGAATGAAGCTGTACGGAAAGGTTCCTCTGATAGAGCCGTTGGAATATAAGGAGAAAAATCTGATACGGGAGTTTCTCATTGCAATCGACACTTCCGGTTCCTGCCAGGGAGAAGCGGTGGAAGGTTTTCTGACAAAGACTTACAATATTCTGCGGCAGGCCCAGGCATTTACAACCCGGGTGAACATACATATCGTGCAATGTGATGCCTGTATTCAGGAAGATGCCAGAATCGGCTCACAGGAAGAACTGGAAGTATATATTGCAGGTCTGACGCTGAAAGGCTTTGGAGGGACGGACTTTACACCCGTTTTCGAGTATGCCGACCGGCTTCTGGAGACGGGCGAAATCAGAAGACTGGACGGGCTGCTGTATTTTACGGACGGATACGGTATTTTTCCGGCCAGGCCGCCCGGGTACAGGACGGCTTTTGTATTTCTGGACAAGGCAGAGGAAGTGAGAGTACCGCCCTGGGCGATGAAGGTGTATCTGGATTCTGAGTAGGGCGGATGCGGAACTGGAAAACAGCATCCGCCCGTACAGTACCCCAGAGGATTTACGGATGCAATCTCTAAGCGTCCGTAAATCCTCTGCCCAAGCGTGGGTACTGGTAGGGCGGATGCGGAACTGGAACAGGAGATTAAGGATGAATATAAAGGAAGCGAAAGAAGAAATTGCGCGTTCAGTAGAAATCTATCTCGATAAAAACGAATTCGGGGAATACAACATCCCCTATATGAAGCAGCGCCCGATTTTTATGGTAGGAGCGCCGGGAATCGGAAAGACTGCCATCATGGAGCAGATAGCCTCGGAGCTGGATATTGCGTTGCTATCTTACTCCATGACACATCACACCAGGCAGAGTGCCCTGGGTCTTCCGTTTATCGAAGAGAAAGCATTTGCAGGAGAAAAGGTCATGGTTTCAGAATACACCATGAGCGAAATTCTGTCTTCCGTATATAAAATGATGGAGGAATCCGGGAAGAGGGAGGGCATTCTGTTCCTGGATGAAATCAACTGTGTATCGGAGACACTGGCACCGGCCATGCTTCTGTTTTTGCAGTATAAAACCTTCGGAAACAGACGGCTGCCCGAAGGATGGGTGATTGTCACTGCAGGCAATCCGCCCCGGTACAATAAATCGGTGAAGGAATTTGATGTGGCTACACTGGACCGCCTGAAATGCATTACTGTGGAAGAAGATTTCGGCATATGGAAATCCTACGCTTACCGGAACGGTATCCATGCGGCAGTGATTGCGTTTCTGGAAATTAACTCTGAATGGTTTTATTGTATACGGACAACCGTAGACGGGACACAGTATGTGACTGCCAGAGGCTGGGAAGATTTGTCCAGGGCAATTTCGGTCTATGAAAAAAAGAATTTCCGGGTAGACAGAAAGCTGGTCGGGCAGTATATTACCGATACGGAGGTTGCCGGAAAATTCGGGATATACTATGACTTGTTCCGGAAATACCAGGCGGCATATCAGGTGGAAGATATTCTGCGGGGAGCGGAAGAAACAGCGCTTGCGGAACGTGCCGTCAGTGCCGGATTTGACGAGCGGGTATCTCTTCTGGGCCTGATACTGGAGAAACTGAATCTGCGATTTGCGCAGGCTGTGAGCTGGGAGGCAGTACTGGAGAGGGTGGTCAGGGTTCTGCGGCAGATAAAGAAGCAGACCGGAACCGGCGGCAAAGCAGTACCGGCAGCAGGAACGGGCACGGCGAAGAAAGCCGGAACAAAAATCGTGGGATTTGAAACGGCAGGAGCAGACACAGGGGCCATGTGGTACCAGATGCTGGAGAAGCAGTGTGAGGAAATCAGAACAGAGCGGAGCCGGAAAGAAGCGGCTAACAGCCTGGGGGCAAAGTTGAAAACGGAATACCGCGACACGCTGGCTCTTTTGGAGAAATATATGAAAGAATGTACCGATGAAAAGAAGCCGGGAAAACCTTTCCAGAGGATTAAAAAGGCATTTGACACAAACGTGAAAGCCCATCAGAAGCAGGTACAGGAGACAAAACAGTTTCTGGAAAACAGCTTTGCTTTTGTGGAACATAACTGGGGGAGGAGCCAGGAGATGGTCCTGTTTATGACAGAACTGACCGCAAACGAAGACAGCATGCGCTTCATTGAAATGTGGGGATGCGATTCCTATTTCAGATATAATCAGGAACTGCTGATTTATGATGTACACCGGAAGCTTCAGCGGGAAATTGCCGACCTTGGGCTTGAATGATAACCGTTTATGCCCGCATCCGAAGACATTTCTCCTCCAACGAAACGCTATGGGCCCGGAAATGCCGCATTCCGCAAATGTGTTATGGGCATTTCCTGAACCCGGAGAGGATACTTGAAATACAGGCTTTGAATTATTCGAAAAATTATTTGAAAATGCCCTGCAATACGGCATCTTCCCGCAGTATCCGCTTCGCCAGTTCCCGGTATTTTTCCTCATGAAGATAGGTATGGCGGAACGGCTTTATGGAAGGAGCCATATCGATGGCCCGTTCATAGTCCTCGCGGTGCAGGCCCAGGGTGCGCACATAGTCCCAGAACCCGGTGTCCGTCAAAATGGTATTCACCCTTACGAAACGATGGTTTTGCACCTTGCTCATCAGATAGGTTGCAATCCCCACCTGTACGCCATGGAGCTGGGGCTGTTCCAGCATTTTATCCAGGGCATGAGAGATCAGATGCTCGCTGCCGCTGGTGGGAGCGCTGCTTCCGGCAATTTCGTTGGCAACCCCGCTCATGGCAAGGGAATCCAGAAGCTCCCGTAAAAACAGGTCTTCCTGAATATCCTGAAAAGGCGTGCGCACAAAGCTGTTCACGGCTTTCTTTGCAATCATTACCGCAAAATCGTTTATTACCGCATATCCGTTTTCCGCTTCGTAAGCCCAGTCGTAGAGGGCGGTTATCTTGGACACCATATCGCCTATGCCGGAATAGAGGAACTTTTCGGGAGCGCTCTTGATTACGTCCGTGTCTGCGATGATGCCATATGCCATACGCGCGGGCACGGAAGCCCGTCTGCCGTTCACGGTCAGGGACGCGCTGGCGCTGGAAAAGCCGTCGCTGGATGCGGAGGTGGGTACGCTTAAAAAGGGCAGTTTGCGCAGATAAGCAGCATATTTCGCCGCGTCTATGACCTTGCCGCCGCCCAGGCCCACGATGAGCTGAGCCTTATTGTCTATGGAGAAGGCCAGTTCCACGATATCTTCTATTCTAATGGAATCCAGTTCACGGTATTCCAGGACCGTGACGCCGGATTCCTTTAAGGATTCCATCACATCCCTGCCGAACATGTCAATGAGGCCGTTTCCGAAGTAAATTACGGCTTTGTCCATGTCTCCCGATCTGATATAGTTTCCCAGGTTCTTTAGGGTGCCCTTTCCCACTTTTAATATGGAAGGGATTGCGATGTGGCTGTTGCTCATATATACACCTCCGAAATTTTCTTCGGGGAAACTTTCTTGCGTCCCGATGGCTTCCGCTGATGACAGGTTGGCTGCCCGCCTGGACAGACAGCGTGCTGGCGGATAAAAGAAGAATAGTTAATGTGGCTGCAATGAATGGTTTCATGCTGTAATACATCCTGATCTTGAGTATTAAAATAGAGCGTTTGATAAGAAGCGGAATCAAAGGTATCCTTTTTTGGATTATAATTATCAAAATAAGCTATGGCAATTATATTGAATCTATCAAAATAGTAAAGATATTTATCGTACAAAACAGTGTTATAATTATTAAAATCGTCTTCCTCCGCATTTCCGCTATATTCTACAATTATACAGATTATATCTTCTTTATTATAATATTTTTCATAACGTCCCAAATCATATGACTCGGGACAGAACTCTCGTATTACGCTGAACTTAGGTCGCGACATATAACCGTAGAAAATGATAACCACCGATATTACCATCAAAAATGTAAGCAAAGCACACAAGCCTATTTTCCAGTGCTGTTTTGGCACGCCAAGAGTTAAATGCTTTGTCGGCATTGGGTTACCCGGATGGATGTCAGGATGATTTTGGGGAGATGTTGGTTCGCTTCCACCTTCTTTACTTTCATCAATTGAAGTTTCTCCATTCAGAATTTCCTGAATAGAAACTTGAAATAATTCAGCTAACTTTTCCAGGTTGGCTATATCAGGAATGTTTACGCCTTTTTCCCATTTGCAGACCGTGGTAGTAGATACATGTATCAGTTCAGCGAGTTGCTTTTGGTTTAAATGCCTCTTTTTTCGTTCTGTTTGGATGAAATTTCCCATTTTTATTATGTCCATTTTACAGTAATCTTTCCGCATATGTATATGTACGCCACATTATAACATGATTTACGGTCTTATTGCAATTGATTTCCAGTCAATTTCTAATATTTCCAAAATTCAAATGGGTTTATGCCGAAGTGGAGAGATTGAGTAAACATCAATTGACGTTCAGAATTAAGTTGTGCTATAAATGAGACGCAATATACCAGTCACGCCTGTAGGAATAAGAAAGAGAAGAGAGGAGAAAGATATGAAAGAAAAGAAATTAAAAAGTTGTTTGAGTGGGTATGTCATTTCGCCAGGAGCCCGATATTTATCCGGGTTTTTAGGGATTGGCATACCTGTCTGTCAAATATCAATCGTAATTTGAAAAAATACGCAGAAGGGAAGAAAACTGCATGCGTTATAAAAAAGTTGTAATAAATGCTTTTATTTTATGGATTTTAATTTGCAGCGCTGCCATGTTTACGGCATGTGCGGAAAAAGAGAAGCAGGAGCTTGAAACAGGGGAGTATTATGTGGCAGAGGAATTGACCGGCACAGGGATATTTCATTATAAAGTAGTGGACGATTTCCTCTATTACATTTGTTATCAAAATGAAGAGGCTTCCTTAAACAGAATCAAAATCAACGGCGGAGTGACTTTTGAGAATGGGGAAGAATTGCTGTCTGCCGCTTCCCTGAGAGGATATACGGCGGATAGGGAACAGAACCTCTATACCTGTACGATGTTTCAGGGACATGTAAATCTGTGCGCATGGTCACCGGAGGGAGAACGAAAGTTCGAATTGTCTTTGGAGGGAGAGATTCCCCAATCAACCGGAAAAGTTGGCTGCCTGGCGGCGGACGGGGCCGGAAATGTCTATGTGCTGGTTGAGAATGTAATCTGCAGGATAGACGGGGAAGGGAATCTTACAGGCCGGTATTCTACGGCAGAATGGCAGGATCCGTTTGGAAGCGAATATCTGTTGGAGGCCTGGGACGGAGAGGTTTATTACATAAATGTAGGACAGCAGAGGAACATTTTCCGGATAACCGGGGACGGTGCCGGACTGAAGAAAGAAGAGGCGCTGAAGGGATATTTCAATACGCCCAACCTTTCTCTGTATCCGGGGCAGGGCCAGATTCTGCTTGCGGAGACGGACGGCGTGCTGTACGGCTACAGCGGGGAACAGGAGGGGCTGAAGCCGCTGCTGAAATGGGAGGACAGCAACCTGAACGGGAGCCAGGTCTATCAGGTTGCACAGCTTCCGGGAGGAGAGCTGTTAGTGAGCACGGCATCCAATGGCTTTTCGGAGAGGCATTTGTATCTGCTTTCCCATACGTCTGCGGAGGAACTGCCTGAGAAGGAGATTGTGGTGCTGGCATCGTTGTTTCCGTCAGACAGGCTTCGGGAGGCGGCGGTGGATTTTAACCGTATGGACGGGCCGTATCGGGTGACGGTGGAAAGCTATGGCGCGAATTTTGAGTATCCAGGGGATCAGGATGTCAATAAAGGGGCCTATGCCCGTCTCAACAGCAGTATTTCATCCGGACAGGCGGATATTCTGGATTTGTCTTATCTGGATTTTAACCAGTATGCCGTGAAGGATGCCTTTCTGGATTTGTTCCCCTATCTGGAAAAAGGGAGCCTGAAGAAGGAGGATTTTCTGGATAACGTGCTGGAGGGCTATACAGTAGATGGAAAGCTGTTGTGCATCCCCAGACGGTTTTACTTTCGGACTGTTGCAGGCCGGGCGTCAGAGGTAGGAACGGAGCCGGGATGGACGGCAGAAGAGCTGATGGCGTTGGCGGATGCCGGGGGAAAATCAGCAGTGGTGGGCAATCAGGATGGGGTGGACATGGTGGGCGGGCTTTTTGCGGGTTATTGCCTGGAGGGCTTTATAGACTGGGAGAAGAGGGAATGCAGCTTTGACAGTGCGGGATTTCGCGGGCTGCTCCGGTGGATAAGGGAGCATACGGAAGATGGCATTTTTGAAATGTCTTATAGCAGCAAGGTGCCTCAGGAGCTGTTTCTGCGGGAAGAGTACATTCACTCTTTTCTGGACTGTCTGGTGCTTACGATGAAATTCGGGGAGGATATTACGCTGGTGGGCTACCCTTCCGGTGACGGGACAGCAGGCATAAGGGCAAAGGCAACCGATACCCTGGGTATCCTGAGCAGCACATCCCATAAAGATGGGGCATGGGCATTTTTGGAGTATTATCTGTCAAGGGAGGATGACGAATACCAGGAGAAGTTCTTTACCAGAAAGTCATTGCTTCAGAAGCAGGCAGAGGATGCTGTGGAGCCCTTCTATGTTCCGGACGGGGCCGGCGGGTGGCTGACCGGGGAGGACGGAAGCTATGTCACGGCAGAGAAAGGGAAAATCTATATAGAGGGTGAGCCGATTCCCTATGAGTATGTGCCCCGGGAGCAGATTGACGCCGTGCTGGAGGCCATCGGAAATATTGACTTTACGCCGGAGAGCGTACAGGAACAGGCTATTGTGGACATTCTGGTTCAGGAAGCCGCCGGATATTTTAACGGAGAAAAATCATTGGATGAGACAGTAAGAGTCATCCAGAACCGGGTACAGCTGGTATTGGGGGAGCAGACATCCTGATTGTGATGAAATCTTTTCAGGGTATCAGTCTGCCGGCATTCGGGAGACCCGGTATGAAATCAGCCGGCAAATTCGGGTGGATTTCAAATTTTGCGGTTTTGGCAGAAATTACTTTTATAGTAAACGCCGCAATTACCCTTACTGTGGTTGAAAGCTATATTAGCGACGACAATCAACATATTATGCCAAAGTAAAGATATTAAAGTCGTTCACTATAAGTGCCTGAGGTTACGGTTCACTCGGCAATGTCATTTAGTTAAGTATTAGGTTAGATTCTGCGAGGGAGGTCTAACCTAT
>CAJUJN010000017.1 GCA_910586775.1 uncultured Acetatifactor sp. | reverse complement strand
AAATCAAGGGATAGCGCCATTTTGCATTTCTTTAAGTGTTAAAGATGGGATTATATTGCCCAATTTTTCGTCTGTCAACACGGAATGACGCATTTCCAGATATTTCTACAAATCACACAATTTTTAAAGGTTTGTTAAGACAAATATATCATAAATTGCCTTAATCGCAGTCTCAAAGTCTTCATTTGCCACACCGATTATGATATTCAGCTCGGAGGAACCCTGGTCAATCATTTTCACGTTCACGTTCACATGGGCCAGAGCGGAGAAAATCCTTCCCGCTGTCCCTCTCGTAGCCTTCATGCCCCTTCCCACCACGGCAATCAGGGCCAGGTCCGCCTCAATCTCAATGGCATCCGGCTTCGCCACCCTGTAGAGGCATGCCGCAACCTTCTGCTCTTTATGCATGAACTCATCCTGATGTACGAATACCGTCAGGGTATCAATGCCGGTAGGAATATGTTCAAACGAAATACCGTTCTCCTCAAAGGCCTCCAGAACCTTCCTTCCAAATCCGATTTCGCTGTTCATCTTCGCCTTCTCTATATTGACACAACAGAATCCCTTTTTGCCCGCGATTCCTGTGATGACATACTTGGATTTCTGACAGGTGCTGCCCACAATCCAGGTACCGTTGTCTTCCGGCGCATTGGTATTTCTTATGTTGATGGGAATGTTCTCCTGGCGCACAGGAAAAATAGAATCTTCATGGAGCACGCCCGCTCCCATGTAGGAAAGCTCCCTCAGCTCTCTGTACGTTATCACGTCAATTCTTCTGGGATTTTTTATAATACCGGGGTCAGCCACCAGGAAGCCGGATACATCCGTCCAGTTCTCGTACACATCCGCCTGAGCAGCTTTTGCTACGATAGAACCTGTAATATCCGAACCGCCCCTGGAAAACGTCTTTACGCTCCCGTCGGGCATTGCTCCGTAAAAACCAGGGATTACCGCATGCTCACACTCTGCCAGCCTGGCAGAGAGCAGCCCATTGGTCTTATCCTGGTCAAATTCCCCCTGCCCGTCAAAACAGACTACCTCGGCGGCATCAATGAAATCATACCCAAGGTAACTCGCCAGGATGATTCCGTTCAGGTATTCGCCTCTGGAAGCTGCATAATTGCTGCCCGCTTTCTCATTGAAATTTTTCCTGATAATCTCAAATTCCCCGTCCAGGTTTAAGTCCAGCCCCAGTCCTTCAATAATCTCCTCATATCTGGCTTCAATTGCAGTAATCGCTTTATCAAAATCTTTCCCTGCTTCAGCCATGTCGTAACAGGCATAGAGCATGTCTGTCACCTTTGTATCATCCTTAAAGCGCTTGCCGGGCGCGGAAGGCACCACATATCGTCTCTCCGCATCGCTGCGGATGATATCCGCCACCTTCTTAAACTGCTCCGCGCTTGCCAGCGAGCTTCCTCCGAATTTCACTACCTTAGACATTTTCATCACTCCTCACAGAACCTGTTATTTTCTTTCACTTCCATATTATATACCCACAAACGCAAATAATTGCCGTCTGCACAGTATAACGAGTGAACGCATCGCGGTAATCCAGAACTGAAAGCGGCAATTCAATGCGTTCACGAGTATAAACGTTCTCTCCGGACTGCTGCAATCCTACATCAAACGTATCTTACCGGAAACCGCATCTCCCAGTTTTCTGCATATTTCATTGAAGTCCTTTTCCTTCATCACGGGAGTAAAGAAACCGTATTCCTCTCCGAACAGAATTCCTTCGGAAACTGCCGGGTCGTACTTTCCCCAAAAGGCCTTCTCCACATCTTCGGCAGCAGATACGCCGGTTCTCACAAAAAACCTGCTATCCATCTCCGCCGTGTCAGCCATCTCGGCCTTCTCCGCACTCCAGCCGCCCATCACTGTTCTGCCCAGATTACGCGCGCAGTCTATCACATCGGCAGCCACCGCACTCGCTGTGGGCAGCTTACCGGCCCCCCGCCCGTAAAACAAAGTATCTCCCAACATATTGCCGGTGACCATCACCGCATTGAATACGTCTCCCACCGTGGCAAGGGGATGTCCCATGGGAAGCATAAAAGGTGCCACCATGGCAAGCAGCCTTCCGTCTTTCTGAACCTTCGCGCTTGCCAGAAGTTTTATCGTCCTGTTCTTTCTGGATGCAAATTCAAAATCGGCCAGTGTGATTCCGGTAATCCCTTCCGTATGGATTCTGTCGGCATCTACCGTTTTGCCTGTCGCCAACGCTGCAAGGATGGCTGTCTTACGGCATGTGTCATGGCCTTCCACATCGGCCTCCGGATTGCGCTCCGCGTATCCCAGCTCCTGAGCCTGCTTTAAGACTTCGCAGTAATCCGCATGCTCTGTCTCCATCTTGTAGAGAATATAATTGGTCGTACCGTTCAGGATACCCGTCACCGCCTCAATCCGCTCCGCCGAGAGCGAATCCTGGATGGTTCGGAGAATGGGGATACCGCCTCCCACACTGGCTTCAAACATGTAATTGCAATGTTTTTCGGCAGCCAGCGCCAACAGTTCGGTTCCATGCCTTGCCACCAACTCCTTATTGGAAGTACATACGCTTTTTCCCGCAGCAAGCGCCTGCTTTGTAAACTGATACGCTGCTCCTACGCCTCCCATGGTCTCACACACAACGGAGACCCCGTCATCCTCCAGTATCACATTGAAATCATGCACTACCCTGGCTTCATACGGGTCTCCGGGAAAATCCCTCAGATCAAGGATATATTTGACGTATATTTCCTCTCCGGCGTTCCGGGATATCTGCTCCTGATTGCTCCCGAATACCTCCACAACGCCGCTGCCTACCGTTCCGTATCCCAGCACTGCTATATTTATCATCGCTTTTCTCCTATTCCGGTTCTGCGTATCTCCCGCCCAGTACCAGGCACCGACAGATAATTCCAGGCTGCCTGATACATGCGCCCGCAAATTATGCTCCTGCCCGAAAGCACCTGCCAACGTAAATGTATAACAAATGAGTGCTCCTGCCCGGTTTTGTTACGCATATGCGGTTCATCGTTTAATTTTGCCCCTGGATATGCTTTTTATCACTCCAGCGGATATTTCTCCGTCAGAGTCTGCACAATGCCATATGCTTCGGCAACTTTCTCCTCACCGCCCTTAAGGACAATGGCAATAGCCTCGGCAATCCGATCCATATCCTTTGTATTCATCCCTCTGGAAGTGACAGCCGGGGTACCCAGACGCACTCCGCTGGTGACAAAAGGCGACTGTGGATCGTTGGGAATGGTATTCTTGTTGCATGTAATATGCGCCGCATCCAAAAGCTTCTCGGCTGCTTTGCCGGTAATGCCGAAATTAGTCAGATCTACCAGCATCAGATGGTTATCCGTACCGCCGGACACAATCCTGACCCCCCTGTCCATCAGCCCCTTGCAGAGTGCCTGGGCATTGTCCACGATATTCTTCTGATACTGCCTGAATTCACCGCTCAGCGCCTCCTTGAAGCATACCGCCTTGGCAGCGATGACATGCATCAGCGGCCCGCCCTGGATACCAGGGAAAATCGCTTTATTGAAATTATATTTATCATTGACAGCCTTGCTGGAAAGGATCATTCCTCCCCTGGGGCCTCTCAGCGTCTTATGAGTCGTCGTCGTGGTCACATCAGCGTAGGGAACAGGGTTCGGATGAAGTCCTGCCGCCACCAGACCTGCAATATGAGCCATATCCACCATCAGGACAGCCCCCACTTCATCCGCGACCAGACGGAACTTCTCGAAATCTATGGTCCGCGCATAAGCCGACGCGCCGGCAATGATCATCTTCGGACGGGCTTCCAACGCAATCCTGCGCAGCTCATCATAGTCAATGAAACCGTCATTATTTACCCCATAAGGAACAATGCGGAAATATTTTCCGGACATATTCACCGGACTGCCATGCGTCAGATGTCCGCCATGGTCCAGATTCATGCCCATGATAGTGTCGCCGGGCTTACATACCGCAAACTGCACTGCCATATTTGCCTGAGCGCCGGAATGCGGCTGCACATTGGCATACTCGCAGCCGAACAGCTCTTTTGCGCGCTCGATGGCGAGGTTCTCCACCACATCCACACACTGGCAGCCTCCGTAGTATCTCTTTCCCGGATATCCTTCCGCATATTTATTCGTCAGAGGGCTTCCCATGGCCGCCATGACTGCCTTGCTCACCCAGTTCTCGGAGGCAATCAGCTCAATATGGCTGTTCTGCCTCGCCTGTTCATCCACTATGGCCCGGGCTATTTCGGGGTCTACATTTCTCACTTCATCCAAAGAATACATTTACGGCTCCTCCTGATTTTAATTCCGCATATTCGCGCGTAACTGCTGTTTTCCAGTTCCGTATCTGCCCTGCCTCCAAACAGTTCCGAACAGACGGAAATATGTTCCTTCCGGCTAGTGACAACTGTGTGGCAGACACTGTCCCGCTTATATCTGTACGTTCTGATATAATATGACATATCGGAAGCAATCTCTTCGCTTCCAATAAAAGGCGCATCTCTTTGCGCCGTATTCAACTATAGGATGCTGCACTTGCTTCCCCTGAAAAACGCATCCTTTGTGCCGCATTCAACTATAGAGTGCACTTGCTTCCCATAGCATCTGTAATTGACATACGGTTTGATTATATCATAGAACGGCGTGAATGCAAACAAAAAAATTTGCTGCAATTTCGTTTTCTCCTGTTTATTATGCAAATTATGTAATTATCGAGTATTTTTATGCAATATGCCACAAATTTTCATTACAACAGGCTTTACGAAAATCCTATGTACTGTTAAAATAAAAGGCAGTCCCTGATTTATCACACGAAAGCTGAGGATATACCATGTATCACATTATTGTGAACCCTGCCTCGCGCTCCGGCCGGGGCCTGCAGATATGGAAGAACCAGATCGAGCCTGAACTTCAATCTCAGAATGTCCCATACCGCCCTTACTTTTCCGAAAAAGCCGGAGACACCGTCCGGATTGCCCGGGAAATCTTCGGCCGGACAGAAGGCCCTCTGTCCCTTATCATACTGGGCGGCGACGGCACCGTAAACGAAACTCTGCTGGGACTTGAAGACACCTCCCGTATCACATTGGGCTATATTCCCACCGGTTCCAGCAACGACCTGGCGAGAGACCTGAAGATTCCCAGAGATGCTTCTCTTGCTCTGGACCTGATCCTGCATTCCGGAACGCCTCATCCCATGGACCTGGGAACCGTGACCTATCCGGACGGCACCACACGCAGATTCGCTGTCAGCTGCGGCATCGGTTTTGACGCAGCTGTCTGTGAGGAAGCCCTGCATTCCAGGATCAAAACGGCCATGAACCGGCTGGGCCTGGGAAAACTGACCTACCTGGGTATTGCCCTGAAACAATTGTTTGCGGCGAAGGCGGTGTCCGGCAGACTGACCATGGAAGACGGCAGCATAATCGATATCGGAAACATGCTGTTTACCGCCTGTATGCTCCACCGTTTTGAGGGCGGCGGATTTATGTTCGCACCGGATGCAGACGACAGTGACGGTTTTCTGAATATCTGCGCCGTGGGAGATCTGCCCAAACTCCTGATTCTGTTTGCCCTGCCCACTGCTTTTAAAGGGAAGCATTACAGATTTAAGGGCATTACACCTTATAAAGTCCGTTCACTTACCCTCGAAACCACCATTCCCCTGTGGGTCCACGCCGACGGCGAGGTCAGCCGGAAAAGTAACCGGATTCATGTCACATGCGAAAAAGACGCCATTCGGGTTTTGCGGTGATTAAGAATTTCTAAAGAATGCTTAAGAAGTATAAAAAAGCATTGAATTTTATTTTTTTCGCGCTATACTAGAGCAAGGTTCATGGAATAAACAAAATTTCATGACACTTGAATTCATGGGATAGAGTGAAAGGATTATTTCTGAGATGGAAAAGTTAAAAAATAGTTATATGAAATACAGGCATGGGATTCCTTTGTTGGTCTATATGGTCATATACTTAACCTGGTTTGCATGGCTGGAGGAAACAAATACGAAAAATTACAATATCATTCATGTAAATGCAGATGATTATATCCCTTTCTGCGAGGTATTTATAGTTCCTTACCTTTTGTGGTTTGCCTATGTTTCCGTTGTAGTGTTGTTTCTGTTTTTCAGAAACAAGCAGGAATTTTACAGATCCTGCGCATTTTTGTTTACAGGTATGACAATTTTTCTTATCATATCCACGCTGTGGCCCAACGGACATCATTTAAGGCTGGCTGAAATGCCGCGGGACAATATCTTCACCAGGGCAGTATCAGCTCTCTGGAGCGTAGACACTCCCACAAATCTATGGCCCAGCATCCATGTGTATAATTCCATGGGAGCACACTTCGCTGTCATCCGCAGCGCAGAGTTGGAAAATAAAAAGGGCATTAAACTGGCATCTGGTATACTGGCTGTATCCATTATACTATCCACCATGTTCATTAAACAGCATTCTGTATTTGATGTAATGACGGGAATTGCTTTGGGTACTGTGATGTACACCTTCACTTACAGAAGAGAAGTCGTTCTGGCCGCCAGGATGCAGCATAAGCTGAAGAAAAGAATTTCCACGTAAACAACGCAGTGAAGCATTCGCCAGAATATCCAATCTGTTTCCAGTATACGGCACAAGCGTTTCAAAAAAGGGGCTGTCGGAAAATATTCCGGCAGCCCCTTTCACATAATTCCTTAACGGTTTGACCTATGAAAACTATCCCTTTTGCACAGGTGACACCATATTCCGGACAGACCGTCAATTAAACTTAAAAATCTTCTGGCAGATTTTATATCCGCTGACGGAAATCCTGCGCCCGCTGCGCCCCGGAAGGTTCATCGCATTCCCCATCAGGCCATGGCGCAGCCACAGATACAAAGTCCCGTCCTTTGATTTCAGGTATTTCCACAGTTCCTTCTTTTTCTCAAGATTCTCATCCGAACCTGAACGGATCAGCAGCACAGAAGACACCGTCGTAATAATCTCCAGGTAATTCCGCATATATTGATACAGACGCTTGTCCTTCAATATTTCCTGCTTTTTATCCACCATATAGTCAATCATGATCTTGTTCACCTTAATCTGCTGGTCAATCCTGGATATCATGATTTCCTCATTTACGGACTGCCCTTCCCGCCCAATATAATAGCGATACAGGTTCACGTCCATATAATACATATTTCTCACATAGGGCAGAGGCTCAAATACATAGATATTGTCCACATAAAAAGTATGATCCGGCAGTTTCAACCCACATTCCCACAGCAGCCTGGTACGGAAAATAACCGAATGCATCAGAATATAATGCCCCTTTATAAAATGATGGCAGTCCCCCCAGGTAAATTGCCTTCCTTCCGGAAAGATATGGCGGTAATGCATTACCTTCTTCCGCTTCTCCCCTTCTTTCTCATAGACAAAGTTGCAGATAAGCATATCAAGCGCATAAGCCCCCCCTGCCAGTTCCCTCAGCTTATCCAGTACCTGCAGATAAGCCTCTTTCTTTACCCAGTCGTCGCTGTCCACCACTTTAAAATACAGCCCTTCCGCATTTTGGATACCGGCATTGACAGCAGAGCCGTGACCTCCGTTTTCCTGGTGTACGACCTTAACAATGGCAGGATATTTATTGGCATACTCATCCGCAATCTCAGCTGTCCCGTCCCTGGAGCCGTCATCTACAATGATGATCTCTACGTCTTCTCCGCCTGCCAGCAAAGAATCCACACATTTCCTCATATAAGCTTCGGAATTATAGCAGGGGATTGCTATCGACAACAGTTTCACTTTTTAAGTCCTCCTCATATCTTTCCTTGCCCAATCTGATGTCAAGGTATTTTGTATATGCACCGAAAGCAGACGGAATGGGATATTTATCCCTTGTCTCCTCCGGCTCAATGTACAGCCAGCTCTCTGTAAAGCCGCCTGCCTTTTGGGGCTCCAACTCATCCACTCTGACCATGTAGCCCTTCATATGCCATTCTTTGTGCGTAAAAATATGCTTTGCTGTCTCCAATGGACGAATATGCAGAATCTTCAGGCCATTATCAGCCAGGTAATCCACCACTTCTTCAGCTGTCCTGAAGCCTTCCATAGAAGGGAACTCGTACATTCCGGCCAGCAGGCCTTTGCCTGCCCGCTTCCGTATTGCCGCCCGGTTTCCGTCCCTCACTATCAGAATGGTTTTCTCTTCCACTTTCCTGGGCTTCTTTGCCTGTTTTTTCGGATACGCCTGCTCCGTTCCTGTTTTGTGAGCCATACAGATGCTTTCCAACGGGCATTTGTCACACAGGGGCGCTCCATTCGGAATACAGACACATGCCCCGATCTCCATCATCGCCTGATTAAAATCACCCGGCCGTTCCGGGGGCATGATCTCCTTTAGCTCCTGCTCCACTGCTTCCTTAACCTTCGGGTCCGTGACCAGACGCTCATCCCTTCTGAGTCTTGCCACCACGCGCAGCACATTCCCGTCCACTGCAGGAACCATTCGGCCGAAAGCGATGGACGCGATGGCTCCTGCCGTATAGCTTCCGATTCCGGACAGTCTAAGCAGTTCCTCATAGGTATCCGGCATCCGACCGTCATACAGCTTCTCTACCTGAATGGCAGCTTTCTGCAGGTTGCGCACCCGGTTATAATAGCCGAGACCCTCCCACAGCTTCAGTAACAACTCTTCTTCGGCCTGCGCAAGAGCCGCAATACCAGGAAGCGCTTTCATAAAGCGTTCGAAGTAAGGCTTGACAGCCTCCACTCTGGTCTGCTGCAGCATAATTTCCGACACCCACACACGATATGGATCCGGATTTTCACGCCATGGCAGAATACGTCTGTTCTTATCATACCATTTTAGCAGCGGAATGGGAATATCCGCAAGCTTATACTTTCCTAAGGAAATTCTAAAGGTTTCATTAATGCCGGGATTCAAAAGTATCGGAACAGGACGATTGATCTGCATGCTCCCGGGCGTTACCAGACAGTCATATGCCAGTATCTCCACCCCGTTTTCGGCTGCCCTGGAGAGGGCTTCGGCAAACTGCGGATGCGTGTCCTTGTTCGGAGTAAAGTATTCCACTCCTTCCATCTGGATAACAAACATCACAAAAACACGATAGCCCTCCTTTTGGGCTGCTGCCAGTTCTTCCACATGCTTTACCGCCCGCTCCGAGGGCGCATCCGGGAAACGCACCACGCCGTCTTCTTCCAGTGTGACACCTTTTACCTCCATGAAAATTTTTTCTCTTTCGGTCTCCACATAAAAGTCGAATCTTGAATTCCCGTAAACGGCTTCCGGCTTTACTGACACAATATCCTTAAACAGTCCGCCGGCTCGCAGCCATTCTCCCACTGCCCGGTTTGGTGCCTGGGAATCAATGTTGATCACTCGATTTCCCTTCTCTACCGCCACAAGGTCGTAAGCCGTACTGCGCCCGGGATTTGCGCACTTTTCCAGATATACCCGGACACCTTCTCTGAGCAGCTCACGGCATCTGCCGGTATTTTTCACATGCACCTTTTCTATCCGGACAGAATTCTGTTCCTGTGCGGCGGCCATGGTATTTCCGATTTTCACCATGGCGATAAAGCGATTAGGGCGTTCCAGAAAACGCCCCTCTACAATACATTTATATTCCATTCGAAACAGCTGTCTCCTTTGTAACCATATGTCGGCACGGAAGCCGCCATACATCCCATCCAAATACAGTATTGGCAATTTCTATCTATAATAATCCTTCCTGCCGAAATACAACTTATAAAACCCTTTCCTTCCCACATATTCTCTAAACGACGCGGCAAAGGCGCTGTCCCCCGGCCCTGTAAGGCACTCTTGCCGCCGGAACAGCCTGCGCTGCACTGGCTGTATGTACCGACTGATCATCAAAAAAAATCTGAGCCCCAAATGCCTTCAATACATCCCTCTTCTCCAGACCCCCCAGAAAAAAAGCCTCATCTACTCTCACATTCCACGAACGCATAGTCCGAATCACCCTCTCGTGGGCAGGAGCGCTGCGCGATGTCACCAACGCCGTCCTGATGGGGCAGTCCCCGGCTCCCAACTCTCTCTGCAAATCCGATAACTTCTTTAAAAACTGAGCAAACGGCCCTTCTGCCAAAGGTTCTCTGGCCAGCATCTTCTCATTTTCCTCAAAAGCGTTCAGCCCCTTCTCCTTGAAAATCAGCTCCGACTCATCCGTAAACAATACCGCATCCCCGTCAAACGCAATGCGTATCTGGAACTCTCCGCCGGATACGGACAGCTTTTCCCGGCTTCCGTCACCCTTGTGCTCCGTACATATGATGCCCGCCGCTATACCGCTATCTATGGCGCTCTGTACATCGTCCTCATAGGCGGACAGGAACAGATCCGTATGAAACGCTTCCAGATAAGGCGCAAGAGAGGCACCGCTTACCAGCACGGAACGGGTAATGTCCAGACCGTAGTGCGCAATGGCATTAAATACGCGCAGCGAGGAATCCGGACTGTTGCGTGACATGATAATGACCTCCACAAGATTCCCCTCTTTGCTGTATTCATTCAAACGAAGCAGCGAGCGGATCAGCTCAAAACCCGGACCCGGCTTTAAAATATCCTGTTCATGCTCTACCTGGTAGCTGCAGTATGCTTCCAGTCCCTTTTTCTCAAAAATCTCATTTTCCAGGGTCAGGTCAAACAATGCTCTCGAGGATACCCCTATTACCATCTTTTTGTCCAAATGATACGCCATACGCCACCTCTTCCTTCCCATCCCCTCTGTCTTTCCGAAAACACTTTGTTACGGCAACCCCTGCTGCGCAGGATATGTCGTTTACACGGCAGTCACTCATCCTTCGAAACGAAGACTTCACCTCAGTCTGTTGCACTCATACCGTTCCAGAGTCAGCAGACAGGTTTTCAACGCCTCATACCGTTCCTCAAGGTCTCCGTCATTTATCTCCACATCGCAGGCTATCGCCATAGTTGTAATCATATCATCCGTAATCCTGTGATGCAGTCCTGCCAGAATATTCAACCGCTGCTCATAACTGTCAGAGTCAAGGAACTCCAGTACCAACGGGTCAAGTGAGACTTCTTCCTGTTCCGAATCACGGAAAGCTTCTTCCGTATCTGTCAATGAAGCGAAGTCTGCCTGTCCGTCCGGCCTCATGAATTCCTTCTGCCGAGACGCATCAGGCCCCTGCAGTTCAAAGCGGAACATCTGTTCCGCATCGGGGTATCGCCCCCTGTCCAGTACCTCCGTAAACATTGAAAGCGGCCTGGCATAAGTCCTGAAATCACCGTAAAGCGCCTGATATACAACCAGCTGCTCCCCTGTCTCTGTATGCTCTGCAATAGCGGTTATCTGATATAAGCTTCCTTTAAAATGTCTGTAAATCTCATGTGGCTTTGGAATAAATGACATTTCCCGTCCCCTTTCCGCCCGTCTCTTTCTGATTGCCGGGCCTCTTCTCCGTCCATAAAGAAAGTATACCCCTATTTCCGAAAAATGTCATGTTATTTCTGTCATTCATTTATTAAAAATTCATGTCTGAAACTACAGTTCTCATCTTCAAATACGATTCCTTCAAGGCCTTCCATCAGCATCTGCCTGCCCTCGTCGTCCAGCTTATCGATTTTACCGTGATGTACGGTAAGCGTGTATTCCCTGTTTCCTTCGGCAGTAACCACTCTGGTCAGCATCACACCGCTGTAAATATAGCCTTCTCCGCTCAGAAACGCTCTGGCCTCTTCTACCAGCCCCTTTTCCTTCTCCTGATAATAACCTTCCATCTCCGCTGCGCTCAGGTCGCTCCTGCTCATTACCGTACCAACACAGCACCAACAGGCAAACAACGTCAAAACCATTATAACTGCCGCATATCCGCTTCTGCTCATTCTTCTCATATTCAGCCTCCTCATATCCTCTCGAAAAGAACAAATGTTCTTTGTATAGAATAAAACATTTGTTCGTTTTTGTCAATGATTTTTAATGGCTAAATTATACTAAATTACAAGTCCCATAAAACTCCCTCAAAATGATCCGGCAGATTTTTCACATGGCCGGGTGTTTGAAGCAGTTTGAAGCAGATTCGAAGAAAATTTCAGACTGGGAACACTTTCCACTCAAAAAAAGGAACTGCACACCGCAATTCCCTTTTCCGGAAGCTTCCTCTGTTCTGATTTCTATCATCACTCACTCGGGTAGAAGATCATATCATAAAAAGTACAGTGACTATCCGAAAAATTATAGTACACATGAGCAACGTCCGCCCGGAAGCGCAGGAACTGTTTGGGCGTTAGCACGATTTCCTCCTCCCCGATAATCACTTTCAGAGTCCCGTCAGTCACAAATATGTATTTCTCCACGCCTCTCCTCTGAGACTCCGACGAATGCCTTACACGCGCATCCAGTTCAAGGAAAAAGACCTCCACATTACGGACCGGATCAAATGGGAACATGGCATACGCCCTCATTCCTCCGTCCTCTTCCGTAATCTGCTCCGTATCCTCAATACCGACTATCTGAAAATCCGCCTCTTCCTGCTTACAGAAAAAGGTCAGCGGTATCTTCAAACCCGTAGATATCTTCCACAATGTGTTTATGGTCGGTGATGACTGTCCGCGTTCTATCTGGCCCAGCATAGGCTTACTGACCCCTGTCATCTTCGCAACATCGTCCAGTGTCAGCTGCCGGATATTGCGTATCTCTTTCAATCGTTCTCCTATTCTCAGTGAAAATTTTCCCATGGTGTCACCTGTCATATGTTTTTTTGTATCAAAGTATAGTAACGCAGATAATATAGCATATCTATCCGGACTTTACAAGATTGATTTTTTTAATAATTTACTTAAAAGAAAACCGCCGCTCCTTCCGGAAACGACGATTTTTAAAGGTTTTGAAACCGAACCGTTATACGGCCTTGCCTTTTGAAAGTTTTCCCAAATTCATGTCCAATGTCCGGCTCTCTTTATAAGGCCTGAACAGCAGATAACAGACACCGGCCACCAACAGCAGTGACACAATGACACCCGGTACATTTCCGTTGCCGCCAAAGAGGCTTCCCAACTGATAGATTACCAGAGAGACCATGTAAGCCAGTCCGCACTGATAGCCAATGGCAAACCAGGTCCATTTTGCACTGTTCATCTCTCTCTTGATGGCACCGATGGCCGCAAAGCAGGGAGCGCACAGCAGGTTAAATGCCAGGAAAGAATAGGCGGCTGCCTTACTCATACTCACGAAGTCAAGCACACCGAAGACTCCAACCACTTCTTCCTTTGCAACCAGGCCCATGATGGTGGCGATGGCTGCGGTGGCATTGTCAAATCCCAGCGGTTTGAAGATCCACTTGATCCCGTTTCCTATGACACCCAGGACACTGTCGGAAAGCTCCAGTTCCGTGCTGAATCCAAAGCTTCCTTCTACCATGCCGAAGCAGGAGCCTGCCCAGATCACGATTGAGGAAAGTAAAATGATCGTACCTGCCTTCTTAATAAAGGACCAGCCTCTCTCCCACATGCTCCGCAGGACATTGCTCACTGTAGGCCAATGGTAGGCAGGCAGTTCCATAACGAAAGGAGCCGGGTCACCTGCAAACATTTTTGTCTTCTTTAATATAATACCCGAGATAACAATTGCCGCAACTCCCAGAAAGTAAGCGCTTACCGCAATCAGCCAGGAGCCGCCGAACAGAGCCGTGGCAATCAGGGAGATGATAGGCAGTTTGGCACCGCATGGGATAAATGTTGTAGTCATGATCGTCATCTTCCTGTCCCTGTCGTTCTCAATGGTACGGGAAGCCATGATACCGGGCACACCGCAGCCGCTTCCAATCAGCATGGGGATGAATGATTTGCCCGAAAGTCCGAATTTCCGGAAAATTCTGTCCATAATAAAGGCAACTCTCGCCATATAACCGCAGGCTTCCAGAAACGCCAGGAAAATAAACAACACCAGCATCTGAGGCACAAAACCCAGCACAGCGCCCACGCCGCCGATGATACCGTCCAGGATAAGGCTCATAAGCCATTCGGAGCATCCTACAGCCTCCAGTCCACTTTCAACCAAAACAGGAATACCGGGCACCCATACACCGTAATCTGCCGGATCAGGAGCCTCCTCCATCAACGGATCCACGATTTCGGAGATATCATATCCCGCTTCCGCCAGAGAATCGCCGTAGGAACCGTAATTTTCGTCAAAACCACCGAAGTCCCCTTCTTCAATGGAGCCAAGAATGTCTTCGGCACCGATAACGCCTGCCTCTGCCGCAGCCCCTACAGTTGCCCTCAGTTCATCCGTAAACAGGGTGCTTTCCGCATATTCCCCACATGCCTCATCATAAGCGGAGCCGCCGATGCCGAACAGATGCCATCCGTCTCCGAACACACCGTCATTGGCCCAATCGGTTGCAATGGTTCCCACCGACGTCACCGATATATAGTATATGATAGTCATGACCACCGCAAAAACAGGAAGCGCAGCCCATCTGTTGGTCACGATCCTGTCAATCCGGTCGGATACAGACAATTTCTCGTTTCCCTTGCCGCCCTTTTTCGTGTGGCATTCCTTTATTATGGAAGAAATGTATTCATATCTCTCATTGGTGATGATACTCTCCGTATCATCATCAAAGGCTTCCTCCAACTCGTTAATCTCCGCTGAGACATCCGGCGCCGCCTTCATCATGGCTCCGATTTTGTCATCCTTTTCCAGAAGCTTGACGGCGAAGAAACGTCTCTGCTCTGCGGGAATATCACTTCCCAGTCTCCCCTCCACCCTTTTGATAACCGCTTCTACGTTCTGTGCAAACGAATGTACCGGCACGGCAACTGTTTTTTTCTGTGCCAGAGATACCGCCCTGGCGGCTGCCTTATCAATGCCGTTTCCCTTCAGAGCGGAGATTTCCACCACTTCACATCCCAACTTCTTCGCAAGCTTATCTGTATGTATTCTGTCGCCGGATTTCTCCAGAATATCCATCATATTCACCGCCATGACCACGGGAATACCCAGTTCCATAATCTGAGTGGAAAGATACAGATTTCTCTCGATATTCGTACCGTCCACGATATTGATGATAGCATCGGGACGCTCGTTGATCAGATAATTCCTTGCCACCACCTCCTCCAATGTGTAAGGAGATAAAGAATAGATACCGGGCAGGTCCATAATAATAACTTCATCGGCTCCTGCTGACGCATAAGAACGTTTCAGTTTTCCTTCCTTTTTCTCTACCGTAACTCCGGGCCAGTTACCCACAAACTGATTGGAACCGGTCAGTGCATTAAATAATGTTGTCTTACCGCAGTTTGGATTTCCTGCAAGCGCAATCTTAATTGACATTTTATCTTCCTTCTTCCTTATACTTTTTTATACTCAGGACCGCCGAGCTTTAACAGTCTGTCCCGGCCGAAAATATAGCCGGCGACTTTGTTATATTACATGGCTGCAAATCTGTCCGACATACAGCATAAATATACTCGTGAGCATCTGTTAGCCAAGACTTTTTTAAATTAGCTTTATTTACACATAATTAGTATAAACTAACCAAATACTCTAAAAAATGATGCAGACCGGAAAAGCAGATTCCTCTATTCCACTTCTATCATTTCTGCATCTGCCTTGCGCAGGGATAATTCATATCCTCTCACCGTCACCTCCACCGGGTCTCCCAGAGGCGCAACTTTTCTCACATATACCTCCACCCCTTTGGTAATACCCATATCCATGATACGTCTTCTGACCGGCCCTTCCCCGGACAGTTTCTTTACTCTGACACTCTGCCCGCAGGCAATGTCTCTCAATGTTCTCATACTCTCTGCTCCTTCTAAAGTTCATCGTAATAAAGTCTTCAAGTCGGATTTTCCGCCTATACCGGCTTCCTGTCTGTCCTATACAATAATCCTGTTGGCCATGTCCTGACCGATAGCTATTCTGGACTCTTTAATATTGACGATGATGTTTCCTCCGACCCGGGAAATGACCGTCACCGTACTTCCCGCCACAAAGCCCAGATTCTCCAGAAACCTCCTGGCATCCTCTCTGCCTCCCACTTTCTTGATCACACTATCTTCTCCTTCACGAACCATTGACAACGGCATACTTTAGTCCCCCTTCCGCTTTTCTCTGCAATTTATCCCTCGGTTCATAAGTATTTTATTACTTATAATAGTTAGTATATGCTAACATTTATTGGCTGTCAATAACCAAATTTAAAATTTTCCAAAATATACTGCCGCGGAAACAAAAATTTGCATAAACCGGATTTTCATGCTATACTGAAAAAAGAATCTGCGTAGGTTTCGGAATTGTCCGGCTGTAAAGCGGAATGTTTGAAGATGTATCAGAAAACCGGGAGCCTGTGTACGAATTTCCGGCTTTTGACAAGAATGGAGATTATTATGGTTGTAAATGAATCGGCTGAGAATTACCTGGAAACTATTTTAATATTGAGCAAGGAACTTCCCGTGGTCCGTTCCGTAGATATTGCAAACGAACTGGGCTTCAAGAAATCCAGTGTCAGTGTCGCGATGAAAAATCTGCGCGAAAAACAACATATCACCGTGGATAAATCAGGTTTTATCACATTGACGCCCTCCGGGCGGGAAATTGCGGAAATGATCTATGAAAGGCACCAACTGCTGTCTGCCTGGCTGATACAGCTGGGAGTTGAGAAAAAGACTGCTGTGGAGGATGCCTGTAAGATTGAGCATGTCATCAGCAAGGAAAGCTTCCAGGCCATCAAAACCCATGTGCAGGGCCAGGTGATGCCGTGATAACGCGCCTCTGCAAATACGGAAATTATTTGTGGCAAACATACTATCATGGCACTTCCATTCATTCAGGCAGCGTAAAAGATTAATATTTTCCACCTGTGCGGCTGCAATCCACTTCCAAATGAGCAAAACGCGGCTGCGAATGCAGACGCAGGCGCGAGTTTTCCGAATGCGGGAGGGGAGGTGGATGCCCGAATAAGAATCCAACCGCACAAGTGCAATATTTTCATTTAAGCCGCCTCAAAAACAGGGCTGTCACATTCGAACCCCTCTTCCTGGCCATGGTATTTCAGATTCCGCCCCCCGGCTTCAGGTGATTTTCCAATGTGACAGCCTTTTCCTGCCTGTATAAATTCGCTTAATAACAAAACAATCTCAAAATTCTGTCAGGCACACCGTCTCGTTCTGTCGCAGAGATGCCTGTACGTCTATCAGCCTCTGGTTCTCAGAGCCCCGGAAAGCAAGCCGAAGATTTTTCCGCTCTTTCACAAATTCCCCGTCCACCAGCACGTCTGTCATGGACAGAATCTGCATGATTTCATCCTCAGCAGGCCTTTTATGCAAATCCTCACTATGCCCGCTCCGCCGCAGCAAATCCTTCTCATAATCAAAGCCTGTATAGCACCAGATGTCTTTATCAGGGAATTGCCTTCTCACTGCACGAAGAAGCTGCAGTACAGCCCCCCGGTTTTCCGGCTCCATGGGTTCTCCACCCAACACGCTTAATCCCCTGATATAATCCGGTGCAAGCGCCCTGAGTATTTCCTGCTCTGTCTCCTCCGTATATTCCCGTCCATAGTTAAAATCCCAGGCCTCACTGTTAAAGCATCCGCTGCACCTGTGAGTGCAGCCGCTGACAAACAGGGATACCCTGACACCGGGGCCGTTTGCTATGTCTGTCTTTTTCACTGCTGCGTAATACATGACTCACCTCTCAAACCGAAAGCTGATCAGCTTCGGTAATCTACTCTCCAAACACCCCTGGGCCTGCGGCAGCTCCTGCCTCGCTAATATAATCAGGTTTCTATAACCCATTCAATAATAATACATCCCATGTCCCCCGCAGCATCCGCCGCCAAGACAGCATACATTGCAGATCATATTGGCAATCACCACCTTCAGACAGATGTTTCCTCCGCCAAAGGTTGGATAGCCGTAAGCCGCCTGACGCTGCTCGTACCAACTGCCGCCGCTCTCAAACTGCTGTACCAGACTGCGGTAATCCCGATTGTCCGGCTCCATGGAGGAAGCACGCTTTGCGTGGTCCAGAGCCGCCACACTGTTGCCCAGGCCGGAATGTGCTATGGCACTGTAGTAATACCACCTGGCATTCCTGTCACGGCTGTCCATATTGTCCAGAGTCGTCCTGGCTTCTTTATAGTAACCGTTGCGGATATAATTTCCTGCAGCGCGTAGATACGTATTTTCCTCATATCCGGTACTCTGTCCCTGGCCCCCGAAACCTCCAAAACCCCCAAAACCCCCAAAGGGCCCGTACCCAAAACCGCCGAAAGGCCCCTCGCCCTGACTGCCTGCGCCACCGGAACTGCTTCTGCCATATCCGGAACCGCCATAGGCATTCCCTCCGTATCCGGAATTCCCATAGCTACCGCCACCGTACCCGGAAGTCCGCTCCTTCATAATCTGCTGATAAGCCGCCTGAATTTCCTTAAATTTCTCCTCCGCCCGGGCTTTGTTGGGATTGTTGACATTGGCATCCGGATGGTACCTGCGGCTCAATGCCTTATATGCCTTTTTTATCTCTTCCTCGGAAGCATTTCTGCTTACACCAAGTACACTGTACGGGTCATACATAACTGCCTCTTTTTCCGGGACTGCTGCAATCGGAAGGATTCATACAAGATATGCTGTCTCTCCAGGACACTGCTGTATAAAACCGCTTCATCCGGCATCCCACTTATTCTAACTGTCTCACTGCTCTTCTGACGCTTCCACCGCCGCTCCCTGCCTGCGTTTCTCCCGGACGGCCTCGTATCTGCCCCAGACACCGGAATAAAGAATATTGCGGAGGATTTCCACATTTTCCAGAATGGGAAGCCGCTCAAATTCCTTACAGCACTCCGACATCATCATCATCAGTATGGTCTTGCACTCTTCTTCAAAATCGATGCTCTCATATTTCTGCTTCAGAGGATTGGGGGTCCCTTTTTTAATATCCTGCTCCACATCCTCGTATGCATCGCACAGATAAATAAACTTTCCCAGGAAAAAGCCCAGCCTGCGAAGGCTTTCCGCCCACTCATCCTCCCGCACAGCCATCATCTCCGCCATAACCTGGCCGAAAAGTCCCCCCAGCGTATCAATGTCCGCATCGCCTGATTTTTCGGCATACGAGAAATCCTGCATCAACAGATTCAGTTTCCTGAATTTCTCCGCATATGCGTCCTTCAGCTTTTCCGCTTTCCCTTCCAGAAGCTTCCCATAGAGCAGCTTCCAGACCTTCCGCTCATCCTCCCAGTCATCCCGGCATTTATAATATGCAAATAGTATATTCATGTCTGCGGCATATTCCGTGAAAATATTATTCCTGGTCTCATGACTCTCGAAAGGATGCGCCACACATTTGCAGCTGCTCCGCCGGGTCTGCGGCTCATAGAGCCCGGTCAGCAGTATCGCCAGAAAGGTCATGTCGTAGCTTAAGGCTATCTGGCCGCGGACACCGTATTTCCGTTTCAGATCCCGGCAGATGCCGCAGTAAAACGAATGATATATATCAAATTCCCTGAACTTCATTTCGGCTTTGTTTACAATGATATATCCGAACATCAAAACCTCCGTGTTATTGAAGCAGCTTTCCTGTTTCCTGTGTTTTCCCGCTGCCATACTCGTGAGCGCATTCATTTTCCGCTCTTTTGCCCTGCATCAAGGACGCGCTCACTCGTTATACATTTACAATGACAAATGTTTCCGAGCGTGAGTATATATTCGGAATCTTCTGGCATCTCCTTTGAGAACTGTGCGGAATCCAACTGACTTATTCCACAACACTTCCTCAGGATACCCGGCCATGCTTCAGCTTTTTTTAATAAATTCATTCCCGCATTTCCCGCAGCTGATGGCTATCCTGCCTCTGCCCTTCGGCACCCGGATTTTCTGTCTGCAATTAGGACATCTGTAGATATGGTAAACCTTGCGCTGTCCCAATTCCCGCTTCTTTTTGATGAAAAAGCTTCTGACCTTCATTTTCTGCTTCAGAAACTGCTGGTTCTCCGCAGAGCGTTTGCTGACATTTCTGGAAAACATTCGATAATAGGCAAAAACCATTATGACGGTAGCCAGTATGTAGAAAATCCCTCCGCCAAAAAACGAAATGATAAGACATGCAAAGGCAACAGCAAGTAAAAACTGGTTCAGATTGTCGTTTCCGTAGCGCCCCCACATAAAGCGCTGTAATTTTTCTCTCATATATCTTTTGCCTCCCGACAGACAATGGCCCCTCCGCTCCATGGACTTTCCACTGTCATGACTCAAACTGATTTACTACCCGACATTATACATTGTAAACTTTTTTTAAGGAAATACAATAAAATAAGTATAAATTAATGTGAAAAAACAACCAAAACGCGGCTGCCGGTTCCAAAACAGCCTGTCAGCCGCGTTTTTAAATCCAAAATCCTTATTGTGTCTGCACATTGTGCGCAGCCCCTTCTCCGCATACAGCAAACACTCCGCTCCGGAAATTAAGGAAGCGTCTACAAATAACCGCTGCAAGTTTGCAGCAATTTTTATTGTATTTCCGGGCTTTTTCCTAAACAAATTATAGCGGTTATTTTCCGACAATTCCTAACCGCTCTACAGCACTGCGCTGCACTCCCCGCACCGATACCTGCCCGACAGTATATCCCGGCCTGCAATGCGCACCGTCACTAACGTCTCTTTCTCAAATTCAAAAGAGATCCTTGCCCCGGAAACACCGTTCCGGGTCTCCACATATCTCTCCACACTGACACAGCCCTGCGGCGTCCAGACCTTCCCCTTCGCGTTTCCCAGCTCCCACTGCCCCGGTTCAATCAGGACAGAGGTAAATCCCGGCGCTCCGGGCCGTACTCCCAGAATGTTATGACAGATTTCATAAATCGGTATCGTACTCCATCCATGGCAGTCGCTTCGGGCCGTCACCGGGTCCTCCGGCCAGGTAGTGGCGCCGCTCTCCAGCAGAGCCGCATATTCGCGCCACATCTTATCCTTTCCCCCACTTATCCCCGCCATGTCCAGTGCCCTGTTATAATAATGTTTCATGGAATATGAGCATCTGACCAGGGCAGGCTCTGAAAGCATCTTCTCCAGTAATTTCTTCGCTTCCTCCCCCGATACGCATTCTCCCAGCACTGCCCACACCTGCGCATGTTCACTATACTTTTCAGCCTGCTCCGACGTTCGATAGTAGCCCTTCGCAGGATTCCATATTTTTCTGTTGACCAGCTCTCTGATTTCCCGGTGGCGTTCTCTCCAGTGCTGCGCGGCCCCGCTTCCGTACACCGCCTCCGTAAGCTGCGCCATCCGCAGCAGCCCGTAGGCATACAGCAGGGTATACAGATATTGTCCTTCCCCGGCCCTCCTGTCACAAGGCACTCCCTGGAAATCATTCCATTCCTCGGTCCAGTCCACAAATTCCCAGTAGCCGCTGCCCGAAACCACACCTGACTCCCGGTTCAGATTTCTTTCAAAGAAGCCCAGAATCCCCGCACAGACCGCCCAGTATCGTTCTATCAGTTTCCTGTCACCGAAATACTGATAATGCTGATACAGCATATCAATGTAATAAATACCGAACGCCGGTATCACATGCCTGTCATTTGCCGGCGCATTACAGTAAATCATCCCGTCCGGCATCTGCGTTCCCGCCAGGTCCAGAAATGCCTTCCGGGCAAGCCTGTCATCCCCCAGCACGGGATATGTATGCAGCGCTTCGATCATGGCATCCATCCCATACTGCAGCCGCTCATAATAGGGGCAGTCTATGTAGGTCTCCTGCATACAGCAGCGGAGCGTATGAAGGCTGGTCTCCCAAATCTGCCCCAGCACCCCCTTCTCCGGCTCAAAACAGGCCTGAACCGGAAAAGGATATCCTGTCTCCCGGAAACGGATGCCCTTCAAAACCACGCTTTCAGCCTCTGTCCGGACAGTCAGCCGCAGGTAACGAAACGCGCGGTATTCAAAGGGTTCATATACAAAATCCCCCTTTCCAAGGCTGATTTCATCCCGCTCTCCCTCCAGCACACCGCCTTCCCGGTCGTCCCGCCTGACCTTCACCAGGCTGCCTTCCTTTTCCTGATAATAGCACTCACTGTACAGATACTCCGCCTGCCCCATGCCGCCTTCTTCATACTCACTTTCGACATAAGCAGTCACCAGTCTTCCCATATCAATCTCGCACACTGCTTCCGTGAAAGGCGGAATCACAACCGGCCGTCCTGTGAGCAGATTTTCAAATTTCACAGTCCCTTTCTCATGTACGGCTGTGGCCGAAATCTCTTTTTCTTCCGTCATGGGAATATCACGGGGACACAGGATCCAGTTGTGCAGGACTCCGTAAACAGATGCCCGGGCGCAGTCCTCCGTTTCCTGGACCACCACCGCATCCTGCCATCCGCTGTCGTCATAGCCGGCTTCCATCCAGCCCCTCTTCGCCAACGCAGCCTGGATGTATTCCATATCCCCCGCCTGTCTGGCTCTTACGGAAGACCTGAAACCATAAGAAGCATCCTGCATCCATTTCCACCCGGCGTCCGTACCCGGTATTTCCGTTCCTGATATACAGAATATGCACAGTCCCCCATAAGGAGAACGGACAAACCCTGTAGGCCCAAGCTCAAACTGCTGTATTCCTTCGTCACCCACAGGGAAATGAATCACTTTCACGGCAATACAGTTCACACCCTCCCGCAGATACGAAGTAATATCCGTTGTGTCATAATATTTCCGCCAGGAATCACCGCTCTCGGGCCCTCTGCACACATATCGGCCGTTCAGATACAGAATATACCTTGTATCTGCCGTGACTGCTATCTCTGTCTTCTGATGCAACTGTCCGGCCGAGAGCCGGAATTCCTTCCGGAATAAAGTCACTTCTTTCTCCAGTGAAGGTTCTCTCCTTCTATAAATAAAACTCTGCTTTGCCATACCTTCCATCCTCCATAGCCCTTTCTCCGCAGTCCTGTTATAACGCTCATATATCGCTGTTACGCTGTCAACAGCCGGAACCCGGAACACATGCCACCGACTCTCTTTCCACAAGCTTCGGCTTCACCATCACATCTCCCGTTTCCAGGCCACTGCGTCCGCCTTCTGATTCACCGGAAGAAGCCAGCTTCAGCAGCGCCCTCACGGTTTCTCTCCCGATTCCCACCGGGTCAATCGCCACCGTAGTCAGAGCCGGATAAAGCATTTCCCCAAAATCCCTGCCGTCATGTCCTATTACGGATATGTCCTCAGGAATCCTGAGCCCTCCGGCAGCCAGTGCCTGGCACGCTCCTGCCGCCATCACATCATTGGCGCAGTATATGGCAGTGGGCAGTCTCTCCGCGGACAGCATTCCTTCCACTGCCAAGCGGGCAGACGCCACATTCTCCTCGCTGTATACAATCCATTCCGGCAAAACCTCCATTCCTCTCCGGGCAGCTTCCCGTTCAAACCCCCGGAAACGCTCCCGCCAGATACCCTGCTGCCGGCAGCTGTGGGACAGAAATCCGATTCTCCTGTGCCCCTTTTCCGCCAGGCAGGCGACTGCCAGGGCGGCACCTGCCTCATAATCCGCTATCACCCGGACTCCTGTCCCTTTCTGAAGCTGTCTGCCCACAGAAACCACCGGAAAATTAACCGGCGCATATTTTTCCATCAATTCCGGGAAAACTTCGCTGAGACGCCCCATCTGACGCATGTTCTCCTCTCTTCCGCCGGCATGATACTCCACCGGCAGCATCACCAGCCCGCTCACCCTTTTATTCAGCAGATTCAGCAGACTTTTTTCCGTACTTTCCAGGTCATGGCTGCATGCAAGCATCACATCGTATCCGCACGCCGCGGCTTCCCTGTATATTCCCGACACCATCAGGGAATACATGGGGTTCTCCACCCCTGTAACCGCCACACCGATGGTATGCATTCTGTCCGCCGACAGGCTCTTCGCCAGGAGATTGGGCTGGTAACGGAGCCTGTCCACAACCTCCAGCACCCGCTTCCGGGTCTTTTCAGCCACTGCACTGCTGCCGTTCATTACCCTGGATACTGTCATGGGTGATACCCCCGCTTCCCGGGCCACATCATTCAAGGTCGCCATAATGTACCTCCCCGTCTCGCAATGAAATTATTTCCACCTGTGCGGCGGGTTGCTAATCCAGTGGCTCGTCTGCATTGCAATCAAATGGCTTGCATGCAGGCAAGCCATTTGATTGCAACCACACAGGTGGAATTATTTTATCACTCCCTGCGAAACCCTGTCAATGCAAAAAACATAGTTTTTGAAAATGTTTGCGATATCATATATAATACAAATCCAGTTTTATATGATTTTTTCATATAAATTAACCATATATTTATTGACTTGCGCCGAAAACAGATGTATAATCCAGACTATACCAAAAACCCGGAACAGGAATTTGCTGCCTTGACCGGTCCCTCCATTTTCCTGAATCGGTCCTGAAGAAGCAACGGCACAAAAAAACAACCACCTGTGCAGTGGATTGCAACCGCACAGGTAGAAAAACAACGGCCCATCCGGTGCCCGGAATCAGTCCATCTCTGCATCCGGAACAGAAATGAAAACACTCATGCCGGCACCGGGCGGAGCAATCATAAAAATAAAACCAGGAGATTAAATTATGAGTGACCTTACGGATTACAAAGAACAAATTGCGGAATACATCGGGCAGTACGCCGAACAGATGCTCTGCGAACCTTCAGGCATCCTCTCTCACCCTTATATCGTCCCCGGCAGCCGGTTTTACTCCACCACGCTCTGGGACTGGGACTCCTGGATGAGCAATGTGGCACTGCGGCAGTATGCGCTCACTGACAGTGCATTCGCTGCCCTGCTGCCCCGTTTCGAGCTGGGGTGTCTGCAGAACTTTGCGGAGCATACCACGCCCGAAGGCTATATGCCCATCTGCATCGAAAAAAGCGGACAGACTCTCTTTAAAGCGCCTTCCGCAGAACACTGGAGCAATATGCACAAACCGGTCTATGCACAGCATGCCGCTTTCCTCCAGTCCTGCGGAACAGAGATTCCGGATACGGTACTTGACACCGCCGTGTCCTTCCTCACCACATATGAAACCCATTTCTGCCATGAGGCCACAGGGCTGTATTTCTGGCAGGATGACCTGGCCATCGGCGTGGACAATGACCCCTGCACTTACTTCCGTCCGGAAAAAAGTTCCGGTTCCATCCTGCTGAACAGCTTTCTGTACAGGGAAATGCTGGCTTTGGGCGCCCTCTATGAGCATAAAGACAACATGTCCGCCGCAATGTACTGGAAGCAGAAAGCCGCCAAGCTAAGAGCAGCCGTTTCCCGGCATTGCTTCGACGAGCGCGATAAGTGCTTTTATTCCGTGGACCTGAATCTGCTGCCCAACCAGAATATCACCGGCCTGCACAGCGGTGCCCCCAGGGACTGGGAATGTCTGCTGATGCGGTTTGACGTATGGAGCAACATTCTGCCCCTCTGGGCGGGAATCGCAGATGCCGGGCAGGCGGAAGCCGTCATAAAGCGGTTCAGGGAGACCAACACCTACCGCGCAAGATACGGAATCCGCTCCCTGTCAAGACTGGAAAAAATGTATGACCTGTCCGCCACCAATAATCCTTCCAACTGGCGGGGTCCTGTCTGGGGAGTCGCCAACTATCTCAGCTGGCGGGCCATGCTGAAGTATGGTTATGAAGAAGATGCCGCCTGGCTGGCGGAAGCCACCATCCGGCTGTTCGGTCAGGATATCGCCCGCACGGGGACACTGCATGAGTATTACCATCCGGATACCGGAGAAGCCATAATGACACCCAATTTTATCAACTGGAATGCACTGGTACTGAATATGGCGGCTTATCTTGACGGCAAGCCATGCTGCTTTGAGTTTTAGCACTACCCCTGCAAAATCCTTTTTCCGGCCTTCCTGCCGGATGTCGAAAGACAGAAGCCTTTAAAAGAGCCTGTCACAGAAATCACGAAAACAGCTCTCCCGCAGCATACGGCAGGAAATCAGGTCCTAAAGAAAACAAAGAAAGGAACCGAAAATGAACCGACCCGCCATTTCTCCGCAAGAATACCTCATCCCCTACTGGTCCTTTGGCACCATATACCGGGAATCCGTCCTCTTCAGAAGAGACAAAAACGGGCAGCCTCTGCCGGCTGCCCTGCTGTATCCGCCCGATAAAATTTTATCTGTGGAAAGTTCCGATACCGGTACTGTCTACATCCCCGGTAAGGACTACGCTGTCCACGGTCATGCCCTGGAATGGCTTCCCGGCTCTTCCATCCCCTGTCAGGATTACGAAAAACTCTATCCCCAGGCTCCCATAGAAGGACATTCCTTTCCCAAAACCGGCGGCGGATACCTCTTCTTCTCCGAGGGAGACTGTTTTCACAGAATGCAGACTCTCGTTACCTACACCCATTCCGGCAGTTGGACAGACACCGTCCCCCGGAGCCAGTCTCATCTTCTGCCCCAAACCCGCGCCCTGCTTTCCTCCGGACATGCACCGCGGCTCCTTGTGATGGGGGACAGCATCACAGAAGGCGCCAATTCTTCCGGCCCTCTGCATGTTCCGCCCTATCTGGGTTCCTGGTGGCAGCTTGCGGCAGAAGGCCTTGGCAGAAATCACGGTCTGTCCATCCCCGTCCAAAGCACGGCAATGGGCGGCCAGGTTTCGGCATGGGGTGTAGATCAGGCAGAAGCTGCCGCCCGCAACTTCCTGCCTGATCTGGTCTGGATTGCCTTCGGTATGAACGACGGAAGCCTCAAGGTACCGCCTGCGGACTTCCGCAGAAATATCCGGACCATCATGCATATCATACACGGCACCTGTCCGGCTGCCGAATTTGTGCTTGTGGCATCCATCCTGCCCAATCCCAAGGCTGCCGGCTTTACCGGCTTCCACATGGAAAACCGGGATATGCTCCTCTCCCTGAAGCAGACCGGAACCGCCGTAGCCGATGTGACCGCCATGCACCAGGCCTTCCTGAAGCGCAAACCCTACCTTGATATGACGGGCAACCATGTAAATCATCCGAATGACTTCCTTGCACGCCTGCAGGCCCAGGTTATGCTGGCAACTCTTGGAGAAGACATCACATCTGAGCCTGTCTGAGAACACTTGCTCAGCGCACCCATCCTGTCAGAGACAGCCGCCTGATCATAAGGCTGGCATCATAGGTACCGGGCATTTCCCATCCGAAATTCATGGAAGTGATCCGGTACCCTGAGCTGTCTGCCGTCTCCAGAAATCCCTTTTCCACTCCCAGCCTGAGCCCCTCTAAAATATCCGGCAGGATATCTCTGCGATATACCACCCAATCGCAAGCTGTAAGCCCTCTGTCCGTAAGCCGCTCCTGGGGAATAATATAAATCAGCCTGTGAGAGGCATCCGCCTTACCCCCGTCTTCCGCCAGATAGGCATCCTGCATGGAATACCTGCTGTCATAATAGGGAATCCCGAACCAATACATGTTACCCGTATCCCGATGTGTCACGGTGAGAAAAAGATTGGCCTGGGCTGCGTGAAGTCCCGGGACCGGCTTCTCCATCCCGCAGCTGCAGTATCCAACCTTCACTTCGGATACAAATTCCAGCCGTTCCAGCTGCTCCAATGACGGACAGCGTTCTCCCATCTCCTGCCCCAGCAGCAGATGCGGCCAGTCCTGCCCCTCCTGCCTTGCACACTCATACTCACGGGAAGCACGCAATTCCAGCGTCAGTACTACATCTTCGTCTTCCTGATATCTCTCCACGGTCTGGGACGGTGTGGCATAAGCGTCCCCTTCCCTTGTCCCCTCCGCAATATTATGTCTGCAGGCCCATTGCGCCAGCGTCCAGTCACAGCTTCCCGCAGCCTCTTCCCAGTGCAGTTCTCCTACATATCCTTCTTCATGGGTGCCGCCATGTACCCGAAATCCCTTCCGAAAGCCTTGGTCTCTCCACATTTCAATTTTTTTCATCCGTAATACCCCCATTCTCACGCTTTCCTGTCTTCTCCCGCTCCACTTTTCTGTAAGCGCCGGGAGAAATCAGAAAGTGTCTGGTAAATTTCCTGGTAAAGCTGGCCGCGTCAGAGTACCCCACCTGATATACGATTTCTCCCACCGGTGCATCCGTATCCACCAGAAGCCCTGCCGCCATCTCCAGTCTCTTATCCGTAATATATTCTATAAAATTCTTCCCCACAGCCCCTTTGAAAATCTTGCTCAGATAGGGGCCTGTCATCTCGAATTCCCCCGCCACCATCACCAGGGACATATCCTGGCGCATGAAATTTTCATCTATGAAATCCAGGATTTTCCGCATTCGCTTATCTTCCCGGGCAGCCTTCCGCTCCAGACGACGGTCCAGTTCCACATCACAGAATTCCCTGAGTCTCTCGAAGAATTCTTCCATATTGGTATATTGGAGGTATCTCTCTCCGCCTCCCTCTTCCAGACTCAGCGAATCCTCAAACAAAACCGCCATAATCCGGTTCATCAGAAAAGTCAGCACAGTGTCGGAATCCGACTGCCTTATCTTCAGCAATTCCCTGTAGAGCTCATCCAGTGTCTCCTCCAGATTCTCCGCCGCCCCCTGGGCCAGAACCATTTTCAGCTTCAGCTCGCTCTCCAACGGCTTACAGTAAAATGCCTCGCTTTTATCTGCTGCCAGATCCGAGAAGAGCACCAGGCTATCCTCCTTGCTCTCCACCGCAATAATCGCCTCCATCAGAGAATATTTCAGGCTTTCCGCACTGGCATAGACATTGCCTATGCCTATCTGCAGGCCGCTCTGCTCTCCTGCCCATTCCATCAGCCATTCCGCGAATTCCGCAATCTCTTCCGCCTTCTCTGTACAGGCAAGGAAAGCGTCATAGTATTTATAGATTCCTTCCGTCAGATAAAAGCCTTCCGCCTGCCTCTCCGCGGAAGCATCCTTAAGCCGCCGTCCGAACTCCGGCATTTCCTCCTCTGAAACCTTCAGCACCATGGCCGCCATATATTTTTTATCCAGCTGCAGCCCCATATCGGCAAGCTGCTCCTTCACTGAAGAGGACGCTGCATTCAGGCTGCCTCTCAGCAGTCTGCCCACCAGCTCCATCCTTGAAATCTTTCTGCTGGCCACCAGCTGTTCTCCCATGGCATCCTGTTCTTCCAGCATTTTACGGATATATTCGTTCAGGAACATCAGTTCGTTTTTTCCTTTCTCTTTCTGTTTGTTCCGCTTTTCTTTCTTGTCAAACAGATTGTAAAGCTTCTGTATGGGCACATAATTGTACATGGAAAGGATGATGCTCAGGAAAAATGTCAAAAGCAGCATGCTCAGAAAAATGCCGATCAGCATGGGCAGCTGCATCAGAAGCAGTTCCCAGGTGATACTGGCTTCATCCACCATGTCGATCAGATACCATCCGTTCAGATCAGAATGGGCTATTTTTCCGATGTAGCCTACGCCGCCCAGCCGAAAGCTGCAGTATTCCTCTTCCCTGTCCCAGTTCTTCAGAAGACCTGCCAGCGGTTCCGAAAGGTCCTTCTGAAAATCGATATTTTCCCTGACCCGGTCCGGCATCTGAGTATAGAGCATCTCCATGGTTCCCGTACAGACCACTACGAGCCGCTTATCCTTCTCCGCCTTCTCCGTCTGAAAAGTCTTCTCCCAGTCATTTTCATAGATTCCCAGGAGTGTGCCGTAAAAGCTGCTCCCTGTCTTCCCCAACGGATATGTCACCACACTGTACCGAAAAGCCCCTGACGTCAGATACTGGCCTTCACTGGTACATTCGTAATACTTTTTGCTCCGCAGAAGCTCCAGAAAATCCTCCCGTGAAAAGCCGTCCGCAAGCTGATAGGTACTGTTCATAAATGTTTCCACGTCCACAGTTCCATTGCTTGTATACACCTGCTCCGAATCATTCAGATGAATGACCAGATCATGAAAATAGACAGACTCTGCCGTGAAGGTCTTCAGACGCTTGATGGCATTGATGGTTGTATACGAGAAATTCGTCAGATGATAGGGCGTAAAATCCTGGTCCAGACAAATCCGCTGCGCAGTGGATGCAAAGGAACGCGTCCTGGCCTCCAGCTGCCACAGCTTCTCATTGACGGAATATTCTATGGTTTTCAGGTACCTGTCCATATAATTCTTCTGGATGGAAATACAATAAATGACACTGCCCACAGCAATGGGTAGAAAAATGACAAAGAAATTAATCTTGATATACTTTGCAAGCAGCTTTGAACGGCTCTTTCTCTTTCGCGGCATGCGATTACTCCTATTCCATACAGCAGCCAGTCGCCCACAGCACGCTGAACATATCGCTCAAAAAACATTTGCCGGCATACCCGGACCATCTTCCGGCCATTTTTCAGCACATACCGGGCTTGAGGCCCAAACAACAAAACAACAGTATCATTTTACCATACTTCCCCCGGAATTTCACGCCTGGCGGTTATGGTATTTCTTGCCTGCTCTGGTTATTTTTAAATCCCGGCTTCCGCTCAAAGCCGCCGGAAGCCGGGATACACTGATGAAAAGCTCCTATTACATACTGTCGTCCTGGGTTGGCCTGTCCTTACTGATTTGCACTCCATCTGTCGTAAGCATCCTGATAGATTTCAATCATCCTGTCCAGTTTTCTCTCCTGCAGACCGGTCCGGAAATTTTCAAATTCATCTGTCGACACCTCACCGGTAATCATCTTGGTCACCATCTCATCCGTATAACTCTGAATATCGGTAGAAATCAGTGCCAGTTCATCTGCCTCTTCAGCCGTCAGCTTCACGGAAGAAGGCCACCCAATGTGGTAGTACGGTGCATAGTGATTGATCAGCCCCTCTTCCAGGTAGGACTGGGCATCGCCGCTTCCCTGCATATTGAAATTTCTGTAGATGGGGAAATAACCGTAATCAGGCCCTACCTCAGCCAGTGACCAGCTGTTTTTATTATCCCATTTGCTCTCGTCAAAATCGCTCGTCAGATCCAGGGTATTATCATCTACCCATTCATACGTATATCCGTATTCTTCCTGCCCTTCCACGGTTCCCTTCTCAAATCCGCCCAGGATAGCCAGGTATCCGTCGAAGCTGAAGCACCAGTCCAGTATCTCCATCAGTTTTTCAGGATTACTGCAGTTCTTGGTAATGCTGAAGTTACCGCATTTATTGATATCCACCGACGCCGTCCGCTTCTCGCTGTTGTACTGGGATGTAAGCGGCTCCTGAATGTCATACTGCCTCCATATCGTCTCCTCCGGCTGATTTACCCAGCTGGCATAAAATGCATATGCGCCGTACCGGTAATTCGTCTCCTTGGCATTCACCTGGTCCTGGGTCTGAGAGAAAAATTCATTATCCAACAATTGTTCTTCATAAAGCTTCTTCATAAAATCCAGGAACAGCTTATAATTATCTTCTGCCGGTACATATACGACCTTGCCGTCAATGGCCTCAATATCCTTGCGGGTATAGCCAAAGGCATTCAGGATGGGCGGGAACACATGAATCATATCCGGCGCCTTATAGAAGCCGCCCAGGGGAATCTCATCCGCCGCATCCCCGTTGCCGTTCATATCCTGCTCCTTTACCCCTTTCAGATACTCATAGAATTCATCCAGGGTCTCCGGCTGCTTGCCCAGAATTTGCTCCGCCCACTGATAGTTGACGTAAAAACGATTCTGTGCCAGATTGGCCTCTGCCATATCGGCGCCGCTGACTGCGAATATCTCGCCGCCGGCTTCCGTAAGGGCGGGACGCAGTGCGGGAGTCTCCTCCATGGCCTTCCAGATATTAGGTGTCGCCTCCTGGGAAATATAGGGATTCAGATCTATCAGATATCCCTCGCTCCCATAGGTGGCAATATCCGAATTGTCCAGGGAATTCAGGAAGAAATCCGGCAGTTCTTCCGTAGCAAACATCAGTGGCAGCTTATCTCTCCAGACATCGGTTGAAATCATCTCTACCTGGATGTCCACATTGAACTTTTCCTCAATGGTATGGATCAGCCAGTAATCGTTCCAGTCCCCCTGGGCCGGGCTGGAATGGACCGTAAGCTTAAACACTTCCCTTTCAGAACCGCCTCCTGTCTCCTGTTCCCCTTCCGCAGCTGCGGAAGACGGAACACTGCCATTTTCCTTCCCGCCCTCTTCCGGAGAACCGCAGCCACCCAGCAGAGCGGCTATCATGGACATTGTCAGCATCGACGCACACACTTTCTTTCCTTTTCTCATCATTTACTCCTCCTTGTTATAATATCATAAACTGCAGTAACATCTCTGAACACCGGCCACAGTAAACCCCAGGCAATCCTCTTTACTGCTTTACTTTCATTAGTTTTATGCTGCAGAGGCGCTCACCCGCCATACATTTTGTCTGGCAGATATTTTCCGCCACAGGTATATTATGCCTGGCAATTGCTGTGGACCATATGTATAAATTATCCTGCAATTGATGTCAGCTATACTATTTCAGGGCACGGTCATCCCTTCACGGAACCGATCATAACGCCCTTCACAAAAAACTTCTGAACGAAAGGATAGGCTATCAGCAGCGGAACGGATGCCACCACGATCAGGGAATATTTCATTACCTGCGCCATCTGCAGTTTCAGAGCCACCACCGCCGGGTCTTCTATGGTCTCCAGGTCGATATTCTGATTCAGCAGAAGAATCTCCCGCAGAAAGACCTGCAATGTCTGAAAATTCTTATTGCTCACATAAATCATGGCACTGAAGTAATCATTCCAGTGTCCCACCGCATAGTAGAGACACAGCACAGCAATGATCGGCTTAGACAAGGGAACCACAATCTTCCACAGGATACCGAAATCCGAGCAGCCGTCAATCTTTGCCGATTCCTGAAGCTCATAGGGAAGGGAAGCAATAAAGGTGCGGCAGATGATAATGTTAAAGCTGCTTACCAGTCCCAGAATCAGAAGCACCAGGGGCGTATTCACCAGATGCAGATTATTGACCACAACATACGTCGGTATCAGACCGCCCCCAAACCACATGGGAATGGCGATATACCAGTTAAAAAGCTTTCTGCCGTACAAATCTTTACGAGAGAGCGGATATCCTGCCATGATTGTCACCAACACATTCAGAAAAGTTCCCAACACCGTGTATATCAGGCTGTTCCTGTAACCGATGAAAATCCATTTATTTCCAAATACCTGCACATAACCGTCCAGCTGGAAGCCCACGGGAAACAGCCACACATCCCCCGAATTGACCCGCACGGGATCCGATATGGACGCCACCACCACAAACAGCAGCGGATACAATGCCGCCAGGCCGCAGAGCGCCAGCAGAAACGTTACTATACCATTAAAAATCCGGTTATCCAGACTCTCTTTTCTCTTTCGGGATCGTACCATATACAATCTACCTCCTGTCTATTTTGCGATTATTTAAAATACGCTGATTTCCGATACCTTTTTGCTGATATGATTTACAATCAGGAGCAACACCAGATTAATCAGCGAGTTAAACAGGCCGATGGCTGTTGTATAGGAATATTGTGCCTTCTGGATTCCCATCTTATATACATAAGTAGCTATAATCTCCGATGTGGACTGGTTCATGGAGTTCTGCATCAGATACACCTTTTCAAATCCCACGCTCATAATGGAGCCGCAGTTCATGATGAACACAATCACTGCCGTAGGCAGAATCCCCGGCAGGTTGATATGCCAGATTCTCTGCAGCCTGTTGGCACCGTCGATTTCTGCGGCCTCGTGAAGCTGCGGGTCTATCCCTGCCAGTGCCGCAATGAAAATGATGGAACTCCACCCTGTTCCCTGCCAGATGCCGGAAATGATATACACGGAACGGAATGCCTTTGCACTTCCCATAAAATCATACGGAGTCCCTCCAAAGAACGAAATCGCCTTATTGACAATGCCCGTGGACGGCGAGAGGAACATGGAAAGCATGGACACCATGACCACAGTAGAAATAAAGTAGGGAGCATAGGTCAGTGTCTGAACCGTCTTTTTAAGCTTCATGCTCTTACACTCATTGAGCAGCAAAGCCAGGATAATCGGAAAGGGAAATCCGAACAGCAGCGCATAGACACTGATCTTAACGGTATTGACCATCAGGCTCTCAAACTGAACGGATTCGAAAAAGGTTCTGAAATGTTTCAGCCCCACCCAGGCACTGTCCCATATTCCTCTGGAAAATTTGTAGTCCCTGAATGCAATCTGGATTCCCATCATGGGAAGGTAATTAAATATGAACAGATACACCACTGTAGGCGCCAGCAGCAGGTACAGCTGCCAGCATCTCCCGAGCCGGCTGAACGCTCTTTTTTTACCGCCTCTGTCCCTTACTGCATTTTCCTTTTTGATTACTGAGCGGTTACTTTCTGATTGGTTGCTTTCTGAAAATTTTGTCACATTTTATCCTCCATTCCTGTTCGCTTGTCTTCTGTTTGTTTCTGTTTCCAGTCTATCGGTCAGGAAGGGATATTTCCAGATGTGATGCTTTCACTGACTGTGCTCTTTTTATTTTTTGGCTATGCCAATCTTGCTTTATTATGCCAAAAAGCGAATTCAGGGCATTTTTACGCAATAAAAAGCTGACAGTCCGCATATACTGTCAGCCTTTCATTACTTATGAAACTCTGATATTATCCCGTTTACGCTTCCTTCCCGGCAATGGCAAGATTTCTCACCATTACGGAAGGCGAACCGTATTTTCCGCGCACAAAATCCAGGTCGTCTCCCACCTTTTCCACATCTTTCAGCAGTTCAAAGAAATTGCCGGACACGGTGAAGTTCTTCACCGGAGCACCCTTTTTGCCGTCTGTAATCAAAAATCCCCTGGATGCCAGGGAGAAGTCTCCCGTGACAGGATTTGCCCCGGCGTGAAGGCCCATCAGCTCGGTTATATAAATGCCCTCACCTGCCAGCGCGAACAATCCGTCAGGCGTTTTCTTTGCGGTGCCGTCCGATGCTTCACTGTCTTCTTTTGCTGCCGGCTGAATGTAAAACGTGTAAGGACTGACACCGATAACCGACGCGTAGGACAATCTGCCTGCATTTCCCGTGGACTTTACGCCCGCATTTGCCGCAGTCTTCAGGTTGTGAAGCAAAGTAACCAGAACACCGTTTTCCACTACGTTTTTCACATAAGTGGCAACGCCTTCTCCGTCGAAGGTTCTCTTCGTTACACTGTCAGCGTACATGGGATCGTCTACAATGGTAATGATATCGGCTGCAATCTTCTCACCCTCTTTTCCGTTCAGAAGTGACATGCCTTTCTGGGCTTCTTCGGCGGAAAATACGGACGAATAGGTCTGAAGCAGTGTAGCCATGGCCTTGTTGGAAAATATGACCGTATATTTTCCGCTGGGCACACTCTCCGCGCCTATGGTGGACACTGCGTCCTCCACAGCTTTCTCCGCGATGGCCTTCAGGTCGAAATCCTTCAGGTCACCCATTTTATTCTCAAAACCGTCATACATTTCACTTCCGTCCGACACCAGCGGCATGGCATAACACATGGAGCAGGCTACCCTGTCCTCCAGGTCCAGGCCGTTTGAATTGCAAAGCGCATATTTTTCACCGCTGTAAGCCATATATGCCTGGGTTCCGTCTGCAACCCTGGAATCTGCCTGATACAGTTCCTTCTGGAGTGCCAGAGCCGCATCGGTAAGCTCTGCGCCGGAAGGCACTGCCGAACTGCTTTCCTCAAGCACGGCATAAGTGTCGCCCTGCTTGTGGATAAAGGCTTTCTCCTCGCTCTCTATGGAACCGGCATTGTCCAACGCGCGAAGCACAAGAGACTTCGCTTCCTCTTCCGTCCTGTTTTCCGTGGAAGCGTATCCTGCTTTTCCGTTTACCACACAGCGGAAGCAGATTCCCATGCTGTCCTCCGTACTGTAGCCCTTTACCTCTTCCTTGAAAATCTCTACTGAAACCGATTCGCTCTCCGTATAATACAATTCATAGTCCGTAATCTGATTTTCCGCAGCGTATCTGACCACGGCTTCCTTAAATTCCTGATATGTCATTCTGATACCCATACCTTTCTGCAGCCCGCGGATTCCGGATATCGATAATACGCATTTCTAAAACGTATTTTTATATCAAAAAAACGCAGGCTTAATATTCTTGCATAAAATAATTTTTATGCTCCTCGATTGTTATTCCATTTATTTTATAACGCTAATACGTTTATAGTCCGCCATATTACTTGTATAAACTCCTTAATGACTCCTGGGGGCTCCCAGCTTCCTCTGACAAATGACAAACTGTCGTCGAATTATCGTCCCCCTACTACAATGGAAGAAACCCTGATCAGCGGCTGTCCCACATCCGTAGGGATGCTGCCGGAAGAAGCGCCGCACATGCCCTGGGCCCTGGCAACATTTTTTCCCACCATATCAATGTTCATCAGGACCTCAGAGCCCTTGCCGATAAGACTGGCACCCCGGACAGGCTCACAGATCTGGCCGTTGCGGATAACATAACCCTCATCCACGGCAAAATTAAACTGACCCGTTACAGGATTTACGGAACCGCCTCCCATGCTCTTGGCGTAAAGACCGTATTCTATGGATGAAATGATGTCCTTATCTTCATCCTGCCCTGCCGCTATGTAGGTATTGGTCATACGGGAAGTGGGTTCAAAGCTGTAACTCTGGCGTCTGGAATTCCCGGTAGACTCCATGCCCATCCTGCGCCCGTTTAATTTGTCAATCATGTAACTCTTCAGAATGCCGTTCTCAATGAGCACATTCTTCTGTGCGGGTGTTCCCTCATCATCGATATTTATGGAGCCCCAGGAATTGGGAATGGTGCCGTCGTCAATAGCTGTCACCTTTTCATTGGCAATCTGCTCACCCAGTTTCCCCGCAAACTGTGACTGGCCCAAAGCTACGGAGGATGCCTCCAGGGAATGTCCGCAGGCCTCGTGGAAGATTACGCCGCCGAATCCGTTCTCGATAGCCACAGGCATGGTACCGGCCTTGATGTAACCTGCATGCAGCATGGTAACCGCCTGCCGGGAAGCCTCCCTGCCAAGTTCCTCAGGGTCAAATTCAGAAAAAAGCTCCAGCCCTTTCCTTGCCCCATGGTTTACGCCGCCGTCCTGATTCTCTCCGTCTCTGCTCGCAATAGAACTCACCATGACTCTGCTGCGTATCTGCCTGTCCTGGGCAAACAATCCCTCACTTGTGGCAATGAGGATGTTGTGGTCCACTTCCAGGAAAATTCCCCTTACCTGGCTGATTTCCTCGCTATAGTCCTTCGCCGCCAGGCATGCTTCCCGCACGTATTCGATTTTCTCCCTGTTGGCAACGTCTGCGGGCACGATTTTCACCGGATGAATATCCCCAAACAGGCGTTCCTGTAAACGGATATCCTGCACCGCCGCAGTGCCCGTGAGAGCATCCGCCACCCTCGACGCACAGTTCAGCAGAGCCTCCGGTGCCAGAGAGGAAGCGGATCCTGATACGCACCGCGTCCCCTTGAAAATACGGACGCCCACGCCGGAAATCACCGCATCCGCAATCTTATCCGTTTTGCCGGATATGATAGTGATGTTCTTGTTCAGGGTATGCTCCGCGAAAACCTCCGCATAGTCGGCGCCTGTGGAAAGCGCACGCCTTAAAGCCTCTTTTAACAGTTCTTTTGATAACATTCTGAAACCTCCTATTTATAGTTCTGCATGGGCAGATGTTGTTTTAATAGAAAATGACAAAGAATCCCCTGCCGAACACAACGGAACGGCCAGGGGATTCCTGATTCTTATTTCTGAGCCACATCCTTCATGGAAAAACTGATTCTTCCCATCCTGTCCTTACCAAGGCAGACAACCGTCACCACATCGCCGAGCGTCAGTACGTCCTCCACGCGGTTAATCCTCTCCCTTGCAATCTTGGAAATATGAACCATGCCCTCCTTGCCAGGAGCAAATTCGATGAATGCGCCGAACTCCTTGATGCTGACCACCTTACCCTTGAAAATCTGGCCTTCCTCAAAGTCTGTGACAATGATCTGGATCATATCCACAGCCTTGTCCATCATCTCCTTGTCGGTGCCGCATACGGATACATTGCCGTCGTCGGTGATATCGATCTTAACCCCTGTGCGGGCGATAATTTCGTTGATGGTCTTTCCTCTCTGACCTACCACATCCCCGATTCTCTCCGGGTCAATCTGAACCGAAATGATCTTCGGTGCGTAAGACCCTACTTCCGGTCTGGGTGCGGAGATTGCAGGCTTCATGCAGTTATCCATGATAAAGAGCCTTGCCTCACGGCATCTTGCTATAGCGCCCTCTACGATAGGCCTGGTCAGGCCATGAATCTTGATATCCATCTGGATGGCGGTGATGCCTTCCGTGGTGCCTGTCACCTTGAAATCCATATCTCCGAAGAAGTCCTCCAGACCCTGGATATCGGTAAGCAGCACATATTCGTCATCCGTCTCACCTGTCACAAGCCCACAGGAAATACCTGCCACCATCTTCCTGATGGGCACGCCTGCCGCCATCAGTGACATACAGGAAGCACAGGTGGATGCCATGGACGTAGAGCCGTTGGACTCAAAGGTCTCGGACACTGTACGGATTGTGTAAGGAAAATCCTCCTCACTGGGAAGTACGGGAATCAATGCCCTCTCCGCCAATGCGCCATGGCCGATCTCACGCCTTCCGGGTCCACGGGAAGGCTTTGTCTCACCCACGGAATAGGAAGGAAAATTATAATGATGCATATAGCGCTTGCTTACTTCATTTTCATCCAGTCCGTCAATCTTCTGCTGCTCGGACAAAGGAGCCAGAGTACATACATTGCAGATCTGAGTCTGTCCACGGGTGAACATGGCAGAGCCATGTACTCTGGGGATGATATCCACCTCTGCTGCCAGGGGACGGATCTGTGTAATGGCCCGTCCGTCGGGACGCTTGTGGTCCTTCAGAATCATCTTGCGGACGCATCTTTTCTCATACTGGTATACAGCCTCGCCCAGAATTGCAATCCAGTCCTCTTTTTCGGCAAACGCTTCTTCCAGCTTTGCGGTGACATTCCTGATATTTTCTTCTCTGGTCTGTTTGTCATCCGTAAATACGGCTGCTTCCATCTCTTCGGGAGAAACCAGACGTTTAATCTCCTCAAACATCTCCTCCGGGATGGCACAGCTGGCATAGGTATGCTTCGGCTTGCCGACCTCTGCTACAATCTTATCAATAAATGCAATGATCGTCTGATTAATCTCATGGGCTTTATAGATAGCCTCAATCATCTTCGCCTCCGGAATCTCATTTGCTCCGGCTTCGATCATGATGACTTTCTCTCTGGTGGATGCAACGGTCAGGTTCAGGTCACCGTTCTTCCACTCCTCCTGGGAAGGATTGATAATAAACATACCGTCAATCATGCCCATCTGGGTCATGGCACAGGGGCCGTCAAAAGGGATATCCGAAATGCAGGTTGCGATTGCCGCGCCCAACATTGCCACCAGTTCCGGACGACATGCCGGATCCACGCTCATTACCATGTTGTTCAGCGTCACGTCATTGCGGTAATCCTTGGGGAACAGAGGACGCATGGGCCTGTCGATGACACGGCTGGTCAGAATGGCATTCTCGCTGGCCTTGCCCTCTCTCTTGTTGAAGCCGCCGGGAATCTTCCCCACAGCGTACATTTTCTCCTCATACTCCACGCTCAGAGGGAAAAAGTCGATTCCCTCCCTGGGCTTCTCGGATGCGGTTGCCGTAGAAAGCACAACCGTATCACCGTAATGCATAAACGCACATCCGTTGGCCTGCTTGCCCACGCGGTTAATGTCTACCTTCAGCGTGCGCCCCGCCAGTTCCATCTCATAAGTCTGATACATAAATTTGTTTCCTCCATTCCGCTGTCACTGACAGCCTGTTTTCATACTCGTGAGCATGTTTATTTACCGTTTTTGTACTGCACTGCATACATGCCCACTCGTTATACAGGATGGCCGGCAAATCTTTCCGGCCCTGAGTACATATTACAGGAACAGAAGATACCGAAACTACTGAAAAAGCCACGACACTCACATTCATACCTTTTTCAGCGGTCTCGGAACACTCTTCTGTCCCCGGCAGCTTTTTATTGCTATGAATAAGCAGACCTGAAATGCTTACGCATCTCACGTCTGCTTTATCTGCAATCCGACTTATTTCCTCAAGCCAAGCCTCTCAATCAGAGTACGATATCTCTCGATATCCTTCTTCTTCAGGTACTCAAGGAATCCACGTCTCTGACCTACCATCTTCAGCATACCGCGGCGGGAATGATGATCCTTGGGATTCACCTTAAGATGCTCTGTGAGCTCCTGAATCCTTGCTGTCAGTACAGCAACCTGTACCTCAGGTGAACCGGTATCACCAGGTGTCCTGGCATACTCATTCATAATCGCCGTCTTCTTTTCCTTTGAAATCATTTCTCTTCCTCCTTCAACTTTTAGGAATTGCGTCAGCACATCCTTATCACCTGACACTAAGATCGGGTCGGAGTATCCCGCATCCGAGTGTCGGTTGAGACGGAAACATTTTGTCCGTCTGTCACACCATGTTATCATATCATATTCACGTTAAAATGTAAACCTGAATTTTACCTGAATTTCGGAAATTATCAGAATTACATTACTGTTCACAGGTGACACCGCGAGGTGTTTTCGTTCGCAATTTGCACGAAAATCCCGAGACTGCGGAGCCAAAATGAGCGCACTCCGCTCATTTTGTGTGCATCCTGTGAGCATATTTTTACCGTTTCCTGTACCATATTGCATGTATGTTCGCTCATTATACATGATGACAGGCAAACACTTCGGCTCAGCATCCATAATACCGCTTTACCGCATCCGTCAATCCTGCAGCAACCTCACGTACTTCACCGGAGTACGATATTTGTAATTGCTGATCTTGATTCCTGTCCTCTCGTTGCTGGCGTGCACCACCTGGCCTCCGCCGATATAAATAGCCACATGATTGATACGGCCCCTGCTGTTGCCATAGAAGACGAGGTCACCGGGCTGCAGGTCTCCCGCTGAAATCTTGGTTCCGTATCCCGCCTGGGATGCTGCATGATGAGGAAGGGAAATTCCGTACTTTTTAAATACGCTCAGCACAAAACCGGAACAGTCCGCTCCCTTGGTCAGGCTGGTGCCGCCCCATACATAGCGGTTGCCTACGAACTGCTTGGCATATTCCACCAGATCCACACGGACATCGGATACTCCCTGTCCGTAGAGAAGTTCCGTCATGGTGATGGCTGTATCCAGCTTTTCCTCCACAGTCACATATTCGGATGAGACGTACGCCTCATCCGCATCTACCGCCACTTTGATCCACCCGTCCAGAGTCTCCAGGTAATCCATCTCTTCCCCTGACGCCACCTGGGTCAGTATGGCGCTCTCTGTGTCGGGTGCTTCCCGCACATTCAGGCCGTCCCCCTTCACCACCACCACGGTGCGGACGATTTCATTTGCCTTCAGCTTGGCATCCGGACCAGTCAGCAGATAATCTGTATTCACATACCCCTCCACCTCACCGGACTTGATATGAGCCCAGCCGTCCGTGATCTCAAGCACTTCACAGGCAGAGTCCTTCGGCATCTTTCCCACCATCTTGCCGTCGGTGGAAGGTGTCTCCCTCACATTCAGATTCCCGCTTTCCACATTGGCTATACCGATATTGGTATAGCCCCATGCTGCTCCCTGCGCCTGCTGGGCAATCTCTATATACTCCTCTGTAGATAATCTTTCCTCCAGAACAGCCGCCACGCCGCCGGCCTGCAGAATGTTATCCGCTTCGCTGGCATACACCGGCAGAGGCACCATTGCCATGCAAAGGATAAGGCCTGCGGAAGCTGCTGCAATCTTTTTCTTTCCCCGATTCTTCATATCATCACTCCTGTATCTTTGTACTTACCAACCGAAACATTTGTCAACCGTAAATAATATGTCTTATCGGAATCAACCTCTTTGCCTCCGATATCAATGCAACCATGGGAAGCTGCACTTACTCCCACGGCATAGCAAGTGAACATTTTCAAAGCAGAGCAGAAAATTAATATGTTCACAAATACAAATTTGACAAATATGTTACAAATTTATTAAGTTGTTAAAAAAGATTATACAGGCAGCCGGAGGTTCTGTCAACCGCTTTGCTAAATTTTTTTACATATTTTTCATTCCATTGTCTTCCAGTCTGATATTCTGACGGCGCTCTCCAGTACGAAGAAACATGTTCCGGACAATGCTGCCGATCCGGAAAATCTCACTCATCCTCCGCCGTAATAACAGCAAAGGCAATATTAGTGGCGTGGTCCGCCACACGCTCCAGGCCGGAGGCAATATCGGAGAACATCATGCCTGCCTCCGGAGAGCATTCTCCTCTGGTCAGACGCTGCACATGGCTCCTCTGCATCTCCTTCTCCTTGACATCCACCTGGTCCTCCAGGGCGATGACATCCTTCATATGGCTCTCGTCGCTTCTGGCAAACATATCTATGGAATAACGAATCAGCCGGGTAACCATCTCAAGCAGATCTCCCAGCTCCTTCTGCGCTTCCTTACTGATGGTAACACCTGTTTCCCTGCGCTGTCTGGCGGCATCCGCCACATTCTCCGCATGGTCGCCGATCCGCTCGATATCATTCACCACATGAAACAACGCGCCGATGCTCTTCAGGTCTTCTATGGGCAGGGTGGTCTGGTTGATTTTCACCAGATAATCCGTGATGGCATGGTTCAGGAAATTGATATTTTTCTCCACCTCGTAGACTTCTGCGATATCCTCTTCATCCAGCGTTACCAGAGCATTCATGGCACGAGTCAGGTTCTCGCTGGCCAGGGAAGCCATGCGGTCCAGCTCCTTAATCACCTCCACTACAGCCGTAGCCGGGTTGAAGACAACCTTGTCGCCTATGTATTTCAGCTGATAGCTTTCCCTGTAATTTACCTTCTTATCCTCTCCGGGCACGCAGAGGCAGGACAGGCGTACAATGGCATTAGAGAAGGGGAACAGCACGATCACCTGGAATATCTTGATAATGGTGTGGGCATTTGCCACAAAACGGCCCTTATCCGCAGAAATCGCCCAAATCAGCTTCATCACCGGCTCTTCCAGCACAAAGAGGATGACATACAAAAGCGCCGTGCCGATTACATTGAACCAGAAATGAATCAGGGCCGCCCTTTTCGCATCCTTCTTACCTGCCATGGATGCCAACAGAGCGGTGGTACAGGCACCGATATTACAGCCCAGTATAATATAGAGGGAAATGCGCAGTGACAGCAAATCCTGATTGGCCAGCAGCAGCACAATGCTGACGGTGACGGAAGAGCTCTGAATAATAGTGGTCAGAACAAGGCCCATCAGCGTCGCCACGAACGGCGTCTTCAGGGAACCCATCAGATTCACCACCTCGGGTACTTCCTTCATCCCCGCCATGGAAGAGGACATGGTGCTCAGGCCCAGGAACAGAACGCCGAAACCAATGATGATATCCGCAAATTTCTTTATTTTATCCTTCTTGCAGAACATCGCCACGAGCACACCCACCAGCAGAATAATGGGTGCATAAGCGGATAAGTTAAATGAAACTAACTGTGACGTGACTGTGGTACCGATGTTGGCACCGAAGATAACACCCGCAGCCTGGTACAGGTTCATCAGTCCGGCATTGACAAAACTGACCACCATGGCGGTACAGGCCGAGGAAGACTGGATGATGCCGGTAAACACAATACCGACTATCATGCCGGAAAAACGGTTGGTGGTAAAGATTTCAAGAATACGGCGGAGCTTCGCGCCGGCAACTTTCTCTATGGAATCGCTCATGACGCGCATGCCGAAGAGGAACAGCCCCAGGCCTCCTGCCATTGACAGTATGATGCTTGCACTCATTTGTTTTTCTCCCGAATGATTTTCCTTTAGGAACTGATGATACTGACTTGTGTTGTATCAGGAAATTGCCACAAAATACTTTCCTTATATACAATGAATCAGCGCATACTGTTCTATTTTACGGGAAAAGACAAAATTTTACAATAGTTTTCCGAATTATTTTTTTGCCCCGGATGCAATATCCATCTCCAGCTGCCTGCGCAGTGCCTCCACGCTCTCAAATTTCCGCTCCGGCCTGTGGAAGGAATGCATGTACACCTCCGCCTGCTGTCCGTAAATATCCTTATCAAAATCATAGAGATAGGACTCCACGCCCATGACTTTTGTCTCCGCAACGGTGGGTTTGTATCCCACATTGGTGATGGCGCGGTAACTTTTCCCGCCTGCGTTTACCCTGGAAAAGTATACCCCGTTGGGGGGAAGCAGCTTATTCTTCTCAGGCAGTATATTAATTGTCGGAAAGCCTATCCTCCTGCCGATATGATTCCCGTTCACCACCTCTCCGGCAACCAGGTAGGGCATTCCAAGCAGCTCACATACCGACTCCATCTTCCCCTGTTCCACCTTCGAGCGCACCAGAGTAGAGCTGACTTCCTCCCCGTCAAGACAAACCTTGTCTATGGTCTTGAAGCCGAAGCCCAGTTCCCGACTCATTTTCCGCAGAAGCTTTGCGTTTCCCGCTCCCCTGGCACCGAAAGACAAATCTGTCCCCGCAGCCACAAAACGCGCATTCATCTGTCCCGCCAGAATATCCTTCGCAAAACTTTCTGGCGGCGTAGCGGCGGTTTTCTCATTCAGCGGAAACTCAATCAGGATATCCACGCCCATCATTTCAAACAGAAGCCTCTTCTCCTCCCGGGTAGTCAGCTCTCTGCCGTCGGAACTGCCGAAAAAGCGCGCCGGCGGCGGGTCGAACGTAAAAACACAGGCAGCCAGTCCATCTTTTTTACGGGTTAATATCTCTTCCAGAAGCCTTCTGTGACCTATGTGTATCCCGTCAAATTTCCCGATGGCGGCTGCCGTCTCTGCTCTTAAACAAATATCCGTTGTATTTGCTATGATTTCCAATATATACTCACACTCCAAAACATCTGCCATACAATAAAATCCGTGTCCCGCACAAATTCCATTGTCATGTCAGTCATTCTCCAAAAACATTTTAACAGGCTTATAACGCTCCCGCTCCGGCTCCCATGCGTAGATGCCCACAAAGCTTTCATCCGGCCTGTAAACCCGAATCCATCTCCCCGGAGCGTAGATTTCCTGCTCCTGCGTCTGATCCGCCAAAAAGGCATTGCCATTGTCCACCAGACGACAATAATCACCCTGCACATGGAGCACCGGACAGTCTGTAAATACACTGTCCACAGGCAGTACAGCCCCCTGAAGCCTGTTTTCATCCTTCAGCTGCTGCATCTCACCCAAAGTGCGGGCACTTTCAAGGCAAAAGCCACCCACCCGGGTCCGCTCCAGCTTCCGCATGGTACCTCCGCAGCCCAGCTTTTCACCGATATCCGCACAGAGCGTCCTGATGTAGGTTCCTTTGGAACAGACAACCCGGAAACGAACCACAGGAATGGCACACTCCAGTATCTCCAGTTCCTTAATCACTACCGGACGCGCCTTCCGCTCCACTTCCTTTCTGGCCCTTGCCAGCTCATACAGTTTCCTGCCATTGACCTTCAGGGCGGAATACATGGGCGGAATCTGGTCATAGTCTCCCACAAAAAAAGCCGCAGCCCTGCGAATCTGCGTCTCTGTGACTTCCACAGGACGCTCTGCCAACACCTGTCCTGTGGCATCCTGGGTATCCGTCTCCACCCCCAGGAGAAGTTCCGCCGCATACTCCTTATCTCTGTCTGCAAGCATATCACACAGCTTTGTAGCGCTTCCCAGGCACACAGGCAGGACGCCTGTAGCCATAGGGTCAAGGGTCCCTGTGTGGCCGATTTTCTTCTGGCCGCAGATTCCCCGCATCTTTGCCACCACATCGTGAGAAGTAAAGCCTGCCTCCTTATATATCACTGTTATTCCGCTTATCATGCTCAGTTTCCCATGCCTTCAACTGCTTTTCAATATGTAACGAAAGATTATTTACACAATCGTGAAATGTTCCCGATAGTGTACAGCCTGCCGCCCGGGCATGACCGCCGCCGCCGAAATAAGCAGCCACCTCCGCCACGTTCACTTTTTCTCCGGAACGCATGCTTACCTTATACTCCAGCACACCTGTCTGATACATAAAGATTGCACACTCAATCCCCTCGATATTGCGCAGCTGATTCACGATACCGTCCAAATCCTTGGGTTCCGCATGATAGAACTCCATTGACTTCTTATCTATGGCACTGACGATGCAGCTGCCGTCAAGGAAACGAATGCTCTCCATCAGCGTCCGTCCCATAATCTGCGCCTGCACATAAGTCTTCTGGTAAAAAGTCTCCTGTATCAGCCTGGGGAAATCAAAACCGTACCCGATCAGCTTCGCCCCCTTTTCAAGGGTAGCCGGAGTGGTGTTGGAATACTGGAACACACCCGTATCATGAATCATTCCGATATAAATGGCCATTGCCATATCCTTGTCCAACTGTTCCAAATCTAACAGATCATATATCACTTCACAGGTGGAGCCTGCCTCCGGCCTGATGATATTGATCTGACAGCTTCCCTGATTGCTGACATGATGGTCAATATTGATTGTCTTTGACGCACTCTGCGCATATTTCTCTGCGTCTCCCAGCCTGTCAGCGGCACAGTCCAATACAAAAAACACATCAAACGGCGTCTCCTCCGGGAAATCGGATTGAATCTCCTCAAATCCTCTGATTTCCCTGAAAATATCTGCCGGCCGCTCCAGAAACACTTTCACTTCCGCCTGGGGAAAGCATTTCGAGAGATACTGCCACAGCCCCAGACAGGCACCCACACAGTCGCCGTCCGGTCTGACATGCCCGCTGATACCAATCCGCCCTGCACCTTTGCATTCCTCTAATATTTTTAAATTCATCTGCTCACTTTCCCTTCACATAATCTTCGTCCGGACACCAGGCATCCGTTTCCTCCCAAACTGCCATACCTAATCTCTTTCTGACAGTTTTCCGCAACTTTTCCGTAAACTTTTCATACTATATCTTCACATCATTTTTGCAGGCAAGAAATCCGACCTCATCTCATCCTGATACCGGCTCACCCAATAATCAGTTTCTGCGGCCTACTCTGTATCGTCCTCTTCGTCATCCGCAGATATTTCTTCCGGTTCCTCCCGTTCATTGTCATCCGCAGATATTTCTTCCATGTCCTCCCGGTTTCTTGCCACTTCATCATCCTGTGCAATGACCTCGTCAATCTTCTTCGCCATATTGACACCGTACTCAATTGACTGATCCATCAAAAAGGCAATCTCCGGCGTATTACGCAGATTCACCACTTTCGCCAGCCTGTTCCTGATAAAGCCTTCCGCGCTCTTCAGTCCCTCCAGTGTGGATTTCCGCACTTCCTCATCGCCCAACACACTGATCCACGCCTTACAGCTCTTCAGGTCCGGAGCCACCTCCACGGACACCACACTGGTCCAGGGGCTGATCCGGGGATCCTTGATCTCTCCCCGGATTACCTCCGCCAGCACACGCTGCACTTCCCCGTTGATACGGGTATTTTTCACACTGTTCTTTCTCATACACCACCTATAAAAACAATCCCGGCTCCGCACAAAAGCGGAACACTGCCATATCTGGTCCCATGCTGCAAGACCAACTGCCCCCCGCAAGGCCAATCCTTCGCCGCAAAGCCAACTGCCCCGCCGCAGAACCAATCCTTCGCCGCAAGGCCAGCTGCCCCGCCGCAGAACCAATCCTTCGCCGCAAGGCCAACTGCCCCGCCGCAAGGCCGAAAAAATGCCCCGGCATTTTTTCCGCTAAGGTCTAGTTCTACTTAGGCAGGGTACTTTCCTGCCTTAGTAGAACTCCTTAGCGTGGTACCTCGACCATAATATAAGCCTCAACCACATCAAATTCCTGAATCTTATCAAATCCTTCGAACACAAGTCCGCACTCGAAGCCTTCCTTCACTTCCTTCACATCATCCTTAAACCGTTTCAGGGATGCCAGGCCACCCTCGTAAATCTGCTCGCCCGCACGGGTAATGCGGATCTTGCAGCCTCTCTGGAAGATACCGTCCGTCACATAGGAACCTGCAATATTACCGATCTGAGAGGCCTTGAATATCTGTCTGATCTCGGCATGGCCGATAACCTTCTCCTCAAATACGGGATCCAGCATACCCTTCATGGCAGCTTCCACATCCTCGATGGCCTGATAGATGACCTTGTACAGTCTGACGTCTACACCCTCACGCTCAGCCGTAGCCTTCGCCGTGGAATCCGGCCTTACATTGAAGCCGATTATAATGGCATTGGATGCGCTTGCCAGTGTCACGTCGGATTCGTTGATAGCACCTACACCGCCGTGGATACACTTGACCACAATCTCTTCGTTGGAAAGCTTCAGCAGCGACTGCTTCACAGCCTCCACGCTGCCCTGTACATCCGCCTTCACGATCAGATTCAGCTCCTTCAGATTGCCTTCCTTAATCTGGGAGAACAGATCATCCAGGGACATCCTGCTCCTGGTCTCCTCCAGCATCTTCTCCTTATTCTGCGCAAGGTAGGTCTCTGCATAGGATTTCGCAGTTTTATCATTTTCATGCGCCAGGAACACTTCACCTGCGCTGGGAACATCTGACAATCCCAAAATTTCAACAGGCATGGAAGGTGTAGCTTCTTTCACCCTTCTGCCCTTATCGTCAATCATTGCTCTGACCTTGCCGTTACATGCCCCTGCAGAGACAAAATCTCCTACATGCAGCGTACCTTTCTGCACCAGAATCGTAGCCACAGGACCGCGTCCCTTGTCAAGCTCAGCCTCGATAACCAGACCTCTGGCACGCCTGTTCGGATTTGCCTTCAGCTCCATAATATCGGCAGTCAACAGGATGGTTTCCAATAAATCGTCAATTCCCTCACCGGATTTGGCTGAAACAGGAACAAACTCCGTATTTCCGCCCCAGTCGGTGGCTACCAGTTCATATTCCGTCAGCTCCTGCTTTACTCTCTCAATATTTGCAGATGGCTTATCAATCTTATTCACTGCCACAACAATTTCAATGCCCGCTGCCTTTGCATGGCTGATAGCTTCTACCGTCTGCGGCATAACACCGTCGTCCGCTGCCACCACCAGGATTGCGATGTCTGTGGAATTGGCTCCGCGCATACGCATGGCCGTAAATGCCTCATGGCCGGGAGTATCCAGAAAAGTAATCTTCCTTCCGCTCACGGTTACAGTATAAGCACCGATATGCTGTGTGATGCCTCCGGCTTCTCTGTCTGTGACATGGGTCTTCCGTATGGTATCCAACAGGGAAGTCTTACCATGGTCAACATGCCCCATAACACAGATAACAGGCGGTCTCTCCTGAAGGGCGGTTTCATCCTCATCGTCCTCCTTCAGCAGTTCCTCGATTACATCAACCTTGACTTCCTTCTCACAGAGGATTTCGTATTCCATGGCAATATTCTCTGCCTCTTCATAGGAAATCTCCTGATTCACTGTCACAATCTTGCCTTCCAGGAAAAGCTTCTTCACAATAACGGAAGGCTGTATCTTTATCTTGTCGGCAAAATCCTTGATGGTAATCATCTCAGGTAATGTCACTACCTTAATGACTTCCTCTGCCACTTCCTCTTTCTTCTTCTCAGGCTTGATGAATCTGCCGGGTTTCTTCCTGGCTGCATCATCCTCCTCATAAATATGGTCTTTTTTGGAGCGCTTGCCTTTCTCCTGGCTGTTAGCCCGTCTCTTTTCTTCCTCGCGCTTCTTCTCCATATCCTTACCCGGAGTCTCTCCTGCAAAGCTCTTACCCGGTTTATTATCTCGGAATCCACCTCCCGGTCCTCCAGCGCTTCTGCCGTCGCGCGGGCTACCATTGAAATTCCGCCCAGCACCCGGGCCAGCGCCCGGACCGCGACGGTCACCTGCAGCACCCACAGTACCCGGCCTGCCGCCTCTCTGAAATCCGCTTTGTCTGTCTCCCTGAGGTCTGCCATTCTGTCCGCTGCCTCCTCTTGACTGGAACTGTCCTCTGTCCTGTCTGTTTCCCTGGCCGCCGTAAGTGCTGCCATAACTACGGTTGTCGCGGCTGCGGCTGTCACGGCCGTCTGCAGCCCCCTGAGAATATCCGCCCTGAGAGCGGTCTCCCTGGTAACGTCCCGTCCTTGCCGGTCTGTCCTGGCTGCTGCCTTCTCCCTGATTTCTTCCGCCCTGAAAACGTTCGCCCTGGAAACGCTCATTCTGGTTCCTGTCTCTTCTGGGTCTGTCTGCCGTATTTCTGTCTCCCTGAGACCGCTCGCCCTGAGCGCGGTCGCTGCGAGGACGCTCATTCTGCATCCTGTCGCCCTGGGAACGGCCTCCCTGGCTGCGTTCCCCCTGAGAACGCTCGCCTTGAGCGCGGTCATTCTTCGGTTTCTCGCTTACAGTATTCTGAGCCTGGCTTCTTTCAATTTGAGGCTTTTCGCTCTGTACTTTTTCACTCTGAAGTTTTTCAGCCTGAGGCTTCTCAGTCACAGCCTTCTCATTCGAAACGCTCTGTGCCTGTACCCGCTGCTCTTCCGCAGCTGCCTGCTGTCTGCGTGCTTCCGCCTGTTCCGGACGCGCCTTGGGCTGCTGAGGCTTGGGAGGCACCATCTGAACGGAGGGTGTGGGCGACGGCGGTGTCAGCGGCTTGATGCGCACGGTAGGCTGTACCTGAGGTTTACGGTCATTTCTGTCACGGCGGTCATTCCGCTCGTTCCTTCCGCCCTGAGACCTGTTCTGACCGCCCTGATTCTGCCCCTGGCGTTTACCGCCGTTGTTTCCGCCCTGAGCCGGGCGCTGTCCCTGCATCTTCGAATTCTGCGGGTTGCTCACAAATATAATTGTCTTTTTCTTTTTCGGCACGTCGCCTGACGGTGCCTCTGTCGGTTTTGCAGCTTTGGAAGTCTCTTTCACAGCAGCTTTCGGCGCTCCTTCCTTTATATTATCTTTCTTCTGAGGTGCTTCCGCCTTCTCGGGGGCACTCTTCGCGCCCTTACCGAAAGCCTTCCGCACCAACTGTGAGGCTTCTTCATCTATAGAACTCTGTGCAGCCTTTGCTTCGATTCCCTTTCCCTGCAAAAAGCCCAGAATATCTTTACTTTGCACCTCTAGTTCCTTAGCGAGTTCATGTACCTTTACTTTCGCCATGCTTTCCTCCATTTCTGCCTTAAACGGCGCTTTGTTCCTCTTCCAGTTGTTTCATAATCGCATCCGCTAATCCCGCTTCACATACGCCCAATGATGACCGAAAGTCTTTTCCGATTGCCCTGCCAAGTATCTCCTTTGTCCCGTAATACCTGAGCGGGACTTCATAATAGGAGCATTTATCGGCAAACAACTTTCTGGTATTATCCGACGCATCCTCCGCTATGATTACCAGCATGGCGGAGCCTTTCCTGATTGCCTCCAGGGTCTGAAATTCACCGCTGACCAGATTGCGTCCTCTCATGGCCATTCCCAGAAGCGATAAAACCTTATTCTGCCTCAAGCTTATTAAATTCCTCCTCCAAAGTATCGTATACCTCTCCGGGAATACTCATTTTGAACGAACGCTCCAGGCCTTTGTTCTTTCTTGCCTTCAGCAGACATTCTCTGCTCTTACAAACATATGCGCCTCTTCCGTTCTTCTTGCCTGTTACATCCAGACATATCTCATTTTCGGCTGTTTTCAGGACTCTCATCATGTCCCGCTTTCCCTTCATCTCACCGCAGCCTACACACTGCCTCAAAGGAACCTTCTTTGCCATACAATCGTTTACTCCTTGTCAGGAACCCGTATTCAGCTACATTTCCCCGCTCCGGACTGCTGCTTTTTATCCCGCTGCCCGGGCGATATTCCATACTGATGTTCCATCTTATTGCAACCCGCATCCTCCATGCCATTCAACAGCACATACGCTGCTTCTCACTCTGTATATATATCGGCATCTTCGGCGATCATCTTCTCCTCATAGGCGTCAAATTCCTCTGCTTCCTCCTCTGACTCATACGCATCGGAGTTTTCATCCGCAGTGTATTCCTCATACGTATCCACAGTATCTTCTGCTTCGTACTCCGTCAGGCTTTCTTCCTGACCGTCTGCCTTCCCGTACTCTTCATAGCCGCCTTCATTATATCCTTCATAGTCCTCGTACTCCCCATAGACTTCCTCTATGTAGTCCTCATAGCGGAAGCCCGGAGCATCCTTGGCCTGTGTCTCCGATTTAATATCGATCTTATAGCCGGTCAGCCTGGCCGCAAGCCTTGCATTCTGCCCTTCCTTGCCGATTGCCAGGGACAGTTGGTAATCGGGAACCACCACCTTCGCCGTCTTTTCGTCCGGATCCGCAAATACGGCTACAATCTTGGCGGGAGACAGCGCATTCTGTATCAGATTACCTGGATTCTCGTCCCAGTTTACGATATCGATTTTCTCCCCGCGCAGCTCATCCACGATGGCGTTTACCCTGGCACCGTTCATACCCACGCAAGCACCCACCGCGTCTACATTTGGGTTATTGCTCCACACGGCAATCTTGGTACGGCTTCCCGCCTCCCTGGCAATACTCCTGATCTCCACGGTACCGTCTCTGATCTCCGTAACCTCAGACTCAAACAGCCTCTTCACCAGTTCCGGATGGGTACGGCTCACATTGATACGCGGTCCTTTGGGTGTATTCTTCACCTCCAGGATGTATACCTTGATACGCTCCGTGGGCCGGAAAACCTCTCCCTTTACCTGTTCTCCTTCGTTCAGCATGGCGTCCGCCTTACCCAGATTAATGCTGACATTCTTGCCCAGGTAGCGCTGAACCACGCCCGTCACCACATCTCTTTCCTTTTCATAGTACTGGTTATAGATTACGCTTCTCTCTTCTTCTCTGATCTTCTGGAGAATAACATTTTTGGCGTTCTGGGTGGCAATACGCCCGAACTCTCTGGACTTGATCTCCACATGGAGCATGTCGCCGACCTTTGCCCGGGAAGAAATCTCCCTGGCATCGTCCAGGGAAATCTGCAGGCAGGGGTCTTCCACATCATCCTCGGCAGGCATGACCTCTTTCTCCGCATACACCAGGAAATCGCAGGTATCCCTGTCAATCTCAACATGCACATTGTCCGCCTTGCCAAAATGATTCTTGCAGGCAGTCAGCAGTGAATTCTCAATTGCCTCAAATAAGGTTTCCTTACTGATCTCCTTTTCCCTTTCCAAAATGTCAAGCGCTTCCATTAACTCCTTGTTCATCATTTCCTCCATTCCGGCTCTTCGCCAAATCGTCTCCAGAATCAGGTCTGAAAGAAAATGCTTTCAAATCCTGTCCCGATGTCCGCCCGGAGCGGACAAAGTGTCTAAAAATCAATCGCCAGCCGAATCACGGCTATGTCCGTACGTTTCAGTATAATGGCTGTATCCCCGTTCCTGAGCGTGACCTGTTCTGCATCAAAACCCTCCAGCACCCCGCAAAACACTCTGCACTTATCCACGGGCCTGAATAGCTTAATCTCCACATCCTGTCCGATACTCGCCTGCAGATGCTTATCCTTCTTCAGGGTACGGCCCAACCCGGGGCTGCTGACCTCCAGAATATACGCATCCCGGATAAAATCTTCCCTGTCCAGCTCGTCGGACAGGCGGCGGCTCACATTCTCACAGTCCTGGATGTTCACGCCCTCCGGTTTGTCAATATACGCGCGAAGGTAGTAGTCGCTGCCTTCCTTCACGTATTCCACATCATAGATATTCACGCTGTTTGCTTCCGCAATGGGCTGCAGCAGCCGTTCCGTTCTTGTTTCGTATTCTTCTCTTCGGGACATATCAATCCTCCCTGAAATTTTATATAGCCGGCTGTGTATGAATTAAAGGCAGGGTCATGTGCAGTAAATCCGATGCATATGCAGCAAAACCAATGCACATTAGCCGCCCCTGCATGCAGTAAAAACTTCTGCCCCACCGAATCCTCGGTTACTGGCCGTCTAAAATATTTCCAACATACAATTAAGAGTGGCTCGGAAGCCACTCTCATACTTTCATCATCATCAAACTGCTTCTAGTATAGGCCAGAATTTGGGAAATGTCAACACTTTCATTACAGTTTTTTGCTATATTTCCGGCTTTTTCCGGTTTTCGTAATAAGCCACGCCTTCCTCTTCCCTGATTTTCACAAAACATTCCGGCCGGCTATTCAAATAAGCATAAAGCGGTGCCGTCAAACCAATATTTTTCCGATACCCAGAACGGCGTCGCCAACAAATACAAAGCGATAAAACGGACACTTCTGAAAAATAGATAAAAAAACAGCATAAAGATAAAGTCAATCAGCCGAATTCTCTTTGGGGAAAGCAACATCGACGCCACCGTCAGAAATACCGGTACAAAAAACAGCATCAGCTGCACCGGATTCTTGGCGTCCGGAGCCGCCCATTCCGAAATATACCTGAGCATGTCTTCTTCCCCCATCTGCTCATAAGGATATAGAAATATCCGCTTTCCCACAGGATTGACAAAAATACCCGCCACGGAAACCGCAAGCACGCCCCCCAGCCGGGCAAGCGCCTTTGCCGGCAGTCTCTCAGTCCCCAGTCGTCCGATAGAAAAACGAAAGAATCCGCTCACCAGTACCGCCAGTACCAGAAGATAGCTCAGATTGGATATCATACCCGGCCCCTTCGCCCAACCGGAAAAGGAGGCGGTGTAACCGCCTCCTGATAAAACTTATTCGGGAATAACGAGCACCTGACCCACGCGGATTCTGGAAGAATTCGAAATCTTATCGGTATTTGCCTCGTAAATCTTCGTCCACCTGCGTCCGTTTCCGTAAACCTTCGCTGCAATCTTCCACAGACTGTCACCGGGCTGCACTGTATAAGTACCTCCTGCTGCCGACTCCGTATCCTGGCTGCCCGAAGCAGAAGCGACAATGATCTTCAGAACCTGGCCCGCATAAATCCTGTCGGGATTGCTCAGCACATCCTTATTGTCCTCATAAATCTTCTGCCACTGATTTCCGTCCCCGAAAAATTTCACGGCAATCTTCCACAGCGTATCTCCCCTCTGTACCGTATAAAATGTCACCGTAGTCTCATCTGCGACATCGCTGGAGCTCCCGGATGAACTGCTTCCGGAACTGCTGCTGTTGCTGTTATTACTGTTGTTATTATTGCTGTTGTTATTATTGCTACCGGAATTATTATTATCTTCTTCAAAGCTGCCCTTGCCGCCCAGAACATAGTTCTGTGCCGCGCGCTTCAGGGTATTGTCGTCCGTTTTCCGGAACTCCACACCGAGAGTGTGTGTACCCTGGGCCTTATTGGCGGCCAGTGTCTGGGATGCGATAGTAATCCGGGTACTGCCTGATTCGGATGTATAGTCAACGCCCTCCGTCAGTTTCTCACCGTCCAGCCACAGTGCAACGAATTCTCCGTACACACCCTGAGAAACCATCAGCTGGTCTCCCAGGCTGCTGTTATAGTCATAGGTCACGCGCTCTGTCAGCTCATAGTTGATATCCGTCTGGCTTTCAACGTTGGCATCCGTGTTTTCCTTTACCACCAGGGTAAATTCTCTGGAACTGCTCCTGAAGCTGCTGTAGCTGTTTGTCATTCCTATCGTAAAGGTAAACTCACCCACCTCTGTAGGAACGCCGTACAGTTCTCCGTTCGGCCTGATTACCATTCCCCCGGGCAGCGCTCCGTCCCACAGCTCATACCTCACCTTATTCCAGCTGTACTTGTTGCTGTTCTGAATCATGGTACCGTAAGGAACGTATTTAACCGCTTCCGGAATTTCCTTCGTCGTAATGGAAGGGTCGCCTATGGTACCGGTAAGGGTGATGACCATCAGTGTGCCCGCGCCGGACTTAATGGTCAGGGTACCTGTAATATCCGTACCGTCCTCAACGCCTTCCTTCGCCCTCAGGCGCAGCATTGCAAGATTGGACAGTTTTCCGTAGCTGGTTGTCCTGTCAGTGGTAGTAAAGCCTGATAATTCATGGTTTCCTGTCAGTGTCCAGTAATCGTCCAGCTCCACCACATCGGATACCAGCTCTGCGGACAGTGCGTCGATTGCCTCTGACCCCATATTGGCAAGCATGATGTCATGTTTGTAGTCATGGATATAGTCAAGCATCACTTCCCTGGTAGTGTATATGGTGCCGCCCTCCACCTTTGTTTCTACAGTGGAATCCGCCAGGCTGTTCATAAAGACCTGACCGTCAGTCTCTGACCTGCTCAGCACCTGCACCCAGTAGTTTTTGGCATTTTCCCCGTCCTCTGCGGATGCGGTAAACTGTACCGGCCCTTTGGAGAAATCATGATAGCTCTCCCCGCTGATTTCCGGTGTGCTGCTGCCCGCGGCATAAAGCTTCGGATTATCGTCAGGATAGAACGTAAGCGCCAGTTTGCTGCGGTCCACATCGTCATTTACGATAAATACCACATAGTTATTCTCCGCGTAGGAGTCCAGAAGCCTGACAGCGGATACGCTGTAGCCGTCGCCATCCCGCAGACCGTCGAAAGTAATGTTTGTGTTGCTGCTGGGACCGGCAACATCCTCATTGGCAACAGTCTTAATATTATACTTCAGAACCTGCTGTCCCTCTGTCCCGTCAGCGCCGATAAATACGGTGAAGTTAATTCCTGCAGAGAAGTCGCCCGCATATCCTTTGAAATTGCCGTAGCTGTAGCTTTCCTCCCGAAACAGAGTATCCTTCACATCCTGTGCGCCCGCTGCAGTCGCTTCGGCGATGCTTGCGTAATGACCAACATATGCGGCAGTGATTACTGAGTTATCCACAGTACCGTCGTTGTAATACATAAAACTCTGTACATAATTTCCGTTTGCAGGATTGCCGCTGTAAAGCCGCTGTGTATAGTACAGGCAGCCGTCTATTTCATCAAAAGAACGTCTCGAAGTTATGTCACGACCGGAAGCATCCCTCATCCAGTCAACATATAACCCATGTTGTACCCTGAAACAATCTACATTTATCGGCAGACATCCTGTCACATTTCCCTGTGCGTCAAAAGATACCAGAGTAATATAGGCATGTAAATATTTCCCCATTCTATATCCTGCATACGCCTGGGACATATCTGCCGTAAAAACTTGATCCGTAATTTCTGTAGCTGCCATTGCATCCGCCACAGTTTTATGTAAGCCTTCATATGCCTTGACAGAAGTAAATCTTGTCTTTGCATATTTTTCGGAATTAATCTGTAGAGCCAGATATCCCTCATAAATATTCCCCTGGCTTGACAACGAAACGTTCTCATCTCCGAATTCCAGGAAATAATGACCGCTATCCCTGTCAGTGGAATATCCGCTACCATAGTTATCCCCCTTCACTTCAATAACCGTCCGCGTACCGTCCTCAGCCTGCGTATAGAAGGAAGGGGTCAGCCATCCGTCGTAGTCCGATTTGTTGAGGTACATTGTATAACGAATATTATCCGCCGCTAGCTGGTCAGGCTCTCCCACAATCATCTGCACACTGTAGGCAAAACTCAGATTGATACAGTCGCCTCTCTGGCTGACCGTGTAATCCGGTTCACTGTCACTGTAAGAAGAATACCTTGTAGTCCACATGATACTGTCCGTATCCTTCAGCTCCACCTTGCCGGTAAAGATGGAATCCACGGACACCATGGTCAGTTCCAGCGGCGTATAGCCGTTCAGGTCGATGCTGCTAAGATACACTTCCTCCAGCGGAAGCAGCGAAACAGGCGCAGCACCGCCGAACTCTTTCTCCGCGGGATACACCACTACAATATCCCCTGCGATGTTCAGGTTGAACTGCGTGACAACATTCCCGGTAAAGTTTGCCGCCACCCTGAAGGTATGTCCGCCGTACTCCACTTCGGAATCCGGTGTCATAAACCACTGATTCTGCGCTTCGCCGGATTCCGGATCCACAAACTGGACTTCATAGGGGAAGAACGGGTCCTCCTCCGGAATCTGGATGGTATAACTCCCGTCTGCCTCAAAGACACCTGAAAAGCCCTCGTAAGCCTCGTTTTCCGAGACACTGGGATTCACGATGAGCTGATACTCACCGCCTGTGCTGTACACCACCTCCCCATTCCCGTATTCCGGAACCGGCTCCGTATCAGGGGCGTCATTGCCGCTGACATCCGTTTCTTCCCCGGCAACACCGGACGGAAGAACTTCCTCACCGGCAGAAGCGTCGCTGCCGCTGACATCGGGGCCCTCCCCCGGGACATTCACAGAGCTGTCAGCAGTCTGTTCCTCTGCTGTATCCGCCCTCGCTGGCAGTGTGGGCCAGGTCAGCAGTACCGCCAGAAGCACTGCCAGGCCACGTTTCATAGATTTCATCTAAGCGAAATCCTCCTTTCGTATTTTTAGCCTGTATAGGCCTCTCCGAGAGCAATCAGCTCACGGAGGGAATATAAGCGGCTCTGCCGCAGATTCCCTGATTTGTCGTCAAAGACAAGTCTGTCTCCCGATACATCGCAAAGTCCCGGCAGAAGGGCAAGGACCTCGAAACGCCGATTCAGCAAAAGCCCGTACCGCCCTCCTGCCGTATCCATATATTCTGTGATCAGATAATCCCCCACCTCCGTCACATAGGTCAGATAGCCGTCCGATTCCAGCACCGCCAGTTCCGCCCCGGACTCCGCATCGTACACCACCGGCGCGTCGTGCAGTCCGGAGGCAATGCGGAAGCCGCCCACGAAAAATTCCTCATACAGGTCTTTTGCAGGCGCCTCCCCTGTCTCCTCCGATATCACACTGCCGTCCGCCGCACTGTAAAAGCGCCTGGTGCCGTCGTACCAGATTACTTCAAGGTAAGAATCTTCCCCTTCTCTCCTGAACTGCTGATCATATATCTTCTCCACATCCGGCAGCTCCGTCTCCGCCACAAGTTCTCCGTTCGAATCGTATATACGGAATCCTCTGTGGTCAAACAACACGGCTGTACGGCCGTCCGCACTGATTCTGGCCTCATCATGGGCATAGCGGGCGTCATAGGCAAACAGCTGCGCCTCCCCGTGGCTCTCCAGCTCCAGAATCCGCAGCGAGGTCTCCGTCCGGTTTCCGATTACCGCATATTTTTCCGTCAGAGCCAGAAAATCGGCATTCTGGTTCCCGCTCTCCGCCGTCATCAGATACGCGCCGCTGTCATAAAAGGAAAATCCGTTATCCTCCGTGGCAACCAGAGCATGTCCCTTCCCCACGGCAAAATTCGTCATTTCCACACTGCCGGTGTACGCTATCTCCAGCTCCTCCAACGTGGAAGTCTCCAGTTCCACAAGCACATTCCCATTGCCCAGGTATATGCCGTCCTCATCCGTTCTCAGGAGAAAACGCTCCTGAGACTCCAACCTGCCAGCAGACGCTGCCTTCGCGGTATCCACAAGTCCGAATAAAGCGCCGTCCCCGTCGGCGGCAAAGGCAAAATAATTCCCGCTGAAGCCGCCTTCGAAATGCCTGTATCCGGAAGCATCGTAAATGATCAGGTCATCTTCCCTGTTGCGCAGGTCAAAGACCTTCAGCCCTCCCTGGGAAAAACTGACGGCAAGCAGGCTCCCGTCCCCGTTCAGGGCAAAGACGGCATCCTTCGGGTCGGCAAAGATATCGTTTGCCGCCACAGCCATGCGGAGTCCCTCAAAGGAACACTCCGCAAGCTCCCTTCCGTCCTCCGCACTGTAAATAACCGCATAATCCGCATCCCTGTCCACTGCCGCAACCGTGCTCCCGTCAGCCGATACTGCCAGGGTTGTGGCCTCCCGCCCCGTCCATACCGTACGCTGCGCTTCCAGGTCATAGAGTGTCACGCCCTCCTGCCCGGCACAGACCACATGGCTCTCGTCCGTAAACAGGCAGTCCGACAGAGCCGATTCCTGCACGGGCAGAACGGCTGTCCTGCTCCCGTCAGCCAGTTCATACACCGCCGCCTCATATCCGTACACCACGGCGAGCCTGGTTCCCTCCGGCGAAACCGAGATATCAAAGGGAGCGCCCGGCAGCCCTATGGTGCCTGCCGCCTTGAAACCGTCGGACAAATCATACACCCCCAGCGCATCCGTCAGCGCCTTCTGTGCCTGAGCCGTAACCGGTGCCTCCAGAATACTCTCACCCGACGGAATTGCCTGCAGCGCCTGGCTGACGGCAGAGACCACGTCACCCTGCGCCAGGGCATTGGCCGAATACTCAGACAGTGTCAGCGCAGCCTGTCTCTGCTCCAACTGCTTTAATCCCACAAAAGTCCCGGCGCCTCCCGCCAGGAACACCGCTGCCAGAACCGCCGCCGAAACCGTCGCCCGTCTCCTGTGGCGTATCATTCTGATATCAGGTATGATTTTTGGAATTGTCATCCACCACGTAATATTCTCCGTTCCGCGACAGGATATGGCAATGATTATGTCCTACAAATTTATTCTCCGGAATGGAATAGTCCACATTCTCCCTGTCCCGTCCGATGCGCAGCATTTCTCTGTCCAGCGGAATTCTCTCGTTGTTTTTCATCCGCAGCAGATACGGCTGCATGTTCTGTGTGCCTTCCGCTCCCATCAGGACCGTCCCGCCGTCGTCCCCCTGGCCCATATATTCGGTCTCCCCGAAATCACCGCCGGGCTGCCGGAAGGACGCGGATGCAGGCGCGGTCCCGCTCACCGAAGCGGACGCGGTCTGCTGCCCGGGAGCAGGAGACACTGTGGGCGCAGCGGCCGTATGCGCCGGGCTCGCCGGCTCCTGTTCACCGGCAAACAGCGGCTGCTGCTGCCCGGGCACAGCAAATGTCACAGCCGCCTCCGGTGCTTTTTTCGTCTGCACCTTTTCCTTTTTCGCCTTTTCCTTCCTGGGTTCCCTGTCGGAAGGCGCACCTTTCTTCTTTGCCTCCTTCTGCGCCTTGTATGCATCCGCATTCTCTTAAAAAAGCGAAATCTCTTTATCCTGTGTCTGCTGTACGGCGGATTCCGCCTTCGCGGCCGCTGCCTTCGGAACCTCATATTCTCTCGCCGGCTTCTTAACCGGCTGTTCCGGTTTCGGCTTTTCCCGATGCTCCTCCTGCACAAATGCCGCCAGCTTCTCTTTTGCTGCCGCCGCCCTGCCCGGCTTCACCGGCTCTGCTGCCGCCGGCTTTTCCGCAGCCGGCGCTTTCTCTTCACACCCCGGCTGCCATTTCAGCCTGTCCAACATCTGCCTGAACTGCCAGACGGAAAACGCGCCCCTCTGGTTCAGAAAATTGATAATCTCCGCCACGTAGTCACAATTCTCCGAGGAATCAAACTGGGTGGTAAACATTATATTTTTGAAAAACAGGGCTGCCTCCATGTTGCCGCCGTTTTCCATCACCACCGGCACATAGATCACCTCCGCGCTGTAATTGGACACGTCAATGAAAATATAGTCCGTATCCAGCAGAACGGAGTTCATATCCAGCATATATTCCTCCGATACCGTCAGCACCTCCGCTATCCCCGCAAACACATTCACCAACCGCTTTCTGTTCACCAGCCCGGAGAAAAACTGCTTCATGGACACCCTGGACGACACATTGTATTTGATCAGCTTTCTGTCATCAATCTGGGTAAATATGGAGTGGACAAACCCCGGAATGCGGTTGTTGGTAATCATTCCCAACCCCATGCTGTCGATTTCCATGTCAGTCAGGTCGCAGCACAGATATGTATTGGTCCCCTGATTCTCATAAGTAAACTGCATTTCTTTCTTCCTCGCTTTCTATTCCCACAGCCTGGAGCAGACCGACTGCTCAAACTGTGCCTCTCCTCCGTCAAAAACCCTGAATTCATACTCCAGCGTATACCGCACGGACAGATACAGCTTTCCGTCCTCCACGCGGGAACCCGAAAAGTCCAGTCCGTCCACACCGCCCTTCACATGATAGCGCCTCAGAATTTCTTCCGCCTTCCGGGAATCTCCCCCGTCAGATAAGCGATAAAGCGTGTTCTGACAATATCCTCAAATGTTCCGTCTATGCTCTGGTTTCCCTCATCGTCTTCCACCGTGGTGGAATTATACCAGGCCCTGTAGTCCGTAAAATCGCTGTCGGAATTCGTCGCATTCCCGTACAGCCCGTATAAAACCTGCCCCACCGTTCCGGATTCCCCCAGACCGGAATTTTCGTTGGCATCAAAGGACAGGCTGTCCGCAGCGGAAAGCAGCACATGCGCCATCTCGTTTCTGGCCTCAAACACCACGAAAAAACTGTACAGAAAGAACATCAAAAACATAAATATGGGAAGTGTGATACACGCCTCGAGAGAAAGCAACCCCTTCTCCCCGCCTCGCTTTTTCTTCATTTTAATATCCTCTGTATATAATCCTTTCCTTCGAGCGCAATCCTGCAGAATCGGAAATCGGCAGGAACTCATTAGTGGTAAAGCTCCCGGAAGAACGCAGATAGGTATAGCTCTCGTCCAGGTTAAAGGTGTATGTACCAATATTGGTGGCAGCGTTGTAGGACGCTTCCATCTGGATGATATCTGCCAGGCGGTTCAGCATGGTTTCCTTATTCTCAAACAGCATTGCCATCAGCAGTGTCTTGGTATAGTCAAATGTCAACGAACTCACCACCTTGGAACTGCCCCCCGCATCCGGGTCGCTGATACCTGACTGATATGCATCCGCATAATTCTGCGCGTAGCTGTCGCTGGCCTTCCCGATACTCATGACCTTAACCACCTGTTTGTAAGCAGTATTTTTCTGAGCGTCCGAAAGCGTTAAATGATAGAAAACGCCGATCAGATCCGTTATGCCGCTGGGTGTGAGGTAGAGAGTCGACTTCCAGATGGGAACTTTCCCTCCGTTCACCAAAACCAGTGTGTCCACAAAGGGCTCCGCTACCATGTACAGGATATACACGACTATCGTGCCGATTCCAAATGTCACCGCTCCTGCTTCGCCCGCAATAGACGCAACCTCCGCATTCGTGAGCACAAACCCGAAGTCAAAGGCCAGCCGGATCAGCCATACATTGTTAAACACCTTTGTCTGGTTCACAGCCTCCGAAAGGCTGCCCTTCATTATATATTCCGTCTCCGCACCGTAAAACGCATACCCCTGTCCGGGACTGCCTGCCCTGGGCAGGGAATAGCTACCGTATGTGGTCCTGTTTGGAATATTGTATGCCACGTATCCGGCCAGGAGCAGCTTCTGTCCTACCGCTTCCGCCAGTATTACGGCGGCATTTTTTGCAAACTCCAGCACATGTCCCACCAGACCTGTCACTGCGTTATACAATGCCTTTGTTTTCTTGAATACATTATACCAGTGCCAGTCCTCAAGACTTTCGGACAGGTCCGACAGATCGTTCAGTATCTGGTCTATCAGGGAATCCGCCCCCGTACCGTTGCCCGGTACGAAGGAACCGGTGGAGTAACTGCTCAAAAGCTGTTTATAGTAATCCGATCGCTGGCTGTCCTCCGTGTCATAGGACGATTTCAGGCAATATGCGCTTCCCTCGCTCCTGTTTTTGGAGGAGGGCAGTCCCCCTATGCCGGAATAAAGCGACGTGTTAATCGTTCCTGTCAGTTCCAGATCTACCCATGCGCTGAAGCTGACCATTGCCTTGATAAAGCCAATCAGCACCTTTACCGTCGCGAAAAAAGAGGATTCCGCGGTATCTTCCGCCAGGCCTTCCTGGAGCCGCTCCAGATCCCCGCTGGTAACAGGAATCATGACACCATTGTCATAATATCCTCCTGTGCCCGGCATTTTTGTCTCATATCCGTTTGCCAGAGTATAGCCGTCCACCTTTCCCTTCAGCTGAATCAGTTTCGTATACTGTGTATTGAAGCTGCTGATGTAGTCATTTACCGCAAAATCCTTCATGGAATCTCTGCCTGCATTCACTCCGGAAGTAGTTCCCGTCACCAGAATCGTGTTCATATCGCTCAGGTTGTTCTTTTTTGCGTTGGCTTCGTCTATCTGGTTTGACCATAAATATGCCGCCTCGCTGTCCCCTCTCTCCAGAGCAGCCTTTTTGCCTGCTTCCATATCCTTTATCTGCGTATCCATGCTTTTGTTCTGGCCCGTCTGGATATTACCCGCAATGTTCACTGCCAGATCGACTCCCGCGCTGTCCAGGTCATTCTGCGCCTCCTGCGCCGCTACCACAGCCTCCCCCGCAGACTTCAGGGAAGAAGCCAGCGTGCTTATTTTCCCGCTGTAGGAGATTTTGCTGTTGCTGACTGCAGTTCTCTGGTTATCCAACTTTGTCTGGTACTGGGCGATGACCGCCTCCAGGTTTTCCTCTGCCTCTTCCAGGTTCTCCTCCGCCTCTTCCAGCCCCTCCTGTGCTTCCACATAGGTTTTCAGTTCCTCATGTTCCTCTTCCAGCTCTTCCATCGCCTCGCTGTTGTCCACAGGATTTCCGTATGCGTCCTTCTCGTTCTTCAGAGCGCTCCACTGGGCGCACAGCCCGGGATACTTTTCCTCCTCTTCATCAATGGTTTCGTTGTATCCCTCAATATCCGCATTTGTATCCGATATGGTCCCCTGGCATTCCGAAATCTTCGCCGCCCTTTCATCCACCAGCCTGTTATATTCCCTCACTGCGGCGTCAAAGGCGGAATATGCCGATGAGTACTCCCCCAGTGCGGTCTCGCAGGCCTTCAGCTTCTCGCCGGCGCTGTCGAATTTTTCATCGCAGGCATCCAGCTTCTGCGCCATATCCGTACCCGCTGTCATAGTGCCGAGAAGGCTCTTCGTCATCTCCATCTTCGGCAGCAGGTTCCCTATAATGTCGTCAATGCAGAAGCCGTCAATCACAAGTCTGGCAGGCACCGTATACTTGCTGTACTCCAGCACCTGGGACAGCAGCACCCCGGTATCTGCCAGCGGATAGATTCCCGCCGCATCTGTCTGAGCCGTAACATAAGTATTGCTCAATGCCCCCACATTCTGTTCCATATAATACTGAAAGGTTTCGGATATCAAATCCTGGGCCGTATATCCGCCTCCCCGGGACGAGGTATCCTGGGACATTGCCAGCAGGCCGAATCTGGAGCGCAGAAACCCGTCATAAGTCCCCAGTGTGGAATTGGAGGCGTTGCACAACGCCTCGTCAAAGACTGCCACCGCGCTGTTTACCCTGGCCGCATTGAGCAGCGCCCCGCCTATGGACACAAAGGGCACCATCAGTATCGCCAGAAACAGGGAGATTACGCCTCTGGTTCCGTTTATCCATTTTTTTCCGGCCTTGCTACGTCTCTTCATATCTCCTCCAGACAAATCAGGAAATGAACTGATTGTATGTTTGCACCATTTTGTTCAGCAGTTTCACGATGCTGTTAATAATCCCTGTGCCGTCTATATAGGTTCCGTCTGTCAGCGTCTGCACAAAATGAACGGTAGAATAATAATCCAACACATCTGTACAGTCCGAGCATGCCGTCACGGAGTACGTGTTTGCGGCTCTCATGCCGAAAAATTCCAGGGCCTCCCCGAAGGGCGTGTTGTAAGTGCAGGTAACCTTCAGCTCCACATGCTTTCTCACAAGGGAATCTCTCACCAGCCGCAGTTCCACATCCACATCCTCCACCACTCCGGTGAAATTGGCCTTGTTCAGGATGTATTTCACATAGGCCTCCGCACGGTTTTCATTGACCTCCATCAGATTGCCGGAAGCGGAGCCGGATGTAAAATTCCGGTACAGGTTTCTCCCGCTGACCTCCTCTGTGGTCACGTATCCCATGATGATATCCGAGGAGGGATTGTTGTATGTGGACGCAATCTTTACCACCGCGTCATTTGTCACTACCGTAGTCGTATAGCGCTGATAGTAGATAAAACCCACTGCCAGCAGCCACACCAGAACCAGCATGGTAATCACCATCACAATGATGGCCTCCAGCATAATCGCACCCTTTTCCCGTGATTTCTTCTCCACCATGCCACCTCGCTTATCTCTCCGGAAAACGCAGGGTTATCATGTAATACTCTCCCGCCGCCTCGCTGACAAAGCACACGCCGCCGGAAGTAAAATAGCCGGCATCCACAAACCGGTTCTCTATCACCAGCTCATTGGCCTCATTGATAAATCCCCACATCCCGTCTATACAGACGGCCGCCAACCCGCCGGAAAAGCTCTTTGCATTCTCATACTGCGGCTCTATCATCACATCCCCTTTTTTATCCATAAAGCCCCATCTTCCGCCCGGCTCCTGGTAGGCAATCCACTCTCCGGTGAATACATCCATATCTGTACTGGCGATGCCTGCTACCAGAACGCCCTTCTGGTCATACAGCCCGTATTCACCCCCCGATTTTGCCACAAAGATTCCGTCATACAGATACTCTCCGCCGCTGTAAAGGCTGATATCCTCAAACTCCGCATTTCCCACCTGGCTGCCGTTTCTGTCTGCCAGCTTCCATTTTCCGTTCTCCTTCACAGCCGCAATTCCGCCCGCATAGGATGAGGCGTCCTCATAACTGCCCTGCATAAACGTCTGGCTCGCACTGTCATAATATCTCCAGCTGCCGTCCTCCAGGACGGGCAGAATCCCGTCCGCAATCACTCTGGCCGCCTCGATGCCCCCGCCCAGGATGGCCTGCACCACACTTTTATTATCCATAATGCGCAGCTCCTGTACATCCCCCGCCAACCGTACCAGGCCGGAGGTCACGGGGCTTAGAAATTCCCAGGTACAGTCCACGGCCCATTCGCCGTTCTCGTTCACAATGCCCCAGTTTTCTCCGTTGCTCACCGTGTTGTACCCGCTGGGACTATACTGTATTTCGGAGTAAACTCTTCCGTTTACAGTATAGGAATAGCGGACCTGTCTCTGCCAGACGTCCAGCTTCTCACTGGATGCGCCTGCTTCCTCCGCATCCTTACAGTTGGCATACGCGGTTTTATAGTCCTGTGTCTCCACACAGAACCCAATCAGTTTCTCCCAGTTCTCCACATTGCCCGGCTGCAGCTTTGCCACCGATTCCATGGCGTCTATGTACTCGCTCTTCGCGGCCACGCCGTCCTCCCAGGCAAGCTGCCAGGCGTCGCGCCACAGGCATCTGACCTCTGCAGATTCCCTGATTCCCAGGGCTTCCTCCAAGGCTGCAATCTCCTTCTGGTAGAGCCGCTGCTCTTCCAGTGCCCGGGCCTTCTCGAGCGCCCTGTTGTATGCGCTGTTTTCCTTCATGATTCCGCCAGCCAGGGATACCCAGGCCATGCCTGTCAGCGCAAGCATAAAAACTGTCAGAACGATTCTAATCTTCTTCATATACGCCCCCTGCCCGCTTCAGCGGTTTTGCCTGTATTTAATAAACTGATGCAAAAATAGAAATTATATACCCGATAAAAATGAAAGGCCCGAAAGGCAGAGACTCTTTCATCGTCTTTTTCCGAACCACCAGCAGAATGACAGCCGTAAAAAAGCAGACTGTCATGCCGAAAAACAGAGTGCCGCCCACTGTGTACACGCCTCCCGTCAGCGCAAGCGAACAGAGCAGCTTGATATCCCCGGTTCCGATTCCGTTCCCTGTGAGCAGCGCCGCAACCGTCATGCAGGCTGCCACCAGAAACGTGGCTATCAGGCTGCTGGCCAGATAAGCGGCGGCTCCCTCCTGGGAAAACAGATATCCCGCCGCCAGGCAGAGCAGACCAGAAAGAGCCATCACTAACGGAAAGATATTGGGAATCCGCTGTTCCCTGTAGTCATTGCAGGCCGCGCCGGCAATGCAGAACAGGGCAGCCAGCATCTTCACCCTGTTAATCGCCCCATTCACATGCAGCAGCAACATCACTGCAGCACTGTAGCAGAGAATCCCGACAAGCAGCGTAAGCAGCCGCACCTGTGTGCCGCTCATTGCCCTCGTTTTTTCCGCAGGCGTACCCATGATGTGCAACAGCTTTATTTTATCCGCAGTCTCCTGATTCAGGGTGCAGTATGCCGCCGCACCGCAGCACAGCGCCACCGGCACCGCAAGAAAATAATTCATAAGCCCTCCCGCAGGACGTAATTCTTCGATTTCATCAGTGACCTGCCCGTCTCCCCCGCAGCTCCCTGGAAAGATATCAGAAACACTGCGGGGCAGGGCAAAGCACCCCCGACATAAGCAGACACGTCAATGGATCCCGTTTGAAACGAACTCATCAATAATATCCTGTACCATGCCGACAATCCGGTCTTTGAATCCCATAAATACACCTGCAAGGAGAATGACTACACCAAGAATTATCAGTATAGAGATAAAGTTAGTATCACCCTCTTCCTCACGCAAAACCTTCTGAACTCTCTCCATTGCCCTAAAATACATCCTGTCCATCCAACGACTCAACATTTTTCCTCCTCCGTGATAAATTGAATTGTTAATAAGCTGTCTCTTTTATATACAGGGCATATTGCCCGCGCATATCATACTCCCGTCGGCCGCCGTTCCCCCGCCAATACCTGCACCGTCCCATTGCATGCCCTCTGCAATCCTCCCATGCACCCGAATACTCCGCGTGAAAACCGGTCGCTTTATGCCTTATGCCGAATTTCCTCCCTAAAAGCTCTGCAGCGCCGCCGACATCACAATCAGCATGACGCCCAGAAACATAAGCGCTATGGGCATCAGCAGCGCGCTGGCGGCCTGCTCACCCTTCTGAAGCATGGTCTGGCGGTGCTTTGCCCACAGCTCAGAAGACTGATTCGTGAGAAAATGGGGCAAATCCCCGCCGCCCCGCTCTATACTCTGAATCAGCGCCGACGTAAATTTCTTGATTTCCTCCGAATTAATCATAGCGCCCATATCGTGAATGGCATCCACATCCGCCTTGCCGTTCTTTATTTCCACGCAGGAATTCTTCATCATGTCATAGAAGGTCCCTGTCTTTCCGTAAGCAACCATCTCCCAGGAATCATGGTGCGTGGTGCCTGTGTTGGTAATCAGGGCCAGCTTTGACACCGCATTCGGGAGCTCCGCCTCACATTCCTCACGGCGCTTTTTCACCTTCTCAGAGGTGCTGGTTCCGAAATAGTACATCGCCAGTACGCTCAGAATGATTCCCACCACCAGGAAAAAGCCGGACATGGAGCCGGATGCAAAACCTTCGCCACCAGGAAAACCGCCAGGCAGAAATGCCCGAAGGACAGCATCTGCGCCCATATAATCCTTGCGTAGAATTCGCTGTACTGCCTGGAATAGTGCAGCGTGGTATCCGTGCGCAGGCTCTCGCCGAACTTTCCCCGCAACCGGAAAAGCTTCATATCCTGCCATGCCATACCCACGCTGTATATTGTCTTCAGCGGATAGTCCCCGCTGTCCAGCGCCTCCAGCATATAATCGTATCTGCTCCCTTTAAAAAGCATTATGATAAACAAAACCGTCAGTACAGTCCCCGCTGCCAGATATACAATATTCATACACTCACCCGATATCAATTATTTTCCGTCCCCAGAAATAAGAAGCCACAAACAGCCCGATTGCCAGGGTAGTAACCACCACCCCGAGCGGAGAGGCCAGATTATCTGCAAAGCTGCGGCTTGACATTCTTAACATGGCCACCAGCACTATGGGCATGATGCACATAGCGTTGTGCTGCAGCTTATTTGACGCAAGCTTTGTAGTAATTTCATCCGCTATGGCGCTCTTATCGCTGATGATGTCCCTTGTCTTTCGGATGACGTCCTTGAAATTTCCGCCCATCCTGTGGCAGTTGCTGATAACATTGCTGAAATTCTCAATATCCTCGCTGTTGCTCCTGACTCCGAACGCGGCGACCATCTCCTCCAGTGTCCTTCCGTTCCCAAGCCCAAGGACAATCTCCGATATCTCCCGGACAATCACCTCATCTTCGGAATACTGATTTTTCATGTCCGTTTCAGCGTTCACAAATGCACCGTTCACAGTGTTTCCCGCCGCCAGTGAGGATGCCAGTCCGTCCAACATATTCACGAACTGCTTCTCCAGCCTTTTGCTCCTCTTCTGCCGCATGCTTTCCCGCAGCACCGGAATGAAGAATTTCGCGGCAATGCAGCCAATCACGCAGAAGACAACCGTATTGCTGATCGTGGTCGCCATGGTCGCCTCTCCGTCCACCTTGAACAGGCCGCCGTAAAAGACCATCCCTGCCGCCCCTCCCGTGATAAAGGTAATCAGGAAAAATATTATTTTCTCCGTAGCCGACAGATAATATTCGGCGTAATTTATCATATTGTTATTCAGGGGGGATGGGATGAATTCCGGCCCCCGCTCTACTTTTTCCCCATAATCCACTCCTCAGATTTCCTTTGCAATTCCGGCCAGCCTAAGCTTCATGGTATTCACCATGGGGTTCTGCGTCCAGTTCAGACTTCCCGAAACCTCCTGCATCGTGCTTTTGTCGTCTTCCTCAAATACATACAGAGGATTCAGGCGGATACGCCCGTTTTCATACCCCACTACCTCCGTAATCTCCATAGTCTTCCTGGACTTGTCACGCAGCCTGGACAAATGGATGATGATATCCACCGCCGACGCAATCTGCTGACGGATGGCTTCCAACGGCAGTCCCTCAGCCCCCTGCAGCACCATGGTCTCCAGCCTGCTCAGCATATCCTGGGTGGAATTGGCATGGCCCGTTGAAAGCGAGCCGTCGTGCCCCGTGTTCATTGCCTGAAGCATGTCCAACGCCTCGCCGCCGCGCACCTCCCCCACTACAATCCGCTCGGGACGCATACGAAGGGAAGACTTAATCAGGTCACGGATGGTAATCTGGCCAGTGCCGGACGTATTGGCATTTCTGGTCTCAAGGCTTACCAGATTCTCCACCCCCGTAATCTGCAGCTCGGCGGAATCTTCTATGGTAATAACTCGCTCGTCCTTCGGAATGTAGTTGGAAAGTGCATTCAGAAATGTCGTTTTTCCGGAACCGGTGCCTCCCGATTCTGTCAACTATACACTAACAAATTTTACAAAATATTTTCCCGACCAGC
>CAJUJN010000016.1 GCA_910586775.1 uncultured Acetatifactor sp. | reverse complement strand
CACGTCCGGTTCCGTAGAGGGGTGTGGGGAGTAATCCCCACATCTACTCGACAGGCTATTTTACAAAATATGCACATTTCTGTACTTGTCAAGTTCAGAAATGAACCATTTAAGCGTTGCATATTGCTTTTTTCAGGTTTCGATGCTATTGTACATATACACTGTTACCGCTTATGCGATGACTATATTGGTGCTGAAACGGGCGGGGATTCAGCCATTTATACTGCACGTCAATGAAACTTGCAGTATACGATAGGAAGCATGTGCAGCACATTCATTTTCCGTTTCTCTGTTCTGCAATGCAGATGCGCTCACTCGTTATACATTTACATTGGCAGATGTTTTTGGGCGTGCGTATAAACTAAGTACACACAAAAGGCAGGTAGAAATGAAAGAATTATTATCAAGTGACAAAAAATACAATTTCCGGGATTTTTTGAGAATTCCCTTCACTGTATGCCCGTTATATGCAGGCATTAAGATACTCAATCAGGCAGTGGTGTCCCTTCTGCCGTCCCTGCAGGTGTTGGCCACGGCGGCTTTTATCGACAGCGCCCTGGATATTTTTGCGGGAAAGGCGGAACAGGCGGCCATCGGAATGCCCCTGCTGTGCCTGATTCTGATTGTTGCCTACAATAACCTGAACTGGCAGCTGATGAGTTATGTCAATCTGAAAATGGAGATGCGCCTGGATTTCGTATACCGGACCGGAATCGCCCAAAAGAGGGCATCACTGGAATACCGGCATGTGGAGAACAATGACACCTGGGAACTGATCAACCGGGTGTGCGCGGACCCGGTGGGGAAGCTTCTGGGCGGGTTCAATAATATATGCGGCATCGCCAATATCGTTCTCCGGGTGGGTTCCCTGCTGGTGATACTGATGGCCCAGGTCTGGTGGGCCGGCCTGGCCATTGTGGCGATTTCCGTACCCCTTTTCCGGTTGGCCGTCAAGAGCGGACAGCAGATGTATGAAGAAAATAAAGAAGCGGAGAAGCACCGGCGCAGAGCCAACTATTTAAAGAGCGTGCTGCAGGGACGGGAAAACGTAGAGGAACGTACGCTTTTTGGTTATACACAGAAGGTAAACCGGCAGTGGCTTGAAAAATACGAAGCGGCACGAAAGATTTCCGTGGGTGTGAGCGCCAGATACTTTATCCGCCTGAAGGGTTCCAGCCTGGTGACGGTGCTGCTGTCTCTGCTGATTATCAGTGTGCTTCTGTTCCCTCTGCAGAGAGGACTCATTACGCCGGGTATGTTTATGGGGCTGGTCACTTCCACCCTGAATCTGATTCAGATGATGTCCTGGGAACTGGCCGATACCATGGGGCAGATTGCCCGGAACTTGGAGTATTGCAAGGATTTGACGGCATTCTGCGCGCTGTCCGAGACGCAGGGGGCGCTGGAACTGCCTGCGGACAGCAGTGAAATCACCTTTGAAAGCCTGGAATTTAGCCATGTTACATTCCGGTATCCGGGCACGGATAAGGATATTTTAAGCGATTTCAATCTGCGTCTGGAATGCGGCAGACACTATGCTTTCGTGGGCATAAACGGCGCCGGGAAGACCACGCTGACCAAGCTTTTAACCGGTCTGTATGATAATTATGAAGGGGAAATCCTGCTCAACGGCAGGGAACTGAAAACCTTCAGCCAGGCACAGCTGAAAGCGTTTTTTTCCGTGGTTTATCAGGATTTTGCCAGATATCAGATTTCCCTGGAGGACAATATTGCTCTGGGAGACGTGCTCCACAGAGACCAGGATAAAATCAGGACGGCAGCGGCGTCAATCGGCCTTGACCAGGCAATCGCCGACCTGCCCCGGGGAATGGAGACTCCCCTGGGAAAAATAAAGGAAAACAGCGTGGACCTCTCCGGGGGCCAGTGGCAGCGCGTGGCAATCGCCAGGGCGCTCTATAACCCGGCGGCAGTGCAGATTCTGGATGAACCCACGGCAGCGCTGGACCCGGTGGCGGAGAGCGGCATCTATGAAATGTTCGGCAAAATCAGCGCCGGGAAATCTACTATTTTCATTACCCACAGACTGGGCGCCGCCCGCCTGGCAGACGAAATCATCGTGGTGGACGGCGGAAAGGTGGCGGAAAAGGGAAGCCATGAGAAGCTGCTTTCCCGGAATGGCATATATGCTTCCATGTATGAGGCGCAAAGGAGTTGGTATCAATGAAAAAGCAGACTGAGAAAAAAAGAGAGAGAAGTGCCGCGGGCGCTTTGGGAAAGCTTCTGCTGGTGATGATGAAAGCAGCGCCTGTTCTGTTTGCTGCAAACATACTGCTTTCCGTTTTCCACGGCGTCTCCTTCGGCGTGGAAACCATGATGCAGCAGAGATTTTTCGACAAGGCGGTGGATGCGGCAGGCGGGGAGACGGGAATTTTGCAGGCCTTTCTCGCACTGGCGTTTCTGGGCATTACAAATGTGGCATGTCAGGTGCTGAACGGCGCAGCCAATTTCCTGCCCGGGGTGGTGGAAGGAAAGGCGGGCGCACATCTTTCCAGGTTGATTCATGAGAAAATTGCCCGTCTGGACCCGGTTGTCTTTGAAGATACGGAGAAGCTGGATGACATCAATAAGGCGGAACAGGGGAAGGACAGTGCCTTTTGGTATGTTTATAATGTGATTGCAATTCTGACCTTTTATATTCCATATTTCGCCTTTATGGGGTGGTATCTGTTTTCGCTGAAACCGATTCTGGCCAGCGCCATCGTTATCATATTCCTGCCCACGGCTCTGGCGCAGCTGCTCCGGGTGAAGGTTTTCGCTCATCTGGAGGATGATTCGGCTCCGGTGCGCAGAGAATACGAATATTATGAGACCTGCATGGTGGGGCGGGAATATTTCAAGGAAACCCGGCTCCTGGGCGGTTTCTTTTATTTCAAAAAGCTGTATCAGGAGACCCTGGTCTGTCTGCAGAAGCTGAGATTTAAGGCCACTATGAAGGCGAACCTGTTTGAGCTTTCCATGCGCGTCCTGACGGTGGCAGGGTACTGCGGCATTCTCTGGATGCTGTATGATGCCCTGATGAAGCAGGAAGTGACGGTGGGCGCGTTTGCGGCGGTCTTTAATTCCCTTGGCATGCTGTACAGCATCATGGAGGAGGTAATATGCAGGCATATGGCGGAGATGGCCCAAAATACGGGTTCCATCCGCAACTACCTGAACTTTCTGGCGATGGAGGAACGCGCCGGACAGCAGAGGGAAGCGCCGGGCTGGGGGGATATTGTATTGGAAAACGTAAGTTTTTCTTATCCCGCCGGGAATATGGAAGGAAACCGTTCCATAGGAAAAAGCCATTCCAAAGAAGAAAAACACTCCAAAGAAGAAAAGCATTCCAAAGAAGAAAAACAATTTAAAGAAGAAAAACAATTTAAAGAAGAAAAACATTCTAAAGAGGACGGGACGGCGGAGCCGGTGAAATACGCGGTAAAAAACGTGAGCCTGACGCTGCGCAAAGGAGAGACGTTGGCGGTGGTGGGCGAGAACGGTTCCGGTAAATCCACTTTGATCCGCCTGATCGCCGGACTGTACCTGCCCGGGGAGGGTTCCGTAAAGAAAAACGGTGTGGACACCCGGGAACTGGCCATGGGAGCGCTGACCGCCCGGACTTCCGCCGTATTTCAGAAATATCAGCGCTATCAGATGACCCTGGCCGAGAATATTTCCATAAGCGATGCGGCGGCAGACTGCGGGAAGGCGCGGTTGGACAGCGTATGCGAAATGGCGGGGACGGAGGCCGGCGCTTTTCCCAGGGGCTACGAAACCATGCTTTCCCGGGAATTTGACGGCATAGACCTGTCCGGCGGACAGTGGCAGCGGGTGGCCATCGCCAGGGGCTTTTTCAGGAGCCATGACCTGATTATTCTGGATGAGCCCACTGCCGCCATTGACCCGTACGAGGAAACGAGAATTTATAATCGGTTTGCCGAAATTGCCCGGGATAAATCAGCTGTCATCGTGACTCACCGACTGGGCTCCGTGAAGCTTGCCGACAGGATTGTGGTGATGAAGGACGGGGAGGCGGTGCAGACGGGCACCCATGAGGAGCTGATTGCCCGGGAAGGGGAGTATAAAAGGCTTTATGAGGCGCAGGAGCAGTGGTACAGCGAGACTGCCTCCGCTCTTTTGCTGCCGTTGAAATAATCCGCTGCCGTGGCCGGGATGATTGGTAAGAACAGGCCTGGTCCCCATGGGCAGCGGCCTGGTGTCCTTGATTATCTGCCTGTATTCTGCCTGCTTTTCCGGGAAGAAATCAGCATTTTCCGTCAAGAAAAAGTTCCTTCATTCCTGTATGCTGTAAGTGTCAGGAACAAAAAACAGGAACAGGAACAGAGGAGGACTCAGGATGAATGAGAAAGACCCCATATTCCGCTCCCTTGCAATGATAGAGGAAAGGCTTCAGGAGAAGCTCACCGTGGAGATGCTTGCGGAGGGCATTCATTGTTCCAAATATCATTACCAGAGAATCTTCCGGGAGGCGGTGGGGGAAACCGTCATGGGATATGTGAACAGGCGCAGGCTTTTTCTGGCGGCGGGAGAACTGGCGGAGAGCAGGGATTCCGTACTTGCCATCGCGCTGAAGTACGGCTATGATTCCCATGAAGGATTTACCCGCAGCTTTAAGGCGCATCTGGGCGTGACGCCCACGGAATACAGGAAATATCATTCATTCATAGGCTTCCCGGGAAGGAAAAAGGAGGAAAGCGCGATGATGTATTCAAAGAGTGCGGACGAGATGGTAAGGGAACTGAACAGGCTGATTGTAGAGGCAAAGGAAACTGCGGCGGATACCAGGAAGTATAAGGGGGCGGACGGGGAAGCGGCAGCAGTTTACGCGCAGGTATGGGAGTTTGCCGCCCGCCGGGCGGAAAATACGGCAGGGCAGTTGGAGGAGGTTCTGAAGCGTGTTGCTTCCGTGGCACAGAACCCTGACGAGATAGGGGCCCGTTTTCTGATTGTGAAGGCTGTGGAGGATGCGGCTTTTGAAGCCGGTGTGACGGCATTTCAGGTGGGACTGATGATCGCAAGGGCACAGCCGGAGCACCGCGCTGCGTTTGAGCCGCTGTGTGCCCGGTATGACAGCCTGGCGCAGAATGCCAGGGTAACGTCCGGGAAAATAGCGGGTTTCCTGGGTGAACTGTGGGGACTGATTCTGCAGGATATGCGGAAAAATGCCCAGCAGAAGATAGGAGACGCAGTGGAAGCGGGCCTGGCTGCCGCCGGGAAATTGTCGGATCCCACATTGCCCTATGGTTATATTGCGGAGGTCGTCAGGGGGATTGCGGAAGCGCTTGCGGCTCCGGCTCTGGAGGAGGTGACGGTTTACGGCCTGGAGGATGCGCTGTTCCGGCTGGACACGATTCTCTTTGCCGCCGATATGGATATGCTCCGTGCGCCGCAGCACAGGCAGCTTTTTGACGGGATTTCGGATTTCAGGGAAAAGCTGAGCGGGGCGGTGGAATTTTTCAGGAATCTGTCGGGGGATGCGGTTGGGGCTTTTGGGGAAACAGCCGGGGCTTTCAGGGACGCGGAAAAGGGTTCTGAGAGGAAGCGCACTACAGGGAAGATGTACAGTGATCTGGCGGCACAGGAGGAGATTTTGCTGTTTTACCTGAAAGGTGAAATCCAGAAGCTGGGGAACGCCCGCCTGGATGAAGAGCAGAAGGCGGCTCTGAACGATATCTGCGGCAGGATGGACAGGGCGGTGAAGATGGCGCGCAGTGCGGCAGACGGGGAAGAAGGAAAAGAAATTGCGGAGCTTCTGCATGGGGCATATGATGAAATGACGTTGGCGGCTGAACGGCTTGGCGTGTATGGAGGCGCGGTGCGGTATCTTGCGGAGGAGGTGAAGAAGCCGCTTAAGTATTTGCCGGAATTGCCGGAATGAGATTCATGAACATAAGGGGCTTGAAGCAGGAAAGCCGAATAGTCGGGAGTTATGAGCACTGTACAAGCAGCTCATAACTCCCGGAATTTTAATGAGGCATAAGATCTTAAGATTTTCGGTCCTGAAGCTTTCGGCCATACAGCGGTTTGTCAACCGCTCCGAACGCACACTGCTGTTCCGGTCCGTCAGGCTTTTCTAGTGTGCTTCTTTTACAATCCCATGGCTGCAGAAATAGTCCAGCCAAAGCGAATCGTACTTTCCAAGCAGGTGGACTTCATCCCAGGTATAGTCAGGGTTCAGGTTTCCGGTTTCATCCGTCACCAACTCATTGATATCCAGGTAAAATATATTTTCCCCGTCGGCCAGCTGGGCGATGCGATCGTTGCGGGCCTGGATATTGGGATTGTTGAAAATCGGGTCGGACTCCGATTTGCTCTGCTTGACATACATGATGCCGCAAAGGTACAGAATTGCGTCGGGCTGCAGTTCCCGCAGGTGATTAACGGCGTTTTCATAGGCTTCCATAAAGGAATCCAGGGTGCCGGTGCCCATTTCATTGATGCCGATTTCCAGGTAGATTTTGCCGAAAGTGTGTTTTTGCAGGGCTTCCTCAACGGAGATTTTCTGCCCGTCTTCTTTCGCAACCTGGCGCTGGAACATATTGTAGATGGTCATGCCTCCTTCCGCATAATAGGTAAGGTTGTCCCAACCGGAGTAGAGAGCCACGCCCTCCGCGCGGGAGTCACCGATGAGCAGGGCATCGTCAAAATATTCTTGTGTGACATTTGTAAACTCATATTGCCGGGACGCCGGCTGCGGAGAAGCAGCGGAAGCGGGCTGGCTGTTTTCCGGTTGAGATGCCTCATTGCCGGAATTTTTCGTTTGTTCGGAAGAACCGTTCGGAGCCGAACTTCCTGTTTGTTCGGAAGAACCGTTCGGAGTCGAACTTCCTGTTTGTTCGGAAGAGCCGTTCGGAGCCGAACTTCCTGTTTGTTCGGAAGAGCCGTTCGGAGCCGATTTTTCCGTCTGTTCGGAAGCACCGCCCGGAGCGGCAGTTCCCGGCCGTTCGTGGAGGAAATTGTCCGGAGTTACCGCCTCCGACTGTCCGTCGGTGAAATTGCCCGGAACTGCCGCCCCCGACTGTCCGTCGGTGAAATTGTCCGGAACTGCCGCCCCCGACTGTCCGTCGGTGAAATTGTCCGGAACTGCCGTCCCCGATTGTATGTTGGGGAGTTTATCCGGACTTTCTGCCCCAGGCTGTCCGTCAGGGAGATTACCCGGGGGCACTGCTCCTGATTGTCCGACGGAGGTATTCCACTGGTTTCCTGTATTCACCTGTCCGGCAGAATCAATTCCGTTTCCCGTAGCCGTAGAATCGGGCTGTGCAACAATGGCAACCGGAAGTCCGTCCATGTTTGGCTGATTGGCGGAAGGAATAGCGGCATTGCCGGAACCGGCGTTTGTGGCGGCGTTATTCCAGGGAAAATCCCGATTGGCGAGCCCCTGCATCAGGACGGCAATTGCAGGCTGTGACCAACCGTCCGTATTGTATTTCTGATAAATGCTGTGTGCGCCTGCGGCAGCTGCCAGGCTGGTGCAAAGCATGCTGACTGTAAGGGTGGATAATAATGGAGTTGTCTGCTTTCGTTTTTTCATATTTTTATATTCTCATTCTTTCTCAGCGGTTTCCTTTTGGTACAATTATCTTATGTTATCCGGATTTTGTTTCGGCGCAGTTATCTTATGTTATTCAGGTTTTATTTCGGTATGGCTATTTTAAGTTTTCTCAGGTTGTGTTTTGCTTTGTATGCGTTTGTTGCCTAATCTTTTTCCGGCGGATTTCGGCATGGTTGCGTCTTGTCTCAGACCGGGAACCCGCCCGGGTTCTAAAAATTGAGGTACATGAACGGATTATGCAGCCCATTCACAATCCGGTACACACATACCCAGAACAGGGCAAGCAGAACGCCCTTTGCGGGGAGTGTATTCCAGTATTTTTTCCACAGGGAATCCGCCAGGGGGCAGGATACTGTCAGTGCCGCCAGAAAGAAGCCCAGGTAGTTTCTGCCGTGGAGAAGCCAGTCGTTCGCGTTGACGGCAATGCCGCTTCCCCAGAAGGGGAAGAGCCTTGTAAAGTATATTTCCAGGCTGTTCAGGTCGGTGATTGCGAAGATAACCCAGGTTAAAGGAATGAGCAGCCATATGTACAGGTGTGAAATCAGTCTGTGGGTGCTGAGAAAGTTTCCGAGAAAAAATTTCTCCAACACGATAAAAGTTCCCAGAACCAGTCCCCACAACAGGAAATTCGGCGTTGCACCATGCCAGATTCCTGTTACAATCCATACAATTAGCAGATTAAGGGCAGTACGTCCCGAACCCGTCCGGCTTCCGCCCAGGGGTATGTACAGGTAATCGCGAAACCATTTCCCCAGGGAGATATGCCATCTGCGATAATACTCGCTGATACTTCGGGAACGGTAGGGGTGGTCAAAATTCTGCGGCAGATCGAAGCCCAGTATATGTCCCAGCCCCACCGCCATCAGGCTGTAGCCCTGAAAATCGAACAGCAGCTGCACGGAATAAGCGGCCATGCCCATCCATGCAAGGGGTGTGGAAATGCTTTCAAAGCCTACGGTTTGTATGTCATGCCATAGAATCCCCAGTGTATCCGCAATGAGTACTTTGAAGGACAGGCCGATAATCATCAGGGACAACCCGTATTCTACCTTTTTTCCACTGGTTTCCCGGCTGCGTACCTGTCCAAAGGAGGCATGATATTCCGTGATGGGGCCGGAGAGCAGCTTGGGGAACATGGCAATGTAGGTTCCCAGCTCCAGCCAGCTTTGGGGCGCGCTCTCTCTGCAGAGATAGATATCGATATCTGCCGACAGCAGCGTAAAGGTGTAAAAGCTGATGCCGGGAGGAAGCGTCCCTGCGGCATATTTATAAAACAAAAGCAGCCCGACATTGAAAAGTACTGCCAGGAAGAGCCAGGTCCTGCGCCAGGAAAGCATTTTGAGCCTTCCGGAGGGGCGGGTGTATGTGTCGTTATCTACCAGATGAGTGCCGCCAGAGCCGAAGTACCGGGGAATTTCAGGGGAGCCGGCTGACGGGAGTTCTGCCGCGGTCCATGTGCCAATATCCCGGGACATCTCAGGGGAGTCGGATAAATGCGCCTGCCTGCTGCGCGGATATTGGCTTGCGAAATCCATCAGGTGAATCAATATATAATTTACTGTCAGCGAGCAGAGTAAAACCAGCACGCCCTCCCGGCTGCTCAATGCGCAGAACAGCAGACTGGCTGCAAAGAGTATCCAGTTTCTGTATTTGGGAGGACAGAGGATATAAAGCGCTAAAAAAGCAGGAAGAAAGCGGAATATAAAGTTCAGGTCAGACAATCCCACTTCAGGTACACCTCCTCATAAGTATGGCCTGTATTCCATGAGGAAATCAGGAGCATCAGGCCTGCCGCGGTAAACGCCGCGGCGATTCTATTCGTTCTTAAACCGAAAATCCGGCGGCAGTCGGCACAATGTGCCAAATAAAATTTTTATGCTGTCCGCTATAACTATAGGATCGTAAAACAGGATAAAAAGTTTCAATAAATTTTTGGTCAAACTTTTATTTCTTAAGGCACAAGTATGAATGGGGGTGCGTCCCGGTTTTGACAGCAGATTGATTGCGCCTGCCAAACCAGGTCCATAGCCTGTTCAGACATAAGAAAGCGCCTGAATGCAAACCGGTATTTTTTATAACGGCAGGGTAAAAATTAACCATCTTACCAATTATTGTAAAAAGTATACCTTTCCAGCGTATCAAGACTACATCATTTTTCCATCAAAGTTGCAAACTTGTATTTTGTTTATATTCTCGGGTGTTAGTCGAATCGGTCCGGGAGGAAATCTGCATATTGTTTGACCGGCCTTATTTTCAGGAGGACTGGAACCCGTTGGACATCGAGAAATGCGTCCGGCGCTTTTACCGTAGTTGGGACAGCGCCCGGTACAGGGACTGTTTGTCACGATTTGGCATCGCTTCCGGGAAGAAGGTAAAGAGTCTGTCCCGGGGGATGACGCAGAAGCTGACACTGGCTGTCCACCTTTCCCATGATGCCCGGATGCTTCTGTTGGATGAGCCTGCCAGTGACCTGGAGCGGATTGCGGATTGCATCGTCTATATCAGCCACGGCGCGGCTTCCTGCTGCGGGGATAAGGAGGAGCTGAAGTCTTCCTGCTGCGTGGTCCAGGGCGGGCGTCTGCCTGAAGAAAAGAAGGCTTATCTGACGTTGCTGAAAAGAAGTGTCATAGTGAAAGGCAGATATGCCCGGTCTCTTGTGCTGTGCGCCGGGGGCATCCTGCTGGGGGCAGTCTGATGCCGCTGGCAAATCTTTTTTCCATTTCCAGGTGGTATCCGGACTTTAAGTGGATGCTTGTGATTATATCGTTCGGTTTTCTCTTCTATGGGATGATGAGCCTTGCCATGTATCCGCAGCTTTTCCGGCTGGGATACCAGAAAGGGAAAAGCTGGGGCTATTATCTGCCCGCGGGTATTATCTGCCTGCTCTATATGCAGCTGCCTTGCCGTTGTATGCTCAAGACCGCCGGAATTTGCAAGTCTGTTTAAGGCAAGACTATGGCCGGCGGTCTTAAAGAGAATGTCGGAGAGGAGCAGGAAGCCGCAATCAATTGAAAAGATTTCTGTGCGGAAGGGTTTGAAAAAACAGGAAACTATGGTAAAATAACTCTATGGCTTACCTGTTTACTACAGGACGGGAAGAACGTCGTTGAGGAGGAAGTATGGCACCGGAGAACACAACCCGCCAGGGAAAATTTTCAGGGAGGAATCCCCGCAGGCATAGGACAGGCCGCGGAAGGAGCCTAGTATTGCTGCTGGCATTTTTGATGATGATATGGGAGGGGACTGCGGCAGGCGCCGGGACGGATGCAGGTAACCGGACGGTGAAGGCAGGTATTTTCCATTTTGACGGATACCACATGAAGGATGAGGACGGGAACTTGAGCGGATACGGCATCGAATTCCTGAATCTGGCCGCACAATATTCCCACTTGAATTTTCAGTATGTGGAATATGACAAGTCATGGAACGACATGCTCTCCATGCTGGAGGAGGGGCAGATTGATGTGGTTACATCGGGGCGGAAGACAGAGGAATGGGAGGAAAAGTATGCCTTTTCCCTGCCCATCGGGCGCAGCAGCACCATTCTGTCCATCCGGTCGGACAACACGCAGCTGCTCAGCGGTGATTATGAGACTTATGACGGCATGGTAATCGGGGCGGTGGAAGGCAGGAGCCAGAAGCAGAGCCTGGAGGAATTTGCGCGGGAACATGGATTTGAATACCGTATTATAGAGTACGGAGGTGCGGACGAGCTGACCGAAGCCCTGCAGGAGGGGGCGGTTGACGCAATCTTGTCTACCAGCCTGCGGAAGACGCAGAATGAGAAAACTTTGGATACCATTGAATTTGACTATTTTTACGCCATTGTGCGGAAAGAAGATACAGGGCTGCTTCAGGAGATTAATTATGCCATCGGGCAGATGGATGTGAACGAAGGCGACTGGATGAATGTACTGTTCTACAAATACTATGGACCAGAGTATTCGGATTCCTTTGGCTTTACCCAGCGGGAGAAGGATTATATCCAGGATGTGGCAGCAGGCAGGAAGACCATTACGGTTACTGCAATCGGGGACAGGGAACCTTATTCTTATGTGGAGGACGGGGAACTGAAGGGCATTATGCCGGATTATTTTGCTGAAATTATGGCCATGGCGGGACTGCCTTACGAGACTGTGGTAGCGCAGAACCGGGCGGATTATTATGAACTTGTGGACAGTAACAGCGTGGACGTGGTCATCGACAAAAAGAACTTTGAACCCGTGACGGAGGGTACTGTGAGCCGGGGGTTTGGCACGGATACCTATCTGACGGCCGGGGTAGCCAAGGTGACAAGGAAGGATTTTGACGGGGAAATCACCTCGGTAGCCATCGCGGAGACTCAGGATAATGCTCCTATTGAACAGGGACTTACGGGGGACGCGGAGCTGCTCTATTATCCCACCAGGGAAGCGGCGCTGCAGGCGGTTCTGGACGGGGAAGCGGAGGCGGCTTTTGTCTATACCTATGCGGCGCAGTTTTTTGTCAATAACGATTTTACGGATTCTCTGCATTATGCCATCGAAAACAACGTCAGTTTTGACTTTCGGATGTTTGTTCGGGAGAACTGTGACAGGGAGCTTGTGACTATACTGAACAAATGCATCGCCCGGATGCCGGATGAAGTGATAAACCAGCTGGTCACAAAATATACGGTTTATACCCCTCAGGAATTGGGATTTGCGGAGTTTTTGAAGATACATCCCGAGATTATGCTGGGAGTGGGACTGGCCGCAGTGATTGCCGTAAGCATTATTCTGATACTGGTGGTCAGAACCCAGTGGAACAAAAAACTTCTGGATACCACGGAGAAGTCTAATCGGGAACTGTTGGAACAGCTTGCTATTGTGGATGCGCTTAGCCGTGATTTTGTTAATGTTTATGCGATAGATTCGGGACAGAACCGGGCAAGGATCGTCAAGATGATGGGGTATGTAACCACGGGGCTGCATGGGGATGTGAAGGAAGAGTTTGCCTATGACGTGATTCTTGACAGGTATATTGTGGAGCGGGTGTATGAGGAAGATCAGGCATGGCTCAAGGAAGCGCTTTCTCTGGAAAATGTGCTGCAGAAACTGGAGGCAGGCAGGGATTATCAGGGAAATTACCGGGTGAAGGAAAACGATGAAGTGCACAATTACCAGTTTTCCTATGTGCATGTGAAGGAGAGTGATTTCCGGAAGGAAGGGTTCATTCTGGCCGGGTTCCGGAACATCGACGAGACCATCCGGGAGGAACAGGTGCAGAAGCTGATGCTGGCAGAGGCTCTGGGGGAGGCCCGGTATGCCAACCATGCCAAGACCACCTTCCTCAACAGCATGTCCCACGATATCCGCACGCCCATGAATGCCATTATCGGTTTCACTTCCCTGGCGTTGTCGCACATTGAAAACCGGGAACTGGTGCAGAACTACCTGGAGAAGATCATTACCTCCGGCAACCATCTGCTGAGCCTGATTAATGATGTGCTGGACATGAGCCGTATCGAGAGCGGCAAGGTGAAGATAGAGGAGAAGGAGGCAAGCCTGCCGGAGATTATACATGACCTGAAGACCATCGTGCAGTCGGACGTGAAGGCAAAGCAGCTGTCCTTCTTCATTGATACCCAGGATGTGACGGACGAAATCATCGTCTGCGACAAGCTTCGGCTGAATCAGGTGCTGCTGAATCTGCTGAGCAATGCCATGAAATACACCAGGCCGGGAGGCACTGTCAGTGTGCGGATTATCCAGACCGGGGACGCGCCGGAGGGGTATGCGGCTTTTGAATTTCGGGTCAAGGATACAGGTATCGGCATGAGCAGGGAGTTTCTGGAGCATATTTTCGAACCCTTCGAGCGGGAACAGACTGCCACCATCAGCGGAATCCAGGGGACGGGGCTGGGACTTTCCATCACCAAGAACATTGTGGACATGATGCACGGTACCATTGCGGTGGAGAGTGAGACGGGGAAGGGAAGCGAGTTCGTTGTGACTTTCCGGTTTAAAGTTGCCGGCAAACCGTTAAAAACAGAGCATCTTTCCCAGCTGGCGGGAATGCGTGCCCTGGTGGTGGATGATGATATAAATACCTGTACCAGCGTCAGCAAGATGCTTTCCGCCATGGGCCTGCGTCCTGACTGGACTACCCTGGGGAAGGAGGCGGTGGTCCGCAGCAGGTTTGCTCTGGAGCAGGAGGAACCCTTTGATTTGTACCTGGTAGACTGGCTTATGCCGGATATGAACGGTGTGGAGACCGTTCGCAGAATCCGCAAAGTCGTGGGTGAGGAAGTTCCCATCATTATCCTGACAGCCTATGACTGGGGGGATATCGAGGAGGAAGCCAGGGAGGCCGGGGTTACTACATTCTGCTCCAAGCCCGTTTTCCTGTCGGAACTGTGCAATGTTCTGACGGCGCCTTATGAGACGGCGGCACAGGAAGAAAAGGAGGAGGCGCTTCCGGCGTGCTTTGAGGGGAAGAAAATTCTTCTGGTGGAAGACAACGAGATTAACCAGGAGATTGCCAGGACTATACTGGAGGAAGCGGGATTTGTCATTGATACGGCAGACGACGGGACTGTGGCCGTGGATAAAATGAAGGAGAAACCGGCGGATGCCTATGACCTGATTCTGATGGATGTACAGATGCCTGTGATGAACGGATACCAGGCAACCCGGGCCATCCGTAAACTGGAGGATCCTGTGAAGGCAGCTATTCCTATTGTGGCCATGACAGCCAATGCCTTTGATGAGGACCGTATGCTGGCCCTGGAAGCAGGCATGAACGGCCATATCGCCAAACCCATCGATATCTCGGTGCTGATGGAGACGCTGCAGGAGATTTTAAAAGGGTAGGCCGGGTTTGCGGAGGATGCCTGAAGGAGCATAAGAAAGCATGCAATTTTGGGAGCAGGCCGGTTTATTCCCGAACTGTGTTTGGTACAGTTCGGGAATTTTGCTTTTATTTTCAGGCATTGCCGGCTTCCGTCGGTTCCCTGCGCATTGTGTCTATGTCATCGGTTGAAAAGCCTGAAAAGATAGAGGCAATCTCTTCGGAGGGTCATTTTTTTATCTTTCTTCGCCTTAAGCTGTGCGCCAAACCCGCTTCCCTTGCGGGTTTGTGTGCATCCACAGTAAATCCCCAGACTTTCATGCAAGGTGGAGCAGCCCGTTGCATGGGGATTTACTGTGGATACATTGTGTATACATGAGGATAGTATGTTGTCAGGTTCGACACATTGATTTCCTTCCCTGCATAAGTCTGATACCAGCTTTCATATTCCGGATTATTCCATACAGTGCCGTCTTCGAAAGTCACTGTTTTCAGGCAGAGTATATTGTAGGCCATTTCGGTGGCAGCAGCATCTTCCAGAGACCAGCCGCCCTGGTAGTCTTCGGTCTGGCCGGGAAGAATGTTCAGCCATCCTGTGCGGACCAGGTGGCTGTAGGCGGGGGCGGAACTGCTGTCCATAAAGTCCCATTTGAGTTTCAGGGGCTGCCCGTCCGCATTATATGCCAGAAGGCAGTATTCCGTTTCCGTGATTGTCTGGTCCGTATAATTGGTGAGTACGTCATGAAGGTAAGGACTGCCGTCCTCATAAAAACGGATTTCCGCGCTTTCATGGATAATGGACAGATTCAGTTTCTCCAGTCGGATGCGCTGTTGTTCTTCTTTCAGAAGGTCTATCAGTATGGAGAAAACAGACATATTTTTATCCTTATAACATTTTTCCATATAAGAGCTTATCTGTTCTGAAGACATCCGGCCGGAAATGATTACCCCGGAAAAAAAGCTGGTGTTTTCATCCTGCTGAGCCTTGTCCAGGAAGGAGAAAAGCAGGTCATCTTCCAGAAAAGGAATGACACTTATGAAAAAGGATGTATTGGAATTCTCGTAAAGGGTATGGCAGAGCGCTTCCTGTTCGGAAGGCTTCAGGGCGGAGAACACAGCAGAGAAGCCCGCCAGGTCATGCTCCTCAAGATATTCCCCTGCCAGGGCGGGAAGGTCATCGGGGTTCACCTTCCGGATGCGGGAAATCAGCGGTCTCTCCAGGTCGGGATATCCATTCGGGTTGTCTTTCCGCAGAGAAACAATCAGATTGCCAATGGCTGACAGGGCATCGGCATCTTCCGCATAATCCCTTGCGCCGTCCGCAAAATATACGCCAATTTCAGAGCCGTCACTCAGAGGTACCGGTATCCGCCTTGCCAGAGAAATCGTTTGGCCTCCGCCGGACAGATTCCAACCCATTTCCATAATGTAGGAATCCTGATAATAGCATCTGTTTACGAAGGTATAGCCGGAAGTGGTACCGGATGCGGAACTTGCCGGAAGATTTGCTTTTTGTATGATATCTTCCGAAAATGAGAGGAGGGTATCTGCATTTTTCCTGGTCAGTATGTTGTCTTTTACCATGTCTTCGCAGGTCTGCGTGAACTGCTCGCGGAAACTGTCAGCGTTTGGCGCGTCAAAGGGTCCCAGGCTTGTGTAGCCGTCCTTTTGGACCAACACTACTCCGATGGTTCCGTCTGTGAAGCCTGTAAGAGGCTTGTTGCTTAAGTCTGCGCCGTCGATGTAGATGTAATAGACACCGTTGTCATATTCGCAGGAGGAACTGGCCAGGGAAGCGGAACTGCTGTCATTTTCGAGAATACTGTCATTTGAGCCGCTTACATTGCCTGAGGAGGTGTTACTCGGTGCCGGGGAGGAAGACGTTTTTGGAGATGCATTTTTTGGCAGAGTATTGCTGCCGGATTTTGCATAGGCTCCCAGAGCGGTGAAGCTTATGCAGATGATTAAGGTAACCATGGCTGTAATATATGACATGCATTTTGATTTCTTTCCGGATTTCATAATTGTACCTAACCTTTCTTTCATATCCTTTGCACCTTCTGTCAGGGTGACATATGGTACAGAATTGCAGCAGGTATTGTCTGTGCGGAGGAAAGCGAGCAGTGTGTTTCCGTAGGCTCGTTTTCCGGCGTCATCCAGACTGGCGGTCACGGCTTCGTCGCAGGCCAACTCGCAGGCTTTGTTCATTTCCCTGGCCAGCCGGCAGACAAAGGGGTTGAACCAGTGGACGCAGAGTATCAGCTGGACAAACCATTTGTAGAGCATATCCTGCCGCTTATAGTGAATCAGTTCGTGGGTGAAGATGTAGTATAAGTCGTTCATGGATGCAGTCTGTTTCCGGGTGTCCCGTTTTGACTGTGTTTGATCATATGCCTTGCAAAGGGAGGCGCTTTCGTTTTTCGGATTCTCCTCCGCCGGCAGCAGTATACACGGGCGGAAAAATCCGACCATGACAGGTGATGCGATCATGGGATTTGTACACAATTCAACTCTTCCCCTGATGCCCAGCCGTTCCTGACATTCAGCCAGCAGATTCAGAATTTCAATGTCCGATACCTGCGTGCCGCCGCTTTTGAGAAAGCTTATAAAACTTTGGTAAACCGTGACTTTCCGCACAAGGAGAATTATGGTAACTGTCAGCCAGATGACGAAAAGGCAGGTGCCCGGGGACGGCAGCTTCCGGGAGATGCTGTCAGGGAAGGACATGGTGCCGGCAGCATGATAATCTGCCTGTGTTTCGTAAGTATGCAGGGCGGCCGGGTCGGTGGTCAGGGATTCGGCGCCGGTATGGCTGCTCCTGCTTTCCGGATACCGATTCATAACCGGAACATCATTTTCTGCTCCGGAAATAGCGGCAGGTGCGCCGGCAGCGGGCACATTTTCACTGCTATCAGGAAGCGCGGCAGTCTCCATCCGGGTAAACAGATATCCGGTCAGGGTATTCTCCGGAGTAAAAGGCAGTACAAAACGAAGCGCCACTACAACCCAGATATAATATTGCCAGCGCCTGCTGAATCTTTCTCTGTACAGGGGCTTTGGCAGCAGCACCAGCAGCATCAGCAGCGTGCCGGACAGTGACAGGGACAGCAGTATTTTGATAAATTCAGTCATTTGCGGACTCCTTTTTTTGCACGCCGGGAAGCTTGTCGGCAGATGTCTCGTCAATGGTTGCGCCGGGGGAAGAAAGTGCGGATATACAGGCTGATGCGGCATCGGTTTCAGCAGATTCGCCGAGTCCTGCCCAGTAGCGTTCCACCTCCGCCATCTCATCTTCCGACAGAATGTCCTGTCGGAGCAGCGTGGACACCAGATTTTTCACGTTTCCGCTGTATACCCGGTTCAGGAAGCTGCGGGTCTGCGCGGTCTGGTATTCCGGTTCGGTGATGAGGGCTATGTATTCGTTGCGTCTGCCGATTTTTCTGATTTTCAGATATTTCTTCTCAATCAGGCGGGACAGGAGCGTAAGTACCGTATTTTTCTTCCAGAGGCTGCTTTCCTTTTCCAGTTCGTCCGTTATATGGGAGTACAGGGCGGTGCCTCCGTTCTTCCAGATGATTTTCATCAGGGTCAGCTCTGATTCTGAGATTTGCTGCAGCATAAGATTCCTCCTTGGATTTTATATTAACAACATGTCGGCATAATTTATATTAACACGATGTAGGCTAATCTGTCAAGAGGAGATGAAAAATAATTATAATAAAACGGCCTTTCCGTCAGCGGAGAAAACAGAGAAAATTTCCACAGCGGGATATCCGCTTTAACTGTTTGGGGAGAAAAATTCGGGATGAATTCCGGTTACAGGAATTCATCCCGAAAATGTTACTTAATTCACACGGAGTATGAAGCGTTCCAACAGTTCTTTTATCAGAGAAGCCTGATTGGACAGTTCCACACTGGCAGCGGCGGATTCTTCACTGGTAGCAGAGTTCGTCTGTACCACGGAGGAAATCTCGTCTATGCCCCTGGTCACCTGGGCGATGGCTTCCGATTCCTGGGAAGTAGCCTCTGTAATCTGGTTGACGGATTCCACAACATGGGCGGATAATTCCACGGTTCTGGCCAGAGATTCCGACACATTTCTCACGATATTGTTTCCATCCTGAACGGTGGAGATAGAGCGCTCGATAAGATCTTTGGTTGCCTTTGCGGCTTCGTCCGATTTGGCAGCCAGGCTGCGCACCTCCTCCGCTACCACTGCAAATCCCCTTCCTGCATCTCCGGCGCGGCTGGCTTCCACAGCGGCATTCAGCGCCAGGATATTGGTCTGGAATGCAATGTTTTCAATGGAAGAGATAATATTGCCGATTTTTTTTGAAGAATCGGAAATTCTTTCCATGGCGGAAACCATTTCCTCCATAAGCCGAACGCTTTCGCTGACCTGTTCGCTGGCAAGCATGGAGTGGTCGTTGGCCTGCCTGCTGTTGTGGGCATTGTTTTTGGAGTTATCGGATATCCCTGTAATGGTGGATGCCAGTTCCTCCACGGAACTCGCCTGCTGTGTAGCGCCCTGGGCCAGAGCCTGGGAGCCGTTTGAGACCTGCTGTGCCTCGGCAGCTACCTGATCAACGCTGTCTCTGATCTGTCCGAACGTATTGCTCAGGCTGATCACAATGGTCCGCAGTGACTGCAGTATACTGCCCAATGCTCCCACATATATTTTATCATCCTTTGTGCGTACATTGAAGTTGCCATTTGAGATTTCTTCCAACAGATGGCATTCGTCGCCGATGACTTCCGTCAGTACATACTGACTGGTCCGCAAAGCGTCGCACATGGCACCCAACTCGTTGCGGCTGTTGTAGTTGACCGGAATATCCAGTTTTCCCTCACTGAAGCCTTTGAGCGCAACACTGACCTCCCCAACCGGTTTTGTGATGCTGTGAATGATCTGCAGCGCCATGAGCAGGACAAGCAGCGTTGCTACTGCGACAACCGCGATCATCCCATACTCTATCATCCGGCTGTCTTTTTGCTGCTGTTCAATAATCTGGTTCTGCTCGTTTAAAAGTGCATCGGAAATTTCCTGCGCGGTATGGATCATATCGTTTAATTTGGGAGTGCATTTATTCTTGATCAGCCGGATGGCATCCTCCTGCCTGCCGGAATTGATGGCGTCCAGAATGTCAGGCAGCTCATTATACCATTCGGTCATGGCGGCAATATATTCCTCTACCTTATCGTCAGACAGCGGATATACGTCTTTCAGCTCCTTCATGGCTTCGCTCAGCGTCTCCAGGGTGCTCTCCGCGCTGGCCTGCAGATCGGCATTTCCCGGGTCCGTGGGATCCAAAGCCATATCCCGCACATTGCGGGCGGCATTGTTGGTATAGATACGGCAGGTCAGGATCAGCTCGTTTGCTTTGACCTGGCTGTTTATGATGTTTACATATGTATTGCTTTGATTGTTCAGGATAATCAGCATCACAATTATGATTGCTACGGAAACCAGTATGGTTATACCAAATCCCAGAAACAAACTTACCTTAATCTTCATGTTCTTAAACATTTATTGTTCCTCCTGGTTAGACAAGTGTTCTTTCGGAAATTCCCGAACTTATATTCCGATATCCCGGATGATTACATGCCGGCCTTTTGTTCCGTCTCAGGGCGGTCTGCAAAGGAAACAGGCACAAATCCTCCGTTCGCTCACTTTCTTCCCTTCAGGGACGGCATCTGCATTCATCTTAATCCCTCCGTCACCCAAATACGCCTGATACCTGGTTACCGTCCAGCCGCAGGCTGTCTGCCCGCTCTGATACGGCTAATAGAATTATAACATGTTCTGCGGCAGAATGCTATAACAGTTTTTCAGGATGAATTATTTAAGCTGTTCTTTAAGTTTGCTGCTGTCTGTTGGAAGAGCAGTGCCTTCAGCGGGCGACATTCCTGTTGGTATAACTACAGGTTATTGCACTGAAAGGAGCCGAATGTTACACTGTATATAGAAAAAATGGAGCAGAACCGTGGACAGAGGGCTTGGGGGGAAACTGGCATGTTGGATTACATGGACAGCAATATGATTATTCCGGATGTGTTTGATGAAGAAGAGTCATGTAACTGTGACGATATCGTGGTATTTGAGGACGGGCGTATTGTGGAGCGGGGAAACCATGAGGAACTGTTGGAGCGGCGGGGCAGTATGCGGAAATGTGGCACGCTCAGGCGAAATATTATGTGACGGAGACGGCGCAGTAGAGGCGGCCGCAATATACTCAAGACCGCCGGACAGGGCTGCTTCACGTAAATTTAAAAGCCGGGTCCGGTAAGCAGCCTTAGCCCGCCTAAATTTTTCAGTTGGAAGCAGACAAATTTTTCTTTAACTGTTCCATATGAATTCGTGGGGAACATCCCATCTGGTTCTTGAAAACTCTGGAAAAATAGAGGGGATCTTTGAAGCCGCTTAAATAGGCTACATCCTGTACGCTGGTGAAACCCTGATCCAGAAGAGTGCAGGCATGCTGTATACGCAGTGTATTGAGATATTCGGAGAAACCGATTCGCAGTTTACGCTTGAAAACACAGGAAATATATTTTTTGTTATAGGAAAATGCCTCACTTATTCTATCCAGCGACAGTTCCGTATCTGAGAAATTATCATCTACATATTTTTTCATTTTCAGAAAAGTATGTGTGCCGTCTTTTTCAGGCGTATCCACTAGCAAAGTCTCGCCCAGAACGGAAAAAGTGAACAGCAGTACGCCCTCGCATCTTAAATCCGATACATTCGTGTTGACATGGATGGAATGGAGCCATAGATCGCAAAGCTGTGTAAATCCGTGAAACAGGCAGTTTCTCCGGTTGATCATAAGGGTATCCATGATCATATTGGCACGTACTCCGATGTAGCTGATATACATATATCTGAAATCACGAACAGACTCGATTGCATAGGGCATACCGGGAAATGAGAAGAAAATATCTCCTGCGTTGAGGGAGTGCACTGCACCGGGCAGATGGAGTATACCCTCTCCGTCAGCAACGTAATGTATTCTGTATACAGAGATTGTTTTTAACCCCTTATATTCCTGCAGCTCGGTTTCCAGAACAAAATTTATCGTGTGAATCATTTCTGTATCATTGCTTTTTGGGATGAAACGGCATACATTTTTGTCCATAGATATCTGTCCTTCTTTCTGCTTTTTGTTTATTATAGATATCCTTTTTGAAAAAGTCAATCAAAATATAACTATTATCCATAAAGATAAAGAAAATTTCTATTTTTTGTTGGGCACTTATACGATATAATTTGTTTACAATCAAATCTTCCGCAGCCGTACGTAACATCCGAATCACAGGGCCAGAGGAAATGAGTGTGGATATAAAATGCAGGAATCGGAAAATATCAGGATAACGGAGGTAGTGAGACGTGAAGAAAATCAGAATTGGTGTAATGGGAGTGTATCGCGGAACAAGTATGATTAATTACTGTAAGGCGGCGCAAAATGCCGAGGTTGTGGCGGTCTGCGATAAATGGGAAGAGGCGTTGGAGAGACATAAAGAAATCAACAAAGAATTTCAGATTGCATATTATAGCCGTTTTGAAGATTTCATTCAGCATGATATGGACGCAGTCGTTCTGGCGAATTATGCAAATGAGCATGCACCCTTTGCGATTGCAGCCATGAAGGCAGGAAAGCATGTGTTTTCGGAGGTGCTGCCGGTTCAGACCATGAAGGAGGCCGTTGAACTGATAGAAACTGTAGAAGAGACCGGTATGACTTATGCATATGGGGAAAACTACTGTTATATGCCGGCGCCTTATGAGATGCGGAAGCTTTACAGAGCAGGAAAGATCGGGGAATTTGAATATGGAGAGTGCGAATACATCCATAATACGGAACCGATGGCACCGTCTACCACATACGGAGATAAGAATCATTGGCGCAACAATATGTATTCTACGTTTTATTGTACACACTCTGTCGGCCCGCTGATTCATATAACCGGTCTGCGTCCGGTATCGGTGGTAGGGTTTGAAGGTACGATGAATGAGCGTAATCTGAGGACAGGTTGTAAGGCGGGGCAGTTTGGGATAGAAATGATCACTCTGGAAAATGGGGGAATCATTAAAAGTGTTCATGGAAAACTTTATAAAGATTCAATCTGGTATTCCGTTTATGGCGGTAAGGGAAGGATGGAAACCGCAAGGGAAGATGCCAGGGCGGATGACTTTCATCGGCTTTATGTGAACGCAGACGCTTATTCGGGTGAATATAAGAACAATGAGCCGGAAAATTATCTGCCGAAAAGGGAGTTGGATCATTTAAGCACGCCCTTTGGACATGGAGGCTCAGATTTTTACTCCATGTACCATTTTGTGGAAAAGCTTCGGGGAAATAGAGATGCGGATACTATTGATGTCTACGAAGCGTTGGATATGTTCCTGCCCGGAATGTTTGCCTATCGTTCCATTCTGCAGGGAGGAAATAAGGTGAGCATTCCTGATATCAGGAAGAAGGAAGTAAGGGATCTGTACAGAGAAGATACCAGCTGTACGGACAGAAAAGTTGCGGGAGATATGCTGCTTCCGACCTTTTCAAAGGGAACGCCGGAAATTGATGACTCCGTATATACGTATATGCGGCAAAGATGGCAGGAAGATATGCGATCGGAAAGCGGATATGCAGCCATGGCTTTTTCGCAAGGTGGCAGATGATGTATTACGGGCTTATTTTTACGGCAGCTGTTCTGTATTCGCTGCAGTTTCTGTTTCAGCAGAAATTTGAGGAAAAGTGCGGAACTGCCTTTTCAGCTTCACTGACCTTTTCCGCCTGGACATCCGTTGTGTGTTTTGCGGCTTTGCTGGCCGTGAATGGAATGAGATTGCAGTTCACACTTTTTTCTCTTGGAATTGCACTGATTTATTCCTGCGTGAGAATTGTGTATTCTTATGCGAGTATGAAGGCTTTTGACTGCGTTAACCTCTCGGTATATTCCATGTTTGCTATGCTTGGCGGAATGCTTCTTCCGTTTGCGTATGGCATTCTGTGGTGCAGGGAAGGCCTGACTTTGAACAAAGCGTTATGCTGCGGGCTGATTGCGGCGGCTTTATATTTGACAGTGTCTGCGGAAGAGGAAGAGAAACGCGGAAGAAAGAGCAAAATTTATTATGCCCTGGTATTTGTGCTGAATGGTATGAATGGAGTGTTGTCCAAGATTCATCAGTCCAATACGGAAGCAAATGTGGACAGTGTCAGCTTTCTGGCGTTGACAATGCTGGTTACCTTTGGGATGAGCGCCGTCCTGCAGCTGATAACAGGCAGAAAGCCGGTTTCGATCAAAGGAGCTGTAGTGGGATATACAGTAGGTTTTGCGTTGTTTTGCGGATTTGGGAATCTGCTTACCCTGATCGCTTTAACGCATCTGCCGGCTTCTGTACAATATCCTGTTATAACCGGAGGTGTTATGGTCTTTACTTTGCTGATCAGCTGGGTACGTAGAGAGCATATTACAAGGAGAAATATTTTTGCGACGGTATTGTCGCTGGTATCGACGATCTTGATTGCATTATAACAGTTTTTGTTGCTTAAAATATATTTGTCTTACGGCACGGAGGAGGGATAAAAAGAAAGTGCAGCTTGAATGACACAAGGAAACATGAGACAGTAAGGAAGGAGATTTCTATGAAAAACAAAATGAGAAAAATGGCAGGTACATTGTTGACGGCATGTATGACATTGGCGATGTTGACTGGCTGCGGCAGCAGAGAGACGGAGGATAACAGCAGTTCACCGGAAAGTGAGAGCGGGAATACAAGAGCGTCTTCAGAGGGCGGAGAAGAGAGCAGAAACTTCACCATGCTTGCCGGAATCGGTGCGTTAGACTGGACATATTATGAGAATCCGCCCTTTATGCTGGCCTGTGAGAATGCCGGTGTTTCATTTGATATTACACATCTGACAGGAACGGATATCAGGGAACAAACCAGTTTGCTGCTAAGTTCCGGAGACTATCCGGAAGTATTTTTCAAATGCTGGTTGGAAGATGAAAAGGGGGATAAATACGGTCCGGAAGGAATCTTCATTCCCCTTGAGGGCCTGATCCGTGAACATGCGCCAAATCTGTGCGCTGAGTTAGACGCAAATAACCTCTGGTCTTATATAACGGCTTCAGATGGGCATGTATATACATTACCGGAACTACAGGGGGTAGGACCTACAAATGTATTTGCCATGATCAACGGAGAATGGCTGGAGAAGTTGAATGTACCTGTGCCTACGGATCTGGAGTCCCTTTATACCGCATTGAAGGCAATCAAGGAAGGGGATCCCAATGGCAATGGTCTGCAGGATGAGATCCCGTTGGCAGCAGATATGGACATCACTACGATCTTGAATTTACTGCAGTATTTTGATGTAAATTACAATTCCTATTATGCATTCAATGAGACGGACGGAGTATATTTTTTGCCGGACACGCAGCTTTGGTATGATTTCACGGAGTATGTGACCAGATTATACAGCGAGGGTCTGATCAATCAGGACGCTTTTACAATCAGCCTGGACAGCCTGAAGGCAAAGGCTTCTGCAGGAGATATCATTCTGGGCATGTTCTGGGACTTTACCCCGGTAGCATATACGAAAGGTGCTGCTTCTTCCTGGGATGAAGTGGTACAATGCTATGATGTGCTGAAACCTTTTTCGGAAGGAACCTATCCCACTACTTCCGGCGTCATCAGCGGAACATTTGCGATCACAGATAAATGTACGGATCCGTCTGCTGTCATGGCGTGGGTTGACCAGTTCTATGGAGAAGAAGGTGCGAAACTGGCGTATTGGGGTGTGGAAGATGTAAACTGGAAATATAATGATGACGGAATGATTGAGGAGATTCTGCAGGAAGACGGTACTACAATGGTGACGGACCGGTATAAAATCATGGGTGTCTTTAATCATCCCGGCAGCAAACCAAGCACCGAGTCTCTGGAAAAGAAAGTGAACGGTGTGCGGAAATGGGAGATTCAGCTGGCAGAGATCGCCAGGACGGCAGCAGCACCCTGGCCCGTTATGAGTTATACCGCGGAAGAAAATTCGGAACTCTCTGTGCTGCAGACAGACATTCATGATTACCTGTGGTCTTACTTTGCAAGCGTGGTTACCGGAGAGGTGGAACTGGAATCCACATGGGAAGAATACCTTGTTACATTGGAAGAAATGGGACTGCAGCGACTTAAGGAAATTCAGACTACTGTTTATGAGAGAGGAAAATTAAAATAATATTGATCATTAGCAGCAAATAATGGTTGGGCATCGTAAAATTTGGTTACTGGTGAAATAATTTTGCGGTGCCCGTAACGGCATATGTCTTTATTGTCCGGATATGTGCGGAACTTAGAGCAGGAGGTTTTGGGTGAGAGTAAAAGAGAAACGGGTGTTTGGAGCCGGAATGCAAGCAGAAGGGTTTTGGCGCAGGCTGAAAAAAGATATTTGCAGGAATTGGATTTTATATGTGATGGTTTTGCCTGTAATCGTCTATTATGTGATATTTGCATATTTTCCCATGTACGGTGTGACGATGGCATTTAAAGATTATAAGATAAAAAAGGGAATTCTCGGCAGCCCATGGGTAGGCTTTGCGCATTTTCAACGTTTTTTCAGTACTTATAATTTTAAAACGATTCTGAAAAATACACTTGAGATTAACATATACGGACTTTTGGTGGGTTTTTCTCTGCCCATTATCTTTGCACTGTTTTTAAATTATCTGAAAAGCAATAAATTGAAAAAAACAGTGCAGATGGTATCTTATGCACCTCATTTTATTTCGGTTGTTGTTCTTTGCGGTATGATCAGGATCTTTATGGATCTGGATACGGGAGTTCTGAACTCGCTGAGGAATCTGGCCGGATTGGAGTCGGTAGATTTTCTGAGTGTAAAGGCCTGGTACAAGGATATCTATGTGTGGACCGGAGTCTGGCAGGGGCTGGGGTGGGATGCCATTATCTATATGTCTGCTCTGGCCGGTGTGGATATGCAGCTTCACGAGGCGGCTATTATAGACGGTGCTACAAAGCTGCAACGAATGCGTTATGTGGATCTTCCGTCCCTGAAACCCACCATTATCATGCTGTTGATCCTGAATCTGGGCAATATGATGAGCATTGGATTCGACAAAGCATATCTTCTTCAGAATCCTCTGAATCTGGCAGAATCAGAAGTGATTTCCACTTATGTATACAAACAGGGACTGTTGGATGCCAATTATGCCTATTCTACGGCAGTGGGGTTATTCAGCAGTATCATCAATCTGTTCCTGCTTGTAGGGTTTAATGCATTAGCCAAAAAAGTTGCAAAAGAAAGCTTGTTTTAAGGAGGGTGATATGCAGAAATTACGTGAAAAACTATACAGATACAGAATGAAATATTCTGATCGCATGTTTGATGCCTTCAATATTATCTTCATGTGCATACTTGCGTTGGTTTTCATATGGCCGCTCTGGTTTGTGGTGATAGCAGCCGTCAGTGACCCCATACAGGTAAATATCGGTAACGTCCTCCTTTGGCCAAAAGGATTTACCATTGATTCCTTCATTGAGACATTGAAATACAGTCTGATCTGGAGCGGTTACGGGAATACGATTTTCTATACAGTAGTGGGAACCTGCCTGAATATTGTGATGACAGTCTGCGCTGCTTATCCCCTGTCACGCAGTGACTTTATGGCACGAAAGTTTGTATTTTACCTGCTTCTGATCACAATGTATTTCGGAGGAGGACTAATTCCGACGTATATGGTGGTAAGAAATCTGGGGTTAGTCAATACGAGATGGGCAATGATCATACCGGGAGCCTGCTCTGTCTATAATGTTATCATCACAAGAACGTATTTTCGAACCAGTATACCGGAAAGCCTGTTTGAAGCGGCAACGTTGGATGGAGCTAATTCCTTTCAGTACCTGACGAAGATAGTTCTGCCGCTTTCCAAGCCCATTCTTGCAGTGATTGCGTTGTATTATGCGGTAGGGCATTGGAATGATTATTATACGGCACTGATTTATCTGCGGGATAATGATCTGCTTCCGCTGCAGTCTGTGTTGCGGGATCTCCTGTTATCTAATAAGATATTAGGAGAGCAGGGCGGCTTTAACATGTCCGAGGAAGTGGAGCGGCGCAGACTCCTGGCTTTGACCATGCGTTACAGCACAATCATTATTTCAACATTGCCAGTGTTGGTTATCTATCCCTTTGTACAAAAGTATTTTGTGAAAGGGGTTATGATTGGTTCTGTTAAAGAGTAGCATTTGGTGATTCCTGCCAGGAGAACTGCTATCAGCCGTACTTTCCCACATACTGCCAGATATCCGGTCGACGTGAAATCGAAAATTTCTTCCAGGGCAAAACGACAAAAGGCGCTCTGCTTTTTGCAGAACGTCTTTGCTTCTGAATTGTATCCAACGCCTCCTGTTGGGCCAAACAGGAAAGAAGTAAATCCAACCTTGGCATTTCCGTGCCAAAAGCATGAGAAACCGTAAAGCAGAATTTCAATTGGAAGGCGTTTTGGATTTCCGGGGCGAAATTGTTCCCATTTTATCCATGTACGCCTGCTCCTTCTCCTGGTTGATAACATCCCGAAGGGTCTTCAGCTCATCTGTAATCCGGTCCATCCTGATCAGCACATCGTTGGTGTCGAAGGCTGCGGAAGAATCCTTGCTCTTAAGTGTTTTAAAAAGCTTTTCCGTCTCCTTATGTACGCACTTCGCCTGTTTCCGCACGCTTTTCTTCAGCTTTAGAATCATTGTGTTAATACGCTCCTTTCCCTGTGTTTTCGTTTTTTCTTTTATCATATTCCATTTTAGATACCTCGTCAAGAAAATTAGAGCCAAATCAGCTCTGACGAGTAAACTTTTCTATAGTTATCTGAGCCGGCAAATTAGTGGCATGGACAACTTTGGGGTTTAATAGAAAATGCAGTATTTTCAGCGTTGGAATCGCAAATTTCTCTTCCATATCACTCATAGCCTCACGCCCTGCCCAAGCAACCCGGACACAGCAGTTTCTGTCCTGACAGGAGATCTGCCTGCCTCCTGGATGCTCAGAACCAGCTTATGCTTATCTTCCTTCCTCTTTTCTCCCCAAATACTCCTCTTTCAACAGATGATAGCAGACACTGTCAGACACCTGCCCGTCATAATCGGTATGAGCTTTTTCAAGTGTAATATCATACGTAAATCCGCACTTTTCAATCACGCGCCTGGTGCGGGCATTGTCCGGAGCATGAAAAACGGATAACATGTCAATCCCCTCCAACTCCTCAAAAACGTACTGTATCACAGCTTTCACCGCTTCCGTCATAAGCCCCTGCCCCCAATAATCGGCAGACAGTGCATAGCTAAGATACTTTGCCACGTATTTCCCCCGGTTTTCATCCGGATACATTCGCAGCTGCCCGATTACCTTTCCGCTTTCCCGCAATGCAATAGCCCATACATCGCCGGACTCCATATAGCGCTGCAGTATCTGCAGCGAATGCTGCCGGTCGGAATGGGGCGCCCATCCGGCCATAGGCCCCACCTCCGGATTCCGCGCATATTCGTACAAATCCTGCGCATCCTCCTTCCTCCAGTCACGCAAAACCAGACGCGCTGTCTCCAATACTCTGTATTTCATCGGTCATCCTCCATCGTATTCCCAGGGCATTGCGGTGTAAGAAATTGCGCAGTTCTTTAATATCCGGCCTTTTTCATCTCCCTGCCAAATGCCTCCTCTGACAGGCCCGCCCGCCTGGCGGCCTCATCCAGTTTCAGCAGACCGTCATTTACCAGGGCGCACAATGTCTTGAGGGTTCCCAGGCGTTCCCCTTGCTTTACGCCCTTTTTCACGCCTTTTTTCACGCCTTTCTTCATCTCATGCTTCTTGATATCCTCCAAAGCTTTGCACACGTCTGTCTCCTCCTCCCCGGTCTCCTGATTATGCACATAGTGCAGCCGGTTTCTGATGTCTTTTATATTGGTGAACACATCAATTACGTCCACTGCACTCTTGGGTATCCTGCTGAAATACTCTCTATTTTCCCAAATATAACTCTCATACCGTTTCCTGGACGCAGTGCGCTTCAGGATTCCCAGTACATATTTCAAATCGGAATCCATTCTGGCAAGGTCTTCCTCTGATATGGCCCGCATGGGAATCATGACGGTGTGATAGTTTCCTATCAATGGGCGCAGTCTGGGCGGCATGGATGCCAGATTCCCCATCATCCCCTGTAGTGTCCCGGGGGCTTTCCACTTCTTTTTCCCCCAGTACAGCATGAGGTTCACCACCGGCTCCAGGATATCTTCCTTTTTATATCGATACTTAAAATCATCTTCCTGCTTATATTTTACCTTGCTGTTCCTGTTCTTTTCCTGTATGGCTTCAATTTCCCTGCCATAGGTGAGACAGTCCATCTCCATAAGCCGCCACGGGTATGTGAGATTCACGGTCTGCTGATTTTCAATCCCCATCAGGAAACGGATTCCCCAGGCGCTCGCCTCCCCCAGATAGTCCCTCTCCCTATAGGTCAGTTTTCCTTTTGTGTTCCGCATCGGAAGAAAGCCGTCCTTCTCCCTGCATTCCCAATCTTCCGGCAGCTTTTCCCCCAGATAGTATTCCATCAGGTCGCGGATACGGTTCGGACGATTCATGTATGTCTTCAGCGCATTGTTCGGTTCTCCCATGTCTTCCCTTTCCGCAGGGAATGCAAAATGCCACAGGCAAATCCCCCTGGAGAAGTCCCATGCCCTGTCCCTGCTGTTGTCATATCACTGGTTTTAAGCAGGGATTTCTGGATAATAGAAGGTCAGAAGTTAAGTTCCGCGCCTCTTGCCGCGGCTCGAATGTCCTGCTTATGGAATCTGGATTCATTATAGCACAACTCTTTTCCGGTATCAAGTGTAATATGAGAGTTTCGGCTTTGGTCGGCTTTGGTATGTCTGGCATCCGGATATCTGAAAACGGGAATTATGGCTGCGACGGTTATCGTGTTCTGAGAATGTATGCAATTGTTTCTGAAGCGCGGATATGGTGAGGTGCAAGGCATCAGAGAGAGTGCGGATAATTGAAATACCCTGCCGCCTTTGTCGGTTTTCCGGCGGCAGCAGGGTATCGCTGTAAAGAGCTGTAAATTTTTCGGTTATACGTATAGGCGCATTTCTTTATAGTCACGCGCTAAAACATTTGCCATATGAAATGTATAACCAGTGAGCGTGCTGCAATGCAGAACAGAAAGCGGCAAATGATTGCGCTCACAAGTATGCCCTTATGCTGCAAAAGCGCATATTATGATACAGCTCGTTCAGTAAAAGTGTTGTCCATGAGTATAAGTGGCGCGGCATTACGAGAATAAGCCGGTTCCGAAGTACTTGGCCAGGCTCTGGTAAGCCGTCAGTGCGCCGGAACCCAGTGCCGAATAACCCAGCCCGCTCTGCGTATACAGATTATTGGTCATCATCCGCAGCATCAGTTGCTGGGTCAGCTGGCATTTGTCACAACAGGAGCCTCCGCTGCCGGAAGCGCCTGCAGTGGAATTGCCGGTTCCTTCTGTTTCAGATTGGGTATTCGATGCGGCATGTGTGGTTGTTCTGGACGCTGTCTGCCGGGCGGTCCGCGCGGTTATTCCGGATGCTGCCTGCCGAGCGGCCCGTGCGATTGTTTCGGTTTTGGCAGAGCTTCCGGCGTCTGCCGCGCTTGCCGCAGACGCATGGTTTGTCTGCGCCGCAATTCGGGAGCCGGCAGATGAAATTCTGCCGGTCTTTGCATTTTCCATGTAATTGGCGAAGCCTTTTATAACGGCTGTTCTTCTGCCGCCGTGCTGCGCATAATATTGATTGATTTCTTTGACGCCAAGTTCATTTATGTACATTTTACACCTCCGTTCCGCTAAAGCGGGAAAGTATTGGCATGAGGATTGAGCGCATGCTTATGTATGCATATGCTCTGAGAATACGCAAAAGATGTATTCCCGGGCAGTACCCATGCCGATTTCAGATTCAGTAACCTTCAGATTCAGTAACCTCCAGGTTCAGTAACCTCCAGGTTCAGTAACCTTCAGATTCAGTATCCCGTAGATTCGGTATCCTGCGGATTCAGTATCCCGCAGCTTCAATATCTTGTAGCTTCGGTATCTTGTGGTTCCTCTGTCGATTGGAATCACGCATGCCTTCTCCTGTGGAGTCCAGGCACTGTGGGTATGTCTGCAATGGTTCAGATAAGGCGCTGAAGATTGCTCACATTCCACAAATGTGCAAAGACTCTAGCCAAAGCCTGTAATCATCATATTCATTTCGTCCCCCTTTCCTGTAACAGCACAGTCACATGAAACTCACTGTTTTCTATTTGAATATCCACGTCTCCCATATATTTTAAGGCTTCCCGTCTTACATTGGACAAACCGATGCCGTGCAGGGATGCGATGGCTTCCGTTCCGTCCTTTTTCTTAGAGGAGACCGGGAGACCGGTATTCTTATCAAAAGTGATTTTCCCATCAAAGGGATTTCTGATGTCAATGAGGAAAAATTTCTTCTTCTGCATGCCTGACAGGCAGATATATTTTGGGCCTTTCTGTACTTTGGCACAGGCCTCCAGGGCATTCTGGAGCAGGTTATTGAGTATGATGCCGATATCATAGGCATTGTACCCGCCTGATGCCGGGAACAGAAACGTGCATTGGAATTCGATTCCCAGAGCGGCAGCAGCTTTCTGACGGTCGTTTATGATGACGTCCGTCACTGCGTTTCCGGTGCGGATGGACAGCTCGAATACCTTCATGCTGTCATCCATTCTGGCAATGTAGGTTTCCATATCTTCATAGTGGCCGCTTTCCGCCAGCCCCTTAATATTTGCCAGGTGATTTTTCATTTCATGTTTCATTCTGCGTATGCCGTCGTGGAATTGCTCTACTTCCCGGATGCGTTCCTGTATTGCAGAGAGTTGCTGCTCTGCCACGAAGTATTTTTCCCTGTCATTCTGAAGTGTCAGAATTCGCTGGCATGCGGCTATGGCAGCCAGAATACCCGCATAGAACAACACTGCCATTGCCGGTACGATGGCGAGAAAGGCCGGGTACTGCTCATAGAGCCGGAAAATATGGTTATCATTGGCAATCACCAGAAGCCGCACAAGGATATTGGCAAACAGGATTGCCGTCACAGGTGTCAGGAGCAGATAGCATAATTCCCGGATGTGCAGGCCGGTTCCGCTTTTTTTCAGCTGTTTTTCCAGGATGCAGAGCAGCAGGGTGCAGAGGAGGAACTGGACGGCATCGATAAGGAGTTGGTTGAACGAGGCATAGCGGAAAATGAGTTCCGGGGTGTCGGCATTTCGCAGCAGGTACTCGCTTGTAAAGAAATCGACGCTTCTCATCATCATCATGCTCAGATTCCTGGTGCAGTAGAACAGGACATTCAGTAGGAAAATGAAGTTCCGCTCCATTCCCAGGAAACCGGAGAGCAGCATCAGTATCCCTGTGATCAGTATCATATGCATCCAGCCGTAGAACCAGGGAAACAGACTGAACAGATATGCTGTGGTATAAATGAGGATGATAAGGAAAGTATTTTTCCGAAGGCGTTTTCTGTCCTGCATTCCGCTCATAAATGAACGGAAAAAGACTGCCATAAGAATGGCATACAGAATGCATTCGGCTCCTGTGAGCAGCTTAAAAAACAGAGCAAAGCCTGCTTCGTTCAATTGTCTGCCTCCCTTCTGCGATTTGTTAATTTACGTCAATACATTATATTACCAGCTCAAACTGTTTGCGGATAAAGCGTATATCATGAATATGCTCAAAGGTGTGGAACGAAACGGCAAATGAATACGTTTACGGGTATATTAGGTAGACGAGCGTATAAAGCGCAGATGTGCTTTCACAAAGTCGTCGTATTTATATTTGGACAGATTCAGCTTATCGCCGTTTGCCAGGGTTACCGCAGCCCTGTTGTATTCTTCCACATAGGCCAGGTTCACCAGGAAGCCTTTGTGGATGCGGCAGAACTGCCCCTGCAGAGCCTGTTCCAGCTCTCCCAGCCTGGCGTAGTATTCCAGGGTGGTGTCTTTCAGGTGCAGCACGATTTTGTGGCCCTGGCTTTCCATATAATAAATATCGCTCAGGGGAAGCACTCTGTTGGTTCCGGCATATTGGATGACCAGCTTCTTTTGCTGTTGCTGCCCGCCTGCCGTGATTCGTTCCGCCGCTCTCCGGAAAACCTCTGCGAACTTCTGCGGGTCGACGGGTTTTAACAGATATTGGAAAGCATCCACATCGAAAGCGTCATATACATAGTTTTCGTAGCCGGTGACGAAGATGATCAGGGGCTGTGGGCCGCCTTCTGAAGCCCTGATTCTCCGGGCCAGCTCCATGCCGTTTATTCGGTTTCCCGTGTCGTAATCTGCCTGTTCGCCGTGAAGAGCCGTGTATTCCGTGGAGGAACTGGTCTGTTCGCCGTGAAAGGCCGTGTATTCCGTGGAGGAACTGGTCTGTTCGCCGTGAAAGGCCGCTTTTTCCGTGGAGGAACTGGCCTGCTCGCCGTGAAGAGCCGTGTTTTCCGTGGAAAAAATCGCCTGCCCGTCCGGAACTGGTGTGTGTTCGGGACAGGAATTATTCATCTCTATGTCCAGAAATAACAGGTCATATTCCGCCGTGTCTGACAGGTACGCAACAGCGGACGCATACTCCGTGATTTCCGTTTCGTAATTCTGTTTTCGGATCAGCGAGATGAGATAACTTCTTATGTATTGTTCATCATCGCATACTGCGATTTTTATTGTATTCATACTGTTTTCCCGCCTGTGTTGTACTTCTCTTCCGAGGCATGCAGAAAATCAAAGCCATATACCGCATTGTAACCGGAAAGAAAAATATCTATTCCGTGTATCGGAGAATTTTTCGTAACCTTTATGCCGATTGCGTAAGTGGACGGTTTGACAGCGCAAGTGGAAAAATAACAAAAAGCTTATCGGGATACGGGATTACGTAAAATATTGAAAAAGCGCCTTTTTTATACTATACTTAATACAAATCAGAGCAGTTTCATCTGCTTACATTTTCACCGGGGAGATGAGAACGATGCCTAATTTTACGAAAATGGCAATAAAGAGCACGTTTATCAAACTTTTAAATGAAAAGCCCCTGAGCCAGATTACCGTAAAGGATATTGTGGAAGAATGCGGGGTCAACCGGAATTCTTTTTACTACCATTTCCAGGATATTCCGGCGCTGGTGGAAGAGATCGTGACGGAGGAGGCTGACCGGATTATCAAGGAGTATCCTTCCATTGATTCCATCGAGGAGGCTCTCAACGTCGCGCTGGATTTTGCCAGGAAAAACCGCCGCGCCATCCTGCATATCCATAATTCCGCGAATCGGGATATCTATGAGCAGTATCTCTGGAAGGTCTGCGAGCATGTGGTATCCTCGTACGTCAATGTGGCATTTGCGGATAAGCCGATTGCAGATTCAGACAGGGAGCTGCTGATCCGGTTCTATAAGTGCGAGTGTTTTGGCATGGTTATGGAATGGATGAGCGGCGGCTTGCGGGATGATATGACGGAGCAGATAAGAAGGCTCTGTGAACTGCGCAGGGGGATGGCGGAAGAGATGGTGGAGCGCAGTCTGAAGCAACAGGGATAATTTTTTGACTAAAATCTTTTGTTCCGAACCGGCGCGGGGATAAATGGCGGGTGGAAACTGAATGAGGAAGTGACAAAGGGGCTGTCTCGACAGCCTCTTTTTTTGAGGTATCCACAAAGCATTACAGTGCATTTTGGAATAAACAGTATATAACACTTGACAACAGTTATAAACTGTTATATACTGTTAACATCCGGATATGAAATAGTAATCAGAAAGGAAAGTTCAGTCCGCAGAAGAACATATGAAGGCTGAACCGGAATGGAGGAAGCATTAATGCGCATTATAATAAACAGTTCGTCCATGGTTCCCATCTATGAGCAGATAGGAGACCAGGTCAAGGCCATGATCCGTAGCGGGGAACTGAAGGAAAACGACAGCCTGCCCTCTGTCCGCACTCTGTCAAAGGAATTGAAGATCAGTGCACTGACCGTCAAGAAAGCCTATGACAGCCTGGAAGCAGAAGGCTTTACGGCCACTGTTCACGGCAAGGGAACCTATGTGACGGCGGTGAATAAGGAACTTTTGCTGGAAGAACAGAAGAAGGAACTGGAGGCGGATTTGGAGATGGCTGTCCAAAAGGGCAGAAGATACGGGATAAGCGACGAGGATATCAGGAGCTTGTTCGAATTGATTCTGGAGGGTTGAAAATGTTAAGGATTGAACATTTAACAAAAAACTATAAATCGTTCTCACTGGACTGTACCATGGAGGTGAAGCCGGGTTGTGTCACCGGGCTTATCGGGCAGAACGGCGCAGGGAAAAGCACTACCTTTAAGGCGGCGCTGGGACTGGTTCGTCCGGACGGCGGCACTATCCGTATTCTGGGCAGGGACATCCGGGATTTTGGCGCGAAGGACAGGCAGAAACTGGGCGTAGTCCTGTCGGATTCCGGTTTCAGCGGGTATCTGACGGTTGCGGATACGGTTCCCGTTCTGGGCAGTCTCTATGAGGATTTCGACAAAGCCTTTTTCCTGGAGCAGATCCGCAAAGCCGGCCTGCCTGACAATAAGAAGATTAAGGAATTCTCCACAGGTATGAAAGCAAAGCTGAAGGTCATAACGGCCATTTCCCACAATGCCAGGCTGCTGATATTGGATGAGCCCACTTCGGGGCTGGACGTGGTGGCAAGGGACGAACTGCTGGAGCTGCTGCGGGAGTTCATGGAAAAGGATGAGGACAGGTCCATCCTGATCAGCTCCCATATATCCGGGGACCTGGAGACGCTCTGTGACGACGTGTACATGATACATGAGGGGAGGATTGTCCTCCATGAGGATACGGATGTACTGTTAAGCGATTACGCCGTGCTGAAGGTAGATGAACGGCAATACGATACCCTGGATAAGCAATACATCCTGCGCTGCAGGAAGGAGAGCTTCGGTTACAGCTGCCTGACCAACCAGAAGCGGTATTATCTGGAGAATTATCCGAAGCTTGCGGTTATAAAGGGAACCATTGACGAAGTGATTACAATGATGATTCGAGGTGCTGCATTATGAAAGGTTTGTTGATCAAAGATATCAGGCTGATGAAAAATATGAGGAATTCCATAATTATGATCCTGTTGATTGCGGTGAGTATGGGAGCGTATATGAAAGACGTTTCGTTTATCATCACATATCTGGCGTTGATCGGCGCTTCTTTTACAACGAGCACCATGAGCTATGATGAATTTGATAACGGTTATACGTTTCTGCTTTCCCTGCCGGTTACCAGGAAGGGCTATGTGCTGGAAAAATATGCTTTCGGGCTGCTGCTGGGCGGTGGCGGATGGCTGCTGGGGTCGGTGATCGTAACCGTGGCAGGGGCGGTCAGGAATACCAGCACGGTGACGGACAGCCTCATGATGTCACTGGTTATGCTGCCAGTTGCATTGCTGCTGCTTTCCGTCCTCATTCCCTTTCATATGAAATTCGGCGGGGAGAAAGGCAGAATTGTTATGATAATTACCATCGGGCTGATTTTTGCGGCGACTGTCCTGGGGGTGAAGCTTGCCGAAGCAATGAACATTGATTTGGATGCCGCGTTGGAGAAGCTTCCTGTGATGGGGACAGGGGCAGTTGCCGTGGGCGCCGTCGTTATCAGTGTGGTTATATTACTGCTGTCCTGCAGGATCAGCATCGGGATCATGAATAAGAAGGAGTTTTGAGCCTTGCCGGCATGTTCCTGTGGCGCTGCCCGGAATTTACCGTTGAAAGGCATGGCAGATATTTTGAGAGGACGATAAGGGATAATCATAGGGTATCCGGAGATGCGGCATCAAAGGGATACATCTGTAAGCTGACAGGTAATACAAAAGGCATGTGCAGAGGCACATGCCTTTTTTGGCGGCAAAATATCAGCAATTCGACAATATCCGGGAAACTGATGTATAGCTTTATCACAGACATGCTGTAAAAAACTGTTTCCGATAAGTGAATTTGTGCCATGCAGGGAAAAGGCAGAAGCTGACGAAGCCTGTAGCCGGCAGGAAACCGATACTGTATAAAGATGAGCAGAATAGGATACTTTATAGTATGCAAAGGATATAATTACTTGCGGAAAAATGTTCCGCTGTGTAGAATATTACTGTCATAATTGCTTATAAGGGGGAGTATGCGGAGATGAAAGCGTCAAACTTCCTGAAGTTAAAGATATATCGGCGGACTTTTTTGGCATATCTGTCCATTGTAATTGTGTTTTTCTTCTTTATTATTTCCAATCGTTATACGAATGCCCGGATAGTCGGGCAGCAGCTTTTTGCAGAGCATATGGACAGGGCTTTCTCACGGGTGGAGGATGAACTGGACAGCGTTATCGTTACAATAGATAATTTCCTGATCCGGCTGAACGGCAGTCCGGTGCTGAAGAGAGATTTTTTTGATTTTTTCGGAGCTACGCCGGCAGAATACATGGCGGCCAGGCTGCGCAGCGGGGATACGACCTATGACAGCTATCTCAGCACCTGCGACAATCTGGTTACGGACTGTAAGTACCTGGTTCGTTACATTCTCTATTACTGTGATGAGAATATCATGTGTATGGAATACAGCCAGGAGGGATATTCCAGGTGCAAGGCAATCGGACCGGAGGAGGGGGAGCTTCTGTGCAGTGCGGGTTATGCGTATACGAGGGATATTTACCAGGATTCGGCGTATAAGGGGAAGATATCCTTTGTCATTGACGTGGCTGTCCCGATTGAGGAAGCTTTTTGCCAGAAGGGGCAAATCGCAGTCTGGATGGAGATTCAGGGGGAGGGTAAGGTTCTGGGAGAGGCGCTGGACGGCGACGTGGGTTTTGAAGAGGTTACGGAGTCGGGGAGGAATGTGGGACTGGCTTCTTTGACGGCAAGCAAGATAGGGAAGTACTTTTATGCGGTGAACGCTTCGGAGAAGTATTCCTACCTGGTGGTGGCAGCAGGTAAGGCCAGCGTGTATATGCAGGCGCAGATAAAGGAACTGTGGGTTCTGTTTTTTGGAATGCTTCTGGGCTTTATACTGATTACGATGATCTGTATACGGCAGTTTTCTTCGGACAGCAGGTTTCTGCAGGACATCCTGCACAGCGTGGAGTGTGCCATGGATGGCTCTTTCTGCTGTATTGAGGTGGGAAAGCGCAGCGATGAGTATGCAGTTATTGCCAGTCAGCTGAACGGGCTCTACGAGTATCTGGAGACCCTGATCCAGCAGAAATATGAATTGACCATCAGTCAGCAGCGGACACAGATGCAGATGCTGAGTTCTCAGCTGAACCCCCATTTTCTGTACAATACACTGGAACGGATACGGCTGCGCGCCCTGCGGGTGCAGAATATGGAATTTGCCCATGCCACGGCAAACCTGGGCCTGCTTTACCGCAATATCGTAAAGACGGAACCCGTAATTACCATGGAAAAAGAGATTGGTATCACCATACAGTATCTTGATTTGATGAGCTTCCTCTACGACGGACAGTTCCTGTACCACTGTGACGTGAAGGAAGAGCTTCTGAGCATTCTGACACCCAAAATCTGGATGCAGCCTATTATGGAGAACTTTTTTAAGCATAATTTCAAGGAAGATGCGAGCATTAAGGTCATCGTGTTCACCGGGGAGAAGCGCGGAGAAGAGATTTGTTTCACTTTTTTCGACAACATTGGCTATATTCAGGAGAAACAGCTGGACTATTTAAACGGCCGGTTTACGCCCGAAGAAGGCAAAAAAGGCGGAGAGAATATGGGGGGCATCGGCCTTCAGAATGTATATTACAGGCTTTTGCTATATTATGGGGACAGGGTAAGGATGACGATTCGGAATAATACGCCCTCAGGGGTGTGCATCGAGGTGGTGTTTAAAGAAGGGGGGGTAGTGGATGTACCGGCTGCTGGTAGTGGATGATGAGAAGGATATCAGGGAGAATATCCAATATCTGATTGATTGGAGCCGATATGGGATAAACCAGATTGAGACGGCGGCTACTTATGAGGAGGCGGTGAATAAGGCTCTGGACATAAGGCCGCATATCATTCTGATGGATGTGAAGCTGGGAGACGGGCGCTGGGGTTATGAGCTGGTGGAACACTTAAGGGCTTCCGGCCTTAAGGCAGTGTGCTGTATGATCAGCGGCTATGACGAGTTTACATACGTACAGAGATCCATGCAGGTTTCTGCCAAGGATTATCTCTTAAAGCCCATCAATGAGAAGGAGCTGAGGCGTTTTGTGGAGCGGGCGATTGTGGAAGAGCTGAAAGGCAGGCTGCCGCAGCGGCAGGTCGCCCCGCCGGATGTGGATCCGGTGCTGAAGGTGGAGTACGGAACGCTTTCCAGGATTACCAATAAGATTATCATGATTGTGAAAGGGAATTACAGAAACTCATTGTCCCTGGTGGGCATCGGGGATATGTTCTGTATGAGCAGTAAGTATATCGGAAGGATTTTCCTGCAGGATACAGGGATGAAATTTTCCGAATACCTGATGGCCTACCGCATGGTGCAGGCGAAGAGGCTGATTGAAAGCACGGGGGACAAGATTGTAGTCATTGCCGCTCAGGTAGGTTATACCCAGCTGAATAATTTTTATGTGCATTTTAAGGAATATTACGGTTTTTCACCTAAGGCGTTGCGGGGGATGGAGGAGACGGAGAAAAATGCGTATACGGCAGAACGCAACGGAACGGAATCGCCGGAAAATGCGCATATGGCAGGTAATGAGAAGACGGAATTGCCGGGAAACGCAGGCGAGCCTGAATCCGAAGCGGGGGAAAAGCAGCAGGAAGGTGGGGCTTATGGGAAGATATAGGAGAATTTCTGCCATTCTGTCCGTTGCGCTGGCAGTTCTTCTGACGGCAGAATGCGCCAGGGTAGAGGAACAGGAGGAGTATGCGGCTGAGGATACGGAGGACAGAGAGGAGGCAATCCGGTTGGTTTACTACACCATAGGTGAGCCGGATGCCGGCCTGAAGCAGGTGGAAGAAGCGCTGAATACTCTATTGCTGCAGCGGTACGGCTTCACGGTGAGTTACAACAAGACAGGATGGAACGATTATGAGGCAAAGCTGGATTCCCTCTTCAGTACAGACGGGAATTTTGACATTGCCTTCGCCTGGACAGAAAATTATCTGGAAAATGCTCTGGCGGGAAACTGGCTGGATCTTACGCCGTACATGGAGGGAATCTGTGCGGACACCTGGGCGGCGGTCAACGGTAAATTCTGGAAGGGTGCCACGGTGAACGGACGTATATACGGTATCCCCACCAATAAGGAGCTTGCCGTGCTTATGTATCTTCTGTATGACAGGGAGCTGGTGGAAAAATACGATATCGATGTGACAAGGTATCTTACCATGGAATCCCTGGAGCCTCTGCTGCGGACGGTTTCCCGCGGGGAACCGGACTATATTCCGCTCTTTTTGTCTAACAGCCATGTCAACCTGGCATCTATGGGAGGCTATGAGTATGTGACTTATACCGATATTCCGCTGGTAATCCGGACGGACGATACATCGGCGGAAGTCGTAAATCTGTTTGAGACGGAGTATTGTGAACAGCTTCTGGATACGCTCCACAAATACTATTCGGCAGGTTATATCAATGAAGATGCGTCCATGAGAACCGCGTTTTCCAGGTTCCAGGGGGAAAAGGTATTTCTCCGGCTTGCCAGCGGCGGGCCCGAATCGGATGTCAGCTTTTCGTCCACTTTTGGCTACCCGATTGTGACACAGCAGGTCAGCGACCTGGTGGTGACTTCGGAGTCTGCGCTGGGGGGCATCATGGCAGTTAACGCCAGGACGGAGCATCCGGAGGAATGCGCTGTTTTCTTAAATGCGGTAAATACGGATCCGGATGTCCGCAATCTGCTGAACTATGGAGTGGAGGGGCTTCATTACAGATTAAATGAGGACGGGCAGGTGACATACCTGAACGATGATTACCGGGGAGTGGCCTATACCCAGGGAAACTGGTTTATCCTGAATACAGTAGCGGGGGAAAATCCGGATAAGTGGGAGCTGTATCGGGAATTTAACGATATTGCCATAGAATCGCCTATCCTGGGGTTTATTCCGGATCTTTCCGGTTTCTCCGAGGAATGCAGCAATATAAGCCAGGTATGCAGAAAATATGAGAATGCGCTGATGACGGGAACCGTGGACCCGGAAGAATTTCTGCCCAGGATGCGGGATGAGCTGGAACAGGCAGGAATCGGGAGTCTGCAGCAGGAGCTTCAGCGCCAGATCAATATATGGATGATATCCAGGCGGAAATAAAAGATGTTGTTTCCTTTTTATACTATAAAGAATCCTATAGAGACTTTTTGGGAACGGTGTGAAAAGTTATAATAAAAACAGCTAAAAAGAGCGGAAAGTGTGTAAAATGACGAAAAAATGAAAAAAGGACGGTGTTGAGAATTGAAAAAAGAAGAAAAAATGCCGAAAACAGCACAGAGCGGAAAGAAAACGAAAAAAAGGGGAAACAGGAAGGCGCGGTGGACGAGGGGAGACACGGAGCTGACGTTGTTGGGGCTTCCCACTTTTCTCTGGTTTGTGGTGTTCGCGTATCTGCCGATGTTCGGTATGATTATTGCCTTTAAAAACTATAAGATTTCGGCAGGGCATGGCTTTTTGTACAGTCTCTTCCACAGCGAGTGGGCGGGCTTCGGCAATTTTAACTTTTTCTTTAAGTCCAATGCGTTCTCCATGCTGCTGAGGAATACGGTTCTCTACAATATTGTCTTCATTATCCTTGGTACGGTGATTCCGATTACGTTGGCAATTGTAATCAGCCAGCTTTACAGCAAGCTGATGTCAAAGGTCTATCAGACAATGATGTTCTTCCCCCATTTTATGAGTTGGGTGGTGGTAAGTTATTTCGTTTACGCTTTCCTGAATCCCACCAAGGGGCTTCTGAATCAGATTGTCGGACTGTTCGGCGGTGATCCTGTCATGTGGTATTCTGAGGCAAAGTACTGGCCGTTCATTCTGGTATTCATGAATCTGTGGAAGGGTACCGGTTACGGCATGGTTGTCTACCTGGCCACGATCACGGGGATTGACAGTTCCATGTATGAAGCGGCTATGATCGACGGCGCTACAAAATTCCAACAGGCAAAATACATCACGCTCCCTTGCCTGAGGCCGATGGCAATCATGATGTTTATCATGAATGTGGGCAAGATATTCTACTCCGATTTCGGCCTGTTTTACCAGGTCACACAGAGAGTGCCCAATGCCCTGTATAATACGGTGTCCACATTTGACACTTATCTCTATAACGCACTGCAGTCAAATGTATCCATCGGAAGGACGGCAGCGGCATCCCTGTTCCAGTCAGTGGCATGCTGTATTACGATTCTGGCTGCCAACTATATCGTATCCAAAATTGATTCGGAAAGCGCGCTTATCTAGGCGGACAGGAGGTTGAAATGGCAAAGAAAGAGACAGCAGGGCAGGAAAATCATCTGAACAGGGTTAAGTGGGGGACAAATCTCTGCTTTAACATTTTATTTATTATTATGGCGGCGATCTGTATCGTTCCGGTTATCTTCGTATTTATGATATCAATTTCGTCGGAAGCTTCCATTGCGGAGTTTGGTTATCGTTTTTGGCCGGATTCTTTTTCGGCGGATGCCTATCTGTTTATGTGGAATGAGCGGGCACAGATTTTTCGGGCATTATTTATCTCCGTGAGCGTGACCGTGGCTGGTACTGTGCTGGGACTTATCCTGACGACCACAATGGGATATGTGCTTTCCAGACCGGGCTATAAGCTGAAGAAGTTTTTTACCTGGGTTATCTTCATTCCCATGATATTCAATGGGGGCATGGTAGCAAACTATGTGGTGGTGGCAAATCTTCTGGGGTGGCGGAATACGTTCCTCGTACTGACCGTCCCTCTGGCGGTATCCTCCTTTAATATTGTCATCACCCGAACATTCTTCCGGACCACGATTCCGGACTCCATTATAGAATCAGCGGAGATAGACGGAGCGTCCCAGCTGCAGACCTTTATCAAGATCGTAATGCCGATCTCCAAGCCGGTGCTGGCCACCATAGGACTGTTTCTGGCCTTTGGATACTGGAACGACTGGTTCCAGGCATCTCTGTACATAAGTAATGAAAATCTGGTGGGTCTGCAGGCGATGCTGAATAACATCATGAAGAGTATCGAATATTTTGCCAGCCATCCCGAGCTTGGGGTCAGCCTGACACAATATAAGCAGTCCATGCCGTCCGAAACGGTTCGTATGGCAATCGCAATTCTGATCGTAGTCCCGATTGCCTGTGTTTATCCGTTTTTCCAACGGTATTTTATCTCCGGCCTTACTGTCGGCGCAGTAAAAGGCTGAGTTGCGGCGGAGATTTTAAAATACAACATTCTAAACCAGGAGGAAATGGTAATGAAAAAGAGAAACTTGAAAGTAATGACTCTCCTGATGGCAGGTACAATGCTGGCAGGAAGCCTGACAGGCTGCGGCAGCAGTCCTTCCGAGGAGAGCAGTTCCGCTCCGGGCAGCGAGGAAAGTTCCCAGCCGTCGGAGCAGTCTTCGGAGGAACAGTCCTCGGAAGAGCAGTCCCCGGAGGAACAGTCCTCAGAGGAGCAGCCGGCAGTTTCAGGTGATGTAGTAAACATCAAATGGGCAATGGTAGGCAATGGCATGCCGGACAATTATGATGCCTGGAAAGCGAACCTGGATGCTTATCTGGAAGAGAAGATCGGCGTACATCTGGATGTGGAAGTGGTTAAATGGGACGATTGGAACAACAGAAGAAGTGTCATGGTGAACACCAACGAAGACTATGACATTCTGTTCACGGATTCCGGAACCTATGCCAACGACGTGAGGATGGGGGCGTTTGCGGATATTTCAGGTATTCTGCAGAGTACATGTCCGGAACTGTATTCCTTTATTCCTGAGGATTACTGGGACGCAGTATCCATCAACGGCGGTATTTATGCTGTACCCACCTATAAGGACAGTTCCGCGACACAGTATTTTGTGTGGGACAAAGAGTTGATAGACAAATATGAGATCGATTATGAGAACATGCATGACCTGCAGTCCCTGACGGATGCCCTGACCAAAATCAAGGATGGGGAGGGATCCGAACCCTTCATTCTGGCATCAGACGGTCTGGGTGCTATCCTTGACAAGTATGACGGGATGGGCGTTGGCGTTCCCGGTATCGGCGTATCTTACAATGATTCCTCAAAGAAGGTAGTCAGCGTCTATGAGCAGGAAGATGTGATGGCTGACCTGAAGACGCTGCATGAATGGTATACGGCCGGCATCATCAATGCAGACGCGAATACATTGGGTGAAGCCCCGAAATACAGGATGTGCTACGTAGCCCAGGGATGGCCGCTTGCAGCGAAGACCGTCTGGGGACCGAACATGGACAAGGAAGTAGTCGTGTCTCAGTGGGGCGATACGCATCTGTCCTTCAGCACCGTAGGCGGCTCCCTGAACTGCATCTCTGCCAGCAGCAAGAACCAGGAGAAGGCTTTGCAGCTGCTTGAGTTGGTTAATACGGATTCCGTTGTAAGAGATGCCCTGTATTTCGGTCTTGAAGGCGAGAACTTCGAGTACAATGCAGATGGCAGGGTTCACAAGATTAATACGGACTGGCCCATGGCTGGATATACCCAGGGAACTTTCTTCAACGTAACTCTTACCGATGACGTAGAAGAGAACCAGTGGGATGAAGTTAAGGCTCTGAACGAAGCAGCAGTTGCTTCTCCTGTGCTGGGCATCTCCATTGATACCAGCGAGTTCGAGGATGAGCTGGCGAACTGCACTGAGATCTGCAACCGCTATAAGAAAGACCTTCTGACCGGCGTGGCAGATCCTGAGGTAGAAGTGCCGAAGATGATGGAAGAACTGCGTGCTTCCGGATTCGACACCATGATAGAGAAAATTCAGGCACAGATTGACGCTGCCCAGTAACTCTTAGTGAATTTACTCTAAAGAACCGCATGGGTGATCAGATTCTGGTCACTTTCAACCGTCTGCTTTGAAGTTCGGGCAGACGGTTTTCTGTAAGCACCAGGGACGAGGCTTCTTTGCTGTACTGTCAGCATAAGGAGCGCCAGTTTCAACAGAATCGGAACAAAGGGATAGAAAAAATGTTGACATAGTTTTCGTAATTATATGGATTAGGATAAACATCGTTGAAAATTCAAAGGAAGGGAGCCATAAATGAAAAGAAAAACGATGAAAAGAAGTGCGAAAAAGCGGTTAATGCCAATCTTCCTGACGTTTGCGATGACAGCGTCATATACTGGAGGGGTATTTGCAAATGAGGCACCAGTTAAGGTTGGTGAAGAGGACGGCATTATGCCCATGTTTGCCGATTACGGTGAAGCCAGCCAAAGCTATGAGCCGTGGGTTCATGGCTATCGCTATGTAGATCTGCTGAACTACAATCCGGAAACGGATCCCTACGCTGAGGAGATGAGAGCGACGATTCCCCTGCAGAGCAGGAATGGTACTTTCCCGGCCACTCAGGCTAATACCTGGCTGGAAGACAAAGCCCAGCTTTATGTTATGTCTGCTTCCAATTATAGAAATACGGGAGCAGAAATCTGGAATGGCAACGCATCCTATGACGATTTTTCATATGCGCCTTTTATGTACTGGCAGTATGCCAATATCACGGGCACCGGCGGGCGGCCCACATCAGGCATGCACCGTGATATTGAGACAGGGTACGGGGTGGAATACGGCCCGGTCTGTATTCCCATGGCCGCTGCTACCAATGTGGCTCACCGCAACGGTGTTCTGTCCCTGGGAGAATTCTTCATTGATGCCAGCTGGCGCGGCGGGCAGTTCATAGAAGAATTTATCTACAAGGATGAGGACGGCCGCTATCCTTATGCGGAGAAAATGCTGGAGATTATGGAGTATTGCGGTTTTGACGGATACTTCATCAATCTGGAGGCTTCCATTGATGCGGGGTATGTGGTCACTTTCCGCGAGATTCTGAAATGGATGCGGGATCAGGGCGCTTATATTCAGTGGTATGATTCCACTTTGGATGATGGCCGTACTTCATATCAGAATGCGTTCAATGATTATAACAAGAACTGGGTGAAAAATGACAAGCAGGGGCAGGTATCCGACGCCATTTTCCTGAATTACGGTTATGGAAACTGGAGCGGCGACATGACTCAGGATGTGGAGGCGCGCAAGGGAGTTCTGAAAGCGGCTCATGAGAAGGCCGAGGAGCTTGACCTGGATCCTTACGAGACGGTCTTTATGGGCGTGGAAGGTGACCTGTGGAGGCTCAGCGCCGATTTCGATGACGGCACTTTACTTCAGTGGGGTTCCGGCAATTTTAACAGCGGTTATCCCAAGGCTGTGGACGAGAACGGTCAGCCCTACACCAGCTTTGCTGTCTGGGCCAGCGATTTCTATCAGAAGGATTACCATGACGGGCATCAGTTTGAGGTGGGCTACCAGTGGGAAGCCGAGGAGCGGGCCAGGATGTACTATAACAGCCGCACGGAAAATGCCGGCGATTACAGTCAGGTTGAGCGGCCGGACGTCAACTTTGACCTTTCTAACAGCGCCCAGGAAGGCTTGCAGCAGCCGGTCTTCAAAGGATTTTCCAAATATGTTGTGGAGAAATCCGTTGTCAACGGAACCGTATTTGCCAGCGACTTCAATAACGGGCACGGCATGCAGTACTGGAACGAGGGTGAAGTTTCCCGCAATCTGCAGTGGACAAACTATGGTCTCCAGGATATTCTGCCTACCTGGCAGTGGTGGGTGGAAGGTGCCGATGATATTCCGGTGGCTGACATGACTTTCTTAATTGCGAAGAACATAGCAGGGCTCCTGAACAGATTTCCTGCAGCCGGCGACGTATCCGGCAGTGATGTGTCCGGCAGCGACATATCCGACAGCGGTGTATCTGACAGTGACATATCCGGCAGCGATATGCCCGTCGATGATTTTGGAACCGTACTGAGCAAAAAACTCAATGACAGTGCAGCGTTTTTCAGCGCACAGAGTGCGGACAGCCTGCTTGAGCTTGACTGGGACTATGGGCCTGAATTCTATCGGTTAAACAATAAGACCGGAGAACGTGACCCGTTCCCGTACACACAGATAGGCGCTTATAACGGCGGTTCCTCCCTGGTTATTTACGGGGATTTGACCGGTGGTCAGGTAGTGAACCTGTATAAGACAAAACTGCAGATAGCAGACGGCAGCACCATCAGCCTTACCTATAACAAGCCGGGTGCCGATGACGGTTCCTGCATGTATTCAGTGCTTTCACTGGAAAACGGAGAGGATGTGGAGCGGGTTTATCTGCCCATCGAAGGTTCCGGCCAGCAGACTGACGGCTGGAAAACCGCGGAAGTGGATTTGAGCGATTATGCGGGGCGGACCATAGCCTCTGTGGGTGTAGGATTTGCGCCTGTGGACGGAACAGTGTCCGATTATCAGGTGAACCTGGGACGTCTGGTGATTACCGACAACGGGAATTACAGTCCTGCAAGCCCTGCAGGCCTGCATCTGGCCTATCGCTTTGATGGAACCGATGAAATCCAGATTGCCTGGGATGAGGAAAATTTCGGCGATGTACAGAACTATCATGTATATGCAGTCTATGCTGACGGCTCCGAGCGTTTTGTGGGCGGAGGCTTTGGCAGCAGCTATTATATCAAGAACCTGGAAAATAAATCCGATGTGACAGCTCTCCGTGTGTATGCTGTCGGCCGTGACGGCTCCAGAAGTGTGCCTGCCGAGCTTTCCGTGGCTTCTTCTGAAGAGCGGCTTTCCAATGTGCGTACTTCCAGTATGAACGGCCGTCTGAGTATTACATGGGATGACCCCGCCGTTATATATAAGGGAGATACCGTGGAGGTAGCCCTGGAGTGGCAGGGGACGGACAGGGAGAACCCTGAGCCTGTGGTTGTGGCTGCAGGAACGGGAAGAGCGAATTTTGATATTTCCGTCGAGGATGGCAGCAGCTATGTACTGACTTTTACCGTGACCAGACTTGGTGAGCGGCAGGAGCCGGTGAACTATTTTAACATGATTGAAGACAATTACAGCGCGCCCTATGACGGAGAAGCGCGTAAGATGCCTACGGCCAGCAATTACTATCTGCTGACTACCCCTTCTGCCGATGACTGGAGGGCGATGTTGGTGGAAACCAGCACAGGTACGAAGCGGTATACCCGGTTCAGTGAGGTGACCAATAGCTGGGGAGCATTTGCGGGTGATTTTGCCAAGTATATTCCGATTGCGGAATCGGGCTCCGATTACCTGACCATTCGGGTGGAGGATATTGATTTCAACGTATCCGAGCCGGTTACGATACTGTTCCAGGACGGAGAACTTGCCGCAGGTGACAGCAGCTTTGTGGATGAACTGTTTCCGGATACGGCTCTGAGGGAGGCAGTGAAAAAGCAGGTTGGTGAGACTTACGACGCACTGGCCGGTTTCAGGGGGATCCTGGATTTATCAGGGACAGATGTTGCCGACCTGACAGGACTTAATTACCTGGGCAGCATGAAGGGTTTGAATCTGGAAAACTGCACAAAGCTGGTAACCGTGGATATGAGCCAGTATCCCGGGGTGACGGTAAATGTGAAGGGGTGCTCAAACCTGGAGAATCTCTATTTGCCGGGAACACAGCAGACATCCCTGGATATCCGGGGTGTCAATAAGCTTCGTGAGTTTGATATTTCAGACAGCCAGATTTCGGTTCTGGAGGCGGATGATGCCGGTACATATAAGAATGCGTTTATCTGGAAATGGGATAATGCCAGGTTGGATTTAAGTGATGGGACGCCGGAAGGCGAACTGAAAGACGGTATGGAGAGGTATTTTGCTTCAGGAAATGTAACGGGAGACTACAGTAAAAGAGAAGCAGAGCTGTTTAGATATAACCCCCTCTATGCCCAGTACATTGGTGATTTCTGGCTGTGTTTTCAGTTAACTACTCCGGGGAAAATTACGGGCATTGGTTATATAAATGCCTACCGCAGTTTCGGATCAGGGTATGATCTGAGGCAATTTGAGTTATGTACTGCATTCGACAATGATATAACAAACTCTCCTGACTGGAGTGGCTGGCAGAAGGAGACATTTGATGGTCCGGACCAGGAAACGGTAGAACTCAGGCTGGATACTCCAACGAATGCAAGCTGGTTTGGAATTTGGGCTACGAAAGCCGGTGCAGATGATCTTTTTCCTGGCATAAGCAATTTGGTTATTAAGGGATATCCTTACCTGGAAGGCGGATTCACTTACAGCGGCCAGAAGCCTGTCATGGATACTGCCATCGAGATCGGCGCAGATGTCATGGTGGTAGAGAAAGACGGGAAGGAATATCAGCTTCTGGATTTGCTGAAGGGCAGCTCTGAAGCCGGAGGTACAGGAAACACTTCTGCCGGCGAATTTGGTGCCGTAACAAACAGAGGTACGAGTGCGGCAGATCTTATCGGTTTGGCGTGGGTAGATCAGAAGTATCTGGCAGGGTACACTGTTCCGCTGGAAGCCGTCAGGGTTGATATCACCGGAGCAGATGGAGCGGCTTATGTTCATCCTGAACGTCCGACGTTGGGCGCTATCGGTTCAGAACCGTTGACTGTGGATGGAACGAAAGCAATTGCAAGCGCAGAGGAAAACGAGAAAGAAGTAGCAGCAAATCTTTTTGACGGCAAAACCGGTACAAAATGGTGTGCCGTGGCTGCAAGCGGTTGGGTTGGTTTTGAACTGGAAGAGCCGGAGGTTGTGGGAGAGTGGTATGTACTCCATGCAGGCAGTGAGGGAGCAGGCTACATTACCCGGGATTACGCTCTCCAGACCCTGAAAACTGAGTATGAGGAGACATATCTTGCAGGAGATGACACTGTAAAGCAGGGGTATCTGGCACAGGATGATAATTGGGAGGATTTGGATGCGGTATCTGACAATACGGTAAACAGCCCTACCCGCCAGATAGCTATGAACAGTCTGAAATCCGCTCAGGTCTACCGTTTCAAGGTGAACCAGCCGGAACAGAGTACAGAGGGGAATAAGGCAATCCGTATTTACGAACTGCAGATGTATGCTTATGACGGCGATGTGGAAGGCATAGGAAACAACGGCTGCTTCAAGGCAGATAAGGCCGGGGCATATTATGTAGAGTATCTCCGTCCGGGCAATGTGGAGGATAATGTAATCGCACGTACCACCATTATTGTCAAGGGGGATGGGCCGGCAGAACTTCCTGTCTGTACCCTTACATTTGAGACAAACGGCGGAAGCGCAGTTGAAGATATCAGCAGAAGCTTTGGTGAAATCGTTGACTTGTCAGGGTGTGTAACGAGCCGTAAGGGATATAACTTCACCGGTTGGTACAGTGACCGGGAGCTGACTAAGAAAGTAACGGAAATTGCGCTGAAGGGAAATATTACCGTATACGCAGGATGGGAAGAAATTCCTGCAGAGCCCACGGATAAGCCCATGGAACCCAGTACACCGCCGACAACAGAACCCGGTACACCACCGACAACAGCACCCACGGGAACGATAGAAATCACAGTCGACAGGGATGAAAAGGCACCGGAGACCACACTGTTAACGCCGAAGGAAGAAGTCATAAAGATTCTGACGGATGAGAGTAAGCAGATTTTGACGAAAGAAGAAATTGAAGAAATTAAAAACGGTGCGGACTGTGAGCTCCTGATGCAGATCAAAGATGTCTCCCAGACATTGGGACAGGACATAATTGCCAGAATACAGCAGGCAGTTCCCGGATTTACGATGGGGCAGTCTATGGATATCTCATTGAAGGTAAAGATTGTCAGGAATGACGGACAGATTATATCACGGGATTTGGAAAACGTGGATATGGGTGACGACGAACTGGAAATCGATTTTATGCTTACTGCGGATTTAATCAATACCAATACAGCCATCAACAGGGAATATGCGTTTGTCCGCGAGCATAATGGGGTCTTTGAAGTGCTTCCATGTACTTATAATAGTGAAACGGAAACTTTGAAGATTAAGTCCGGCAAGTATTCAATCTATACCATTGTGTATAAGGATACGGAGAAGACGGAACCCTCGCCTGCGCCGACCATGAAACCTGTAGTTGATGATAAGCCAGGCGATAATACTGCTGATGCATCAGGACAGACAAATGCTCCCAAGGTGGGTGACCATATGGATATCATTGCCCTGGTGTGTGTTCTTGTGATAGCTTTGGCATGTGCCGGAGCAGTTGTTGTAGTAAAACGCCGCCGCAGGACAGAATAAGAACCAAATCAGTTATTTTGTTTATCCGAATAATGAGAAACCGGCACAGTGCCAGATACTGTGCCGGTTTTTTAGGCATTTTGCTCCAAATGCCCAAATTTCAGTCACTTACAGCCGTCTGCCTCAATTTTGGGCAGACGGCTTTTTCTGTCGATTCCAGGGAGAGGGCTTCTCTGCTATACTGTCAGCATAAGGAACAGGCAAGGTTCCTGCGGAACTGAAAACAACAGATGCCCGTACAGTACCGAATGGAATTGCGGACGCATCCCTAAGCGGCCGGAAATTCATCTCAGAGGTTGGGCAGTGCAGGACATCTGCAAAACTGGAAGAGGAGGTAGAAAAATGAAAATGCGTTCCGTAACACCCATGAGAATTGCAAAAACAGGCTATATCATTATCTCGGCAGTATTCTGCATTGCCGGAATCCTTTTTATAGCCCGCCCGGAGTTGTCCGTAAAAATAATCGGGCGGGGGCTTGGAATCGCGATGATTCTGTTTGGGTGCATCAGGCTGGTAGGATATTTTTCCAGGGATCTGTTCCGGCTGGCATTCCAATACGATCTGGAGTTCGGCATCCTGCTGATTGCCCTGGGAGTCATTGTATTCATCCGGTCGCCGAATGTGATGAATTTCATTTTTATCGCGCTGGGAATTGCAATACTGGCAGACGGGCTGTTCAAGGTACAGATTGCCATGGACTCGAAAAGGTTCGGTATCGCTGCATGGTGGCTGATTTTACTGCTGGCGGTGCTGACCGGATTTGTGGGGCTGCTGTTGGTGTTCCGGCCTGTGGAAAGCGCACATGTGCTGACCATGCTGCTGGGCGTTTCGCTTCTGGCGGAAGGAATCCTGAACCTGTGCGTGGTAGTCAGCACGGTCAAGATTGTGAAGCATCAGCGTCCGGATGTCATTGAAAGCGAATTTCGGGAAATTCAATGATACACGGCACAAAAGCATCAATGCGTGACATGAAATATAAAGTAGAAAGGATGATGAAAGTTATGCGTTTTTCAAAAGCAGTGGTGAAATACCGTATCCCGATTTTGATTCTGGCACTCGTGCTGATGGTTCCGTCCCTGCTGGGTATGGCGGGAACGAGAATCAACTATGATATGTTGGATTATCTGCCGGAAGATATGGATACCGTAATCGGGCAGAACGAGCTGATGGAGGAGTTCGGCAAAGGAGCGTTTTCATTTATTATCGTGGAAGATATGCCGGACAAGGAGGTATCGAAGCTGAAGGAGCAGATTGAGCAGGTAGAACATGTGGAATCCGTAATCTGGTACGATTCCCTGATGGACCTTTCCGTACCGAAAGAACTTCTGCCGGATAAGATTCTTAAGGAATTTAACACAGAACATTCCACCATGATGGCAGTCTTTTTTGACAGCTCCACATCTGCCGACATTACCATGGATGCCATCCGGGAAATCCGGGCGGTCTGCGGGAAGCAGTGTTATGTCTCAGGGATGTCCGCGCTTGTGACGGATTTGAAGGATTTGTGTGAAAAAGAGGAACCTGTTTACGTGGGCATTGCCGTAGCCCTTGCCTGTGCCGCCATGTTGGTATTACTGGACAGCTGGCTGGTACCCTTCGTGTTCCTGGCTTCCATCGGTATCATGATTCTGCTGAATCTGGGCTCCAATTACTTTATGGGTGAGATTTCCTATATCACAAAGGCGTTGTCGGCAGTGCTGCAGCTGGCCGTCACCATGGACTATTCCATTTTCCTGTGGCACAGCTACAATGAACAGCGGGAGCGGCTGGGGGTGAATGCCGCTGCCGGAAATGTGATATCTGCTTCCGGCAGAAATCCGGAGAGAAGCAACCGCATACAGGGAAACGCCGTTATGCAATCAGGCGGCAATTTACAAGGTGCCGGGCTGCAGTCGGTTAAAGATGCAACGGAGACTGCAAAGGAACGGTCAGGCAGAAGCACACGCAGAGTTGAGCGGACACAGCGAAACAACGGTGCATGTGAAGCCATGGCAGCAGCCATCCAGGAAACCCTTGCCAGTGTGGTAGGCAGTTCCATCACCACCATTGCCGGATTTATCGCACTGTGCTTCATGTCCTTCACAATGGGCAGAGATTTGGGAATCGTCATGGCAAAGGGCGTGCTGTTGGGCGTTCTGGGGTGTGTCACCGTACTTCCCGCCCTCATCCTGGTACTGGATAAACCGCTGCAGAAGACCAAACACCGCTCCCTGATTCCCAATATGGGAAAATTTGCAGAAGGAACCGTGAAAGTGTTTGCAGTATTCCTGGCAGTCTTTGCGGCGCTGATTCCGCCTGCTTACTACGGGTACAGCAAAACCAACGGCGAAGTTTACTATGATATGGGCGAATGCCTGCCAAAGGACATGGAATATGTCATAGCCAATTCCAGGCTGCAGGAAGAGTTCAATATTGCGTCTACGCATATGCTGCTGATTGATACGAATGTCTCTCCCAAAGATATCCGCAGCATGGTCCGCGAGATGGAAAACGTTGACGGCGTAAAATATGTGCTGGGCCTGGAATCCGTCATTGGTTCCCTGGTGCCGGAAGAGATTCTGCCGGAATCCGTCACAGGCATACTGAAAAGCGAGAAATGGGAGCTGATGCTCATCAACTCGGAATATAAAGTGGCCAGTGACCAGGTAAATGATCAGATCAATGAACTGAACAGCATCCTGAAAAAATATGATGCGGGCGGCATGCTCATCGGCGAGGCCCCCTGTATGAAAGATATGATAGAAACCACGGACCACGACTTTAAGGTAGTCAACGCAGTGTCCATCATCGCCATTTTTGTCATCATTGCACTGGTGGAAAAGAGCCTGGCACTGCCGTTTATCCTGATTTCCGTAATCGAGCTGGCGATTTTCATTAACCTGGGACTGCCTCATTATTTCGGGCAGAGCCTGCCGTTTATCGCCCCTATCTGCATCAGCACCATTCAGCTGGGCGCTACTGTGGACTATGCAATCCTGATGACCACCCGGTATAAGGAAGAGCGCATCCGCGGAAAGGAGAAGAAACAGGCAGTGACAATCGCCCTTTCCAGTTCCATCCCGTCCATCATCGTATCCGGCATGGGGCTCTTTGCGGCAACCTTCGGTGTGGCGGTTTACTCGAATATAGATATCATCAGTTCCATGTGCATGCTGATGGCAAGGGGAGCCGTAGTGAGTATGCTCTGCGTCGTATTTATCCTTCCGGCACTGCTCAGGTTCTGCGACGGACTGATCTGCGTGACCACCCTTGGCATGGGACACTGCCGTAACAAGACAGCCAATAAGACCAATAACAAGACAGACAACAAGACCAAAAATAGAATGACGGAGGTAACAGTATCATGAAAAATAAGATAATCCGGAATCTGATCAGGAATATGAAAAATAATGGCGACGGAAAAAGGACATATGAAAGCGTAAGAAGCAGGAAGGCCAGGATGATGGCATTGACCCTGTGCGCGGCTCTGGCACTGGGTCAGGCGGGTGCGGTGGCGTACGTGCAGGCATCCGGAGACAAGGCTGCAGTACAGACATCCGCCGGCAGAAGGCATACCGCAGAGACGGGAAATATGGCAGACATGCAAAGCACCGCGAATAAGGGAAATGCTGTCGGTATGGGAATAGCCGGAAATGCAGGAACTCCAGTAAACATGCTGTTTGCAGCCAACACGGCTTCGTCCGCAGGGAGATCCAAAACTACAGGAACGGCATCCGGGGCGGATAAGTCCGCCGCAGCTGAGGATGTCCGGACAGCAAAGGAAGAGACCGTGTACATTCTGGCAGGTGCCGACGGCTCCGTGCAGAAAATCATCGTCAGTGACTGGCTGAAGAATGCGGCAGGAGACAGCACCATCAGTGATATATCCGAACTGACAGACATCGAGAATGTCAGGGACGATTTGCATTATACGGATGAAGGCAATGTCAAGGTATGGGATGCCCGGGGGAATGATATCTATTACCAGGGAAATATTGACAAAGAACTGCCTGTTACACTTTCTGTCAGCTACACACTGGATGGAAAAAGCATAACACCCGAGGAACTTGCCGGGAAAAGCGGAAAGGTAAAAATACGTTTCGACTATACGAATAACCAGTATGAAACCGTGGAAATAGACGGTGTGCCTGCGAAACTGTATGTACCTTTTGCCATGATGACAGGCGTGATTCTCGATGACGAGATATTCACCAACGTTGAGGTTACCAACGGCAGACTGCTGAACGACGGCAGCCGCACCGTGGTGGCAGGGCTTGCTTTCCCCGGACTTCAGGAAAATCTCGACATTGACCCGGAGAAGCTGGAGGTTCCGGATTATGTGGAAATCACTGCAGATGTGAAGGACTTTGAGATGGGAATGACGGCAACCATTGCATCCAATGATGTCTTCAGCGGGATTGAACTGGAGGATGAGGATGACATGGAGGAACTTAAGGGTTCCATGAATGAGATGACTGATGCCATGGAGCAGCTGATGGACGGCTCAAACCAACTCTATGAGGGAATCTGCACGCTGCTTGAGAAGTCGGGGGAACTGATAGAAGGAATCGATAAGCTTGCCTCCGGCGCGGAAGAACTGAAAAACGGCGTGGGTACCCTGGACAGCGGCGTATCACAGGTTGCGGACGGCGCCGCAAAGCTTCAGGAAGGGCTGAATACCCTTTCCTCCAGGAATGCGGAACTCAACGGCGGCGCAAGGCAGGTTTTCGACACACTGCTTTCCACTGCCCGCGCGCAGCTGGTGGCGGCGGGACTGGACGTTCCGGAAATGACGGTTGAAAATTATGCGGAGGTGCTGAACAATACCATTGCGTCCCTGGATGAGGACGCTGTGTACCAGCAGGCTCTGACACAGGTTACCAATGCGGTGGAGGAGAAGCGCTCTTATATCGAATCCCAGGTTACGGAGGCGGTAAAGGGAGAGGTAGCCTCAAAGGTTGACGCCGCCGTGCGGGAACAGGTGACGGCAAAGGTGGAGGAAGCAGCCAGGGAGCAGGTTGCCGCAGCCGTGACGGAGACAGTCAGGCAGCAGGTGACGGCGAAAGTAACGGAAGCCGCCAGAGGCCAGGTAACGGAACAGGTGACAGCTGCGGTAAGGGCTGCGGTTACGGAAAAAGTGGAAGCTGCCGGAAAAGAGGAGATTATGAAACAGGTGACTGCGGCAGTGAGAGCGGAAGTGGAACGGCAGGTCAATGAAGCGGTGAGGGCGGAAGTGGAACAGCAGGTGACGGAGGCAGTCAGAGAGCAGGTAACGGCAGAAGTGACGGAAGCTGTTTACCAACAGGTTATCGACCAGGTAATTCAGAGCGCGACAGGCATGGATTCGGCCGCTTATGAAGCAGCCGTTGCAGCCGGAGAAGTCGATGCACAAACCCAGAAAGCCGTTCAGGCTGCAATCGAGGAACAGAAGAACTCCGATGCTGTGAAAAAGCAGGTGGATGATCAGGTAGAGGCTCAGATGTCCGGTGATGCCGTGAAGAAGCAGATAAATACCCAGGCTGAGGCTGAGATGTCCGGCGATACCGTGAAGGGACAGATTAATGCAGCAATAGCAGCACAGATGTCAAGCGATGAAGTAAGGGCCCGGATTGATGCCAATGTGAAGTCGGTGGTAGATGCCAGGGTGGAAGAGCAGATGGCGACTGATGCCGTAAAAGCCCAGATTACTTCCAATGTAGAACAACAGATGCAAAATATCGTGCCCGCCAAGGTGGAAGAACAGATGGCAACGGACGATATGAAAGCCACAATCCAATCCAATACAGACCAGCAGATGAAGGCCATTGTACCCGCCAAAGTGGAAGAGCAGATGGCAACGGATGAGATAAAGGCTGCCATTCAGTCCAACATCGACGCGCAGATGGGCAGCGACGCTCTGAAGGAAACCGTTGCAGCCAACATCGAGCTTCAGGTGCAGAAGGCAATCACGGACAATATGGCAGGCGAGGAGGTACAGAGCAAGCTTGCCGCCGCATCGGAGGGCGCCAAATCTGTTATCGCGCTGAAAGCATCCCTGGATAATTACAATGTGTTCTACCTGGGACTTCAGGCTTACACGGCAGGTGTGGCAGAAGCGGCATCCGGCGCAGGTACATTATCCGCGGGAATCGGTGAGCTGAAGAACGGAACCGGCAAACTGTACGACGGCTCCACCCGGTTGTACGACGGAATCCTGACCATGAAGAAAAGCGCCCCTGCGCTGACGGACGGCATTACGCAGCTTAGGGACGGCGCGCTGGAACTTTCCGACGGGCTGGCGCAGTTCAATGAGGAAGGCATTCAGAAGCTGGTGGATGCCGTGGACGGCGACCTGGACGGACTTGCAGACAGGCTGCGCAGGATTTCCGAGGTGTCAAAGAATTACAAATCTTTCGCCGGTATCGATGACAGCATGGACGGTAAGGTGAAATTCATTTACCGCACGGATGCGATCGAGTTAAAGTAATGGATATGATCCCGGAAATGCTGATAAAATGGGCATTTCCGGGATTACTTTATGCCTGCCGGCCCTAAAATGCGATGATCTTTGGCAGTTTAAGTGCTGTGTTGCTTTTATCATATACCCGCCAGTTCCTTCCGCATGTCCTCTATGTCATCCAGCGAAAAAAGGGGTACAATAGAGGCGATCTCTTCTGATGGGTAGTTCTTTTTGAGCATTATGAGCACGGATTCTCTGGCGGTCTGATGTAGTTTTGCTTCTGCATTGTCGGCTCTTTTTTTCTCTTTTTTTGCTTCCGCTATAGCCTGATCTTTCTCCTTTTTTACTTCCTCTATGACCTGATTTTTCTCCTTTTTTGCTTCCGCTATGGCTTGATTTTTCTCCTTTTTTGCTTCCGCTATAGCCTGCCTTTTTTCCTTTTTTACTTCCGCTATGGCCTGTTTGCTTTTCTTTTTTGCTTTCGCTATGGCCTGATTCTTTTCCTCTTTTGCTTTCTCCAATGCCTGTCTGCTTTTTTCTTCCAATTCGGCCAGAGCCTGCAGTTTCTCTTCTTCAAATATTTGTGCAACTTTGGTCATCTCAATCGCCCTCCTTATTTTATTTGCTGTTTCCGCATCAATCATCTTATCTGTGAATGCCAATATTCCGGCCAAAGTAAAGAGCTGTTGGTGTCTGTCATGGATTTGCACAGCCAATTGTACGGATTCTCGGATTTTTGAATCTTTTTCATCTCTTTTCCGATAAGAAAGCGGCAGTATGATAAAGTTCATCAGTTCTTCATCATCAAGAATTTCCTTCTTTTCCACTTTCTGCTTCAAATGCCGGAAGATCCTGTCGGAATCCAGTTCTGAGAGAAATGCAGGTTCCAGCGTTATTCTGACTGCCCCGATATCATATTCCGCTGAGATCTGTTTTCTTTTGATATCGCCTGTATATATAACGATCATGCGGAGTATTGGGCAGTGCTTTTTCTCCCTCAGATATCGGTTGGCTATCCCCGTCAGGTAATTCAGGTATTTTATCTTATCCTCTTTTTTGTATTCGCTTTCGTAGTCAACTATGGCAGCAGAGCCGTCCGCAAGTTCGAACAGATTGTCCAGGCGCAGTTCGTTTACTTTGACAGCCGGTATGTTGGTTGGCAGCACAGCTTTGATCTCCGGCAGATTCAGTCCGTATGCACGGAAAGTCTTTCCTTTGAAAGACTCGGCCAGTACTTTGCTGGTGATATCCTTGTTCTGGTAAGCTACTTCTTTCTCATTGCCCGGATAAGCTGCTTCTTTATCGTTTTGGGCGTTTCCTGTCTTTTTCGTTGTTGTGTTGCTTTTTATGCCTGGTTTCTTTTCTTCCATACACTTATCTTTCCTTTCTCAGATGCTGTGGTAAACGCCTTAACGATTCCTGTTTTGTTCATGAACCATAACTGGAAGGATGTTCCGTATGGTGTTCAAAGAAAAGGAATTAAAAGCGTTTAGGAATTGTCGGAAAATAACAGCTGCAATTGCTTCAGGCAAAAGCCCGGAAATACAATAAAAATTGCCATAAACTTGCGGCAGTTATTTGTAGACACTTCCTTACGACACAATGGCTGCACAGGAAAGGCGCTTCTCCCTTCCTGCCCTGGTCTATACGTTTCAATTTCCTGGGATACAGGCTCCCGCCTGGCAAGAAGTTCGATACAATAGAACCCGGATTCCTGTTGGGTTCTCATTGTCATAAAGTGCAGAAAAGACGCTCTGGTCTTTGAATGACTGTTGGATTTGAATTCTTTGCCTGTTTTTAGAGTATCATGATGTTGACAGAAATGCAAGGGAATTTTAAAAAAGTGCAGTGTTAGTCGTAATATTGATTGTTAAAAAACAGTATATCGGACCGTGATGAACAATCCAACTGCGCGGATTGTTCGCCCGTCAGTATATGGTTAATACGGGAATATTCTGCTATTATATTTTTGAACACATTCATTTGCCGTTTTAGCCCTGCATTGCAGAGGCGCTGGCAGAAAGCAGCCGAATGGCCATCTGCCATAAGCGATGCTGTGCGCGTGGTGCGACAGGCCATATTTCCGGCAGAGAGCAGCCGAAAGAACAGACATAAAAAACTGCGTCAATGCTTTGAAAAATCTCGTTCAGAGCTTGGCAGAACAGGAGGTACAGACATGAGTACAATAGGAGAAAACATTGCCGCGCTGCGGAAGAAAAGAAACCTGACACAGGAGGCTATGGCGGATCTCATCGGGGTATCCGCCCAGTCCGTCTCCAAATGGGAGAATAATATCAACATGCCGGACATCAGCCTGCTCCCGGTGCTTGCGGATTTCTTCGCGTGCAGGATTGACGATCTGTTTGGCAGGGCAGGCGCGGAGAAGGGAGGGGATCCCCGGCAGGCGCTTGACAACTGCTGCGAGGCGGTGCTTCAGGAGGTGGGGGCCTGCGCGTATGACCCGGAACCCGGAGAGACATTCCGTCAGTGTATGGCCGAGTACAGAAATAAACTGAAGGAGAACGATGATCACAGAACCGCTGTCATGTGTCCCCACGGCATGGTATATTATCGGGAAAAGCTGGGGGCATTGCTGCTGAAGCGCCCGGAGGCGGGATGGCACAGCCTTCTGGAGAAGGAAGAACTGGGAGCAGTCTTTACTCTGTTGGGAGACAGGGATTTCCGAACGGCTCTGGCCGAAATCTGCCGGAGCTGTATGATTCATTTTACTCTGAGTTCCCTGTGCAGACGCTGCGGGATACAGGACGAGGCCCTGTTGGGAGAAAAACTGAAGGAGAGCGGACTCTTCTGGACAGAGACGGTGGATGTGGACGGACGTCAGATCACGATATATGACCTGGCGGAAACCAGGAAACTGACAATGCTGTTTGCCGTTTTAAGCTGTGCGGCGGAATTCAGGGAGTTTAAGGATTCCTGGACCTGCTTTTTCGGCTGCGGGACGGAGGAGTTGCTTCGCAGAGGGAGGGAAATTGGATAGCAGAGGTATCCTTGTGAGCGCAATCATCAGCCTTTTTGTGTTCTGTATTGCATTGGCGCTCACCCGACATAATTTTCGGCCGGCAAATGATTTGGGGCGTAAGAATAAATTCAGCCTGCGGATAATTATTGCTGATTATGTTCGCTATGCGCCGATTGTGACGCCGGCAATGCTTTTGCTGAAAGCAGCGGCTGCAATGCTGTCGTTTCTGTCCGTTATAATGGGGGCACAATTTGTGGACAGGGCGCTGGCAGTCAAAGCCATGGGATTGCGTCCGGCAGTTTTCGGCGCGGCCATGTTGGTTGTCATTCGGTTTTTCAGACCCTCGGGAATAATCTTTATTCCTTTTTTCGTGTCATGCAAAGGGGGCGTGTATATCCGGTTATCGAGAAAAACATGACAGAGAAAATCGCATGCCTGCCGTATTCCTATGTGGAGAATGATTAGGTACAGGAATTCTGACCCGTGTGGCGGCTGACCCGGAAGCGGTTCTTTCAGGGATTTTTGAAAAAAATCTGGAATTATGGGGATTTATCGCTTCGAACGTCGGCCTTCTTGCGGTTTTGAGGGCATATGCTCCGGGCTGGGTGTCTTTTATCATTACCGGGATGCTGGGGTTATTCGGATGGTTTGCGGTAAAGGGCGGAAAGAAGCAGTATGAAGCCCGTGCGGAAGTGACGTTTCACAGAAGAAGGGCTTCTTATTATGAAGAGATTATGGGAAACCGCGCCATGGACAATGAACGGATGCTGTTTCACTATGCCGGAGAAATGAATGACAGGTTTCTGGAAGAGAGCCGGAAGGTTACACAACTGGCAGCGGCAACTGAGATTCAGGAGTGTTACAGCATGGAAAAGGAAAGATGGAAAGGCGCAACCAGTAGAAATGGAAGAAAATGCAGTTCCTTGAAAACTTTATAAGGAGGGACAGTCCATTGGACAGTGAACAGTCATGAAGAAGCGTGTCGAACAGAGATAATCGATACGCTTCTTCACTGTGCTTTTTTCTGTTTTCCATTAATTTACCATCAGACCTGGAAAGTCCTGGCGGACATGAAGTAAACCTTGTTTTTGGCGGGGAGATACGCTATACTTGTAGCCGAAAAACCGGGATTTGAAAAACCGATTAGGCTCTGGAAGAGAAATGTGGAAAAATCAGACGATTTTACAAAGAGAAAATCGTATTAAAAATATTTGAGAAAAATAAGAAAAAGATGTTGACAAATAATGAGACATGCGCTATACTGAATTTACAACAAGGGAAAACAAAAATATCTTCCATACTAAAACAACATAAGTAATTAAGTTGTATCAACAACAAAGCGTGTGAGTACACTTCAAACGTAACGTATATCTGAAATGACAGAACGTTGCAGTACGCAGAAGACAGAAGAAGGTGGGAAAACACAACGGCAGAAATGGAAGACAAAGAAAAACAGAATAAGGAGGTATGGTCCATTGGACAGCGAACAGACATGAAGAAGCGTATCGAACAGAAATAATCGATACGCTTCTTCACTGTCCGTATTTTACATATACCAGTTTATAATTTTTTTGAAAACTTATGGACCTTTTTCCGTGTCCAGGTGCAGAAAGGAGCGGCTGCCCCTGACAAAGCGTGTCGGAAGCGTATTGATTGTAATTTCCGTCTTGTCATATTACCTCAAAGGCTATAAAATGAATTTGTTCCCATTGCGGATACATCCCACGGTTTCCGGGGAGTTAACCGCGAGGGGCAGCATGAAACAAATACGAAATTGAAACAAGGCGGTGCCGGAGAGAAGATGGACATGCAATTGGCGGAAAAAGCACAGGAAGTGATAGGACAGGTAAACCAGGTGATACTGGGTAAGGAGAAAGAAGTAAGGGAGGTCATGCTGGCATTTCTGGCCAACGGGCATGTCCTGTTGGAGGACATTCCCGGAGTGGGTAAGACGACTCTCGCCATTGCATTTTCCAGGGCAATGGAGCTGCAGTACAGGAGGGTACAGTTTACGCCGGATGTAATGCCCTCGGATCTGACGGGATTTTCCATATATCGCAGGGAGGAGGAAAGGTTTGTCTACCAGCCGGGCTGCGTGTTCTGTAATCTGCTGTTGGCTGACGAGATTAACCGCACCTCTCCCAGGACCCAGTCCGCGTTGTTGGAGGTCATGGAAGAACGCAGGTGTACGGTGGAAGGGGTTACCAGAGAGGTGCCGCAGCCCTTCCTGGTCATTGCCACCCAGAATCCTTCCGGTACGGCAGGAACGCAGTATCTTCCGGAGGCGCAGGTTGACCGCTTCATGGTTACATTGACGCTGGGATATCCTGATTTTGACAGTGAGCTCGCCATGGCCATGTCCGTGGGAAAGGCGGAGCGTCTGGAAGGGGTACGGCCGGTTCTGGAGGGAAAGCTTCTGCAGGAGATGCAGGGGCAGATACATGATGTCTGCATGAAAGAGGAGGTGTACCGCTATCTCCTGCAGCTGATTACAGCCACCAGAGAGCACCCGCATCTGGAAAGAGGTGCCAGTCCCAGAGCTACGGTTGCGTTGGTGAAGACAGCCAAAGCCTCCGCCTGGCTGGAGGGGCGGGACTATGTGACACCCGGCGACATCAGGGAACAGTTCCCTTATGTGGTTTCCCACAGGCTGCGGCTGAATGCGGCGGCACGGATGGAAGGACTGGACAAGGGGCAGATTATCGGAAGAGTGCTGGAGCAGACCCCATGTCCGCCCATGGGCGAAAAATCGCCCCGGCAGCTGCCGTCCATGGCATTGTCCTCCATTCTTCTTCCCGGGAGGAAAAAGGGAGGATGAGAAAACTTGTTTATATTTTTGTTACCGTCATTACCTGTTATATGGCAGGGGCATTCCGCTCTGCACCTTTGATGGCCCTGGCCGGTATGGAGGCAGTTCTGTTTGTTGCGGCTTTCTTTCAGTCCCGGTATTTGAAGCGGCACCTGTCTGCGGAAGTGCTGCGTCATTGGGAAGCCATGGAGAAGTCTGCGTGGCTTGCCTGTAAGATAAAGCTGAAAAATACCGGGATGATGCCAGTGAGCCGCTTTCAGATAAAACTTCGGTATGGATACTGCCGGGAAGTTGGCTGTGAGGGCAGAGAGAAAAGTGCCGGGAAGCATACCGCAGCAGCGGAAGCGGTGTGTCCGAAGAAGAGTGCCGGGACATCAGCAGAAGCTGCGCATATGGAAAACGGTGCCGGTGCAGCAGGGACAGAAATATGGCGTTCGGACAGCCATACCGGCATGAATGAAGAACGGTTAAACGTCCAAAGGAAAACTATTATTCAAACAAAGTGTATCGACGGAAGCTGCGGACAGGGAGAAAGCACCGTTCAGATGGAGGTAACCGGAAGGTATTGCGGGATAATGATACTGCATATGGTCAGGCTGCGCGTGTACGACTATCTGTCATTGTTTTCCTGCGCCCGGAGAATGGACGGGACAGTGGAGGTAGCCGTTTTCCCGCAGGAGAAGGCGCTGTGTCTGGAGCTTCCTTCTCCGGGGGAAGGAGAAGAGGGGCCGCTTCAGGAGCGGATTTCCAATCGCGGCGGGGAAGCCGGAGGCGAAGTCCGGCAGCTGAGGGAATACCAGTCGGGGGATTCCAGCCGGTATATTCACTGGAACCAGACTGCAAGGACGGGGCAGCCCTGGGTAAAAGAATACGAGAAGGAAGCGGACAGCTGTATCAGACTGTTTTTGGATATGGACGGGATGGAAGAAGCCGGTGAGGAGGAAGCGGATGCATTTTATGAGCTGGTTTCGGCTCTGGTGCTGGGACTGCTGAAGCAGACGGCTTCCGTACTTGTGGGTTGGCATGACGGGGCAGGGACAACGGCGGATATGAAGGTCGGCAGTGGAGAGCAGTGCCGTGAACTGTTGTTGCGCCTGTACCGCAGATGGCTTCCTGGCTGGGACTATATATCTCAAACGGCATGGGAGCCGGAAAACGGGAGTCTAGGGGGGATTCTGAAACTGGATATGCGATTAGGCCTGTACAGGAATGATACGCTGCTCTATACATTTTCTGCCGATAATCTGGAAGAGCAGATTACAGGCGGGAAATATGTTCTTGATGGGGTATGTTGTGAACTGTAGATGTAAACATTTCCGTTAAACACAGTATTTGAGCGGAAATGTGCGTCTGCCGGAACTGGGGCTATCAGGGAAGAAACGTTTCCGGATTGAAAAACAGGAACAAGAGGTGCTGCAATGAATGGAATTGAAATCAGAGCCGGCGTAGAAGAGCCGGAAGAAAAAGGGCGTCCGTCTGCAGCGCTTTTATTTTTGGAAGCAGGTGTCTTCGGAATCCTGCTCCTTTTTGGCTCGCTGAAGGGGATTTCCTTCTCGGAATGGGTGGTTTACCCGCTGACGGCGCTGCTGTGCTGGGCAATCTGGTATACTTATTTTGGGAGCAGGCGGGCATATCTGCTGCTTGTGCTTGGGGCGGTGGCGGCTTATGGAGCGGTGGTTTTCGGGATGGAAGATGTATTCCGGGAACAGATCCGGTATATTGCGGGCTGTATTCTGGGCGGCTCCAAGATAGAGCCTGTGGATGTCACGGAGACAGTACTGCTGATGGCGGCGTTGCTTGCTTTTTTTACTGCCATGCTGGAATTTCTGATCAGGAGCCACAGGCTGCTGTATTTTATGACTACCGGGCTGCTGATTCTGGCGCCGCTCTGGGGAATCCGGGCAGGAGCCGGGGCGGCTCTGCTGCTTGCGCTGTTCCAGGCGGCCTTTTGGATACTGCAGACAGACGGAGGGGCAGCATGGCGGGCTTCTTTTGAAGGCGTAAATAAACGGCGGATATTGGAAAAGAGCAGTTTCGCTGCCGGGATTGCCGTGCTGGCTGTCTTTCTGGCAGTGCTTCCGTTGGTGTCCGTAAATGCGGACAGGTTTTATACATGGATTTATCAGGGAGAGAGTCAGGTTTACCGGACGATGAACCGCCTGACCGGCAGGGATGCGGCGCCGGTTACCGGGGGAACGGTGGGGCGGGGCAATCAGTACCGGACAGGGACACCCCAGTTGGAAGTGGAAGTCGATTTGAAGCCTGAGGAAACTCTTTATCTGCGCGGATTTGAGGGAGACGAATATCTGGGGGGCAGTTGGAGCGAGGTGGGTGAAGGAGGGCTGTTCGAGGCGGTAGAGGAAAAGCTGGGCTGGCAGATGTACAGCAACGGGCGTTTTTCGGCCAGCAATCTATACAGCAGTATGTATTTTATGATGAATACGAATGTAGAGGCAGAGGAGCCTCCCAGGTGGAGAAATATGAAAATCTGTCATCTGAACGGTGAGTATGAAAATATGTATGCGCCTTATTACAGCCAGCGCGGCTGGGGATGGGGAGGCGACTTGTATGAGGGTTATCTGTACTGGTATTACGAGCAGCAGGATATGAATGCGGCATGGGACAATGTGTATGAGGACTTTGCGGTAATACGGGACTGGTACAGGGCACTGCAGGAGGCTTATATGGAAGAAATGCGGATTGCCTATACGAAGGTTCCGGTGCAGCTTCTGCCGCAGCTGACAACCCTGTGCAGTGAGAATCATCAGGATTCGCTGGAGGAGGTCACGGCCTTTATTCTCTACACGCTGCATGAAAATGCGGAATATACCATGACGCCGGGGTGGGCTCCGCTGAATGAAGATATTGTGGAGTATTTCCTGTTTGACAGCGGAAGAGGGTACTGCGAACATTTTGCGGCGGCCGCCACGCTGATGTATCGTCTGTACGGGATTCCGGCCCGCTATGCAAGCGGCTACATGGTGCAGCCTTCTGCGTTCGGGCTGCAGGAAAGCGGCAGTTGGAAAGCGGTGGTCACAGACAGGGAGGCTCATGCCTGGGTGGAGATTTTTCTGGAAGGTTACGGTTGGACGCCCGTGGAGGTGACGCCGGCGGCAGACGGGGGAAGTGCGGCTGGTTTTCCCGGCTTCGACAATTCGATTTTTCGAAAGCTGGTGCAGGCCAAGGGTTGGGATGTAGAGAAGCCCGGGCCGCGCTCTGAAGAGGAAGAACGGATGGAACTGGCCTGGCAGCCATCGGAGAAATTTTTTGATTTTGATATAGATTTTGAAAAATATGAAGAATTACTGTATGTATTGAAGGTCTGTGGGATATATTCCCTTTGCCTGTTGCCCGTGTTTTTGGATTACCGCAGATTGAGGCGGCTGAAGAAGCTGGAGTCCATGAGCAGCCGGAGGGTGTTTTTCCGGGTGCTGGAGATGCTTCGCTTTGCGGGGATTATGCCAGGATATGATGGGACGGAGGCGGATTTCGCGGCGAAGCTGGCGGAGACAACGGGCGTGCCGGAGGCGGATATCGCCAGGATGCAGAACCTTGTCTCGGAGGCGGCCTATGGGGAGAAGGTACTGCCGCCGGAAGCGGAGAATGAGGTGAGAAAGGTGTATCTGTCCCTGGCGGAGGCTGTTTACAAACGGCTGAGGCGGCATAAGAGATTCGGGTTTCGCTGTTGGAAGGCATTTTTCTGAATTTACTTTATCATGGAAACCTCTCCGAGACCGTTTGTGTTTTGCCGATCTCTATGCAGGGAAGGGAATGCTTAACGAAAACGACGTCATAATCTTTTCGCTGGCAGTGCTTTCCACAGCAGGAAGCCGGAGACTTATGCTTTTATATCCGGGCACGATACTCCGAAGGCGTGGTGCCGGTGAGTTTTTTGAAGTGGGTGATGAAGTGATTTGTATTTTCATAGCCCACTTCGTAACCTATTTCATGTACTTTCAGATCTGTTTCCGTGAGAAGATCTTTTGCGGCCTGAATCCGTATTCTTTGGAGGTACTGCAGGGGAGAGGAGTGAAAATGATCCTTGAATTCCCGGCAGATTCTGTATTTATTCTTTTTATATTTCAGTTCCAGTTCATCCAGTGTGTATTTTCTGTAATATTGAGATTCAAATTCTGATTTGATAGCCTGTAAATAAGCGGGGGCAGTTTTTACGGGCAGTGTTTTCTCCAGAACTGTCTGGCATAGCAGTGTGGTCAGGAGCATATGGCAGAGGAGCAGATTTATTTCCTCCGGTCCGAAAAGCAGATGAGGCGTAGAGGCCTGTCTGACAGAGGTGGAAATCTGCGTAAACGGTGTCTCACTGTCTAAATAATGATGGTAGTATGCCAAATTGTGTCCGGAAAACCGTATAATTTCAAATTCTGCCGTGCCGCGTACCTGGATCCGGTGCGCATAAAGGCAGTCAAACAGCAGAAAGCAGTCCCCTGTCAGGGTGCAGGAGGCGTTGGAAGGGTAAACGGTATAGAGAAGGGAGCCTGAGCGCAGATGCAGCAGCCCAAGACCAGGCTGTTCCGCCGTATAATAGGAAAGAGGGCTGGTGATCCTGCCCAGCTCCAGGGAAGTCCGGTGGAGAAGGAAGTCGGCGGATTCTTTTTCTGCGTGGAAGGCAGTCAGGCTGACGCCCATTTTGGACAGCAGGGTTAAGGTTGGGGTGTAGCGTTCTGTAGTTTCCATGAAATCATTCCTTCCGGTGCCATGCGCGAGCTGTGCCCAGTGCAGGCGGCATGGCTGCAGGCGGCAATTGATGGTTTGCTATCTACTTAAACGAAGATTTAATATAATTAAAATATGCAAATGAAATTAAGCAATATAGTTTGATTATAAAGGAAACAACGAAAAAAGGATATAGACAAATAGCCCTAATAATGAAAGATTTCTTGTTTAAAAAGATGAATTTCGCAGGAATGGCAACTATCGTATATAAATGTAAATAATCGTTAATGACATAAAGTGTATTATTGTTAAAATTTAATTACGCAGTTAATTTAATGAATTTGGCTGATTTCGGTTCAGGCGTTCGTGGAGTCGCTTTCGGCGGTAGGAAATGATTTCAGAGTGCCCGGTTGACGTCCGGACAGCTGCGGAACTTAAGGAAGTGCCACGAAATAAATTTGCAGGATTCCAAACGGGAAGGTGCATATATACTGGTGTTTCACTCCTGAAAGTGCAAATTTATTTCCAGACAATTTCTAAGAGCAGGAGGAAGTTATATGTTAAGTGACGAAATGAGAGAGCATCTGTGTAATCGCCTGATTCCTTTCTGGATAAAGTTGCGGGACACGGAACATGGCGGATACTATGGCTGGGTGGATTCGGAACTGCATGTGCACAGAGAAGCCGTGAAGGGATGTATTCTGAACAGCCGCATTCTGTGGTTCTTTTCCAATGTCGCCATGTGTCTGGGGAAAACAGGGCAGGACGCTCCGGCGGAAGCGGAAGGAGAGCAGGAAAGCAGATGGAAGGAGTTCGATGAATGTCCGGAAAGCAGCAGGAAGGGACCTGAGGGGAATCCGGAAAGCAGCAGGAGGGGACCTGAGGGGAATCCGGAAAGCAGCAGGAAGGGACCTGAAGGGAATCCGGAAAGCAGTTGGAAGGGATCTGAGGGGAATCCGGAAAACTGCCTGAAAGGAACCTGTGGATATCAGGAAGGCTGCCGGGAGGAAACCGGCAGGTGGACGGAGGCCGATTTGAAGGGTGCGGCGGATTGGGCCGGGCGCTTTTTGCGGGAGAAATGTATTGACCGGGAGAAGGGCGGGGTGTATTGGTCCGTAAACTGCAAAGGAGAGCCGGAAGACACCACGAAACATACTTATAACCAGGCGTTTGCGGTATATGCGCTTTCCGCTTATTTCAGGGCATTCCATAACCGGGAGGCGCTGAAGCTGGCGGAGGAGCTGATCGCGGTGATAGAGACAGAATGTTTTGACGTCCACGGATATAAAGAGGCGCTGGACAGAGAGTTTCAGCCGGTTCCCAATGACAAACTTTCGGAAAACGGGGTGATGGCTGACCGCACCATGAATACGCTGCTGCATGTGATGGAGGCTTATACGGAGTATCTGCTGGCATGCAGGGAGGCGGGGACACCGGAGAGCGCCCAGGCAGAACCGGCAAAAAGCATGTACGGGCAGGAAAAGCTTGTGGAGGTCAAACTGCGCTGGATCCTGAACCTGGTGGAAACCCATATTTACAATCCGGAACTGCGCAGGCAGGAGGTGTTTTTTGACCTTGCCATGAACAGCCTTATCGACCTGCATTCCTATGGGCATGATATCGAGGCCGCCTGGCTCATGGACCGCTGCCTGGAAGTTCTGGGGGATGAGGAACTGACCCGGAAGCTGTCTCCTGTTCTGCGGAGCATGGAGCAGGAAGTGTACGAAAAAGCGTATACATCGCATTCCCTGGCAAACGAGTGTGAGCGGGGCGTGGTGGATATGAAAAGAGTCTGGTGGGTGCAGGCGGAAGGGGGGTTGGCTTCTGGAACGCCTGGCAGAAAACGGGAGATTCCCGGTACCGGGAGGCTTCGGAAGACATCTGGCAGTTTATCAGGGAGCATCTTGCGGATAAGAGAGAGGGAGGCGAGTGGTTCTGGTATACGGATGAATCCGGAAAGCCGGCCATGGAGAAGCCCATTGTGGAGCCATGGAAATGTCCCTATCATAACGGTCGGATGTGCATGGAGATAATCGGTCGGATGAAGAATGGAGGAGAGCAATATGAAATTACATCCGCAATATGAGAAGCAGCTGGCAAAGCAGCAGGAGCTGCTGAATCGTCCCGATCATGTGGACGCGGTCTTTTATAACGGGATTTACTGCCGTTATCAATATCCGGTGCTCACCAGGGAGCATATTCCGCTGTTTTGGCGGTATGACCTGGACGCAGACACAAACCCGTATTTTCAGGAACGGCTGGGCGTAAATGCGGTGATGAATTCCGGAGCCATAGAACTGGACGGCAGGTTTTATCTGGTGGCGCGTGTGGAGGGAAATGACAGGAAATCTTTCTTCGCCGTGGCAGAAAGCGACAGCCCGGTGGAAGGCTTCCGCTTTTGGGATTACCCGGTGGTGCTGCCTGATACCTGCCCGGAGGAGACCAATGTGTATGACATGCGCCTGACAAAGCATGAGGACGGCTATATTTACGGGGTTTTCTGCTCGGAGAGCAAGGATGCTTCCGTGGATGATCTGTCGGCGGCAGTGGCGGCAGCGGGCATCGTGCGGACGAAGGATCTGAAGACATGGGAGAGGCTGCCCAATCTGAAGACCCTGCGCTCTTCCCAGCAGCGGAATGTGGTGCTGCATCCGGAATTCGTGGACGGGAAATATGCTTTTTATACCCGGCCCATGGACGACTTTATTGACACCGGCTCCGGCGAAGGAATCGGTTTCGGGCTGTGTGAGGATATTCTGCATCCCGTGATAGATGAGGAGCGCATCACCAGCAGGAGAAAGTATCATACCATCACAGAGGCGAAGAACGGGGCTGGGGCGGTTCCCATCAAGACACCCCAGGGCTGGATTCATATTGCCCATGGCGTGCGCAATACCGCTGCGGGACTGCGTTATGTGATATACGCTTTTGCGACAGCGCTGGAAGACCCGGCGAAAGTCATTGCCGAGCCGGGAGGCCTGCTCATCGGTCCCAGGGAGGGAGAGCGCGTGGGTGACGTGTCCAATGTGGTGTTCACCAACGGTGCCATTGCCAGGGAGAACGGGGAGATCTACATTTATTACGCTTCCAGTGATACCAGGCTGCATGTGGCCTCAACTACTTTGGAAAAGCTGACAGATTATGTGTTCCATACCCCGTCGGATCCCCTGCGGAGTCCGGACTGCGTGGCGCAGCGCTGCAGCCTGATTGGGCGGAATCTGGAATTGCTGCGGAATATCCAAATCTGATTCAGACAGGAATATGGATGGCGGGCTGAAAGCAACTGTCGTTACAACTTATAGTAAACGTCATAACTATTCTTACTTTGATTCAAAGCCGGAATTGCAACAGCAATCAGCATAATTCGCCA
>CAJUJN010000015.1:69438-72610 GCA_910586775.1 uncultured Acetatifactor sp. | reverse complement strand
TGATATAGGCCCAGCCGCCCTCCTTCATGTACGCCACCATCTCCGGAATCAGGTCATTTACATCGCTCTCGCCCTTCCACAGGTCAAACTCCACGTTCAGGCTGTCATAATTTTTCTTCAAATCCACCTTGGACACATCCACGATATGCTTCCACAGGGCTCTGTATCCCCGGACACCCTTCTGGAACTTCCGGGTGGCTTCCAGGGCCCTGGTCTTGAACTCCGGGTCCTCCTTGGATTTCGCGCTGGCCAGGGGATAAATCTCCGCGAATTCCGCCTCTGTAATGGGCGTTTCCTCCGGATACTCGCCCTGGTAGCCTTCATCAAAATAAACCAGCTCCGGCTTGCGCTCCTTAAGTTCCGTGATCACCATGCCGATGGGTGTGCCCCAGTCTCCCAGATGCACGTCGCCGATGACCTCATGCCCTGCGTAACGGCTGATGCGCTTGATGCTCTCGCCGATGATGGCCGGGCGCAGATGTCCCACATGGAGAGGCTTTGCCACATTCGCGCCGCCGTAATCGATCATGATTTTCTTCGGCTTTTCAGACATTTCCAATCCAAATTTCGTTTCCGTCCGCATGGACTCCACCAAGTTCAGAAGGAAACTCTCCGAAAGCTTCAGATTCAGGAAACCGGGAACCACCGCTGACGCCTCTTTGAAAACCATGCTGCCCGCCAGCTTTTCCGCCACCTCTCCCGCAATCATAACGGGCGCTTTCTTATACTTCTTCGCCCCTGCCATGGCGCCGTTGCACTGATATTCGCACAGGTCCGGCCTGTTGGATACGCTCACCCTGCCTAAAGAAGCATCGTAACCCGCCGCCTCAAAGGCCTTTCCCATTTCTTCCGATAACAAATCCAGTAATTTCTTCATTTTTTCGTCTCTCCGTTTATGTTGTATAGTATCCGATATTTCTTTTCCCATTAATTCATTCACTGTGAGGTGTTTATCCGGCATTTCCTTTCCTGAACAAAGTCCTTCTGCATAGAATTTGTAACCCTCACTTTTTGTGCCAGAATTATACCCTACTTTCAGGGATTGCGCAATACCTTACATAAAACTTCCCTTATTCCCTCATTCCAGCATCATCTTGATAATCTCCTTGTCCGTCTGATGCATGCCCACCTTTCCGATATACCCCACGCAGCTGATGGTCTCCCCGGCATTTTCCTTCAGAATCCCGGTGTACGCCGCATACCGCTTGTCCTGCATGGCCAGATGATGGGCCATCATGGCCGCGTCGATGCTGGAGGCAATCTTGGCCGCGCAGGAAATCTTGGCGCCGTCGCAGATGATGCCCGGGATATTGGCCAGGGTATTGTCTATGGTTGCCTTGATCTGGGCGATGGTTCCCCCTGCCATATAGGTAATGGCAGCTGCAGATGCACAGGAAGCGGAAACCGCGCCGCAGAAAGCAGATAATTTTCCGATAAATTCTTTCTGGTAAATCGTCAGCAGACTGGAAAATACCAGAGAGCGATACAATTTCTCCCTGGGAATATTTTTCTCCCTGGCATAGACAATCACAGGCACGGAAGATGCAATGCCCTGGTTGCCGCTTCCGGAATTGATGATCACAGGCATATCACAGCCTCCCATACGGGCTTCGGACGCTGCGGCCGCATAGGCCTTCATCCGTGTGACAATGCCGTCCGCATAGGACTCCCGGATCACACGGCCTATTCCCAGACCGTAATTCCCGGAGATACCCTCATATGCGATGTCCATATTGCAGCGGATCTGGCGTTCATAGACATCCTTCACCAGAGCCAGATCCACCTCATCCGCAAAGGCTTTAATGCTCTCCAGGGAAAGTTTTGTGCGGTCTGTGGAATAGCCTTTCTCTGCCAGTTCCTTCGGCTTCTCAAATACAATCTCCCCGTCTTTCTTTATGGAAACAATGTTGGTATGGATATGCCTTACCTCCACCTCCGCGGTATGCCCCTCCCCTGAAAGCGCTATGATAAAATGAAGGGGTATCTCGGAATCCAGAAATTCCACACTGCATGCGCCCTGTTCCAAAAGCTCCCTGGTACGGGCTCTTCCCCTGTCGTCCACCTTTTCCAATACTTCCATTCCGGCGGAAGGGTCTCCTGCCACAGCCCCCAGAATGCACGCTGTATTGATGCCCGTCAGGCCGCCTGAGCCCGGAATTGTGACACAGCGTACATTTTTTATCATGTTTCCGGAACATTCCGCCACAATTTTTTCAGGCTCGCAGCCCAACGTCTCCCTTCCCCTGGCAGCGGCATACGCCAACGCGATGGGCTCCGTACACCCAAAAGCCGGAACCAGCTCTTCTCTTATAATCTTAATAAATTCATCCTGTAACGTTTTTTCCAACATATCTCTCCCTGTATCCCGCTTCTATTGCATAATGTGCTTTGTAACGACTTCTTTCCGTACTTCTATGTGATATAGTAACATGTTTTGAAACACACTGCAATAGCTCTTCACCACAAAACCCTATCCGAATTGTCCTGTCATAAAGGTGAAATATTTCGGCTCCAGGCATATATTTTATCATACGGGAATTTTCGGCGGACAGGAAGACACATGGACAGGAACGTACCCGGAAAATGCTTCCCCGCGGAATTCCGATGCATGAAAGGAATGTAATCTATGAATCAGAAACTTGAAGAACTGCTGCAGCTGGCCCTGCAGACATCGGAAGATGTCAGAGCACGGACAGAGGATTTAAACGTCGGATTTAATACGAATAACCGTACATGGGAACTGATCGTAAAATATCACGGAAGCCTGGATGTGCTGAAGGCCCTGAATATAGAGGTAGAATATCTGATCTCGGGCTATGCGGTGCTGACGGTGCCGGAGCAGCTGGTGGACAGCGTGGTGGAGCTGGAAGAAATTGAGTATGTGGAAAAGCCAAAGCGATTTTTTTACGGTGTGGAAATGCCCGCAGACAATTCCTGTATTGCCCAGGTTACATTCCGGAACCCGTTCCTTACCGGAGCCGGAGTGCTGATAGCAGTTCTGGACAGCGGCATCGAAATCAGGAGACAGGAATTCCGGAAACGGGACGGAAGTACAAGAATCCGGTACCTCTGGGACCAGACTTTGGCCCCAAATGCGCCGGCAGAAAACATTCCGGACGGCACAGGCAGCATCACACCCGAAGGCGTAAATACTCCGGACGACACAGGCAGC
>CAJUJN010000015.1:0-69338 GCA_910586775.1 uncultured Acetatifactor sp. | reverse complement strand
ATCATGTCCGAAGGCGTAAATACTCCGGACGACGCAGGCAGCATCATGTCCGAAGGCGTAAATACTCCGGACGACACAGGCGGCATCATGTCCGAAGGCGTAAATACTCCGGACGACGCAGGCAGCATCATGTCCGAAGACATAAATGCTCCGCTCGTACGGCGTCCTCCGGCGAGCTTCCGGATGGGTGTGGAATTTGATTCTGCCCAGATCAACAGGGCCCTGGAAGCGCCTACGCTTCAGCAGCAGTTCGAATTGCTGCCAAGTGTGGATGCCTCCGGGCACGGCACTGCCGTAGCAGGGATTGCCGCGGGAAGCAGCGTCTCCTACCAGGGTGTGGCATCAGAGGCCGAGCTCCTGATCGTCAAGCTGGGACAGCCCGATGTCACTTCTTTTCCCAAAACAACGGAAATCATGCGGGGAGTGACCTATGCAGTCCGGAAAGCTATGGAGCTGAAGATGCCCGTTGTCATTAACTTAAGTTTCGGAAATACGTATGGGGCTCATGACGGCAGTTCGCTTCTGGAACGTTTTCTGGATAACGCGGCTGAGATGGGGCGCACTGTCATCTGTGTGGGCAGCGGCAACGAGGGCAACAGCAACGGACATCTGTCCGGCAGCCTTTTGGACGAAACATACACCGGCAACCGCATGGACGGTATCATTGCCGGAACCGGCAGCGGTATCGGTTCCGGAAGAACGACAGGAAATATTTTCGGCAGCAGTCCGGGAGCGTTGTCAACCGACAATGCGCCGTCTGTCCCGAGCCGAATGGGAGATGCCGTGGCCAGACCGGCTTCCGTAGAGCTGGCCGTAGCGGAATACGAACGCAGCCTGAATGTGCAGCTGTGGAAGAATTACTGCGACATATACCGTATCTATCTGCGCTCCCCAGGCGGCCAGGAAGCACAGCTGCCCCGGATGATCAACGGCGGAAAATATACTCTCCGGCTGGAACAAACCGAGATCCTGGTGTATTTCGGAGAACCGGCGCCCTACGCAGTGCCTGAAGAAATCTATTTTGAGCTGCTGCCCCTGGAGAGGAATTACATCAACAGCGGCGTGTGGACCATCCGTCTGGAGCCGGAGCGGGCAGTGACAGGCAGATACTATTTCTATCTTCCTTCCTCGGCTGTCCGCAGCAGCGGCACAGGCTTCTACCGTTCCACACCGGAAGTAACCCTGACCATTCCTTCCACCGCGGCAAAGGTGCTCAGCGTGGGAGCCTACGACAGCACATATGAGGCTTACGCGGACTTTTCAGGCAGGGGATATGCGGATGCCAACCGGACCATCGGAGTGGTGGCGGCCGGGCTGGCGAAACCGGATCTGGCAGCGCCTGGCGTGGGTATCCTGGCACCGGATATTTACGGGGGATACACCCCTTTTACCGGAACCTCTTTTGCGACGCCTATTGTGGCAGGAAGCGCTGCGCTTCTGATGGAATGGGGAATCGTGCGCGGGAACGACCCTTTCCTTTACGGAGAGAAAGTAAAGGCCTATCTGCGGGCCGGTGCCCGGGCGCTTCGGGGCGAAAATGTCTATCCAAACTCACGGGTAGGATGGGGCGGCCTGTGCGTATCTACGAGCCTGCCTGAATGAAGTATAATGATATCCTGTACTCTGCAAAGATGTACGGAATGCCGCCTTTTCATTGTTAAAACGGTAACGAAAAACACAGGGCTGACCAAAATCCGCGTCAGCCCTCTCCGCTCATCAAATGAAAAGGCTCTTCAGCTGCCCCATGATATAATTCACCTTTACAATTGCATTGTCCACCTGTCTTTTGGCATCATTAATCTTGGACTGAACCAGCCAGTCCGCCACGATGCCGTCAAAGAAATAATCCGCAAAGGTGAGGAAATCTCCCGTCTCTATCCGGAATTCCGGAATATTGTCCACATCCATCAATTCCTTCTGGAAACGCTTCATGGCGCTCCGGGCCTGCTGCACCAGTGCATCCGCATCCTTCATCTTGGAACGCTTGATCAGGGTCGTCAGCATCCCGCCTCCCAACATATCCACGATTCCCCAGTTTCCGGCGCTGTTCAGGCAGTCCTTCGCCTGATTCAGATAATTCAGCGCCTCCTGTCCGGCCTGCATGGCCTCCCTGATTTCCCTTCTGTAATCCACATTCGGCATATTCCGGCCTCCTTTTCCTGTTCTGCCTCTTCTCTTTTCCATTTCCATTTTCCACGGTTTACTTTTCTTCTCTTAATTATATGGCCTTCAAAGACAGTCTTCAATATGGAAAAAGTGCACCTTCCCGGCCGGAAACGTGCAGCCGGCTCATCAGGGCGTGTCCCGGCACCCCGCCGCCGTATGCCGGATTCCTCATTCCCCTGCATTTCACGGCAATGGCATACGGATATCCGCCCAGGCTATTGCCCGTTGGAGCAAACCGTCAGTTCCGCCTGATAAGCCCGATACTCTCCCATCCCGGCCGGAATCGGCAGCCCTGCACGCATCAGCGCGGAACCGTAATATTTTCTGCCGGATTCCGTATCCCTGTAAAGAACATCCGGATCCAGCCCTTTGAGTTTCACATAACAAGTCGGCATATTCCCGCGGACTTCCTGCATTACCACATTCAGCAGCACCCTGCTCCTGTCTTCGGATACAAACGCCCACGCCGCGCAGACATCCCGGAAAGGCTCCGAGAGACGATAATAGTCCCCCGTCCGAATCAAATCGGCATATTTCTTATACCGGGCCACCTGTGCCCTGACTTCTGCTTTCTCTTCCTCCGTCAGCTTACCGGGGTCCAGTTCATAGCCGAAGGTTCCCGCCATGGCCACCACGCCCCTGGTATGCAGACTGCACTTCCGCCCTGTCTGATGGTTGGGCACTGCCGACACATGAGAGCCCACCGTACACGCCGGGTAGAAGAATGACGTCCCATACTGGATGCGCAGCCTGTCCGCCGCGTCCGTATTGTCGCTGCACCAGATCTGGGGCGTATAGTACAGCATTCCCGCGTCGAAACGCCCTCCGCCGCCGCTGCAGCCCTCTACCAGCATCCAGGGATACCTCTCTGTCAGCTTCTCCAGGAAATCATACACCCCCAGCACATAATCATACAGGATCTTTCCCTGATCCTTTTCCACGGAATATACATCCGTAATGCTGCGGTTCATATCCCATTTTACATATTCGATATTCCCCTGGTCCAGCACGCCGCATATACGCTTAAAAATATATTCCCTGACGTCTTCCCGTGAAAAATCCAGCACCAGCTGATTCCTGCCCCGGACCGGTTTCCTCCCGGGAATCTGCAGCGCCCAGTCCGGATGTTCCCGATAGAGCTCGCTGTCCTCGGACACCATCTCCGGCTCGATCCAGATCCCGAACTTCACGCCCAGCCCGTTGATTCTCCCTATCATTTCCCCAAGCGTAAGACCCAGCTTCGCCTCGTTCACCGTCCAGTCTCCCAGCCCGCTGTTGTCGTCGTCCCGCTTGCCGAACCAGCCGTCGTCCATGACAACCATATCGATTCCGAGGGCGGCCGCGTCCTCCGCCAGCCTGCAGATGCTCTCCCCGTCAAAGTCGAAATAGGACGCCTCCCAGCTGTTCAGCAGCACCGGACGAGGTCCATGGGCATATTTCCCCCGGCAGATGTGGTTCCTGATACAGCGGTGGAACATGCGGGACAATGCCCCGAAACCATTCTCCGTATACCCCAGAATCGTCTCCGGAACCACCAGGCTCTCCCCTGCTTTCAGGGGATAATGGAACAATTCCTCCTGCAGTCCCATCAGCAGCCTGGTCTGCCCGAACTGGTCCTGCTCCGCCTCGCACAGAAAATTCCCGCTGTACACAAAGATCATGCCATAGCAACTTCCCGCATCCTCTGATGTCTCCCTCTCAGCCAGCATAACCGCCGGATTATACTGGTGGCTGGAGGTTCCTCTGCGGCTTCCGATGCGGAATGTCCCGTGCGCAGCTCTCGTTCTCTGGAAATTGCGCTCCATGGCATGTCTCCCGTAAAAGCTGAGTATATCATACTCTCCGGTAACGAAATCCAGACAGGCGGAAGACGCTTTTTCCACTACAACCGTTCCGCTGCCGCCGTTGCGGATGACCGCGCTCCTGGTAATGATATCTTCTTTCTCCAGCACCCCGTACAAAAGCCGTACCTGTACCCCGCTGACCCTGTCTTCCAGGCAGATTTCCAGCGTATCGGCTTCCTCCTCGCCGGCAAATACCGCCGGCAGGCCTTTCAGACTGTATTTCCCCTTTCTGACCTCATGGCTCGCATAGCGCAGGTCACAGCACTCGGAGCCGTCCGCATTGCGGATATTGACTGCGCAGTTCCGGTAATCCCCTGTTCCCAGACAGGGATACTCCTGGGGCAGCACATCCATGGAATAAGTCCTGTCCGCCCCCACGTCAAAAGGATTCCCGGAGAACCCCCTGTCGCTGCAGGTCAGGAGATAATCCATGCACCCCTCTGCCTTCCCGCCATAATATAGATGCAGGAGGAACCCGAACTCATCCACTTTCATCTGATAGGTTGTATGTTCCGTCTGCAATGTAAAAATATGATCTTCTTCCTGATACTTTACCGCCATCGTTTTTTGCTCCTGCCACTTTTTCTTTGAAACTTATTTTATACAATCTTCTCCGATCATGCAAGAGACAGACTGTCTTTTTTTACAATATATACTGACGATCATTGAAACCTGCCATGCATCCCGACTCACGAGTGAAAGATGCCGGCTGAATCCCGCGCCGTTATTTCACCGCTCCGTTGGTGACTCCGTTCAGGATCTGTTTCTTGCAGATTCCGTAGAAGATCAAAATCGGGATCAGTGACAGCAGATACGACGCAAATGCCAGATTGTAATTGGTTCCGAACTGGGACTGGAAGTTCAGCTGCGCCAGGGGCAGGGTGTTCTGCCCGGAGCCCGCCATGATAATCAGCGGCGTCATCACATCGTTCCACACCGCCAGCGCCGTGATGACGGCCACCGTGGCATGCATGGGGCGCATCACCGGGAAGATAATACTCCAGTAGGTTCTCCAGGTGGAAGCGCCGTCCACCCTGGCAGCCTCCTCCAAAGCGATGGGGATATTCACCAGGTACCCGGAATACAGCATAACGTTCATGGGCATATAAAATACCACATACAGGATAATGACGCCGCCCCAGTTTGCAAGATGAAGCTCCGCTGTCTGCTTTGCCAGAGGCATCATCAGGATGGCAAAGGGAACGAACATACCGCTGACGATAAAGAGGTATACGAAACTGTAGAACTTGCTTTTTGCCTTATTCCTGCCCAGGGCATACCCCATCAGGGAGTGCACCAGGCTGCTGCATTTCACCCCATGTCTCCGGTATCTGCCAACTGACCCTTCCCATTCCTTCGGCCCGGCCGCCAGAAACCATTACCTGTTCCATCTGTGTCTCTCCGGAACGGGGAAGCTGATTGCAGACAACGGCAAAGGAACGGATGTGACCTATCAGGTGAAAAGCGGACAGGGTTTTCTGCTGTTTCCGGGTCAGGTGTGTACCTATATCGCGGACAGGGAGCTTCCCTGGGAATATGTGTGGCTGGAATTTGACGGGCTGCGGGCCAAGGAAACCGTTGAACTGGCGGGCCTGCATCCGGCCAATCCCGTATATAAGGCGCGTTATAAGGATATATACGAGACAGTGAAAGAAGAAATGCTGTATATCGTAAATCACAGAGAAGAGTCTCCTTTTCATCTGATCGGACATCTCTATCTGTTTATAGACAGCCTGCTGCGCTCCTCCACTTCCGCCCAGTTAGGTAAGGAGAACCGCCTGCGGGATTTCTACATAAAGGAGGCATTCGCTTTTATTGAGCAGAATTTTCAGAATGATATCTCCGTGGAAGATATCGCTGCGGCCTGCGGTCTGAACCGGAGTTACTTTGGGAAGATTTTTCATGAAAGTATGGGTAAGACACCTCAGGAGTTCCTCATTTCCTACCGTATGACCAAGGCTACGGAACTCCTGAAGCTTACCGATTTATCGATTGCAGATATTGGAAATGTAGTGGGCTACCCCAACCAGCTGCACTTCTCCAGAGCCTTTAAAAACGCGTATCAGGTATCTCCCAGGCAGTGGCGGAATGAGCATGGGGGCGGGAAGAGAAGCCTGTAACCATTTCCATGTATGGTCCGGATAAAAGCACCGGCATTGCTCTCCCGCCGCGGGCACCGGGCGGGGCTGCTGCTGTTTCCAGTTCCGCAGCAGCCCGGAAAATTTATGCTTCCTCGTACTTTCTGGTTATGAAATGCTTCACTCTCTGGTTGTTCTCCGGCCTGGTGTCTTCCAGGGTGGCATGGATATAAGGCTTATGCTCCTTCATGTATTTTAAGATAGAAGTATAGTCCATCTCGCCCAAACCGCATCCCATGGAAAGCAGCTTTCCGTCCCTGAGGGCGCAGTCTTTCAGATGCACCACCGCGATGTCAGGGCCAAGCAGTTCCAGAGCCTCGTCTATAACGGACTGTCTGTCCGCGTAATTTTCCACGTCCAGCAGATTCACCGGGTCGAAGATAATCTGCAGATTGGGAGAGTTAATCTCATCCAGCACTCTTCTGGCGCGTCTGGGATTGCATACAATGTGACGGTATACCGGCTCTATCGCCACTACCACGCCCATCTTTTTCGCATATTTCACGATGGGGCGGAGATTTTTGATAAAGGTCTGCAATGCCTCTTCCGTATGGCATTCCGGCACAAAGGTGTAGGTTTCGTTGGGTGCGCCCGTCTCCGTACCCACTACGCCGCAGCCCAGCCAGGACGCAAAACGGATATGCGCCATATAATGATGTATGGTCTCGGCCAGCTGCTCCTGGCTGGGGTTCGCCAGGTTCAGGTAGCAGCCCAGGACGGCTATGTCTACCTGATTTTTCGCAAAGACGTTTTTTATGTACATGGCCAGTCCGGGTGTCAGCGCCTCATCCTCAGTAGAAAATTCATCGATCATCTTTGACAGGGCCAGATGCCCGCAGGCAAAACCCAGCTGATGCACATGTGCGACTCTCTCCTCGAAAGGAAGCTTTGTTGTGTCGTGTAATCTGATTCCTAATTGCATATTATGATTCCTCCATTCTTTCTCCTGCTGTGAAAGACAGACTTCTGTCCGCAGAAACCGTGCTTCCCAATGAATTCTGTTACTTATTCCTGACAGCAGAACGCTGCCCTCACTATATTCAGCCTGACAGTTATACGCCAGAAAATGATTGTTATCATCATAGCACAAATGGTAAGCCGTCCGCAAGCCCCTCCTGAATTCAATTTTTGTCTTGCAAGATGATCAGGGGCGCTCATTTTGACTGCACGTTTTCCACAGGCAAGATTCAAGCCTTTCACAGCAGCCTCATGTCCCGGGCCGGACCACCTCGCCTGAAAGCAGGAGAGTATGAAACGCCTCGCGGTGCCGCCAATTTTAAGACTATAAACAGCAAATCTATATTTCCAGCCCGGCCTTGTATACAAAAATACCCTTCAAATCCCGGAACCATTTAAAGGGTATTTACTGCCAATATTAATTTGTCTATCTTTCTTTAAACGTAGAGCAGGCTGTCCCCTGACAGTCGCAGGCACCGCAGCCCTTAATGTCCACATGATCTGCGTGGCATTTGTAATTGGAATTATAGACACATTTTACCGCTTCGCAGTCAATGCTGATGGTTCTGCTGGGGTGGGAAACGGAACTTTTAAAGGAATCCATACCCTCCTTCTGCTGTCTGAAGCTCTCACAGCAGGTTCCGTCGCAGCTGCAGGCATGCTGTCCGCCCACGCAGATGTCCCCCTTACAGCACAGATGCTGGTCATTGTAGGTACAATTGTCTACCGCACATTTTAAATCTGCCATATTTACCTCCTTCTGCGCCGTTTGCCAAAGCAAATATCTGCACGAAAACGGCGCTGAATCGGCAGACCCGGACAGGCGCTCTGCATCATGTCACAAAAGCCGTGTCTCATCATGCAGACCTGTCAGGATTAGTATGCCTCATCACAGCAATCCTATTCCGGATATATATGCTATTTTTCGTTTCTCACCTTTTATACTCGTGAGCGCATTGATTCTTGACAATAGAAGCACCGTTTCTATTGTATGCCGCTTTCTGTCCTGTTTAGGCAGAAACGCTCACTCGTTATACATTTACGTTGGCAAATGTTATTGAGCACGGGTATAACTTCTACGCTTCCTCCTGTCAGTATTACTGCCGGATTTCAAACGTCTCTGCCTCACAGGCTGTATTAAGCCCCTTACTGCACACAATTCGGTTTTGGCATAAAGCGGCGCATCTGCTATTTCACTTCTTCCTGCACTTCTTCCTTGCGAATTGTCTTCAATGCAATTTCCTCGCAGATTTGATCTATAAACTCCGTCAGCGGCTTCTGGCCCTCATCCCCGGCAAAACGGCTTCTGACAGACACCAGTTCCCGCTCTTCCTCCTGCTGTCCCACTACCAGCATATAAGGCACGCGGGCAAGCCTTGCCTCACGAATCTTGAATCCGATCTTCTCGGAACGGTTATCCACCTCCGCATCGATATCCATGGCACGCAGCACTTTCAACACTTTCATCGCATATGCCTCGTACTTTTCGGAAATGGGCAGCACCCTCACCTGTTCCGGGCAGAGCCAGGTAGGGAACTTACCGGCGTATTTCTCAATCAGCCACGCCAGCGTCCTCTCATAACAGCCCATGGAAGTCCTGTGAATAATGTAAGGGCGAACCTTGTCGCCGTTCTGGTCCACATAGTACATGTCAAACTGCTCCGCCAACAGCGCATCCCACTGAATGGTGATCATGGTGTCTTCCTTGCCGTATACATTCCTTGCGTTGATATCCACCTTCGGTCCGTAGAATGCAGCCTCTCCCACATCCTCCACAAACGGAATCTCCAGCTCCGTCAGCACATTTCTGATGTGCTGCTCCGTCTCGTTCCAGACCTCCGGCTCACCGATATACTTTTCCCGGTTTTCCGGGTCCCATTTGGAGAGATGATAGGTTACATCCTCCTCCACGCCCAGAGTGGTCAGGCAGTGCTTTGCCAGAGCAAGGCATCCCTTGAACTCCTTCACCATCTGATCCGGGCGGACCACCAGATGCCCTTCCGTGATGGTAAACTGGCGCACACGGGTCAGGCCATGCATCTCGCCGGAATCCTCGTTGCGGAACAGGGTCGAAGTCTCGCTCATTCTGTAGGGAAGGTCTCGATAGGACTTTTGCGTATTTTTATATACGTAATACTGGAAAGGACAGGTCATGGGACGCAGTGCGAATATTTCCTTATCCTTCTCCTCATCCCCCAGCACAAACATGCCTTCCTTATAGTGATCCCAGTGGCCCGACATTTTATACAGATCGGATTTTGCCATCAGAGGAGTTCTGGTGCGGACGTAACCCCACTCCTTATCCTCCAGGTCCTCGATCCATCTCTGAAGCTTCATCAGCATCTTGGTTCCCCTGGGTGTAAAGAGGGGCAGACCCTGGCCGATGACATCCACCGTTGTAAACAGATCCATCTCACGCCCCAACCGGTTATGGTCACGGCGCTTTGCATCCTCCATCCTCTCCAGATGAGCCTGCAGGTCTTCTTTCTTATTGTAAGCGGTGCCGTAGATACGCTGCAGCCTGGCTTTGTCGGAATCTCCGCGCCAGTAAGCCATGGAAGAGGATGTCAGCTTGAATGCCTTGACACCCTTGGTGCTCATCAGGTGAGGTCCGGCGCACAAATCCACAAATTCGCCCTGCCTGTAGAAGGAAATTTCCGCATCCTCCGGCAAATCCTGAATCAGCTCCACCTTGAAGGGTTCCTGGCGCTCTTCCATAAATGCGATGGCTTCCGCCCTGGGCAGAGTGAACTTCTCCAGCTTCTGTCCCTTTTTAATAATCTTCTTCATCTCCGCTTCCAGAGCATCCAGGTCGTCCCTGGAGAAAGCTTCATGGTCAAAATCATAGTAAAATCCTGTCTCAATACTGGGGCCGATAGCCAGCTTCGCATTGGGGAACAGGTTCTTCACGGCTTCCGCCAACACATGAGAAGCAGTATGGCGAATCGCCGCCAGTCCTTCCTCGTCATTTGCAGTACAGATGCTCAGTTCACAGTCATGGTCAATGACCGTACGTAAATCTGCCGTTTTACCGTCTATTTTTGCACAGCACGCCGCCCGTGCCAGGCCCTCGCTGATATCAAGTGCAATGTCATATACGCTCCGTGCGCTTTCATACACCTTTACGGAGCCGTCTTTTAATGTAATTTTCATTTTCTTATCTCTCCTGTTTCATAATAAACTGCCCGATACCGGACAGAACCGCTGTCTTCCATTTCCGGCTTAACAGCCATCTTTGTCACAATTCTTCAATTGCCTCTGCGTTTTCCACAACATCTGCCTTTTTTATGGCACTTATGCCTTCCATGCTGCTCTCTGCCTTCAGCACAGGCCTCCTCTCCGCATTTTTCCGCCTCTTCCTCTGCATTCTTTGCTTTGGCAGAGCCTTTATGGCCCATGCAGCAGCCGGCAGAACTCCCATTTCCATTGTTATTCCCGTTGTTGCTGCCAATCATTATCCCGTGTGTCATGGGCGCTTTCTTCAGCCCGTACAACATCCCCATCAGAAAACAGGATATCAATACCAGCCACAATTCCGTCTTGGGCACCGTCAATTCTCCCTCAAACCATCTGTCCCCCAGTTCCCTGAGTTTCGTCTTCCATTGTTCCATTTTGCTCTCCTTTCTTCCCGCTCTTCCAATCTCTTCTGCTCCATGCCGCCTGTCAGCATCAAACGCCGCTGTCTCTCCGTGACTTTCAAGGAATCTCCGTAAAAAGTAACAAAAAAGCCCCCTGCAATATTCCTATTGCAAGGGACGTTTCACTCTCTGAACGCGGTTCCACCCTTGTTGCAGCCTTTCAAAATCTATAAAGCTGCCACTTCATTCGCTGATAACGGAAGCTGCCGGGCTGTATTAGAGCCACTCCGAGACGGTCTTCACAAGCCTGCTGCCAAACTGCTTCCACCACCGGACTCCCGGGCAGTTCTCTCTGCGGCATCTTAAGCCTGCTACTCTTCTCTTCAACGTTTTTTCTATCATAATACTTTATTCCGCAATTGTAAAGTATTTTATGAAAAATTATCTGCCGTCAATGGCCTCGACTATATAGCCCTCTACTTCCTTACGGCTGATGTTTAATGCTACGGCCAGTTCACCGTAAAGGTTTTCCTCCGCCATATGAAAATATTTGGCATCCACTGCAGTTACCTTTCTGCCGGCCTTAATTCTCATCTGTTTCCTGGTATAGATGGTCTTGATCAACTTTACCAGATCTTCGCAGTCATTTGTTCTGATGCAATCCTTATATGCCTGTTCCGACAGCTTGTCATTCGCAATCACCAACAGCGGGATCTCCGGAATCGCCTCAATCAGCTTTTCAGCTTCCTCTCGCCTGAGCGCCTTCCGCATGGACTCCTTTGGGGAATCCACCGGCACATAAACCGTACTTCCGGACATATACAGGGGCTTCAGAATATAGTATTCCCTCTCCTTATCCACGCCTGAGATATTCAAAGTGGTAATATTTTCCACCTCGCAGACACCCTTGTTTCCACAAATCACATAATCACCAATTCCAAACACAAGAACCTCACTTTCTGCATGCTTGCCGACTACAAAACACCTCCACTATATGTTATAACCATATTCTAACAGATTTAATCCGAAAATGTCAGCAAAAAATGCAGGTTTGGATAAAGTTTGTGAAATATGCCTATAGCAAAGCCTCCGTACTTTGTGTAATAATTATAGTTTCATGTCTCCCCTGGACTTAGTCCACCACTTTAACGCTCTCGATAACGGGCTGGCTCTCCTTCTCCACGGTCCCGTTATTGTCTATGAACGCATCAACCGCATCGCAAATGGCATCTACCACCTCAATCCCCTCTGTGACATAACCGAAGCAGGCATACTGTCCGTCCAGAAAAGTGCTGTCTTCATGCACAATAAAAAACTGGGAACTGGCACTGTCCTTGGCCGTAGCGCGAGCCATGGAAATGGCGCCCCTGGTATGGGACAGGTTATTCTCCACGCCGTTCTCGGAAAACTCTCCCTTAATATTCTCGTTGGAACCGCCTGTACCGTCGCCTTTGGGATCCCCTCCCTGAATCATGAATCCGGATATAATACGGTGGAAAGTCAGTCCGTCATAAAAACCGTCGCCTGCCAGTTTCAGGAAATTCTCCACGGTGATGGGCGCCGCATCCCCGTCCAGTTCCACGGAAATCGTACCGTAATCCTTCACCGTAATCTCCACATGATGTTTGCCGGAAACCGCTTCCCCGTTCCCCGCATCCTCTCCTGCCGCCGCTGACTCTCCGCTGCCGGAGCCGTTCTCCTCCTTACCGCAGGCAGCAAGACCCAATACCATTACTGCCGCCAGCATCACGCCAATCAATCTCCTTTTCATAACACACTCTCCCTGTCTGTATTTTTTACACAGGAGCACTTCCGGATACTTTCAATGAAGCAAACGGTAATGACAATGCCATCACAGGGACTGTTGCCTGTGATGGCATGAAAATGTTCCTATGTAAAAGCTGTACTGATTATACCACACCCCCAGATGTCTGTCCAGAAATAAAACAGTCCAAAGCAATAAAAACTTTTGCTTCGGACTGTTTTCTCATACATCTGCCGTTTTATATTAACATCTTTTGGCTTTTATCCTGCCGTTTATACCACTAAATCAAACTTCTGTCCAGTGAAATCAGGACGTTCTTCCTTCACTTTACTCCAGTCCACCCGTGAAATCTTCTCCGCCAGCTCTTCCACTGTGGGTGCGAATACCGTAGTGCGCTTCTCAGCGGGTTTTCCAAGGGCGCGGTACTGGCCGGTCTCCGCGCTCTTCGCCTCCTTCGTCTCATCCCGCTTCTCTTCACGCTGCTTCTCTATACGCTCGCGCTGCTTTTCGCTGTTCTTCTCCAGTTCCGCGAAGAAGGAGACTTCTCCGTCATCACCGATGGCGATTCCGATGCGGGTCACATCATCGGCCTTGTCTCCCAGCTGTTCTTTCATCTCGTCCAGTTTGGATACGGCTTCATCCAGCGTCTTCAGATTCTTCTCTTTCACGCTGTCGTCTGCCGCCATCTTCTCCAGCTCATCTGTGGAAAGCAGAGCAGTGTATTCCCCTGTTCCTCTGGATAACAGGGCGGCCGCTTCCTCGTCCGTCTCGTAATCCGCCACCATGAAGTCCATATTTTTATAAGTCTTCTGCAATTCCTTCAGCAGCTTCTGAGCTGCCCTGCTTAAGGCAGGAGACTTCTTCTCCTCTTTTGCCGCACTGGCGCTTTTGGCCCTGTCTGCCTTCGCATTTTCCGCGTCCTTTGCAGCCTTCGCTGTCCTCTCATAGACGCTGCTCTGATAATAACTTCCTATTTTTTCCATTTTCTGCCCTCCATAGCGTTTCCCGGCGTCCTTCTCCGGCGCCATTCTGCCGTCTCGGTGCCGTCAAATCCGTTTTTCCGCGGCTGCGGAAATCCCCCGTCTGCCGCCGTCTATCATTTATTTCGGCAGGAATCAGGAAAACTTTACCGGGAACCAGGCATGCGTCTCTATTTCTTTTCATACTTATTCTGGATTGCCAGGAGATAGACAGCCATGGCAACGATCGTCTCTGCCACCACCCCTAATACAGAAAAAATAACGGCAGGGGAATTCTGCCCTGTCAAAATGGGAAGCCCCAGAAGCAGAAATACGGCTCCGTACACCAGGTACAGCTTTCCCACAGCACGGTTATAGGCTTTCACATTCTCCATCGGAAGCGCTTTCACATTGTTGAAAAATCCCACTTCCTTCTTCGCAAAAAAAGCTGCGATGCCCAGAGCTATCAGCAGTCCCCCGCCGGCCATCCACAAAAGAAATCCCAAGAATGCCCCTTCCTTCATAACGCTGCCCCCTTTCCAAAGATCGAAAAATCTTGTTACAGGTACAGTATACTCCGAATTTGTAAAACTTTCAATTGCTTTTTCCGGATACATCCATTATACTGTTGCCATATTGTCATTTTTTTACCCGTTCCTGTGCCGGATTCCCAGCTGGTTTGCGGGCGTCCCGACAGCATTTTCCTGTCAACAAAGCCAGAATAAGGAGGCAGAATTTGAAACTTTACGCCCTAAAGTATGTTCCTGAGCTCAATATGTCCCTGACACCCGTGGCCGAAATCGAAGGCTTTCCCGTCCGCCCCGGACTTTTTGATGTGCATGGAGCCATGATGCTCCCGGTGGGCGTGAACTTTACCGTCCACACCCATTACGGCACCTCCTGCACGCTCCTGCTCTTCCACAGGTACGCAACGGTTCCCTATGCCCGGCTTCCGTTTCCCGAAGCCTATAAGATAGGGGATGTCTATTCCATGATCGTATTCGGGCTGGATATCGAGGAATTCGAATACGCCTACCAGATCGACGGCCCTTATGAACCGGAAAACGGGCTGACTTTCGACCCCAATGCCGTCCTGCTGGATCCTTATGCCCGTTCCGTAGCCGGTCAGCGTCTGTGGGGCATGAAAAAGTCCGGGAGTTATCACGCCCGTGTCATCAGGGATGTTTTCGACTGGGGCGCCATGCCACAATCCAGCCGCACCATGAGCGACCTGGTCATCTATGAACTCCATGTCCGGGGTTTCACCTATCATCCTTCCTCAGGTGTAAAGCACCGGGGCACCTTCGCAGGCCTGATGGAAAAGATTCCCTATCTGAAAGAGCTTGGCATTAATGCGGTGGAGCTGATGCCCATCTTCGAATTTGACGAGACCATGAACGCACGCACTGTGGACGGCGAGAATCTCCTGGACTACTGGGGCTATAATACGGTAGGCTTCTTCGCCCCCAATACCAGTTACATCGCAAACGATGAATACAACCAGGAAGGCACCGAGCTGAAAGTCCTGATCAAGGCCCTCCACGACAACGGCATCGAGGTCATCCTTGACGTTGTGTTCAACCATACCGCAGAGGGCAACGAAAAGGGTTCTACCTTCTGTTTCAAGGGCTTCGACAATAAGGTCTATTATATGCTGACGCCCAACGGGAATTACTATAATTTCAGCGGCTGCGGCAATACCCTGAACTGCAACAACCCCATCGTGCGCCAGATGATCCTGGAATGCCTGCGGTACTGGGCGGTAAGCTACCGGATCGACGGCTTCCGCTTTGACCTTGCCAGCATCCTGGGGCGGCATGAGGACGGTTCTCCCCTGAACAATCCGCCCCTCCTGGAGCTTCTGGCCACCGACCCCGTGCTGCGCAATGTAAAGCTGATCGCAGAGGCATGGGACGCGGGCGGCCTGTACCAGGTGGGAAAATTCCCCGCCAGCAAGCGTTGGGCGGAATGGAACGGGCGCTACCGGGATTCCCTTCGTTCCTATCTGAAGGGAGATTTCTGGCATGCCTGGGATGCTGCCTGGAGTATATCCGGCTCCGGAGACCTGTACGGCGGTTTCTATTCCGACAACAATAACAATTACGCCGGGTACAATTCCTGCGTGAATTTTCTCACCTGCCATGATGGTTTTACGCTTTACGACCTCTATTCCTACAATGAGAAGCACAATGAAAAAAACGGCTGGAACAATACGGACGGCGCCGACGACAACCGAAGCTGGAACTGCGGTGTGGAAGGTGATACCGATAATCCCGAAGTGCTCAGCCTCCGTTTCCGGATGATACGTAACGCCTGTGCCGTGCTGATGTGCAGCCGGGGAACCCCCATGTTCCTGGCCGGAGACGAATTCGGCAACACCCAATACGGCAACAACAATCCCTATTGCCAGGACAACGAAACCTCCTGGCTGAACTGGAATCTGCTTGCTAAAAACCGGGATCTGTTTGAGTTTTTCAAATTTATGATCCGATACAGGCATAAACACCCTGTCATCCGCAATATGCTCCCGGATGCCGTCTGCGGCATGGAACCTCTGCACACCCACGGCATCAATGCAGAGGAACTGTATATCCCCAATGATGCCAAAACCCTGGCCATCAGCTTCGCAGGCTACAACCCGGAAACCGGCACGGACGACCTGGTATATGTGGCAGTCAATTCCCACTGGGAGGATGTGACGATTACCGTTCCGGAGCTGGACTGCCATCTGGCCTGGTTCCTGAGCGTCAACACCTGGGGCGACGGGTACGGCCGCTACTGCTACCCTGAAGGGGAGGAAGTGCGCATCGACTCCGAATTTATCATGCATCCCCGTTCTGTCGCCGTATTTACGGGACGGGAACTTTAATCCCTTTACAGCGTCTGTCCATAAATTGCGGTTATCGGCTGCATTTCGGCTGTATTTCGGCTGCATTTGTGAACCTGCGTCCTCTTCCCGGGGCTGTCCCTTCCCTGTGACAGCCCTTTTTCCGTCTCATGTCCGCAGATTATTTTCTTTAAGGAGCTTCAAACGAATAATAAAACCGTTGCCGGAATGTTTTGAATAATATAAAAATTCCCTAAATTTGTATAGATTTTCTTTTTTCTGTGTTATACTGTATAAAAAGTATGCGGGAAACGTTCTGCAGGCCATGTTACCGGAATATCTGCGGCATGAAATGGCAGAATAGCCATCAGATTTATTTTCAGCACTTCCGTATGATCTGTTATCAATACATAGACAGCCTGAATGAAGGCTGACAGGGAGGATACTTATGCTTGAATTACAGAATCTCTGTTTTCAGGTATCTGACGATGCCGACAAACACAAAGAAATCATCAGAGATGTAAACCTTGTTTTTGAGGACCATGCTTTTATCGCCATCACGGGCCCCAACGGCGGCGGCAAATCCACATTGGCGAAGCTGATCATGGGAATTGAGACGCCCACCTCGGGCAGAATACTTTACAACGGCACTGACATTACCCATATGAATATCACGGAACGGGCCAGACTGGGCATCAGTTTTGCATTCCAGTCGCCGGTTCGTTTCAAGGGGGTAAAAGTAAAGGATTTGATCCAGCTTGCCGCCGGAAAGACGGAAAGCGGATGTTCCGCAATCAAATTTCCCTCCATCTGCGACTATCTGTCAAAGGTAGGACTGTGCGCAAGGGATTATGTCAACCGCGACGTGGACTCCAGCCTCTCCGGCGGGGAACTGAAGCGGATTGAAATCGCCACCATCATCGCCCGCAACACGCCCCTGTCCGTCTTCGACGAACCGGAAGCCGGCATCGACCTGTGGAGCTTTAACAATCTCATCCAGGTCTTCGAGGAAATGCACCGGGACAGCGACAATTCCCTGATTATTATCTCCCATCAGGAACGCATCCTGAACATTGCGGACGAAATTGTCGTACTGGCAGAGGGCAATGTAGCCGCCAGAGGAAAGCGGGGCGAGATTCTGCCCGAATTGCTGAAAGGGACAGAAGGCTGCAAATTTTATAAGAAGAATATATGATATTGGCGATACATCTGCGGAACTGGAATCAGCAGATGTATCGCCAATGCCCCAGAGGATTTTCGGACGCATCACCTGGCGTACGAAAATTCTCTGCTGAGCCGGGTATTGGCGATACATCTGCGGAACTGGAATAGGAGGATTATATGGACGAAATTCAGAAAAATCTGCTGGAGCAGGTGGCCGGGCTGCATGAGATGCCGGCCGGAGCCTACAATATCCGCGCCAACGGGCAGAGTGTGGAACGCTCTACCACCGCTCACATTGACATAGTTACCAAAAATGACAAACAGGGGATCGACATCGTCATCAAACCAGGCACCAAAAAGGAAAGTGTGCATATCCCCGTGGTCTTAAGCCAGAGCGGATTGACCGAAATGGTCTATAACGATTTCTATGTGGGCGACGACTGCGACGTGACCATTGTAGCCGGCTGCGGCATACACAACAGCGGCGACAGCGACAGCCGCCACGACGGCATACACGCCTTTTACATAGGAAAAAACTCCCATGTAAAATATGTGGAAAAGCACTACGGAAGCGGTGACGGCAGCGGCGGGCGCATCATGAATCCGGAGACAAGAGTGGAAGTGGGCGAAAACAGTTTCATGGAGATGGAGACCGTCCAGATCAAAGGGGTAGACTCCACAAAACGTCTCACCAGCGCCAGGCTTGCCGACGGCGCCAGGATCATCGTCACCGAAAAGCTCATGACCCACGGAAACCAGACCGCCGAAACTTCCTTCCATGTGGAACTGGACGGGGCAGGCTCCAGCGCCAATATCATCTCACGCTCCGTGGCCAGAGATGATTCCCGCCAGGTCTTCTACTCCAGAATCAACGGCAACAACCGCTGCAAGGGGCATTCCGAATGTGACGGCATCATCATGGACCGTGCCAGGATCAGCGCCGTTCCGGAAATCACCGCCGCGGACCTTGACGCGGAACTGATCCATGAAGCCGCAATCGGAAAGATTGCCGGAGACCAGATCACCAAGCTGATGACCCTGGGACTGACGGAAGAAGAGGCGGAGGCACAGATCGTAAACGGATTTTTAAAATAAGCCTTTTGCCCGCAAACCCGGAACACAGTTTTCCCCGGTCACGGGTATAAACGGCAGATACAGGCATATACTGCAAACCTCCGGGATTTACAGTGATGCCTCCGGGAAAATACCTGGCTGGCGGTCTGCAGTCGGGTTGTACTGCAAATTCAACCGGTGCGCAGTATATACTCACAAGCGATGAAATTTGCCACAATGTCCCCGGCATCTTTCGCTCGTGAGTCGGGACGTCTGGCAAGTTTCAATGATCGTCAGTATAAATTGATATCCTCCGGGAAAAGATAATGGAGATACCGCAGTGTAATCCATTTCCGGAGGTTATTTTTATGTCGAAAAAAACAGACACGCTGATACGTGACACCCAGACCATGGACGGCTGTCAGGCCGCTGCCCATGTGGCTTATGCCTACAGTGAAGCCGCCGCCATTTTCCCCATCACCCCTTCCTCCCCCATGGCGGAATTATGCGATGAATGGGCAGGAAACGGGCGAAAAAACATATACGGCTGCCCCATGGTCATCTCCCAGATGCAGTCGGAAGCCGGCGCCGCCGCTGCCGTACACGGGGCGCTGTTGGCAGGAACGCTTGCCACCACCTTCACCGCTTCCCAGGGGCTGCTGCTCATGCTGCCCAATCTCTACCGCATGGCAGGGGAACTGCTGCCCGGCGTCATCCATGTGGCGGCAAGGTCCATCGCCACCCACGCCCTGTCCATTTTCGGAGACCACTCCGACATCTATGCCTGCCGCCAGACAGGCGTGGCTTTTTTCTCTGAAAGCAGCGTGCAGGAAGTCATGGATTTGTCCCCTGTGGCTCACCTTGCCGCCATCGAAAGCCGGATTCCCTTCGTCAATTTTTTTGACGGTTTCCGCACTTCCCACGAGCTGCACAAGATAAAGGTCTGGGATTACAGCAGCCTGGCTTCCCTGCTTAACCGGAATGCCGTTGCAGAGTTCCGGGAGCGCAGCCTTCACCCGCATCACGGAAAAGTGTACGGTTCTGCACAGAATCCCGATATTTTCTTTCAGGCAAGAGAAGCGTCCAATCCTTATTACCAGGCATTGCCGCAGATTGTAGAGCATACTCTGGAAAAAATCAATGCACTCCTGGGCACCTCCTACGGACTGTTTGATTATTACGGTGCTCCTGACGCAGAGCATGTCATCATTGCCATGGGAAGCATCTGCGAGACCATAAAAGAATACATCAACAGCATTCCGAAGAAAAAATACGGACTGATCAATGTACATCTTTACCGCCCCTTCAGCGCCGCCCACCTTGCGGAAAAGCTTCCGGAAAGCGTCCGTCAGATCACAGTTCTGGACCGCACCAAAGAACCCGGCGCCCCGGGAGAGCCGCTCTACCTGGATGTAGTTTCAGCACTTATTCAATGCGGCTTTGCGGTTCGGGTTTCGGAATCACGGTCCGATTCCCCACAGGCTCACTGCTGCTCCTGTCAAAGTATGGACACTGCCGCCGATACGGCAGCAGCAGCCCCGACGGCACAGAAAACGGTACGGGAAACAGGCTTCCGCTCTCCGGAAACGGGAATCCGTGTTTTCTCCGGGCGCTATGGCCTAAGCTCCAAAGACACCACCCCTGACCAGATTGCCGCGATTTACAATAACTGCACAAAAACCGGCTTTACAGTGGGCATCACCGACGATGTCACCCATTTGTCCCTGCCGGTTCTTCCCATCCGTGAAACCACGTCTTCGGACATTGTTTCATGCAAATTCTGGGGACTGGGCGGAGACGGCACGGTAAGCGCCACAAAAAATGCCATCAAAATCATCGGCAATCACACGGATATGGATGCCCAGGGATATTTTGAGTACGATTCCAAAAAATCCAGAGGGCTGACCATCTCCCACCTGCGGTTTGGAAAGATGCCCATACACAGCGCCTATCTTATACACAAAGCCGATATGGTAGCCTGCCACAATCCGGTATATCTGCACAAATACGATATGGTTCAGGAGGTGAAGGACGGCGGTACCTTCCTGTTAAATTTCCACCCGGATGAGGACACAAAAGCCGCCGGCCAAAAAAACATTGCTTCCATGACGGAGCAGCTTGACTCATACCTGCCGGAATCCGTGAAAGCCCATATTGCCGGGCATGACATCCGCCTTTTCGTCATAGATGCTATCGGAATCGGAAAGGAAATCGGTCTGAACAATAAAATCAGCACCATCCTCCAGTCGGCTTTCTTCGCCGTATCCGGCCTGCTCGACCCTGAGGACGCCAGGCAGTGGATGAAAGAAGCCGCGGAAAAAAGCTATGGAAAAAACGGAGGAAAAATACTGGAAATGAACAGGACCGCCATAGACAGGGGCTTTTCCGAGGTCCTGGAAATCAAAATCCCGGATTCCTGGTCATGCTCTGCCTCTGACACACGGCCGAATTCCAAGCCTGAGGCCTCTCCCTCGCCTGTTTCCTGTACTGCCGCTTCCCCCTGTCCGGAGAATCATCCGGCATGTACCGATTCCCAGGCAGTGCTGGACAATGAGCCTCTGCCTGACCGCCGGGAAATGACGGATTTCGTCAGAAATATCCAACAGCCCGTGACAGACCAGCGCGGCAATGAACTGCCCGTATCCGCTTTCCTGCCCTACGCCGACGGGTATACGCCCCCCGGAAGCTCTGCCCACGAAAGGCGCGGCGTGGCCACGGAAATCCCGGTCTGGAAACCCGAAAACTGTATCCAGTGCACCCGCTGTTCCTTTGTATGTCCCCATGCCGTCATCCGCCCCGCAGTTTTAAAAGAAGCTCATCCGTCCGATGCGCCTCAGGGCCTGCAAAGCATTCCCATGATGGGCATGGACGGCCGCAGCTTTGCCATCACCATCTCCTCCACGGACTGCACCGGCTGCGGCACATGTGCGGCAGTTTGTCCCGGGAAGCAGAAAAGCGGCAAAGAGAAGCCGGCGAAAGCACTGGAAATGGTCCCTGTCAACAGGCTTCTTACAAACGGACTCTTCACACAGAACCAGGATATATTTGACTACTGTAAACCTCTGCTGTCCTGCCCGGAAGCCGCCGAAAAATTCCGCCCGGATACCCCCAAGGGAAGCCAGTTCCGGCGCCCTCTGATGGAGTTCTCCGGCGCCTGCGCAGGATGCGGCGAGACACCCTATGTCAAACTGCTGACACAGCTTTTCGGAGACAGAATGTATATTGCAAATGCCACCGGCTGCAGTTCCATCTGGGCCAATTCCTCTCCCTCCTGCGCCTACACGTTGGACGAAAACGGCCATGGCCCCGCCTGGTCCAACTCGCTGTTCGAAGACGCTGCGGAATTCGGCTACGGCATGCTGATGGCACAGGAAGCAGCTGCCAAACGTGATATCCTGTCCGGGCAGAATCCGGGCACAGGTGACAGTCAGGAATCCGCCGGAAATATTTCTTCCACCATCCAGTGGGTCATCGGAGGCGACGGCTGGGCCTACGATATCGGTTTCAGCGGTCTGGACCATGTACTGGCCAGCGGAAAGAATATCAATATCCTTGTGCTGAACACGGAAGTCTACTCCAATACCGGCGGCCAGGCTTCCAAGGCAACCCCTTTGGGTTCCACGGCAAAATTTGCCTCCGGCGGCAAGCAGACACCCAAAAAAGACCTGGCCGCCATGGCCATGACCTACGGTACCGTATATGTAGCCCAGATTGCCATGGGTGCAGATTTTAACCAGACTGTCCGGGCAATCACGGAAGCTGCAGCCTATCCGGGCCCTTCCCTGGTCATCGCCTATGCCACCTGCATCGCCCACGGCATCCGCGCAGGCCTTGGAAGCACGCCCCATGAGGCAAAAAAGGCGGTGGATGCCGGCTATTACCACCTTTTCCGCTTCAACCCGACTCTGAAAAAACAGGGGAAAAATCCGTTTGTACTGGACAGCGGAGAACCGAAACTGGATTACGAGACATTTTTAGACGGAGAAATACGTTACGATGCTCTGAAACGCTACCATCCCGAGGAAGCGGAAGAATTGTTCCGAAAGGCCTCAGCACAGGCCGGCCAACGATATCAGCACCTGAAAAAACTGGAAGCCTTCCATGCGCCGGAGAAAACGGACCTGTAATCAATAACCGCGAGATACGCCGGACCGCATTATATAAAAGGTGTAAGTCAACATCTGTGTTGGTATGCACATTTCATACGATAATGGACACCGAAATATCAGCCTTTGTATGTTGCACCAAAGCACTTATTGACTGACACCATATAAAAAGCTGTCGGAAAATATTCACATCCTGCAAGATATGCTGTGTTACTTCGAATTCACAGCCATATACTGCATACGGATACTATTTTCCGACAGCCGCATTTTTACATTATGCCGTACATTCCCTTTGCCCCGGGCACAAGAGCCCGAACTCAAGCCCGTTCCTACTTCTCAGAAACCGCCTCATCCGGCAGCACACCGTCTTTCTTATATTTATTCCACAGTTTATGGAATTTAAAGGTGTAGGATATTGCCCACGCGCCGGCCAGCGGAATCCACCACCCCTGAATCCTGCCTGTTTGCACCGCAACGATTGCCGTACCTGCAATTCCGTACAGAAATGTGATAATGGCACAGATACGGCTCTTTCCGAACTGCAGCCACAGCCCCAATGCCAGAATCAGTATCCCGTCTATCAGGGATGTTGTTATCACTCCCTGAAGCAGCACTGATGCCAGTATCGTAATCCCCGCAGATATGTACAACAGAATCGCACAGCTCCTGATATTAGTGCGGCAGGCCTTCATGCCGGGCAGCGCATAAAATTCCTTCTTCGTCAGCTGTCCCGCTGCCGCCTTCTGCCTGGCCACATCTGCCGACTCCACCACTCTTCCGCAGTTCGGGCACAGTAGCGCCCCTGTCTCCAGTTCCGTTCCGCATGCTACACATTTCATTTTCCTTGTTCCTCCTCATATTTTTTAATACTTCTTTCCAGGCGTTTCAGCCCTTCCAGCAACCTCTCTCTGGGACATGCCGCATTCAGGCGGATGAACTGCCTGCCGCAGGAACCGTACTCCTCTCCTTCCGTGAGATACAATCCGCTGTCCCTGCGAATGAATGCCGTCAACTCTCCCGCATCCTCCGTGACACCGCTGCAATCCAGCCACAGCAGATACGTGGCCTGAGAAGGCACCACTTTGATGCCGGGCAGCTTTTCCTCCGCAAAACGCCGCACATACTGTTTGTTTTCATAGAGATATGCCCGCAGTTCCTCCAGCCAGGCTTCTCCCTTTTGAAATGCCGCCACCGTCGCCCCTATAGCAAAAGCATTGGGTTCCGCCACCTCATCCGTATTCAGCCCCCTGTTCAGTTTATGACGGATTACCGGATTCGGTACCATCACTGCCGCCGTCTGCAGTCCGGCAATGTTGAAGGTCTTTGTAGGTGCAAAGCAGGTGATGCTGTTATCCCTGCATACCTCCGACACGGACGCAAAAGGTACATACTCATGCCCCGGGTCTGTCAGGTCACAGTGAATCTCGTCCGAAAGCACCAGCACATGATGTTTTGCGCAGAGTTCCCCAATCCGGGCAAGGGTTTCCCTCTCCCATATCTTTCCCACCGGGTTGTGGGGATTACACAGGAGCATCAGTGTCGTCTGGGGATTGGCAAGCTTCTCCTCCAAATCCGCAAAGTCTATGGAATAATTTTCGCCATCATATATAAGCGGACTTTCCAGAATATTCCGTCCGTTATTACGGATAGAATTGAAGAAAATATTGTATACCGGAGTCTGCACCAATACATTTTCCCCCACCGTAGTCAGCTTCCGAACGGTACTGGAGATGGCAGGTACCACCCCCGTACAGAAAATCAGCCAGTCCTGTTCCATCTCCAGATGATGGCGGCGTCCCCACCAGCTCAGATATGCCTCATACCAGTCCGGCGTCACCACGGAATATCCGAAGATGCCATGTTCCGCCCTATTCCTCAAGGCTTCAACAATCTCCGGTGCCGTCTCGAAGTCCATATCCGCCACCCACATGGGCAGTTCCCGCTCCGGCACGTCCCATTTCAGAGAGCCCACGCCTCTTCTGTCTGTCAGCTTGTCAAAATCATATCTCATACTCTGCCTCTCAATTCTCTCCTGCCTGCTGTGCTGCAGCCTGCCCTTCCTGTTCTGACAACCTTCCCGGGCATGCTGCCTTTCCTGTTCTGACGACCTTCCGGGTCCGATGGTCAGACTGCTTCCCACTCCGCTCTATCCGATTTCTTCAGGATTTCTCCCGCTTGAATCTGTGTCTGGTCAATTTTTACCTTTCTCCCGTCCATGATTAACTCCCCGATACGATCTGCCCGGATAATGCCTCCCTTCGGATTGAACACACTGTCCACAGCTCCCACAATCTCCACATCTGCCTGAGAGTATTCAAAAGCCAGAGTGGTGTTCAGGAGACGACAGTTTTTCATAATAAGGTTGTCGATATAACACATACCCTGCAGGCTTTCAATGGTACAGTTGACCAATGTAATATTTCTGGAATTCCAACCAAGATACTCCCCTGATATAAAGGAATCGTACACCGTTATATTCTCCGCATTCCAGAAGGCGTCCTTCGACAACAGCCTGGAATTGTGCATCTCGATATTGGCACCGCCGTCGAAGCTGTAATTCCCTACCAGTTCGAAATTCCGAATCACCATACCCCTGCTGTTCATGGCAAAATAATCTCCCCTGGCCATAACTCTGTCCATCTCAATGTTCTGGCAGTTCCAGAGCGTTTCACTTGCGTTTGGCATGTCCACATTTTGCAGTTTTATTCCTTTTGCACGCCGAAAGGCCTTGGGCGCTTCGATGATGGTGTCGGAAATAGAAATATTATCGGTATACCAGATACCAGCACGCGCCATATCAAACAGAGCGCAGTTTTTCATCACCACATTTTTACTGTACCACAGGGGGTACTTCCATTTAAATAAAGTATTGTCTATCTCCAGATTACTGCTCTCCTTCAGCGGCGACTCACCATCCCCAAAGGTGCAATAACTGATATGGCAGTCATTGGCCTGAAACAATGCCCTCTCTCCTGTTAAAAGCTGCTGCTCTATTTCTTTCATGATATAATCCTCACTTTCTATATTCGTGAACGCATACAGTTGCCGCTTTCTGCCCTGGCTTTGCCGAAGCGCTCACTCGTTATACATTTTGACTTCCTTATTCTCCCGCAGAGAAAAAGGCCACCCCAATGGCGCCGGGCCCTATGTGGGTGCCGATAGTGCCGCCCACACTGGATGTCTCCAGGAAATCCACCGCATGCTTCCATAAAGCCTCATGGTCCGCAATGTATTTCTGCAGTAAAATGTCGCTGAGCCCCGTATATCCCAGGACAAAAGGCTTCTCAAAATCAATTCCCCCTGTCAGCCGAATCTGCTCCGTCAGCAGGTTATTTCCCTGTCTGGAACCGCGGGCTTTTCCCAGAATGGCCACCTCGCCCTGCAAAATGGCAATAACGGGCTTAATGGACAAAAGGCTCCCGGCCAGGGCAGCCGCTTTGGATATTCTCCCGCCCTTTTTCAGATATTCCAACGTATCCAGTAAGGCAACTAGCCTGATGCGGGACTTATCCTCTTCCAACCGTTCCACGATTTCCTCAAAGGGCAGGCCGCTGTCTATCAGCCTGAGGGCATAATCCACCAGAGCATGCTGGCCCAGACTTGCATTCTCGCTGTCCACCACCCGCACCACATCGATGTATTCCTCTGCCGCAATGTTGGCGCTCTGCCAGGTTCCGGACAGTTTCGAAGACAGTGTGATGACAATGGCCTGCGCCCCCTGCTCCTTCACCTCCCGGTAAGCTTCCTCAAAGGCAAACGGCGGCACCTGGCTTGTGACAGGAAGGGTATCACTCTCAATCAGCTTCTCGTAGAACACCTGATGGGTCAGGTTCACGCCATCCTGGAACTGCTCCTCACCGAACATGATGGTAATCGGCAGAATGACCAGATTCTCCCGCTCATTACCTGTGATATCAGACGCGGAATCCGTAATCACCTTGATCATAATTATCTCCTTTTCCATAAAAGTACAGCCTCATATAAGCAGCCTGATTTGAATTTTACCGGCAAACGTCTACCGCCTGATGCCTGAAAATATCTGTCGCCTGATAGCAGGATTCCATCTGCTAAATGCAACAAAAAAAGTGTAAAGCATTCATCTTTCAACGAACTTTACACCTCTCTGAGGCTGAAACATACCTTTTCTTCCACATATACCACATAAAAGAAACGACCCAGATCGGACTCGAACCGACGACCTTCGCCGTGACAGGGCGACGCTCTAACCAACTGAGCCACTGGGCCGTATCGTTACTGTCATTCATGCGGTGGGATTACTCCCAAATGGACCTTCGGGGACTCGAACCCAGGACCGACCGGTTATGAGCCGGTTGCTCTAACCAACTGAGCTAAAGGTCCGCAAACCCTTTCGGGAATCGCTTAATGCGATGACTCCAACGGGAATCGAACCCGTGTTACCGCCGTGAAAGGGCGATGTCTTAACCGCTTGACCATGGAGCCACAACATCCCTGACGAATGCTATAATAACACATCTTTCTGTGTTTGGCAAGGGGAATTTTTACGGTTTAACGATTCGTATATATTTTTTCTGCAGTCTGGCAGCGCCAATCATTCGACACCGGAAATTTCTCCATGGGATTCCTTCCTTTTTTATCAAATAGTTTATAAATCTTTAAGTTCACGGTCAAACTTTAGACATATTTTTCCACTATGATAGAATTGTTAAGAAAAAATTTTCGCTTTTATATTTTCTTCAGTTTTACTCCTTTCAGAGAGCCCGGCCTGCCGGGCTCTTACTTTATTTCGGAGTTTTCTTATTCCCCCGATTTTTAACTGCCATATTGCGACATCTGTTATTCCAGAATAAAATAGGCGTAAATAGTATATTTGTCATAGTCTGCCGTTTTCCGGAAGTCCAGAATGCTCTTTCCAATCCGATATTCTCCGGGAGCAAGCTGACCGTACAGCCACTCCCAATTCAACGCCCTTTCTGTTATCTCTTCCTTCGGAATATTGCAGGCAATGTCATGGAAGCCGTAATCTCCCTCTACAATCACCGGTACTTCCTCCCATTCTCCATCCCTGCACCGCTCAATGATAAAAAATTCACTGTCCTGCAGCTCTCCCGTGGGAGCATCTGCATCAAACTGATTATAAACAAGCGTCGCCCCTGCAGCGGATACATTCTTCAGGGAGAAATACAGCCCGATCTCCTGATTCTCGGACTCCTGTCTGAGTACGTATGCGCCGCCTTCTTTCTTCTCCCGGTCAAAGGTCAGGGTATCCAGAATCCCTGTAACTGCATCTCCATATGTATCCCACCAGTCCTCTACCTGATATGTCAATGCCACCACTCCATCGTTCTGTCCCCCGAAGCTGACAAAATCCCAGTATGCATGACCGTCATAAGTGCCGATACCGGCAGGGCTCCCTGCTATTTCCGCATTTTCCTGCGCCAGCCCTGTCCCGCAGACACCGAAAGAATCAATGTAAGCAATCTCCACAAAGCCTTCTGCCGCGCTGTCCGGATAGAAATGAATTCCATAGTCACCGTTTATCAGTTCCTCGCTGTCCATGGGAAATGCTTCATACTTCCAGCCGTCAGGCAGCATTACAGAAATCTCGCCGTAGGGGCCGCGCTGTGTCACTCTTGCGGCCGCGGATTCTTCTGTTCTGCCCCCGGTTCTCCGTCCGGAAGCGCTGCCGTTATTTCCGGCAGCTTCTCCGCTACTCCCCAAGGCGTTTCCGCCATTTTCCACTGTTTCTCCGTCGTTTCCGGCAGCTTCTCCGCCATTCCCCGAGGTGTTTCCGCCATTTTCGGAGACTTTCCCATTTCCAGGCACCATTTCTCCGCCGTCCGCTGACGTCCCGTTCCCTTCGAGCTTTCCCTCTGCCCCAGGACTCCCTGCATCTCCCGAATTCACTTCCGTTTCATTTGAGATACCGGTTTCCTCTCCCGCTCCATCAGCCAGTCCTGTGCCGGCGCTGCCAGTCCTTCCGCAGCCACACAGCAGCGCGGTCAGCGCCAGTCCCATAATCATGATCTGTTTTTTCATCTTCCTCTGCCCCTTTCTTCTGCATCTTCATACCCAATAAACGCAAAAGATAAGGAAAAGTTTCACCTGGCTTAAATCAAAAGTTGTTCCGGATCCGAACATTCTTTTCCCCAGACCGTATTTTCCAGTATCAGGGACTCTCCCCGGGTGGGAGTTCCCGAATTGATGAGCTCTTCCTGGGAAACCTGAAAAATTTCCATCTGTGCAGCTGCAATCCAATGGCTTGTCTGCATGCAGGCTATTGCAATGCAGACGAGCCATTGGATTAACAACCCGCTTCTATCTGCTGATGATACAGGGCGATAAAAAATTCAAGACGACGGAATTGTCAAAACAGATCGGAAGCGCCAGGCTGTCCTTCGCGGAAGCGTAATATATGGAACGGTTTCTGCATATTTCGCCCGGCTCCGTAAGCATCACGGGACTGATGAACGACACGGAAAACCAGGTACAGCTTCTGATTGACAGGGATATACAAAACGGAGAATTTTTCGGCTGCCACCCTGTATCAATACCGGCAGCATCCGCCTGCGCCTTAAGAATTTGCCGGAACGTATCCTGCCCGCCATACATCACGAAGCAATTTTGGGGGAACTGAAAGGGGAATGAACTATTTTTATAAAATGGTTTTAAAATTGTTTTTAAAATTGTCTTATAATATTTGCTAAAATAATTAATGACTTTCTTCCCTGCTTCTGATATAATACAGGTATCCGGGGCAGAGAGTGGCCGGATGTCTAACCATCGCAAATCATAAAGTATTTGATTTACGACGTCATTTTTTCTACAGGGAGGTGATATCATGACAGACACTGAATTATTGCTTGCTATTTCCAACATGTTAGATTCAAAATTAAAATCCGAGTTACAGCCTTTCAAAAATGAATTGACGCGAGAGCTGCAAACCATTAGAAGCGAACTGGCAGGAGAACTGCAGGACATCAGAAGTGAACTGGCAGGAAAACTGCAAGACATCAGAAGCGAACTGGCAGGAGAACTGCAAGACATCAGAAGTGAACTGGCAGGAGAACTACAAGACATCAGAAGCGAACTGCAAACTCTTAAAAATGACCAGCAGAGTCTCAGAGCTGAAGTCCACAGCATAAAACTGTATCAGGAAAATATTATTCTGCCCAGGTTGGCTACCATTGAAGCCTGCTATATCGATACCTACAACCGTTATAAGGATTACACCGACAAAATGGATGCTACCTTTGAAGACATTGCATTACTAAAGCAGGTAGTAGCAGAACACTCTGAAAAAATTCAAAAACTGGCATAACAGTTTCCAATCGTCCGTTCGGATTCCATTTTTACATAAGATTGCGCTTATGGCTTATGCTCCGTCTCTCTTCTGGAATATGTACAGCCGCAGTAGTCCTGCCGGTATAAGCCGTATTGCGCGGACAATTCAATTGACCTTTTATAGCCGTCCTTTTTCTTGAAATCGGATGGCAGCCATGCTATGCCATACTCCCCGGCAAGCCTGCGCCCTATTTCATTCAGTTTCTTCGCATTTTTCAGCGGACTGATGGTCAGGGTGGTAGTAAAATAATCAAATCCCTCCGCCGCCCCCCGCATCGCCGTCTCGCCCAGCCGCAGTTCAAAGCATCTCAAGCACCGCTCGCCGCCCTCGGGACAGTTCTCATATCCCCTGGCCGCCGCAAAAAAACGACCCGGCTCATAGTCTCCCTCCACCACTGCAATAGGATAGCCTCTGCGTTCCTCATTATAGGCGGCAATCAGCCTTTTCTGCTCCTCCACACGCTTTTGATACTCCCCGGATAACGAGATATTGGGGTTGAAATAAAACACCGTAATCCGGAAATACCGGCACAAATATTCCAGCACATAGCTGCTGCAGGGGGCGCAGCAGCTGTGCAGGAACAGAGACGGCCGGACGCCTCCCTCCGTCTCCTGCAGCCTGTTTATGATTTTCTCCAGTTCCTTCTGATAGTTCACCTGATTCATCTTTTCTCCCTGCGCGGCAGCCATTCACAGCTTCGCGTCTCGTTTTCATACCGGGTGATGCTTCATGGATGGGCTTCACGGACGGGGAACTACGGTCTCCAACAGCTCCTCATACCGTTTTCCCGCTTTTCGCCAGTTAATCAGACTGAACCAGCTCTCCACGTAATCCGCCCTGCGGTTCTGGTACTGAAGATAATAAGCATGCTCCCAGATATCCACCAGCAGGATGGGCGTGTATTCATCCAGATCCGGCACATCCTGGTTGGCAGTCTGCACAATAGACAGAGTGCCATCCCTGTCCGCCACCAGCCACGCCCATCCGGAACCGAATTTAGACACTGCCGCCTGCTTCATCTGCTCCTTCCACTGCCTGTAGGAACCGAAATCTCTGTCAATGGCCTCTGCCAAAGCCCCTGAAGGCTCCTGCCCCATGGGGCTCTTCATGGAGTCGAAGTACAGCTCGTGATTGTAAACGCCGCCTCCGTTATTGCGCACAGCCGTCTTAATTGCAGCCGGCAAAGTATTGATACCGATGAGCAATTCCGGCAGGCTCTTCTTCTGCAGTTCCGGATAATCCGCCAGTGCGCTGTTGAGATTGTCCACATACGTCTTGTAATGCTTGTCATGATGAAAAGTAAGCGTCTCTTCATCCAGCACCGGGACCAATGCATCATACTCATAGGGTAAAGGACGAACTACAAAGGGATATGTTTCAGCTTTCATATTTTCCTCACCTTCTGCCTCCAGGGCGTCTTTTATACTGGTAAGTATATGTAATCCTCTCCTTTTTATTCATCAGAGAGCCAGGTTAATATCCCGGTTCCCGAATGGATTCACTTTTCCCTTTCCCTGCCGGAAAGATCAGCGGCCCGGAAAAGTATTCCCATATTCTTACACACAATTACAGAACCTGCCCCCTTAACAATTCTGCAAACCGGAATTTATCGCTGTTGAAATAGAATCATACTGTACTTTTAGAAAATTTTATAAATTCATATGGCAATCCCATATCTTCAGAATATTTACAGATTTCTATCTTTTCGTCATCATTCATTTCGTCATAGAAAGGGCGATCTGATACTTTCCAGTATGTTTTAACTTCGTCTATTTTCAACACATCACCCCATGGGGCAGTATATAATTCCCCGACTTTATATTTCCCGATTTCTTTATATACCCTCGTGGTATAACAATACCCCAGTTTATTTAAATAATTTTGAACAGACTCATATTCATGTTCAGGGAATGATATTTCTTCAAGCATACAATAAACCTCCTAAACAAAGCAAAAGAATTCCTAAAAGGAACGAAGCAGTCCTTCAATCCCCTCTGCCTCGTATATTTCTTTATAGTAAGCCACTTCATCCCCAATCAGCTCATCTATCACCTGCATGCCCAGCAATTCCACCGGTGCTCTGTCGTCTGTCAGGATGTAATCTCCCGCCTCATACCGCACAAGATTCCCGGCAGTCCTCTCCATCATTGCCTGAAGATTCCCCTCTTCCAGACGGGCCACTCCCTCTTCCAGGCTGGAAATCATCTCCTTGTTATCGGAAACAAACAGTTCCCGGTTCGTGGAGCCGGACACCTCTACCGTGTATACCTCCCCGAACACATAGGAAATGGTATCGGCAAGATACTGATTGATATTGCCCTCGCCGCTGCCGCGCATATTCATGTTTACCACCATGACACCGTTCTCCGCCAGATGGGCTTTCACCAGCATGAAAAACTCCACAGAGGACATCTGAAAAGGAATGGTGATGTCCTGATAGGCGTCCACCATAATCACGTCATATTTTTTATCCACCGCATTCAGGAAGGCCCTGCCGTCATAGGTAACCACCGGCACATCCTCCGGCAGATGAAAATATTCTCTGGAAAGCGCGGTAATCTTCTCATCGATCTCCACGCCCTCAATATCCATATCGCCGTAATATTTCCGGCACTGGGTGGCATAGGTACCTGTACCCATGCCCAGTATCAGCACGGAGCAGTCCTCCGGCGCCTTTCCCTCCACCATCAGAGGCGCCGCCATGGCATAATCATAGTACATGCCGGTAAGTCCCTGGTCCTTCATATAGATGGACTGCACGCCGAACAATACATTGGTGGACAATATGACGCTTCTGTCGCTTTCTTTTACCTGCAGATAGTTATAGACGGATTCTCCCTCATAGGCCAGATTGGTTTCCCAGAAAGCGAAACTGTCGGAATATCCCAGCGCACAGCAGACGATATAGCACAGAAGGGCGGTCACAACCTTTCCTCTTCCCGAAGCGTTTCTCTTATTGTTTCTGCCTTTTTCGTTCTTATCTATACTGTCTGCGTCCGCCTGCCTTTCCCTCACCGGCATTTCGGCACCGTCCGCATTTTCCGCTTCCGCCTGCATTCTGGGATCATCATTCTTCATCCTGTTTTGCTCTTCCTGGCCGTTCCTCTCCGCGGTTCCCTTTTTCCCTGATGTCTGTCCTCCGGCACTGGCAAAATAGGCAAAGGCCAACACCAGCAGGATCCCGGCAAAGATCAGAAACGTAATGGAAGTTCCCACGGAAGGAATCGTCACAAAGGTAGGTACAAAAGTTCCGATGATGCTGCCTATGGTGTTAAACGCGCCCAGCATCCCCACCACTTTCCCGCTCTCCTCCAGGTTGCCCACGGAATATTTGGCCAGGGAAGGCGTCACAGTCCCCAGCAAAAACAGCGGAAACACAAAGATCACCATGCAGGCCGCAAATGCCGCAATAATCAGAAAATTACTGCTCACCGAAAAAATCAGAAGCGCCGAAATTCCCAGGATGATATATTTTCCCACTGCCGGAATAGCCGCAATCCACACAGCGGCGATTAAAATTCTTGTATAAAGCTTTCCGGGATCCGGATTCTTATCCGCACTGCGGCCCCCGTAGATGTTGCCCAGAGCCATGGCAATCATGATCGTCCCGATAATGATCGTCCACACGATCTGGGAAGAGCTGAAATAGGGTGCAAGGAGCCTGCTGGCTCCCAGTTCCACCGCCATTACCGACATTCCCGCAAAAAACTCGGTCAGATACAGAAAAATTTTGTTTTTCAATATTTTAGGTGTACCGGACATATCCATCACTCCTTCTCCCATATTCCTCTTCTGCCAAACATTTTTCTTTCATTGCCCACTATCCCGCCGTGCCGCCTCCGGCATCAACGCCATAAAAACCAACACAAACACTCCACGAACCCACATAAATCCGGGAAAATACCCGATTTCACACATTTTTACAGCTGCGCCACATCCACCAGTGTCATTTCCTTCCCGGCATTTTCCAGGCTGGTCACCAGAGCCCTTGCAGTGTCCAGCGAAGTCAGGCAGTTCACCCCCGTCTCAATGGCCGTCCGCCGGATCAGGAAGCCGTCCCTGGATTTGTCCCGTCCCTGGGTGGGCGTATCGATCACCAGATCGATACGATGTCCCAGGATCAGATCCATCACCGTGGGCGACTCCTGGGAAATCTTGTTCACCTTCCGGGCCTTCACCCCGGCCTCGTTCAGCGCCGCCGCAGTGCTCCTGGTGGCGTAGATGGTATACCCCAGCTTCGCATACCGACGTCCTATTTCGATGGCCTCCCCCTTGTCAGCGTCCTTCACGGTGATAATCATCTTCTTGTGCCTGGGCAGGTTCACCCCTGCGCCCAGAAACGCCTTGTACAGAGCCTCGTGGAACTCCTTCGCGATCCCCAGGCATTCCCCGGTGGACTTCATCTCCGGTCCCACACTGATCTCCGCTCCTCTTATCTTCTCAAAGGAAAATACCGGCATCTTGATGGCATAATACTCCGCCTCCGGCTGCAACCCCGGCTTATATCCCAGCTCCCGGATAGTTTTTCCCAAAATAACCTCCGTGGCCAGATCCACAATGGGAATCCCCGTGACCTTGCTGATGTAAGGCACGGTGCGGGAAGACCTGGGATTCACCTCGATAACATATACGTCCTCCCCGATAGCAATAAACTGAATATTGATCAGCCCCTTTACATGCAGGGCTTTTGCCAGTCTTCTGGTATACTCCGCAATCTTATCCTTCACCAGCTTTCCGATGGTATGGGCAGGATAAACGGAGATGCTGTCCCCGGAGTGTACGCCTGTCCGTTCAATATGTTCCATAATACCGGGAATCAGAATATCCGTGCCGTCGCATACGGCATCCACCTCGATTTCCTTTCCCTGCAGATACTTGTCCACCAGAATGGGATGGTCCTGGGCAATCCGGTTGATGATGGCCATAAATTCCTCAATCTCCCGGTCGGAAATGGCAATCTGCATGCCCTGGCCCCCCAGCACATAAGAGGGCCGCACCAGCACAGGATATCCAAGGCGGTTTGCCACTGCCTTTGCCTCCTCCGCGGTATACACCGTGCCCCCTGCTGCCCGGGGAATTCCTGTCTCCTCCAGGATTCTGTCAAAAAGCTCCCTGTCCTCCGCAGCGTCCACATCCTCTGCTCTGGTCCCTAAAACAGGAACGCCCATCTTCATCAGGCTCTCCGTCAGCTTAATAGCTGTCTGGCCTCCGAACTGAACCACCGCCCCATCCGGTTTTTCGATATCTACAACGGATTCCACATCCTCCGGCGTCAGCGGCTCAAAATAAAGCTTGTCCGCAATATCGAAATCGGTGCTCACCGTCTCCGGATTGTTATTGATAATAATGGTCTCATAGCCTGCTCTGGAAAATGCCCAGGTAGCGTGTACCGAGCAGTAATCGAACTCGATTCCCTGGCCGATGCGGATAGGGCCGGAACCCAGGACCAATACCTTTTTACGCCGCTTTTCCGTACCGGTGCTCCCGCTTTCACAAAGGACACATCCTGCACTCTCTCCACACCCGGGCTTCTGAAGTCCGGATTCTTCCGATGAGATATCCCCTGAACCTGCAGACTTCCCCGGGGCAGTCCCCTGTGCCCGCAGCCCGGACTCCTGATACCCGGATTCTTCCGACGGGATATCCCCCGCGCCCGCCTCGCACTCTCCCCCGTAAACGGAATAATAATAAGGGGTAGACGCAGCAAACTCCGCCGCGCAGGTATCCACCATTTTATAGGCCGCACGGATGCCGTTCTCATGCCTGAGCGCTTTTATCTCCGCCTGACTCCTGCCGGTAAGTCTGGCAATCACGTTGTCCGGGAATTCAATCCGCTTGGCTTCCTTCAGCAGAGCCGGGGTCAGTTCCTGCGTTTTCAGCGCTTCCTCCATCTCCACCAGAATGGCAATTTTATCGATAAACCATATGTCTATCATGGTTATGGCATGTATTTCCTCATAGCCGATGCCTTTGCGGATTGCCTCGGCAATCATCCATATCCGGCGGTCATCCACCACCTTCATCTTTGCCTTCAGTTCTTCCGCGCTTAATTCGCTGAAATCATAGTCCAACAGACAGTCCACATGCTGCTCCAGGGAGCGGACAGCCTTCATCAGAGCGCCCTCAAAGTTGTCGCAGATGCTCATGACCTCTCCCGTCGCCTTCATCTGGGTGGTAAGAGTACGCTTTGCCGTTATAAACTTATCGAAAGGCAGTCTTGGAATCTTGACCACGCAATAGTCCAGCGCAGGCTCAAAGCTAGCGTAAGTCTTCTTCGTAATGGCGTTTTTGATTTCGTCCAGGGTATAGCCCAGCGCAATCTTCGCTGCCACTTTGGCTATCGGATATCCGGTTGCCTTGGATGCCAGGGCGGAAGAACGGCTCACCCGGGGATTCACCTCAATGACGCAGTATTCAAAGCTGGTAGGATGCAGCGCAAACTGCACATTGCAGCCCCCGGTAATCTGCAGTTCGTTGATGATATTCAAAGCGGAAGTACGCAGCATCTGGTACTCCTTGTCGCTGAGAGTCTGGGAAGGCGCCACCACGATGCTGTCCCCGGTATGCACGCCCACCGGGTCGATATTTTCCATATTACATACGGTGATGCAGTTGCCGGCGCTGTCCCGCATAACCTCATACTCGATTTCCTTCCAGCCCGCGATGCAGCGCTCCACCAGAACCTGCCCCACACGGGAAAGACGCAGGCCGTTTTCCAGAATCTCCTCCAACTCCGCCTGGTTCCGGGCAATACCGCCGCCGGAGCCGCCCAGGGTATAAGCAGGGCGAAGCACCACCGGATATCCGATGGAATTCGTGAAATCTATGCCGTCCTCCACCGTTTCAACCACTTTGGACGCGGCACAGGGCTCCCCGATGCGCTCCATCAGGTCTTTGAACTCCTGCCTGCCTTCCGCATTGCGGATAGTGGCCGCGGTGGTCCCCAGAAGCTTCACGCCGTGGGACGCCAGAAAACCGGATTCCTCCAGTTCCATCCCCAGATTCAGCCCCGCCTGTCCTCCAAGGGTGGGAAGAATGCTGTCCGGCTTTTCCTTCTCTATAATCTGCTCCAGAACTTTTACGTCCAGAGGCTCAATATATACTTTATCAGCGATATCCCTGTCCGTCATGATGGTTGCGGGATTGGAATTCACCAGGATAACCTCTACGCCCTCTTCCTTCAGGGAACGGCAGGCCTGAGTGCCCGCATAGTCAAATTCCGCCGCCTGGCCAATAACAATGGGACCGGAGCCGATTACCATAACTCTCTTTACATTCGGATTCTTAGGCATGGATTGCGCCTCCTCTCTCGTCTGCATTCTCTCGCCTCATCATCTGGATAAACCTGTCAAACAGGTAGCGGGAGTCCTGGGGGCCCGGGCAGGCTTCCGGGTGATACTGCACCGTAAAAATATTTTTCCCTGTATAGGCAAGCCCCTCGTTGGTACCGTCATTCACATTGACAAAAGCCGGGACAGCCACCTTCGGGTCAAGCCTGTCCATGTCCACCACATAGCCGTGATTCTGTGAAGATATATACACTCTGCCGGTCATCAAATCCTTCACGGGATGATTTCCGCCCCGATGTCCGTATTTCATTTTATAAGTATCCGCTCCGGTTGCCAGAGCCATAAGCTGATGTCCCAGACAGATGGCGAAAATGGGGATCTCCGTATCGTAAAGCTTTTTAATCTCCCGAATAATCTGTGTACATTCTTTCGGGTCTCCCGGTCCGTTGCTGAGCATGATGCCGTCAGGCTCCGACGCGATAATCTCCTCCGCCGTGGTGGAACAGGGATATACCGTCACCTCACAGCCTCTCTCCGCCAGGGAATGCGCGATATTGGCCTTCGCCCCCAGGTCCAGAAGCGCTACTTTCAGGCCCGCGCCGTTCAGCTCCTTCACCAGTGCGGGCCTGGGCTCCCGCTCTCCTCTTTCATATGCTTCCCGGTCAAACCTGGCGGAACCGGACAGCGGACCGTTCTCCGCGATGTCCGCGGCAGGCTTTACCACATACTTCTCCCTGCAGCTCACCTTCTCCACCACTTTCCCCGTGGTATAAGCCTTTAATTTCGGAAGGATTTCTTCCGGACGGAAAGCCTCGTCAGTGGTAATCATCCCGTTCATGGTGCCCTTTTCCCGCAGAATCTTCGTCAGCGCCCTGGTGTCAATCCCCGCAATGCCTGGCACATCATTTTCTTCCATAAATTGTTGAATACTGAGATCGGAGCGGAAATTGCTCGGAATGCGGGAAAGCTCCCGTACGATAAAACCGTCAGGCCAGGGATGAATGGACTCCATGTCCTCCCTGCAGATGCCGTAATTGCCAATCAGGGGATAAGTCATACACACTGCCTGTCCCGCATAGGATGGGTCGGTCAGTACTTCCAGATACCCCGCCATGGATGTGTTAAACACGATTTCACTGATTACTTCTCTGTCGGCACCTATGTGAATCCCTTCAAACACAGTGCCGTCTTCCAAAATCAAAAACGCCTTCATAACCACTCTCCCATCTCCCGCTCCAGGTCATTCAAAGCCTGGAATAACGATATCCCGTATTACCATATTCCGCACATGGCATTCTGCATCGGGAACTGTCGGAAAATCCGCAGAACGCCTTCTTCACACCGGGCGGGCATCTCATTTCATACTCGTGGGCGCGTTCATTCCCGGCAGCAGAAGCATCACTTCTATTATGTATGCCGCCTTTTTGTCCCTCATTGCACGAACACTCACTCGTTATTCATTCAAGCCGGCAAATGCTTTCGACCATGAGTATAAACTACGCTCTCACAAAACATTCGCATTATTATAGCACAGAAAACGGAAGCCGGCAATATGCAAACTGATTCAATTCCGAAAGTTTTACACCTTTGCGGCATGGTTATGATTGCATTTCCTCCTGCCGGATGATATAGTTTTTTGAAGGAGGGTTACATTATGATACATATTGCACTTGCCGGAACCGAACTGAAATTCGACGAAAACAGTCTGCACTTTTCCATGCGCCGGAACGGAGCCGACTGGAACTGGGAAGAGAACTATGTTCCCAAATTCATTGCGGGAGATGAGGAGACAGCTTTTCTGAATGCGGGCTCCGTATCCCACGAGATACGGGAGACAGGCCTGGGAAGAGGCGTTCTTTCCCGGTACGAAGCTTTCCTCGTCAACGGAGAAAAGTCCGCCTTCTCCTTTGCCACTTATGTATGGATAGAGGGCGCCACCGGAGATGTATTTTTCGAGTGGATTCCCCTCTGTGAGGACAACATTTCGGTCAAATCCGTCTTCTGGCCGGGTCCCATGGAATTTGCGGCGGACAGGGCGGACTGGTACACGCTGCTGAACCAGCACCAAGGGCTGCTGATTCCCAATACCTGGGATGTGGTGCTGGGCAAACTGCCCTTTGACGGATTCCTGTGTTCTGCAGCCAACTATATGCCCTGGTTCGGCCAGGTAAAAGCCGGAAACGGGTATATAGCCATCTGCGAACAGCCCTGGGACTGCGCTTTTTATGCCGAACATCCCGCCGGAGGCCCTTATACGAAAGCCGGCGTCCGCTGGGCCGCCAGCCTGGGGAAAATCCGTTACCGCCGCGTCATGCGCTATACGCTGCTGTCTGACTGTGACTACAATACACTCTGCAAGGTATACCGGACCTATGTAAAGGAAAAAGGCCTGTTCCGCAGCCTGAAGGAAAAAGCCGCTAAAGCGCCCAAAGTAAATCAGTTAATCGGAAGCCTCTTCCTCCACCGGGGCATCAAAAACCATGTTTGCCAGGAGTCTTCCATGTATGACCCGGAAAATCCGGATAAATATAACCGTGTGGTTCCTTTCCGGGTCCGGACAGATGAAATCAGGGAGTTCCGCGAACAGGGGTTCGAAAAGCTGTTCCTCCATCTGGACGGCTGGGGAGACCCCGGATATGACAACCAGCATCCCGACTATCTGCCGCCCTGCGTGGAAGCCGGCGGCTGGGAGGGCATGAAAGAGCTGGCCGACACCATGCATGCCTGCGGTTACCTTTTCGGGATCCACGACCAGTACAGAGATTATTATTTCAGCGGAAAGACCTTTGATGCTTCCTTCGGCTGCCTTCAGACGGACGGCAGGATACCGGAACATGCCCACTGGGCCGGCGGGCGCCAGACCTACCTCTGCGCCACCCAGGCACCTTACTATGTGAAACGTAATTTCCGTCAGCTGACGGAACACAATATTGATCTGGACTGCGCTTACCTGGACGTCTTCACCTGCAACGAGCCCGACGAGTGCGCCAATCCCATGCACTGCATGACGCGCCGGGACTGTCTGGAATTTCGGGGACAGTGCTTTGAATACCTGCTTTCCCGGGGCATCCTCCCAAGCTCGGAGGAGGTATCCGACTGGAGCATGGGCAGCCTGGTATTCTGCCACTATGCGCCCTATCAGTTTATGATGTACAAGCCCGGCACGCCTCAGAAGGGAATTCCCGTTCCGCTGTTCAATCTGGTTTACCACGATTGTGTCATCATCCCCTGGATGATGGAGAAAATGAATGAGAAAACTGACTACATGCTCTATGCGCTCCTCAACGGCGGCGCGCCCTATCTCATCAGAGACGGCGCTTACCCCGGCATCGACGGCTCCTTCCAGCCGGAATGCACCTTTACTGCCAGGGAGAATTACGAACGCTGCCGGGTGGTATCCAGGCTGCATGAGCAGGTTGCCGCATGCGAAATGATATCCCACAGGCTGCTCACACCGGACGGCAGGCAGCAGGAAAGCGTATTCAGCGACGGTACCAGAGTGCGGATTGATTTGGATGCGCTGACTTATGAAATCGGGAAATGCCGTAAGGATAGTGAATTGTAAAAGATTTTATTTTGATACTGTAGAGCTTTGAATATATTTTCTCCGCGTTGTATAAAATGATAAAAAACCGCAGAGTGAAAGATTTTATATCATCTTCACTTCTGCGGTTTTTATGAGTAAATTCCTTATTCTTTCATCTCATCAATATCCGTCAGATTTACGTCCAAAGAAGTTAAAACAGCTTTTAAGGATTTGTAATCTTTTTTCAGGCCTTCATATGTTTCGGTAGCATTTTCCTTTTTTGCATTCCTCATATGAGCCTGTATCCTCTGAAAAGCATTCACTGTTCTCTCAATAATTTCTGCGGCATTCGGCATGATACCACCTCCAATGTCCCATCGCCTTTCAGGCAAAACAACACGAAAAGCCTGATTCTAACAAATCCGGCTTTCCCGCAACTTTTCACATAGAAAAAAGGCAAGCCTGAACCAAACGGGTTCGACTCGCCCAATTCCTTTGCGAGTGGAGTAGACGGGAGTCGAACCCGTGTCCAAAAGCCTATTCCCTGTCCTTCTACTATCATAGTCCGTTATTCCGGCGGGCCTCTCTCCCGCCTGTTCCCTCCTGTGTCAGACAACGAACAATCTGCCATATTCGGTAGCTTCATAATACGCCCGCGCGGGCAAAGCTTAGCGCGCGTCGTTTCTCACATCGTCGATGCCCGGATTCCGGAGTGTGAGTGCCCCGGAGCGGACAAGCCGCCTGAGGCGGCGTCACTCACTGTATAAACCTAACCAGGTTAAGCTTACGCAGCAAGTGCGTACTGATAATTATCTTCAGCGTTTATTTTAATTGTGCGATTAACGTATCGCAACGGATAGCTTCTCCAGCTGCAAGACCCCTGTCGAAACCTTTACTACCCCTTATTTAATTTTTTAGTGCCTGCTTTATTGATGCCTGTTACTCCTTTATAATGTCCAGTTCCGTCAGGTTGATGCCTGAAGCAGTTAAAATCACCTTCAACTCGATATAACGGCCTTTCATTGCCCTGTATACATCCGAATCCTTTTCTGCCAACATCATATAACCCTGTAACCTTGCAAATTCCTCCACATTTTTTTGCAGTAATTCTTTTTCAGACATACCCTCACCTGCCTTTCTGAAACATCACTACCGCTAAACTACTTTTATTATAGCAATCTTTTTTACATCTGTAAAGCCCGGGCTCATATATTTTTTACTTTAAATTCTCTTTGTGTCTCCCTGCGCTGATCCTTCTTCGCGATATCCTGGCGTTTGTCATAGAGCTTCTTGCCTCTGGCCAGCCCCACTTCCGTCTTGACCCTGCCGTCCTTGAAATATACCTGCAGCGGCACCAGGGTATAGCCTTTCTCCGCCACCTTACCTGCCAGCTTGTTGATTTCATACTTATGCATCAGCAGCTTCTTGACACGAAGCGGGTCTTTGTTGAAAATATTTCCTTTTTCATAAGGGCTGACATGCATGCCATAGACAAAGATTTCCCCGTTTTCAATACGGATAAAGGATTCCTTGATGCTGCACTTGCCCATGCGCATGGACTTTACTTCCGTGCCGTGAAGCGCAATGCCCGCCTCGTATGTCTCATCTATAAAATAGTCATGGTAAGCCTTCTTGTTGTTGGCAATCAGCTTCTGCGGTGCCTTTGCCTGCGCCATTCCCTTGTCCTCCTATTCCAAATTCTGCCCTTGTCCTCCAATGTCTATATCCGGCAGAGGTTTTCCGGCGGCATGGGCCTCCGGCCTGAAAGCCTCTGTGCACTGAGTGAGACTGGGGCTGTCTCCAGGTTACGCACCTGTCCCAAAAATGCCTATACCTGGTAATGTTTTTCCGGGCACAAATGTATTCAAATACATTCATCCAGATAACGTACAGGCACTGCTGCAGACCAATACTGCTTTAAAGCGCCTCATCCGCAATCCCGAAATCAATGGTACGGTTAAACCGGTCGCACGCTTCCACGCATACCTTCACCGGCATGCCCAGCTTGTAGCTTTTCCCGGTAGCCTGCCCGATCATTTCATAAGTGCTCTCGTTATAGTAATAATAATCGCCCGGAATCTTTGAGATGTGAATCAGTCCCTCCACGGTGTTGGGGAGTTCCACATAAAGCCCCCAGCTTGTAATGCCGGAAACCACGCCCTCGTATATTTCCCCGATCCGCGCTTCCATATACTCTACTTTCTTGAGTTTGTCGGTCTCCCGCTCTGCCTCATCGGCGCGTCGCTCCGTCTCGGAGGAATGCTTTGCAACCTCCGGCAGAATCTCTCTGTAATGGGCAGTCCGCTCCTCTCCCAGCCTTCCCCGCAGCTGTTCCTTGATGATCCGGTGAATCTGCAGATCAGGATATCTGCGGATGGGTGATGTGAAATGGCAGTAATACTGACATGCCAGGCCGAAATGCCCGCTGCATTCCACGCTGTATTTTGCCTGCTTCATGCTGCGCAGCGCCAACCTGCTGATCATGGCTTCCTCCGGCATACCGGCTACTTTCGCCAGCAGCTTCTGGATTTCTTTAGGGTGGACTTCCTCTCCCGATGTCTTCTGCCCCGTCCTGCCCACGGCCTTCATATAATATCCGAAATTATGGATAAAAGTCGCCAGTTTCTGAATTTTCTCCCCGTCGGGCACATCGTGGACCCGGTAGACAAAGGGAAGTTCCATCCAGTAAAAATGCTGAGCAACCGTCTCGTTTGCCGCCAGCATAAAGTCCTCAATGATATCCGTGGCCACATTCCGCTCGTAAGGCTTTATGTCAAGGGGATGTCCCTCTCTGTCCAGAATAATCTTACATTCCGGAAAATCAAAATCAATGGAACCCCGCTTGCGGCGTTTTTCCCGAAGAATGGACGCCAGCTTTTCCATATCCCGGAACATGGGAAGCAATTCGCCGTACTGACGATATTCTTCCTGATTCACAAGATTGCCATCCTCCAGAAGGGCTTTCACCACCGTATAGGACATGCGCTTATTCACGCGGATCACAGACTCGCAGATATCATAGTCTACAATCCCGCCCTTCAAATCCACTGTCATCAGGCAGCTTAAAGCCAACCTGTCCACCCCCTCATTCAGGGAACATATCCCGTTGGAAAGCGCATGGGGCAGCATGGGAATCACCCTGTCAACCAGATAGACACTGGTCCCCCGCTTTAACGCCTCCCTGTCCAGGGCGGAATTCTCCTGAACATAATTGGTGACATCCGCTATGTGAACCCCCAGGTGATATTTTTCCCCGTCAAAAGTGACACTGACCGCATCGTCCAGATCCTTGGCATCCTCGCCGTCGATGGTGACCATATCCACATTCCGCAAATCCCTGCGGCCTGCTCTGTCCGCCTCGGAAACCGCCTGAGACACCCTTTCCACCTGGTTCATAATCTTGACGGAAAATTCCATGGGCAGTTCGTAATTGCGCACAATGGATAAAATATCCACCCCCGGGTCGTTGATGTGGCCCAGGATTTCCACCACTTTCCCCTCGGGGCTCTTTCTATCCGAACCGTAATCCGTAATCTCCACCACCACTTTGTGGCCGGTCATGGCACCTTTAGAGCGTTCCTTCGGCACGAAAATATCCTGAGGCAATTTGGCGTTGTCCGGTACTACAAAGCCGTAGTTCTCTCTGGCACCGTCATAGGTGCCCACTACCTGTGTGATTCCCCGGGCAATAATCCTTACTATCTTTGCCTCCTGGCGCTTACCTTCCTGTTCCGGAAGCAGCGCCACTTCCACCGTATCCCTGTGGAAAGCTCCGTTTATCTGCTCCTCCGGTATATACAGATCCTCTTCTCTGCCTTCAATCTCCACGAAGCCGAAGCCCCTGGCATTGCTGATAAATGTCCCTGCCAGCATATGTCCGTTGGATTTCACATATTTTCCTTTTGCGGTAAGCATCAGCTTTCCTTCCGCCAGAAGCTCCCGCAGAACCTGACGCAGTTCCTCCCTGTCTTCTCTGGCCACCTGAAGGAATGCCGCCAGTTCCTTCTCCTTCATGGGAACATAGATTGGGTCTCTCACCAGATCGCAGATTACTTTTTTCCTGGCCTCTAATGTCTTTTTGTTTTCTCTGTTCTCCATAGCACACTCTCTATGCTGTAAATTTATTTGTTACAACATTTCATTTATCATTATAATGCCCGCCGCATTGCACAATATTTACTTCCCTGTCCGTAACTTCAAAAATCAATCGATTCTTATTATCAATTCTTACGCTGGCAAAGCCGGAATAATCTCCTTTTAACATTTCCACTTTTCCCAAAAAACTCTCATAATCCACTACCTCCGCTTCTACTGCAAATAAGTCAGTCTAAAATTCTCTGGCACTGCTTACCTGTTATATCATTAAGCTTTAAAAAGCCGAAAAAGACACTCCTGCAATCTCACAAGGGTGTCTAATCAACAATGAACTCAATTTACCGATAGCCCCAATCCCGAACCGCCTGAAACACTCAAAATACGCTCAGATTCAGAACCACCGCCAATACCATGAACAATACCGCCAGTATCTTGGTAATCTTCACCAGCTGCCCTTCCATGGAACGTCCCTTGTTCTTGCCCCAGTAGGTCTCTGCCGCTCCGCTGATCGCGCCGAGGCCTGCGGATTTACCCTCCTGCATCAGCACCAGCACCACAAGCGCAATGCAAACAACTATAAATAAAATGGTAAGTACAATCTTCAATGCTGCCATTTCGCACCTCCTGAATAAAACCCTGCTCGTCTGTCTTACATCACAAATTAAGTCATAGTTTACCATAAAAAAGAAAAAAAGACAAGAGTTTATTCAAAATTTCATTTAAAAACCAATGTCACAGCCCGGGAGTTTGACACATGATTTCACAGCGAGTTTTATTGTATTTCCCGGTTTATGCCTGAATAAGCTGCAGCGGTTATTTTCCGGCAATTCCTGATGAGACCGGGATGGACAAAGTACAAGAGTTCTACTGCATACCTTGCCCTGAAGACGATTCGGGTGAACGGCAAAAAAGACAGAAAGAGCAGCATGCGGAGACAAAATTTGAAAAAGTCCCACAGGCCGGTAAAATCAAGGCCTCTGGGACTTTTTTGGGTTTTTGTGCAGCAAATCATAACTTATAAGCATTTCTGCCATATAAAGGAAAAAATCCAGCTCAGCAGAAAAAATCCTGTCCCCACAATCAGCATATGCGCAACCGGGCGCTGTCTTTCCCCTTTCACCTGCTTATACTCGTAAAAATCCCTGTAGTGGGGATTCCGGGCATTCGGACGGAAAAGGTCGAAAATATGCAGGAACCCGTAAGCCAGCATGTCAAATGTTCCGCGATTTGAGGCAAACACCAGAATACCCACTCCTCCGACTATAGCAGCGGAAACAATGCATGCGTCCGAAAGCAGCCGGAAAATATCAGGCCTGCCAACCGTCCAGAAAGAGTTGGTTACAAGAACCCCCAGGCATATCAGCAGACCTGCACATAAACTGCCCAGCGCCGCCCGGCGCCTGCCGCCCCTTTTCATCTTACATCCGCAATTTCCGCCTTGTATTTTTCGAATTCGGCGTTATTGCACTGAATCAGGTGTCCGGGAATGATTTCCCTCATTACCGGCTTGTCAACAGAATAATCATGCTCTGCTATCGGATTATATACGATACGTGTTCTTCCCTTCTCAAATTCCGGGTCAGGAAGCGGAATCGAGGAAAGCAGAGACTTCGTATACGGGTGAAGCGGATGCGCAAACAGCTCGTCCGAAGAGGCAAGTTCGACTATCTTCCCGTAATACATTACGGCAATGGTATCTGAGAAGTACTTCACCACCGACAAATCATGGGCAATAAACAGGATTGTCAGTCCCAGGCGATTGCGCAGATCGTTCAGCAGGTTAATTACCTGGGCCTGAATTGAAACGTCCAATGCGGATATCGGCTCGTCGGCAATGATAAAGTCAGGATTTAAAATGATAGCCCGGGCAATGCCGATACGCTGACGCTGACCTCCGGAAAACTCGTGGGGATACCGCCCCGCATGCTCAGGCACCAGCCCTACCAGGTCCAGCATCCTATACACCAGCTCGTCAATGTACTTTTGATTCCGCACACCACGGATCACCAGACCCTCGGCAATAATATCCTTTACCGTCATACGGGGATCCAGAGAGGCAATGGGATCCTGAAAAATCATCTGCATCTTATTCATGATGCGGTCCTTTTTCGCAAGCCGGAGATCCTCCCTATACTGGCCCTCAAGCTGTGCCCGCATGTTTGATGCTCTGGTATACGCGTCGTCCTTCCCGGCAGAATCCGTATTTTCCGTGCCGGCAGCCTTAATCATTTCACCTGCCGCGCTTATATCAATCATCCTTCTGCCCTTCTCCACTTCCTCCGCAGCTCCCTTCACCACACGAAGAAGATTCTGCGCGGCGGTCCCGGTATGGTCCTGATCGGTACACTTGTCAAAGGCGTCCCTGACCCGGGCAAGACAAGGCTCATAAAGCTGTCTGACCTTCTTTGCCTGTTCCTCTGCGTATTTCTGATTACAGTGCTTCTGATCCTCCCTCGCTGCCCGGATATTTTCATTCTGCTCGGCAATCGTCCTGGAAAGTTCCTTTTCTGCTGCCTCAAGGCGCTTCTGTCCCTTCAGACGGGCATCCGGACTGCCGTCTGCTTTCATCTGCGCCTTGATCTCGGCCGTCTCTCTGCGATAATTTTCTTTCGCGTTCCGAATCGCATCCTTATAAGAGCGGATGCCTGCGCCGATGCGCTGCCCCTTGAAGATAATATTTCCGGAAGTGATATCATAAAGCCGGATAATGGAGCGTCCGGTTGTGGTTTTGCCGCATCCGCTCTCTCCCACCAGCCCGAAAACCTCGCCTTTACGGATTTCAAAATTCACATCGTCAACAGCCTTGAGTTCGTTGGCCGGCCCCATCTTGAAGTATTGGCAAAGGTGCTCCACCTTAAGCAAAACTTCACGTTCCTTACTATTCTTGTTTTGCATTATCAGCACCCTCCTTCCGCTGCTTTTTCTTTCATACGCTCAATGCGGTCCTGCACCGTCTTCGGCGGCTCCACTTCAGGAGCGTTAGGATGAAGAAGCCAGGTTGCTGCCTGATGGCTGTCTGAAATCCGGAACATAGGCGGCTCCTGCTCGAAATCGATCTTTAAGGCATACTTGTTCCGCTTTGCGAAAGCATCCCCCCTGGGCGGATAGATCATATTAGGCGGCGTTCCGGGGATCGCCTCCAGCTTTTCCTTCGTATCCAAATCCGGCATGGAGGAAAGAAGCGCCCATGTATAGGGATGGGCAGGCGCATAAAATACGTCGTGCGCCGTGCCGACTTCCACGATTTTACCGGCGTACATCACAGCCACCCGGTCCGCCATGTTGGCGACCACACCCAGATCATGGGTGATAAATATCACGGAAAGCCTGCGCTCTTCCTTGACCTTGTTGATCAGTTCAAGAATCTGCGACTGAATCGTCACGTCAAGAGCAGTGGTAGGCTCGTCGCAGATCAGGATATCCGGATTTGCGGAAAGCGCAATGGCAATCACAATACGCTGACGCATCCCCCCCGAAAACTCAAAGGGATACTGGCGGTATCTCCTGCGCGGCTCGGAAATCCCCACCTCCTCCAACAGCTTGATCGCACGGTTCTTGGCCATACGGCGTGTCACCTTGAAGGCAACCGCCGACGCCTTTTCCTTAAAAAAGTCAATCAGCTCCACAATCTTCCCATCGTAATCCGCCCCGGCCATAACCTTGATGCTGCGTTCCAGCTCACTGCGGGTACGGCTGATCACATTGACAATATCCTGACGCAGGGTTTCCAGATCCACCAGATCCTTATCCGCCACCATATACTCCGGCTTTTTGCCGGAAGCCGCCTGCTTTGCATAACGCGCTTCCTGTTTCGCATAACGCGTTTCCTCGGCTGCATTGCGGACAATCCCCTCAAAATAAACATCAATTGCCGTGTTCAGACTTGTGGCAAAGGTGTAAAGTACATTGTTTTTGGTTGGGTCAAGACGGTTGATCGCGCTTCCGACCGCGTCCGTAAGAGCCTTTGCCGCCTCACAGACTTCCTTTTTCTGCATATCGGGATTTCGGAAGCAGTCAATCCTGCTGTCTATCACCGAAATCGCCGACTGCATATTGGAAATTGACTTTTCGTTGGAATAACGAACCCCCTCCTTTGCAATAGCAAGGAAATTATGCATAAAATGCTCGTCCAGATAATTACTCAGGTATTTGTTAAGTTCTTCAATCTCAAGTTCCGGAAGAGGTTCTCCTGCAAAGGCCACATAATAACCCATGGCAAAGAAATTCGGCTTGGTATATCCTGCCGCCTCCTCCAGAATCTCCTTCACCTTCGTCAGCTTTTCGGAAATAACGGCCCAGTCGGCATCACTTGCCGTGTCCTGCCGCTCGCCGCGGTTAAAGAGTGCGCGTACAAAGCTGCCCGCACGCTGGGAAAACGGAATTCTGATCAGAGGTTTCAGCTCTGCCAGAACCGCCGTCAGCTCGTCTGCACGGCTGTAAACCACGTAGCGCTCACGGGTATGGTAAGAAAGCTTGACGATTTCCGCAATATCACGGCGCAGGTTTTTGTACGCATGTTTCTCAATGCGAAAGATAAGATCCCCGATCTCGTCCAACACATCGTCCATAGCCTCGCGTGCCTTATTATAGTCATACTCCAAATCAAGATTTTTATAGACAAATTTATCGAAATCCTGGCAGCTCTTTTTATTTTCCGCCTTCATACCGCTGCCCCGGGCCTGGTCCATGCACTGGTTCAGCATCTCCAGCTTTTCATTGAAAGCAGCCCGACTCTCCTTTCGGGCGACCTTCCCCTTAATGAGCGTGGCTTCCGTCATCTGTTTGCCCACACGCATAATGGGATTGAGACTGGACATGGGATCCTGGAAAATCATGGCGATTTTGTCTCCCCGCAGCCTGTGGAATTCCTCCTCCGGAATCTTCATCAGATCACGGCCGTCATAGATGATCTCGCCGGCCTCTTTTATGGCATTTCCTGCAAGAATCCCCATGATGGCGCGGTTTGTCACCGATTTTCCGGATCCGCTCTCGCCCACCAGCGCCAATGTCTCCCCCTTGTACAGATCAAAATTAATACCGCGGACAGCCTGTACCTTACCGCCGTCCGTGCGGAAGGATATTTTCAGATTATTCACTGACAACTTAATTTCTCTATCGTCCATATCAGCCCTCCGAACCACGTAAACTTGGATTAAACGCATCTCTCAGCCCGTTGCCAAACAAATTGAAAGAAAGCATCAGCAGCGCCAGAAATACCGAGGGGAACATGGCCACAAAAGGAGCCGTAGCCAGGGAAGCCTGTCCCGCCGCTATCAGAGTACCCACACTGGTAATATTTCCCGTGGCCAGATTGATGATTCCGAGATATGAGAAGCTGGTCTCGGAATAAATCATGGACGGAATAACCAATGCAAAAGCGGTAACCAGCGTACCGATGGCATTGGGGAAGATGTGTTTGAACATCAGCCGTCTGTCGGAAGCCCCGAGAGTACGTGCGGAAAGCACATATTCCTGATTCTTGAAACGATAGAACTGCATCCTTGTCCGGTGTCCCATGCCGATCCATCCGGTGAGAAAGAATGCGATAAACAACACCAGCGCCTGACTGGAACCTCCCATGTGGAGTTTTAACAGCGTAATGACAACCATGGTCGGAATCGCACTCAGGATATCCGTGATACGCTCCATGACCAAATCGATGCGGCCGCCGTAATATCCCGCAATGGAACCATAGATAGCGCCCACGATCAGATTGCACACTGCCACCACAATGGCAAAGATAAAGGAAAACCGCGCACCCGAGGAAAGACATGTAAGGATATCCTTGCCGGAGCCGGTGGTCCCGAAAAGGAAACTGGGATTGCCGATTCCGTCCATCGCCACTCTGCTGTGATAATAGGTATAATACTCGTAATAATTAACACGTACCTGCACCCCGCTGGGTGTCACAAGCGCATAGTTGTAATAACAGGTCTCGCCATCCTTCTGAAAGCCATCGCTGCCTTCCACCCGAATTGAGTTATACTGATCCAACCCCACTCCGTTCTCCATAATGCTGGCAGGATAAGAGGAATATACCGGAATGATATTCCCTTCACTGTCGTACTTAATCTGTGTCTTTCCCGCTTTTTCTTCGGTTTCATAATAAATATTTCCGTCCTGCTCATAGTCGGCGGCCGTAGGACGATCCCTCTTGGCCACCATGGGATAAATCACCTGGATACCGGTTTCAATCTGGTACTCCTGCAGAGCCTGATATTCCTCAAGAGAAAGATTTTTGTACACTACGCCGTTCATTTGATAGGTGTCCAGGCGATAACGGTACACTCCGTCCTCCGTCATCGTGTACTCCTGATTTTTCACGGCATTATGCCCCGTCTCCTGCCCCATTGCGTAATAATAGGTAAATGTTTTCTGATTCGTCTCCATTTCCCTGCAGCCATCCCAGAAAGAAGTATTCTCAAAAAGCTTGCATTTCGGCTGTGTGTACGCATAATAGGTATCAAAATACGCAACAGTATACTGTGTACAGAATGGCACAATAATGGCAAAAAGCAGCATAAGGACAATGATGACCGCGGCGACGATGGCGCCTTTGTTTTTGGCAAAGCGGCGCATGGCATCCTTCAGATAACCCACCGGCTGAGTCTCCGGCTTTTTATCGTGGGTCAAATCCTCCGTCTGCGCAAATTCAAATTTCTCCAGGGGAATCCCATCATACATATTCGTTTTTTCCATATCACTTCGCCCCCATTCTGATCCTGGGATCAATGAATCCATAACTGATATCGATTACAATACCGCCCAGAAGCGCCACAAGGCAGTAAAAACCCGAGAGCATCATAAAGAAATCATAGTCCAGAGAGTTTATCGAATCCAGATACAGCCGCCCCACTCCCGGAACCGAGAACATGCTCTCAATAATCAGTGAACCCGAGAGCACTCCTATAAATTCGCTCAGAATAGACGGAAAGATAACCACCATGGAATTACGCATGGCATGACGAAGCGTAGCCTGTCCGCGGGTCAGACCTTTGGTGCGGGCCAGAAGCATGAACTCGTTGGTCAGGACCTCGGAAAGCTCCGCGCGCGTAAACCGGGCATATCCTGCCACCGAGCCCAGACACAGCGACAGTACAGGAGGCATCATGGAGCGGAACATGCTCCAGGTAAAGTATTCATAACCGGAATTCATGGTAGTAGGGAACCATCCGGCCCTGAAACACAGAAAATACTGTATAATAAGCCCCATAACGATAGAGGGCATTGATATCAAAAGGATAATTATAATATTAATCAGCTGATCCTGCCACTTGTTCTTTTTCAGCGCGGCCAGAATCCCAAGCCCCAGTCCGATTGGAACGCCAATCAGCGTTGCGTAGACATTGATTAAGACAGTGGGCGGAATTTTTTCCAGAAACACGCCCAAAACCGGGCGTCCGCGATAGGAAGGGATATTCACTCCGATCCCGAAATCGCCGTTCACAAAAATCTTTTTCAGGTAAATGCCAAGCTGGGTCATTATCGGCACACGATCATAACTCCAGGTCTGTGTAGCAGGGTCCATGACTGCATTCTGAATATATCCCCGCCCCTCCAGCTGGTGAATAATAACATTCGCATCCTGTCCCATCTGAACCGTGACAGTAATCGGCAAAAGCTTAATCAAAACAAAACACATGAACATGATGACAGAAAAGGTCATAATCATCAGTCCAAGCCTTTTCATTACATACTTAAACATGTACATAGGCGATGGCTCCTATCTTTTTGATGGGTAAAAAGCGAGCAGGCCCGCTTTATGCCTGCGGCAACATTCTGCTTGCATCCACGTCCTGCGGCGGACGTCCTGCAAAGTAAAGAAGTGTCTGCAAATAACTGATACGAATTTATACTGCACACCGGTTGAATTTGCAGTACAACCCGACTGCAGACCGCCAGCCAGGTATTTTCCCGGAGGCATCACTGTAAATCCTGGCGGTCTGCAGTATAAAATTGTTTTCCATGTATTTCCGGGCTTTTTCCTAAAGAAGTCGTATCAGTTATTTTCCGACAATTCCTAAAACTTGAGGCGGACGAAAAAACTCCGCCCGCCTCGTTTCCGATCTCGTTCAGCCGGCAGTAAGGAAATACCTTTTCCGGCAATTCCCAAACATTTACTCGACTTTCTTATATTCGGTGCTGAGGTCATTGTTGTTGGACTTGACAAACTCAGCCCACTCCGCGTCATTGTATATAGGACGTCTGTACTGGATACCGCCGAAGCCCATAAAGGTATTGTACTCATCTGTAATCTCGTTAAACTTCGCACTGTAAACCGTTGCACTGTACTGGGATGTGGTCATAATGCCATAGTATTTGCTGAGGCATACCTCCTCCAGCTTGGCAAGCAGCAACAGTCTCACGTCAGCGGGAGCAAAGCTGTCTCCCCAGTTATATGTCTCTTTGCATCCTCTGGATTCCGCAAGGCCGTTGAGACAGCAGTACCAGTTATACACAGACATGGTATACTCCTGGCCTGCGCCGGCGTAGTCGCCCTCAGGCATCGTAAAAGTAAGCATTTCGGATTCCACATCCCACCATACGGCATACATCAGGCCCGCCGTAGGATCCATGTAGCACTGCAGGAAACCGCAGGGATCAAACGCACCGCCGCTGTAACCAACGGAAGCAGCTATATCATACGCGCCTGCCCTGAAATCCGAATTCCAGTTTTCACCGAAGGAAGCGTCAAACGGAACGTCAATCTTGCCCTCCAGTGAAGTGCCTTCCACCAATTCGTTGAAGAATTTTACAAAATAATCATATGCACGGCGAGTACTCTCGTTATCTGTTGACGTACCATACAGGAACGTAATCTTCTGATTCGGATCGTAACCGTACTTATCCGCATTTTCAGTCAGTTCTTTGTAAGCAGCCTCAACCAGTTCCTTGGCAAGAGGCCGGTTCATGCCGTTCATTACCTCGTAAGCGTCCTCGTAAGTAGCATATGTGTTGGTGCCGTCGGTCCAGGTGCCGTTATCATTCTGGGTAAATCCGTAAACCCTGAGCAATCCTTCCTGAGCCTGCTGAGTATACCTGTACACACCGCCGTTCTCCACATCATGATAATAGGACGGGCCCAGCAGACCGTAGCAGGGCCTATGGGAAGTAAACACGGTCGCATTGAAATCATCTCTGTCAAGGTACAGGGAGATAGCCTTTCTGAAATCCTCAATGGCCAGGATTCCGTTGTTACGGCCGGAAGTCTTCAGCACATCAAGGTTCGAATAAAGCATGGTGCCGAAAGTACCAGTACCAGGAGCAAACCTTGTGTATTTGGAGTCACGGTAATCCTCCTTGTGGTCAACATCCAGGCCGATGTCGTCGATCTCGCCGCCCAGGAACTTGATCCACTGTGTAGCCACCTCTGACACCTGCTCGACAAAAATCTTGTCGATCAGATACTGATCCTTGTATTCCTCCATACCATAACCGTACCAGTTCTCATTCTTGGCCAGTTCATAGGACTTGCCTGCCTGGAAGGAGCTTACCTTGTAAGGTCCCCAGCTGGCACTGGTTTCCAGGGATGTATTGTAATTGGTGGTCCAGAGGGTAGCGCCCGCCTGAGGCTCCTTCTTGCAGGAATCATAGATATCCTCTTTTACAAGGGGCATGCTCTGGAAGCTGTAAGCGGCTTCGTAGGAAAGGGTGCCATCATCCTTCAGGCACTTGATGGGAGCGTCCAGACATACCACCAGTTCATACTGGCTGGCTGCGTAATACCCCACATCTTCGAAGGATTTCTCTCCATAGGTCGTCTCGCAGACTATATAGAGAGGAACATTCTCCGCAGGCTCGTGACCCCAGTCATCCGTATCGATCAGTGTAGTGACAAGGGCAACGGTGTCATCCGTAACCTGTACACGGCCGTTTTCATCCGCAAGCTCCTGAAGGGATGCAAACGCGTCCGGATCCATATAATCGGCATAATCCGTCACACTGCCGCCGCTGCACTGGTTAAGGGCATCTTTCAGCGTAAACATGATGGCTGTTCCGTCCGGATGTGTATAGACGCCGTCCTCGCCCTTTACAAAATCATCCATGGTAAGCGCAGGCTCACCGGTAGCTCCGTTGTCGTTCCATACGGTCTGGCCCTGATACACATAATCCCGGGCGCCCTTCACCATGATGTTGTTGTAATAGGAAGCAGCACGCATATTCTGGAACAAAGGATCCAGCTGCTGCTGCATGGTGTATACAAAACTGTCAGCGTCAATCGGCGTGCCGTCATCCCACTTCAGATCGTCTCTGAGTGTAATCTTCCACGCATAGCTTCCCGATTCTTTCTGCTCATCGGTATAGCCCCACTTGGCATCTACCTCCGAAGTTACATCCTCCAGCTTTGTGGCCGCGGAATAAACGACTTCAAACTCGCCGGGAATAATTCCCTCCGCATTGATGGTGCCGTCGTCGTTGAACTTCTTTCCGTCCTCAAACTTGAAATCGTACTCAAAAAAGTTGGATTTCAGATAATCCATAATCTGAGTATCGTTATTATCCTCATAAGTCAACTCATTCCAGTTACTGGGCATAACGTTGGTATAACTGCGGTAAGTAATAGATGAATCCGCAGCTGCAGCATCTTCGCTCTCGCCCTCTCCCTCTCCCTCTCCGGAGCCGCTGTCGCTCTCGGCAGATGCGGAGTCGCTGCCGCTGTTTTCAACACTGTCGCTGCTGTTCGAAGGTTCATCTCCGCCGCATGCCGCCATAGAAAGGACCATAGCTGAAGCAAGCAGTATGCTGATAACTTTCTTTTTCATAATCTTTCTCCTCTCAATAGATTCTGCCACACATACTTTCACACTTTATTGCTATAAATATCATATTCAACAAAAAGGGGTGAATAATACCTTTATTCGCTTCCTCCTGAATACCTGTATACAATGCGGTGCCGTATGTAGTTAACGTAGTTTAGTATAAATTATAACGTATAAAATGTCAAGCAGTTTTTGGTCTCTGAGGCATGCTGCAAATCTTGGAAATACCCGTGTTTTCAGTAGATATAGTCATAATTATTCAATGAACCTGTGCCTTTATACCCATCAACCAAACATCTTATACCATTCTTCTCCACCTGAGCGGCAAATCAAATAAAAATATCCGTCATATAATGGGAAAAATGTCGAAAACTTGCAGCAGTCTGCCAAAAGGGAAAGGTTTCCTTCCTGAAAAGCTTTTCCAGTATGAAATCAGTTATATGCCCTGCCCTTTTTCAATGGCACCGCAAAGGAACTCATTCAGTCTGTCGCTTGCTGCCCGCTTTTGTTCCTCAAAACTGTGGGTATAGATATTCATGGTAGTGGAACAGCTGGCATGTCCCAGATATTTTGAGATATCGACGATATTCACTTCTAAATAGTTCAGCAGAGTGGCACAGGAATGCCGCAGCCCGTGAAGGGGGATTTCGGGCAGGACGGTGAGCCCTTTTTCTGCTGCCTCCTCCGGACACTCTTTCACCCATCTGTTATACCGTTTCAGGTGACTGACAAAATACTGGTAGGCAGTGGACTGCCCCATCAGTGTCCCGTCCCGGCGGACAAAGAGATTTCCGCTTCCCTGCCAGTCCCTGCCGGGTTCCCTTTTCCATTGGTTGTACTGATCCCTGTATTCCGTCAGAAGCGGAATAAGACTTTCCGGAAAGGGCACTTTCCTCATGGAGGCTCTGTTTTTCGGTTCTTTATAACCGAATCCATGCCCCGTCCTTCCGATGGCCTTTGAAACAGAGATTTCTCTCTCTTCAAAATCAATATCCTCCCAGCATAATGCCAGGGTCTCTCCTTTTCGGAAACCGCAGAACAGGGAAAGGGAAAAAAATACTCTGTACTGTATGGGCACCCTTCTGTCTCCGAAGTACTCCCCGGCCTCCTGCTCTCTACAGCGGAAACCTTCCTGCAAATTTTTCCTGCTGTTTCTTCCGTAGGACATATCCAGGGATTTTAAGAAAACCAGGGCTTGCTGCGGGGTAAAATAGCGCAGTTGTGAACCTTCCTGCAGTTTCTTTGGCTTTCTGGCTCCCTGGCAGGGATTTTCCGTTATAAGTTCCCATCTTCTGGCCGTTCCAAATATGCGGTTCAGCACATTGGCGTATCGTTTGATGGTACCGGGAGAATATTCCCTGCACAGCATTTTATAAAAGGCTTCGATATCCGAAGTCCGCACATGGGCTATTCGGTAAGTTTTAAAATAAGGAAGTATTTTACTCCGCAGAAGCTGTTCATAGCCCACATAAGTTCCCGCCGCAAGGTTTTCCCTCTCGCCTTCCAGCCATTTGCGCGCAAAGTCGTTAAAGAGCAGGTTTGCTCCTGCAGGTTCCCGTCCATACTTTAGCCTGTCCTCTAAATCCATGGCATATTTCAACGCTTCCCTCTCCTGCTCTCTGGCTGTGGATGACTGGTTTACGGAATAGGAGAGATTCTTTACGAGCTTATGCCCCTGGCTGTCATATCCAAGGCTGATGACAATGCGGTAGACTACCCGGCCGTTTTTGAGTGTGACTCTTTTCATTGATGCCATATCAAACCCTTCTTTCTTCTTTTGTATGACAAATACTTGTTTGCAGACGGATTATAACAGGCAGGCAGTGAAAAGTCCAGATTCCCTCGTGCAGACAGTATGAAAAAAGCAGGATATTCCGGCGGGGAAAAAATTTTCCGCCCCCAGAAAAACCTTGTGAATCCCTGATTTACAGGGCAAAAAGCAAGCCGGAAAGGGCTGAACACAAATTTATACTAAACTACGTTAACTACATACGGCACTGATTGTATACAGGTATTCACAAGGAAACAAATACCTTTGTTATTCGGTCCTTTTTTTAATCTTGAATAAATAATCAGTGAGTAAGGAAGCGTCACGAAATAAATTTGCAGGATTCCGCACGGGAAGGCGCATATATACTGATGTTTCTCTCCCTAAAGTGCAAATTTATTTCCAGACAGTTCCTAACAGTATGTGAAACATGATTCCAAAAGGAGGATTAACAGCATTATGAAAAGAAAAAAGTTCCTTGCTCTTCTGCTGGCTTCCGCAATGGCTTTCAGTATGGCCGCCTGCGGAAATGACACCCCGGCAGACAGCAGCGCACCGTCCGGTTCAGAATCCGGCGATGCTTCATCCGAAGAAAACTCCGATGCAAATTCCGACGCTTCTTCCGAAGAAAACGAAAGCGGCAATAGTTCCGATGCAGGCGGCTCCGACGTTGCATACGAGAACAAAGTCATCATGGGCAATACCACCGACCTGACCGGCGATTTCCGTTTCCCCGGCTGGGGTACCAGCTCCGTGGGCGCTTCCGACCAGGATATCGGACGTCTGACCATCGGCTACGGTACACAGGAAGTGGCCGAGGACGGAAACCTTGTGTGGAATGATACTTCTGTAAAAAGCCACACCGAGACGGAGAACGAGGACGGCACCGCCACATTCACTGTAGAACTCAACGAAGACCTGACCTTCAGTGACGGCACGCCCATCACGGCGAAAAACTATCTTGCAGCCACCCTGTCCTTTGCCTCCCAGGTAAGTATGGAAGCCGGACGCCCCGGTACCAGCGGCATGGCATTTGTAGGTTATCAGGCATTCCACGACTATACCGGAGAAGAAGCGGAAGGCACTTCCAGGGAATTCGCAGGCATCCGTCTGCTGAGCGATTACAGCTACTCCGTTACAGTGTCCTCCGACTACTATCCTTACTACTTTGCATATACCTACGCCGGATTTGATCCCGCTCCGCTGGGCCTGGTGCTGGGCGAAGATGTGGATATCCTGGACGACGGCAACGGCGTGTACTTAAGCGAGAACTTCTATGAGAAGAACGGAGACAGCTATGTAAAGGCTGCCGAAATCGAGGCCAATCGTTATGACCTGACCAGGTATCCTTTCTCCGGCGCCTATGTAGTTTCCGACTGGGATGCCTCCACAAAGCAGGCTACCATGACCCTGAATCCCCAGTTCAAGGGCAACTATGAGGGACAGACCCCTTCCATCGAGACCATCGTATATGTGAAGCTGATCGCAGAAACCCAGCTGGAGGAGCTTACCAGCGGCGGTACCGATATTCTGGGCGGCGTAACCGGCGGCAAGGATACCACGGCTGCACTGGCAGTGGTAGACGGCGAGAACTTTACGGAAACTCACTATCAGAGAGCCGGCTACGGCAAGATTCAGTTTGACTGCGACTTCGGTCCTACCATGTTCCAGGAAGTGCGCCAGGCAATCGCATACCTGCTGAACCGTACCGAATTCTGCCAGACCTTCACCGGCGGCTACGGCGTCGTGGTAGACGGCCCTTACAGCCCTGACCTTGGTCCCTGGAAAGCGGTGCAGGATGATATCGAACTCATTGACTACGCTTTCTCTCCCGAGACAGCCAAGAAGGTCCTGGAGGACGGCGGCTGGGTTTACAACTCCAGGGGCGAAGAATTCGTGGAAGGCGCCGAAGGCGTTGACGCAGTGCGTTACAAGAAGCTGACCGCCGATGAGGCCAATGCCCTGGACGGCGCAAACAAGACCTACGCTTCCGTTTCCAATACAGACGGCGTGACCTACCAGACCGTAGAAATTAACGGCGAGTACTACATGCCCCTGGCAATCAACTGGTTCGGCTCTTCTCCCAACGAAGTCACCGACCTGATCTCCACCACCCTGGCCAACAGCTCCGACCTTGCGGCGGCAGGTATGGTGGTCCGCGCTACCACAGGCGATTTCAACAAGCTGCTGGGCGAAATTTACCGCGAGCCCACCTATGGCTACAACGGAATTCCTACCTATGGGATGTACAATCTGGCAACCGGATTTTCCGCATTGACCAACCTTGATACCTCCTACCAGTGGTCCCATGACCCTGCATGGTTTACCAATTCCTCCAACAAGCTGTATGATCCCTATGACATCGACTTCCCTTATGACCTGAAGGCTGAAAAGCTTTCCTATGAGGAGGCAGTGGAGGCATCCGGCGACAAGCTTGGTATGGATTACCTGTCCATGGCTATGGTTTACAATGCCTCTACCGAGGACGAATTCAACCAGTGGTACATGGGTTATGTGGAGAGATGGAACGAGCTGATGCCCGATATCCCGCTGTACTCCAACTACTACTACGATGTATACAATGCAAAGATTGAGAATTTCCATACCAGCCCCTTCCGCGGTCCTGCCGCAGCGCTTCTGTATGCGAATGTGAAGGGCTTCTAAACCGGAATTTCGGTTTCAATCTATGACAAGCAGGAGATGGGGCAGCCGTCAAAACGACTGCCCCATTTATTACAACGACACAAAACTGTATGCATGGCCGCTTTTATTTGCCGCTGTTTATCCTGTCACTGGTTTTTCATTCAGGTTGGCAGATGTATTCGGCCGTGCCTGTCAATATTGGGTATCAATAGCAGAAACGGAGTATGATATGGGCAAGTATATACTGAAAAGATTTGGCTATATGGTTGTAGTCCTTTTGATTCTCTCCTTTCTCATGTTTTTCGTATACTCTCTCATCCCCTATGACCGGGCGGTGGCAGAGGCGGAACCCTACAGGAAAGGACTGAAAACCACGGAAAACGCTGCCGAGCTCTATCAGGCAAGGGTGGATGAGCTGCGCAGGGAACTGGGAACGGATCAGAACGTGGTGGTGCGCTATCTGGGATGGATCGGTCTGGCGCCCATTAACGGCAAATACAACGGCATCCTCCAGGGAAATCCGGGCTACAGCTATGAATATGACCGGAGTGCCAGAGAAGTACTGGCGGCTCCGCTGAAAAACACTGTTTTTATCAATATCTTTGCAACCTTTCTGGGTCTGGGGATCACCATACCCTTAGGGATATTCTGCGCTGTCCACAGAGGCAGCAAAAGGGATACCGCCATCCAGGTGGGAACCATCGTCGGCTACAGTATCCCGGGCTTCATCATCGCCATCGTATTCATCTGGATTTTTGCCATCATGTTAAAATGGTTCCCTGTCTCGGGCATGAAGACACCCGGCTCCAGTTTCACCGGTCTTACCGAATTGAAGGACAGGCTGTACTATATGGCGCTTCCTCTGATCGTCATGACCTTCTCCTCTCTGGGCGGCATGACACGCTATGTGAGGGCTTCCATGTCGGAAGCGCTTTCCCTGGACTGTATCCGGACTGCCCGGGCAAAAGGCCTGGCGGAGAAGACGGTCATTTACAGCCACGCCTTCCGAAATGCGCTGATTCCCATTATTACACTGGTAATCGGATGGTTTATCGGTATTTTTTCCGGCTCCATTGTAATCGAAAATATATTCGGCCTCAACGGTGTGGGCCGTATTTACATACTCAGCCTGAACAGCAAGGATTTTGAGGTAGTGCTGCTGCTTCAGATGTTCTATGTCATCCTGGGTCTTCTCGGCAACCTGATCGTAGATATCGCTTACGGCCTGGCAGACCCAAGAGTCCGTGTAGACTCGTGAGCACATTTATTTTACCTTCTCTGTCCTGCATTTGCAGAAGCGCTCACTCATTATATACCGCAGACCGCCGGGATTTACATTGATGCCTCCGGGAAAATACCTGGCTGGCGGTCTGCAGTCGGTTAGTACTGCAAATTCAACCGGTATACAGTATATATTCAGGTTTGCAAATATTTTTGGATGTAAGTATTAACAAGCAGACGGACCCGCTTTCCCATGTCCCCCGGAATTGACTGCTGTCCCCGGCTTCGCCGCTCACAGCATGATACACGCATTCGATAAAATTCAAGTGCAGAATTCTATTGACCGGAATGGAACGGCACAATCTACCCACAGCCGAAAATTCCATACCGCAGAGGGATTGGGGCGCGGATACGGAACAAATTGTCGCAAACGACAATTGGTATAAGGAGAAATAGATAAATGAGTAATAATAGTAAAAAGGGCTTCGCTCCTTTCCGCTGGCTGCGCAGAATGTTCTTCGGCGGCTCCAGGGAACTGACCATAGCCGACGAGCGTTTTGACAGCCCCGGCAAACTGGCAGTCAAACGATTCTTCCGCAAACCCCTTGCCACGGGAGCGGTAATCATTCTGGCAGGGATGTTTCTCTTTGTGTTCATCGGCTCCGCCATCTCACCGGTGGATCTGACGGAGACAGGCAGCGAGATGCTGCACACCAATATGGCTCCCACTCTGAGCCTGATGGAACTGCCCGAAGGTATGAAGGACGGCGTGGTGGATATTTCCTCCAGAGGTACCTTTACCATAGGCGTGGATACGGACGGAAAAGTCTCCATGTGGGGACAGTATGTGAATATATCCGGAGACCCGGCCAGAGATGTCATGAATATCCCGGAAGAAGTGAAAAACAGCAAAATCGTCCATGTGGCCGCAGGCTCCGACCACTGCGTGGCCATCTCCGAGGACGGCCGGGTCCATGCCTGGGGCGAATATGACAACGGCCAGTACGGCCACGACGGTTCCATGATCGCCGCTGCCCGCAGGCAGCCGGACGAACTGATGAACGGCGGAACCATCGATGCCTCCCAGGTCCGCCAGCTGATCTGCGGCAACCAGGTAACCGCCATCCTCATGGAAGACGGCACCATCTACGCCTGGGGCAATGACGGACTGGCCGCCACCAATCTTTCCTCCGTAATCAGGCACGGCAGGAATGAAAGCCCCATCGTCAAGCTGGCCTTTACCAACGACGGTATCTACGGCATAGACGAAAACGGCACCTTTGTCTGCGGCAAGAGCACCAAGTACAACCTGATCAGCGTACCGGACGAAAACGGACGCAATGTCAGCACGGACCTGTTTGAATACATCGGAGAGCGCAAAGTGGTGGACATCGCCGCCTCCGGCAACGCGCTGGCTCTGGTTCTTGATGACGGCGAGATCGTGGTAAGCGGAATGAAGGAGCCTCTGCCTAAGCTTCTGGAGGGAGAAAATGCCCTCACCGTCTCCGGCGGCACCAGGCATTTCGTTCTGACCACCGACCAGGGCAGGGTATATGCCTGGGGCCAGAACTACCGCAGCCAGTGTAAAATCCCCGAGGCGCTGACGCAGGAAGGCGCCGTGGACAAGGTATACGCCAGCGGTTTCCAGAACTATGCCTTCAGGGACGGCAGATTTGTGGACTGCTGGGGCCTGAAGGGATATATCATGGGCACCGACGACATGGGACGGGATGTCTTTAACCGGATCATGAACGGCGGAAAGATGACCATGACCGTAGGAGCGGTAGCCGTCATCGTGTCCACTGTCATCGGCATCATCATCGGCTGTATCTCCGGTTACTTCGGGGGCGCAGTGGATATGCTCCTGATGCGTCTGACGGAAATCGTGGGCGCCATCCCCTTCCTGCCCTTCGCCCTGTGCCTGTCTGCCATCTTCCAGGCATCGGACATCCATGAGGACACCCGTATCGTGATCATCATGCTGATCCTGGGCGTACTCTCCTGGACCGGGCTGGCCAGACTGGTGAGAGGCCAGATTCTGGCGGAACGCGAGAAAGAATTTGTCACAGCTGCCCGCTCCATGGGGGTAAAGGAGACACGGATCGCCTTCCGCCATATCCTCCCCAACATTATATCCGTCATACTGGTTACTATTACACTGGATTTCGCCAGCTGTATGCTGACCGAGTCCTCCCTCTCCTACCTGGGCTTCGGCGTCCAACTCCCCCGTCCTACCTGGGGCAACATGCTTGACGGCTCCAGAAGCGCCCTGGTCATCCAGTCCTTCTGGTGGCGATGGGTATTCCCGGCGCTGTTCCTTTCCATTGTGGTAATCTGTATCAATATCATCGGAGATACGCTGCGGGATGTGCTCGACCCGAAATCGGAGGTAGAAGCGTGAGAAGAATTTCCAAGCGGTCTGCTGAACGGCGTTCAGCATAGTGCGCCCGCTAAGAAATTCCAGGTTCGCGCAGCGAACTTTTCTCACGCGGAAGAATGCCCAAGCGAATCCTATTCGCTTTGTGCAGGCATTCTTCCGGACCTGCGGCATTTGAAATAGTTGGAGGTATATATATGTCAGAACCCTTACTTGAAGTGAAAAACCTTCGCACCTTTTTTAAGACAAGAAACGGCACGGTAAAGGCCGTAAACGATGTCTCCTATTCTATCTATCCGGGCCGCACCCTGGGAATCGTGGGGGAGTCCGGTTCCGGAAAAAGCGTCACAGCCATGAGCGTGCTGCGCCTTCTGGACGCCAACGGCTACATTGCAGGGGGCACGGTTACCTTCGCCGGCCAGGACCTGGCCAGGGTATCCACCCAGGAGATGTACCATATCCGGGGCAACCGGATCTCCGTGATCTTCCAGGAGCCCATGACAAGCCTGAATCCGGTATTTTCCATCAAGCGGCAGCTGTCGGAGCCTTTTATGACTCATCAAAATATGAGCAGAAAGGAGGCCGCGGAAAAAAGCGTCGAAATGCTTCGGGCCGTACAGATCCCCAATCCGGAAGCCGTGGCGCGCCAGTATCCCCATCAGCTCTCCGGCGGAATGCGGCAGCGTGTGATGATCGCCATGGCCCTGGCCTGCAAACCGGATATTCTCATCGCCGACGAACCCACCACAGCGCTGGACGTAACCATCCAGGCACAGATCCTGCGGCTGATGAACGACCTTCAGAAGGAAAACGGCACTGCCATCATGTTTATCACCCATGATCTGGGCGTCATCAACGAGATGGCTGACGACGTTGTAGTCATGTACTGCGGCCAGGTGGTGGAGCAGGCTCCGGCCAGGCTGATCTTTACGGACTGCAGACAGAGCCATCCCTACACCGAGGGGCTGATGTTTTCCATTCCCCGGCTGAATGACGACCGGGCAAAACTGGATCCCATCCCCGGCGTGGTACCCCATCCTCTGGATTTGCCCAGGGGCTGTAAATTTGCCCCTCGCTGCAAATATTGTACTCAGAAATGCATTGACGAAGAGCCCACCCTGGAAAAAGTGACCGAAGGGCAGCTGATCCGCTGCTTCTATCCGGATAAGGCAGAAAGGAAGAGTGAAGCACATGGAAAAATCACAGTCCACCACCAGAACGAAGCCGGCTGACACAGCCCGCCCCGGCAGCGGCACACAGCATGACGCCAGAAGCCGGACTGCTGACAGCGCCCGGAACCCGAAAGGAAGTCCTGCGGACCGCGAAACAGCGTCCCCGGTACAGGCACAGCAGAAAAACAGGCTGCTGTCCATCACCAACCTGAAAAAATATTTCCCGGTGGCCAAGTCATCTTTCTTCGCAAAGCAGATGTACGTCCGGGCCAACGAAGATATCTCCATCGACATCTATCAGGGAGAAACCTTCGGCCTGGTGGGCGAGTCCGGCTGCGGCAAGTCCACTCTGGGCCGCGTCCTTCTGCAGTTATATGAACAGACTGCCGGAAGTACCATGTATTACGGCCGTACCCTGGAGGAAGTGGCCCCCGGTTATGTGATGGATACCCTCACCCACGCTGAGAAATATATCGAGAAATATCACAAGGCCGCCGCCTATGCGGAAGAAATAACCCAAAAGTGCGATGCGCTGGGGGATAATGCCACTTTCTTCGACCTGCAAAGCAAGAACCTGGCTCTCTGCGATGCCCGGACGGCACTGGACTACTGTGCCAGGATTCTGGGCGGCTTCCTGGTGAAAGAAACCCGTCAGGGCGCTTCTCTTCTGACCGATAAATACAGGCTTACTTTTCAGGCTGCCGCCCTGTCTTCCAAAGCGGATGACATTACAGTGGAGATAGACGCACAGGAGGGGCTGTTGGAGGACTCTCCCGCAAAGGCCCAAAGCATTCGGGCAAAAATCGCTACTCTGGAGCAAAAACGGAATAAGTTGAACGCCCAAAAGGAAGCGCTTCTGGCTTCCGCCGCTGAAATTGACGGAAAGATCAACCAACTGAAGGCTCCTTATCTGAACGATTCCGAATTTGCAAAATATGAAGCCATGCTGGATGACGGAGTGGATCTGAAACGCCTGAAATATAATGAAATGCGTCATCTGAGGAAGGATCTGCAGATTATTTTCCAGGATCCCTACTCCTCCCTGAATCCCCGTATGACCGTGGGGCGCATCATTGAAGAAGGCCTGGTAACCCACAAATTTTTCAAAGCCGGTTCTAAGAAGATGCAGGAATATGTGTTCAAAGTCATGAATTCCTGCGGCCTGCAGAACTATATGTACAACCGCTATCCCCATCAGTTTTCCGGCGGACAGCGGCAGAGAATCTGTATCGCCCGCTCCCTGGCCGTGAAGCCGAAATTTGTGGTCTGCGATGAGTGTGTGTCTGCACTGGACGTTTCCATCCAGTCCCAGATCATCAATCTGCTGCAGGAACTGAAGGAGAAGGAGGGACTGACATACCTGTTCATTTCCCACAATCTGTCCGTGGTGCGCTACATTTCGGACCGGATAGGCGTCATGTACCTGGGCAATATGGTGGAGGCAGCCGAGACCGACGAGATATTCAGCGACCCAAGACATCCTTACACCATCGCGCTGCTGTCCTCCATCCCCACCACGGACCCGGACAGCCTGACGAAGGAACGCATCATACTGGAAGGCAATATTCCCAGTCCCATCAAACCGCCCTCCGGATGCAAGTTCCACACACGCTGCTTTATGGCGTGCGACAAATGTAAAGTAGTTCCGCCTGCTTTGACGGAAGTAAAGCCCGGACACTTTGTTGCCTGCCACTTTGCGGAACAGCGGAAAGTAGACGAAAACGGAAATTATCTGTTCGAAATGAAGCCTGGGGATTCTGCGGACAGAACAGGCGGACTGCAGCAGTAGAAAAACGCAGCCCGGGACATGTATCCGTTATTTATACTCGCGCCCAAAACATTTGACAACGGAAAAGTATAACAAAGTCACTGTAGTGACAGTGACTTTATGAGCGCTTCTGCATATATAAGACAATGAACAGTAAAAAAACGCGCTCATGAGTATACCGACATATCCATACTGCCAGGCCATGACTGCGGCTACGGCCTGGCGGCATTTATGCGATATTAAGCGACAGCCGCATCTTCATCGCAGAGCAGCCGGGACAGGAGATAATATGAGAAAAGCATGGCGAAACATACCAAAGACAATCGATTCCGAAAAAGAAGAACAGATAAAACAGGAACCTCTGGAAAGGGGCGACGTGCCTGCCATGCTGCTGGCAGCGTTTCTGTCTCTTTTCCTTCCGGTTCTCCTGATTCTGCTGTTGCTGGCCGGAATCTGTTATCTGTTGTTTGCGGGGTTATGATTGCTATTTATACTCACGTTCGAAAACATTTGCCAACATGAATGTATAACGAAAGACCGCCAACCATAATCCTGGCATAAGCAGCCCGGCAAATCCTGGCGGTCTTGAGTATACCTTCAACAGGCAATGTCAAATTCCTCATACCGTCCTTTTCCAGAAGCGCATAAAGGCTTAACGGAATGCGGGCTGCATTTCATTAAAAGCCGCTAAAAAATCTGCCCGTTCTCAATCAAAGCCCGGACCGTGGGGCGAAAGAAAATAGCATGCTCCTGAATTTTCCTCAAATCCATGCTTAAATTCCTGGGTTCCCTTGCAAAGCTCTCCTCATTTTTCACAAGCTCTGCGGTATCCCATTTCAGAGCTTCAAACAGCTCCCAGACCGTTTCATAAGTATTCCTGTCATTGGGGGAGCCGAAATTATAGATGCCGCCTTTCAGCGCGAATGCTTTTTCCAGATTGCCCACTACCTCATTGACGTCGGTAATCCCGCGCCTGTCATATACCGGATATTTAAGCGGCTCCAGAGCCTTTCTCTTTAATGCAAGTGTCCTGAAAAAATCACCGTGCTCCTTCTCCCTTACTGTCCGCACATCATACATCCAGGATAACCGCAGCAGGACACATTCCGGATTCATATCCAGGCATTCCTCCTCGGCTCTCAGCTTTTCCCTGCCGTATACATTCTGCGGGTACAGCGCCTCATCTTCCCTGTGAGGTTCCTTTTTATGGCTGCCGAAATATACCTGATCAGAGCTGGCAATCAGACATTTGGCATGATACCTGGCAGACGCCTCCGCAATATTCCGGCTCCCGTCCACATTAATCTTCCGCGAACGCTCCGGCTCCTTCTCACAGGCTCCCACATCGGAGACTGCGGCGCAGTGAGCCACATAATCAGGGCGGAAACGACAAAATGCCTGCTCTACGCTCTCCCTGTCCGTTATCTCCATCTCCTTATGGGACGGAGCGTACACATCATATCTGTCCCTGTAATGTGCCTTACAGGAAGCAATCTCTTCGCTTCCTATAAAAGGCGCGTTCTCTGCTCCGTTTTCATCTGTGGGAAGCCGCACTTGTCTCCTATAGAATGCCACAATTCTGCTGCCCAGAAACCCTGACGCACCTGTAACCAGGAGCCGCTTCCTCTGCTCTCCCATCATCTTCTCCTTCCTGTCTGTACCCGGCAATTCCATCCGCTTGAAGGTTAATCTTCCTCTGCACTGACAACGTCTGACCCGGAATTCTGTCCGAACAATCCATCTACCTTCCGGTTGTGCCCCAGAATCTCATCACATCCTGTCTGCCACCAATTTACCACATGACCGGATGAAAATGCAACCTATTTATTTCCGACTTTTCTCTTGCCTTCCTTAACCTCAATGGTTTTTCCCAAATATTTTAAAAATATATTGAAGATGATAAGACTTATGTTGAACCAGATATTTCCATCATCTGTGACAGCAGTAAACTGGATGAAAATGGCTGCAACGGAGCTCCGGACTGGATGATAGAAATCACCTCCCCTTCCAATCCCCAAAACGATTATGGTATAAAACTGTTCAAATACCGGACTGCAGGTGTCAGGGAATACTGGATCGTAAATCCGCAGGTGAAATCTGTCATGGTATATGACCTGGAAAATGAGAAGAAGTCGAACCAATATACATTTGATGCTAATGTCCCTGTATGTATTTATGAGATTTTAAAAGAAAAGAGCGGTGGCAAGTTCCGCTCTCTTTTTTATTCCTCTTCCTTATCTTTCTTGACTGTCAAGTCTATCAGTCCATCCGAGTGTTTCCTTATTTCCTGATTCAATTCGTGTACTTCCTCAATGGATGTGCATTTGTCCGTTGCCGTGGTTATCAACCATGTTAAAAACCTTACCTGCTTATCTGTCATTATATCCATTCCTACCTCTCTTTCCGTATTTCAGATTTACTTGCCTCATCTGATAAGACTATTGTAAACTATTTTTGGTTTATTATCAATACCGAAAATAAACTTTTTATGGTTTATTTTCTACATATTTTATTATGTTTCCCGGTTGCATGTCCAATAATTCGCATAGCTGTCCTAATGTTTTTATCCCTATCATTTCCCCTTTCCTCAATTTTTGCATAGCTGACTGGCTAAGTATATTTTCCCTTAATATTCTAGTGCTGTTATAGCCTGATTTTTTTAATGTTTCTATCACGTCTATCTTATATACCAACATGCCCAAACCTCCTTTCCTTTATTTTAGTTCGATACTGGGAAAAAGTCAAGAAAAATAATCCAAAAAAAGTTTAAAAACTAATTGGTATGTTACTGTTCACACGTCGGCTTGACTGAAAGAAACCGATGGTATAGACTGTTGT
>CAJUJN010000014.1 GCA_910586775.1 uncultured Acetatifactor sp. | reverse complement strand
CATAGCTCAGCTGGGATGAGCGCTCGCCTGACTAGCGGGAGGCCAAGGGTTCGAGTCCCTTTGATTCCATTTTCTTATATCCGTCTAATGTGAGTGTCCCATTGTTTTCCCGATACCATGTGCCATATTATAATTATAAATATTTCCCGTGTCAGGGAAAGCTTTCTCTGCATGGGAGCCTGGAAGGAGACGGAGGGACAGGGTTCAAAGCATAAGACAGAGGAGGTTGGAAAATGGCAGAGGGCAGAAAAAAGATGCTGGTAACGGGGGGGCATCCGGGTTCCTGGGAAGCAGAATCGTATCATTTTACCGGGACAGGTATGAGGTCTGCGTCCCGTCACATGGGGAGATGGATATTGCGGACCTGGAGAGTGTGAAGGGAGATTCAGAGGGCCGTATCGGATGGAAAAGCCGGAACAGGGAACACCGGGAGGGAAGCGGAATGAAGATTGGAGAAGCGCAGGGGATCTACAGGGAACAGGTCAGGGCATATCAGAAGGAGAGGGCATCGGTGTCAAAGCAGCTTCAGAACCTCCGCCGCCGGATGGAGGCGCATCCGGATGAAAAGGAGCAGTATGAGTCCGAGGCTGCCACCCTGGAGCTGACATTGGAGACCCTGCAGGAGAAGCAGGAAGAGTATCAGGATTATTTAAGCGATCTGGCAGAGCAGTACTGCGCCTACTGGAATGCCACGGTGGGGGAACAGCAGGCGGACGCAGCGGAAGAGTATGCGGTGGATATGGCCAAAATTATGGAGGTGGCCCGCCGTATCATGAGGGGAGCCATTGTACCTGCGTCAGACGAACGGAAATTGATGGAATACAGTGAAGAAATGTACCAGACAGCGAAGAATATAGGCGCCATGGTACAGCGGCAGAAGAAGGAGAAATACGATTCCCTCTGGGGTGACGAGGAGAAGAAGGTATACGATGATCCCCGGGAGGCAGCGGAAAACGGGGAAGTGATGGGGGAAGGTCCCCGGTTGACGGACCCGGCTGCAGTTACGGCTGCTGTTTCCGGAGAATGAGCAATGAGGCCTGGCGACTGTGTTTTGGCCGGAAGGGAAGCCGGAGATGTTACATTTGGCTGTATGTGACGATGACATGAGAACCTTGGAGTATCTGGCAGGGGAAGCCGGGAACTGGGCGGAAGCGGAAGGAAGGGCCTGCAGTGTGGAAAGGTATGCTTCTGCGGATGCCTTTTTGTTTGCGTGGGAAGAACGGAAGGATACGGATATTCTGCTCCTGGACATTGAGATGCCGGGGACGGACGGCATGGAGCTGGCGAGACGGCTGCGGCAGTTGGGCAATCCTGTGAACATTATCTTTGTGACGGGAAATCCGGACTTCGCGCTGGAGGGCTATGACCTGGAGGCGGTGTCTTATCTGGTGAAGCCGGTGAAAAAAGACCGTCTGTGGGCGGCGCTTGGCAGGGCCGGGGAGCGGGTCAGGGACAGGGCAGCGATTCTGGCCTGCCTGTCAGCCGGGGAAGTGGAAAAGGTGTTTGCGGCAGATATCTGCTGTCTGGAAAGCCGCGGGCATGACTGTATCCTGTGGAAAAAAGAAGGCCGGGAACTTGTGTGCAAGACAGGCATTCAGCAGATGGAACAGGAACTGCAGGAATGTACGGATTCCTTTTTTAAGCCGCACAGATCCTACTTTGTGAATCTGGAGCATGTGGAAAGAATCGGAAAGAAGGAAATCTGCATGGACAACGGGATGTCGGTTCCCCTGGCCAGAGGAAAATGGGAGGAGCTGAACCGGGCGTATATGGAATATTTCCGCAGGCAGAGCTTTTGAGACAGCATCCGGCGGGAAAGGGATTTGACAAAAAACGGAGGGAACAGGCGCTATGCTGCAGTTGGGGATCCGGCTTATATGGCTGGTCTTGTATCAGTATTATATAGAGCAGATCTGTGATCTGGAAAAAGGCCGGGGAAAGAGGATTATCGTGTGGGGAATGACAGGAACGGCGCTGCTGGCAACGGAGGCTGTGGTCAGGGCAGGACTGGTTTCCGGGACATTTGCCGCTGACCTGGTGATTTTGGGGGGCTGGCTTTTTACGGCGCTGGTCCTGTTTCTGTATGTGGTGTTTTATGACCGGGAGCTTTTGGCGCAGCAGTGGTGGAAAGTGCTGGCTCCGGGGGCGCTGCTGGCTCTGTGTGCCCTGAAGGACGGGCCGGTTTGGGCCGTGCTGCTGAATGGGGCAGTGCTGACTTTTTTCCTGTGGATGCTCTCCTTTGCAAAGGGATATTTCCGGATGGGAAATGCCCTGGTGAATTCCTCTGTATATGGTATACTGTGCATATATTTATGGAATATCAGAAATCAGGCAGGGACCGGACAGCTGCTCTGTTTTCTGGCCCTGGAGCTGCTGCTGTTTCTCTCCCTTGAGGGGACGCTTTCTTCCTGGCACAGAGGATTCGAGGCGCGGACAGAGCTTTTCCAGAGAGAGATCATGAGCCATCAGTATGAGGAAGTGAAGGAAATGTACCTGAATATGAGGGGATGGAGGCATGATTACCACAATCATCTGCAGGTGATGAAGGTACAGATTGCCCAGGGGCAGCTGGAGGAGATGAAGAGCTATCTGGACGATCTGGAGCAGAATCTGGAGCAGGTGGATACTTATGTGAAATCAGGGAATCTTATGGCGGACGCCGTATTGAACAGCAAACTGTCCATTGCCGGGCAGAAGGGGATCCGGGTGAACTGCAAGGCGGTACTGCCGGCCGCTCTGTCCGTGGAGGATGTGGACCTGTGCGTGCTGTTGGGCAATCTGTTGGACAATGCCCTGGAGGCCTGTGAGAAGATTCCGGAGGAACAGCGGTTTCTGCGTATTTACATGGTAGTGAACAGATCGCAGCTTTACATGTCCGTTCAGAATTCCGCCAGGGAGGAACTGGATTTTAACGAGAGGAATTATATTTCCACGAAGCGGGGCAATCATGGACTGGGCATGAAGCGGGTGAAGGCCCTGGCGGACAAATATGAGGGGTATCTTACCCTGGCCAATGAACCGGGTATCTTTGCGGCGGAGGTGACCCTGCCCCTGTGAGAAATCTGCCCGGAACATTTCGTGCTGAAAATTGAACATTTTGTGAGGAAATCCCCCGTTTGGGGGATTTTTATATTATGCTAACATTATACGGCGTATGAGCGGAAGTGAGAAGGGAGGAACGGAAACGTTGGGAAAGAAAAATCAGGAAAAGGAAGTGCAGATGAAAGAGAGGCAGGGGAAGAAGACAAAAAGAGCAAAAGAAGAAGAGGATTACAGGCGTTATCCCCTGTGGGACAATTACAGAGCAGCCTTCTCCAAGTTCAGAAAGGCCATGGGAGTCCGGTATCTGGCGGTTGTCGGCGGGAAAATAGGGATATCCGTGCTGCGTCCCTTTGCGGCCATGGCTCTGCCCAGCGCAGTGGTATATCTGTTGGGAAGCGGCTGGCAGCCGGAAATCATCTTTCTGGCCCTGGCAGGATATGTGCTGGCGCTGCAGATCATGGGCACAGCGGGAGATTATCTGGGGAATGTGAGCCGGAAGGGGAGATTCATGTTCCGCATCGGTCTGGGAGCGGAGCTGTTTGAAGCAGCGCTGAGCGCGGATTTCGAGAAATTTGAGAGCACACGGGGACAGCAGAAGCTGGAAGGAGCCAGAGGAAATATTTATTATGGCAATGATACGGGAATCGAAGCTTTTTTAGGAGAGTTCGAGAATGCGGCCATTGCTCTGGCCGGACTTATCGTATATTCGGCGCTCATGGGCAGAATTAATTTCTGGGTGCTTTTGCTGCTGTTCGGCTCTTCGGGAGTGATTATGGCAGTGAATTTCTATGGGGATCAACGCACGGTTAAGCATGAAGAAAAGAGTATCAAAGTCAGACAGGGATATGAGTATCTGAAGCGGGAGGTTCTGGTTCCGGCCAACGGCAAGGATATCAGGCTGTACAGGATGTGGGGCTGGTTTCGGACGGAATTCCGGAAGATGACGGAGGAAATGGCTTACTGGAGCGGCAGGCAGAGGAACTGTTCCATCAATGCCTCTCTTTTTGAGAAGGCGCTGTCCGCAGTGAGAGATCTGCTGGTATATGCTTATCTTATCCGGCGTATGGTGCTGGGAGACATGAATCTGGCCGGGTTTCTGCTCTATGTGGGAATCGTGTCGGGCTTTGGGGGATGGATGAATTCCCTGACCGGGGCTATGGGAGGAATACTGAGAAATAACCGTTACATGGACCGTTACCGGGATTTTCAGGAGTATGCCGAAGAGGATTCCCTGGGAGAGGAAAAAGTGGAGAATCCGGGCAGAGTCCACGAAATCCGCCTGGAGCATGTATCCTTCCGCTATGAGGGAGCCGGGGAAGACGCGGTTCATGATCTGACGCTGACCGTGAGACCCGGGGAAAAGCTTGCTTTGGTGGGGATGAACGGCGCGGGAAAATCTACCTTAATCAAGCTGATCTGCGGGCTGTACAGACCCGCTTCCGGAAAGATATATCTGGACGGCAGGGACGTGTCCCTTCTTTCGCCGGAGGAATACAGGAAGGAGTTTGCGGTGGTGTTTCAGGAAGTGTTCGCTTTCTCCTTTTCCCTGGCAGATAATGTTTCCTGCAGGGCGGCGGAAGATACCGATTATGCCAAAATGGAAAAAAGCCTCCGTGACGCGGAGCTGTGGACCAGGGTTTTAGAGCTCCCGGGGAAAGAGCGGACAAATCTGAATAAAGATCTGGATGCCGCAGGCGTAACCCTGTCAGGAGGAGAGCTTCAGCGGCTGATGCTGGCCAGGGCTCTTTATAAGGACGCGCCCATTGTGATTCTGGATGAGCCCACGGCTGCCCTGGATCCCCTGGCGGAGAGCCGGATGTATGAAGAATATTTCAGGATGACGCAGAATAAAACCAGTATTTTTATCTCCCACAGATTGAGCTCCACCAAGTTCTGCCACCGTATTTTATATATGGAGAATGGACGGATTGCGGAGGAAGGCAGCCACGAGACGCTGATGGAAAGGCAGGGCGCCTATGCAGCCTTGTTCCGCACACAGGCCCAGTATTACGAGGAGAATTACCGGAAAAAAGAAGATGAGACTGGAGAATAAAAGATTGGCGAAAGGCATGGGTATGGACAAAGAGAGCAAAAAGGGAACAGACAGGGAATGCGGTGAAGGAAGAGCGGCAGAAGGGATAATCGGGAGACTGCGCGCAGTCCTGAAATATCATAAAACAGGTTTGGAGCTGATGAAAATCGCACATAAAGTGGATTCTGCGGCCATTCCGCTGCGGATCATAAACAGCGTCCTCCAGGTGACGGGAACTTATCTGACCCTGTATCTGACAGCTGAATTTATTGACACATTATTGGCGGGCAGGTTTTCGGAAGGATTTTTCCGGGGCTGCGCGGTGGTTCTGACAGGACTTTTCCTGGGGGTGGCAGCCAAACTGGTGGAAAAGGCTTATGGGAAATCGGCCCAACGGTGCAGTCTGGCTTTTGAGGTCATGATGCGGGAGAAAGCAGCCACTCTGGATTACGAGACCATGGAACAGCCCGGGGTATCGGAAAAGATATTTAAATCGGAGCGCATAGCCGGCATGTACGGAGGACTGGGCAGCGTGGTAAACAATTACCAGGGACTGCTGACAGGGATTCTGGAGATAGGGACTGCGGTGGGACTTATCGGCGTATTATGCTTCAGCAGTCCGTCGGAGGAGGGTTTCCTGCTGGCCTTTGCCGCCAGGCCGGCAGTCTCTGTGATTCTGGTGCTGGTTTTTCTGGCCCTGACCATGGTGATCAGAGCCGGCGGGAATGCCAGAATGGTAAAGGCTACGGGCAAATATCTTCAGGACCACGCGGGAATGGAACTGCAGCTTACTTATCTGCTTTCCCGGGTGATGATGAATCTGCAGGCGGCAAAAGTGATCCGCATCTATGACATGAAGGGGATGCTGATGGACAACATGGACAGGTGGTGGGAAAAGAGCAATCAGTTCTACGGGAATATGTGCGATATGGAGATTAAAGGCACACTGAACGGGAATCTCACCAACGGATTTTTCACTGTGTTCAGCTATTTGTTCGTGGCGGTAAAGGTACTGTCAGGGGCTGTCACCATAGGCGCGTTTACCCAGTATGCGGGAGCCATGATGAAGCTGTCAGGAGGTTTTCAGGGCGCTGCGTGGTACAACACACAGATTAAACTGGCCAATGATTATATGACGGATTTCCTGGAGCTGATGAAGATGGAGAACGGTCATGTCGCAGGAAGCATTCCCGTGGAGAAGCGTCTGGACGGAGAGTATGAGATTGCATTTCAGGATGTGAGCTTCCGCTATCCGGGCAGTGAGGAGATGATTTTAAAGCATGTGAACTGTAAGATTAAAATGAAAGACAAGCTGGCGCTGGTGGGAGAAAACGGCGCGGGAAAGACTACTTTTGTAAAGCTTCTCTGCAGGCTGTATGAACCTACCGAGGGCGTCATTACCCTGAACGGCATAGACATCCGGAAATACCGGGAGGAGGAATACAGAGAGCTGTTCGGTGTGGTTTTTCAGGATTTCAAGCTGTTTGCCTTTCCGATGTGGCAGAATCTTGTCACCTCTTATGAGCGGGACGATGCCCGGATCAGAGACTGTCTGGAGCGGGCAGGGGCTGCGGAATTTGCGGGGAAGCTTCCGGAGGGAATGGACACGCTGCTGTTTAAGGACAGGGAGGGCGGCGTGGACATCAGCGGCGGGGAGGCCCAGAAGCTGGCCCTGGCCAGAGCGCTGTACAAGGACGCGCCCTTTGTGGTACTGGACGAACCCACAGCCGCCCTGGACCCCATCAGCGAGGCCCAGGTGTACGCAGGGTTCCATGAGATGGTGAGAGACAAGACCAGTATTTACATCTCCCACCGCATGAGCAGCTGCAGGTTCTGCGACGATATCGTGGTATTCCGGAACGGAGAGATTGCGGAGCGGGGAAGCCATGAGGAGCTTCTGGAAAAACAGGGGCATTACGCAGAGCTGTGGCATGCCCAGGCGAAATATTACGTAAATAAAGAGGGCTGCTGAGGCGGAAGAACCGGGCAGGTTTTTTGCGGCGGAGGAGACCGGGGCGCAAAATCCGGGAAGAAAAGAGGAAAAAGGAAATGAAACAAACGGAAATAAAGGAAGCCAAAATAAAAAAAGCCAAAATAAAAAAAGCGGAAATGAAAGAGTTAAAAAAATATTCCATCTGGAGCAATTGTCTTTACACCTTCAGGGCGCTGAGACGAGAGGAGGGGACAAGAGCCTTTGCGGTCTGCGTGGGGGATACTCTGTGCAGCGTGCTGCTGCCTTTTCTGGAGGCTGCCATGGCGGGAGCTGCAGCCGCCTGCCTGGTAAGCGGAAAAGCGCCCTGGGTGAGGCTTCTGATGGTGGCAGGGTACATTCTTCTGCTCCAGGGAGTCCGTTTTCTTCAGGGAAATCTGAAGGAATTGCGGAATAAGCTGTTTTTCCTGTTCCGCATCGATATCACAAGGGAATTTGAACGCAAGACACTGGAAATGGACATACAGAGCCTGGAAAGCGCCGGGGGAAGGAAGAAATGGGAGGCTGCGCAGCGCAATCTCTATATGGGAAACGGAGCCGGGATAGAGGCCTATGCCAAAAGCTACTGGGACATGCTGGCCAACCTGGGCGGTCTGGCGGTCTACGGGGTGATTGTGGGCAGGGAAAGCGGATTCCTTCTGGCATTTCTGGTTCTGCAGACTTTTATTGTGACAGGTTTTCATCTTCTGGCTGCCAGACGGACTTACGGGATGGAGGAGGAGATCGAGGATATCTGGAAGGAGTTCCGGTATTTAAGGAGGGAATCCATTCTTCCGGGCAACGGAAAGGATATCCGTCTGTACCGGATGGACAGATGGTTTCCGGAAGCCATGCGGGAGAGCATCAGAAAGATATGTGCCCTGATTGACCGGGAGGAAAACGGATACATGGCTGCCGGGATGGGCAATCATCTGCTTACCTTTGCCAGGAGCGCTGTGGTTTACGGATGGCTGATCAGGGAGATGCTTCTGGGCAGCCTGGGACTTCCGGCCTTTCTGCTGTATGTGGGCATTGTGGCCGGTTTTGAGGCCTGGGTAAGGGGATTTCTGGAAGCGGTTATCAATATTTTCAGTAATGAAAAAATCATGAAATCCTATCGGGATTTCCTGGATTACGGGATTGTGGAGGAGGGGAAGCCCGCTCCCGGGAAACAGGGAAAACCGCACGAGATTCGTCTGGAGCATGTGACATTCCGCTATGAGGGCAGCAGGGAGGACACCATACAGGATCTGAGCCTGACCATCCGGGCCGGGGAGAAGCTGGCTCTGGTGGGCAGGAACGGTGCAGGGAAGACTACGCTGATCAAGCTGCTGTGCGGACTGTACCGTCCCTCCTCCGGGAAGATTTATCTGGACGGCCAGGACATGCAGACCCTGTCCCAGAGGGAGATTTTCCGGGAATTTGCCGTGGTATTCCAGGAGGTGTTCGCCTTTTCCTTCCCGCTTTCGGAGAATGTGTCCTGTGCGCAGGCGGGAACCGAGGACGGAGAGCGGCTGCGGCGCTGTCTGGAAAAAGCAGGGCTGTGGGAGCGTGTACAGGCGCTTCCGAAGAAGGCGGGAACCAGCATGAACCAGGATATGGATAAGGAAGGGGTGACGCTTTCCGGAGGGGAGCTGCAGAAGATGATGCTGGCCAGGGCGCTGTACAAGGACGCGCCGGTGGTGATTCTGGACGAGCCCACCGCGGCGCTGGATCCCATTGCGGAGAGTGAAATGTACGAAAAATATGACGGGATGATTCGGGGTAAGACGGCCGTATTTATCTCCCACAGGTTAAGTTCCACACGGTTTTGCGATCGTATCCTTTTTATGGAACAGGGACGTATTCTTCAGGAGGGAAGCCACGAGAGCCTGATGAAGCAGGGAGGGGCCTATGCGGAGCTTTTTGCCCTGCAGGCAAGGTATTACCAGAAGGCATAAAAGTGATACAAATGAATCTGAAACAGGAGAATTGACATGCAGAAACTTAAATCCATTCACAGAACAGGCTTTCGGATCATGAAGATGATCCACAGGGAGGATTCCCTTATTATTCCGCTGCATCTGCTAAAGGTGGCGCTTTCCCTGACGCAGACCTATGCAGGACTCTTTGTGACCGCGGAGATGATAGATGCCCTGCTTCTTGAGGAATACAGGAAGGCGGCGGGGCTGGCGCTTCTGCTGCTGGGAATTGGCCTGCTCCTGGGACTTACGGAGCAGCTGCTCCGGCGGCAGTTCAAAGGCAGGCTGACGAAGATATGGCTGATCTTCTATGTCTGGCTGCGGGAAAAAGCCTTTTCCATGGACTACGAGACCATGGAGAACCCGGAAGCAGCGGAAAAGCTTCTTTTTTCCGAGAGGACATCGGATATGTACGGCGGTCTTGGCGTCCTTTTGTGCCATTATACCGATATTTTACAGGCGATTCTCAATATATTCCTGTCGGTTTTTCTGGTGGGCTGTCTGTGCGCTTCCGGACCCCGGGGGGAGTTTGGCCTGTTGGGGATACTGGCCCGGCCGCTGCCCTCGTTTCTGCTGTTCGCGGGAACGCTTGGGGGAATGGCTTTCTGCGCCTTTAGGGGATTCGGAAAATTTGCCCGCAGGCAGATGGAGATTTTCCAGGCCCATACGGGGGAGGAGCACAAGCTGATGTATCTGAATCAGCAGATATTCGGGGAGGCAAAGGTGGGGAAGATCATCCGCATTTACGGTATGGAGGAGATGATTCTGCACAATTCCGCGGAATTCGGCAAAAGGGCCCGGGACTATTTTTCCGCCAGCTGCGACGTGGGAAGGGCGGAGGCCAATGCCAACCGACTGGTAAATGCTTTTTTTACGGTTGTCACCTATTTCCTGGTGGCGCTGAAGACGGTGACGGGAGCCGTTACCGTAGGCGCTTTCACCCGCTATGCGGGGGCGCTGAACCAGTTTGGCGGAGCCTGCTTTTCCGTGATTGCAAAGCATGGAGAACTGCAGAAAATCTGCATCTATACAGACGAATTTCTGAAGTTTCTGGACACGGAGAATGTTCATGGGAAGGGCAGTATCCCGGTGGAGAAACGGGATGACGGGGAGTATGAGCTGGCCTTTGAGAACGTGAGCTTCCGGTATCCGGGCAGTGAGATTCCCGTATTGAAAAACGTGAACTGCAGAATCAATATCCGGGGGAAAATGGCGGTGGTGGGACGCAACGGCGCCGGAAAAACCACGTTTATCAAGCTGCTCTGCCGCCTTTATGACCCAACTGAGGGGAGGATTACCTTAAACGGCGTGGATATCCGCAAATACAGCCAGGAGGAGTACCGGGGCCTCTTCAGCGTGGTGTTCCAGGATTTCAAACTGTTTTCTTTCTCTGTGGGGGAAAATGTCGCCGCAGGCTATGGATGGCAGGAGGAGAAGCTCTGGGATGCCCTGCGTCAGGCGGAAGCGGACGGTTTTGTCAGGGATATGGAGAAGCGGCTGGACACCTATCTGTACAAGGATCTTCGGGACGGGGTGGCCGTCAGCGGCGGGGAGGCCCAGAAACTGGCGTTGGCAAGGGCCCTGTACAAAGATGCGCCTGTAGTCATACTGGATGAACCCACGGCTGCCCTGGACGCTAAGGCGGAGGCACAGATTTACGCCCGGTTTAACGAAATGGTGGAGGGCAGAACCAGTATCTACATTTCCCACAGAATGAGCAGCTGCCGGTTCTGTGACGAAATTATCGTATTCCATGAGGGGGAAATCGTGGAGCGGGGCAGCCATGAGGAACTCTATGCCGCGGGAGGCCGGTATACGCAGATGTGGAATGCCCAGGCAAGGTATTATGTCTGAACCGGTTCAGGCTGCTGCCGTTTTCACAGTTCTCCTTTTGTTTGTGATTAAAAAAATTTCTTTCGCTGTGTTTTCTGCGGCGTTAGAAATTTATTTGCGTAAAAAACGATATAGAATGGCTACAATTATTATAGCCCGGGAATCCAGGGGTAAATTATCATGGAAATCAGGAAGTGTTGCGAAAGAAATCCAAGGAGGTATATAAAAATTATGGCAAAATTAGAATTCGGAATTTCGTCCCTGTGTCTGGGGCCTGACGTAAAGCAGCTGCCCCGTGAGGAAATGAACCCGGAGCAGTGGGACGGTGCGGTGATTGACAGCTTTTACAGGGCGGGAGGCACACTGTCCCCGGAGGGAACCTGCTGGCAGATATCTGCCACAGAATGTCGTTTCCTGTGGGATGCTTCCTGCCTGTACATCCTGTTTTGCTGTAAGGAGGCTCCGGAACCGGAAAAGGAGGGCAGGGAGGTATTTCTCCACAGAGAAGATCAGGTGGAGATTGCGGTGCAGAGCGGAAGCTTCGGACCCAGGGATTTTGCGGTGTTCAGCGTGGACCGGGACGGAAAGAGCCATGGGGAGCAGCAATTTGGAATGACCTATATCGGAGGAGAGCAGGCGTACAGGGGAGGCCGGCAGAGACTGGACAACCGGGCGCGCATCATACCTGTGGAGGAGGGAAGCTATGTAAGCCGGTCAGTGCAGGAGAAGGGCTTTTGGAAGGCATATCTTGAGCTTCCCTGGACCCTTTTGGGGGGCTTTCCAAAGGAGAGCTTCGGCCTTATGGTGTATCGGAAGAAAAAGCAGACCGGAGAAGTGCTGACACCCTTTCCCCTGGATTTAAACGTAAACTTTTCGGACCGTTTTGAATATGACCCCCTCACCTTTCTGGAGACAAGACTGGGCGGAAGGGCCGGAACAGGACGGGGGAAGAAAGTATTTTTTACCCTGCCCGGTGGAAGAAGGCTTTGGCAGAGACCGGGATTTTTATGTTGGCCTGATGAGGATGAGAGGGCGGAAATACTGGCTCTGCAGGATTCGAAGCAGCCCACGGGACCGGACAATCTGGGAAGGAGAATCTGTCTGGCGCAGCGCTGGCAGGATACCCTGATGCTGGAAGGAATGGATTTTTTCTTTAACCAGGTGAGGGCCAACCCATGGGAACCCAGGGAGCCATGGGTGGACAGAAGGCTGTGCAACGAGGCTCTGGCCAAAGGAGATACGGAGGAAGCCTGCAGAATACTGGACGAATATCTGAACTTTCTGCGCAGAGTGACGGAATGGTGGTATGCAGACCATTCCCTGGGCAACCGCCGGAGAGAAAAATGGACTGCACTGGGAAAGCTGAAGGAATGCAGAGAGGAAGAAGACAGCATTATTCTTTGTTTTGAGACCCAACAGGGGGGCGCACAGGAACTGGTATGCACAGCAGACGGGAAGGCCTACCGGTTCCGGGCAGGAGGAAGAGGCTTCTTTGCCGGAGAAAGGGGTAAACTTACCTGCAGAAAGGGAAAAACAGGAATATGGGAAGTATTTTCCGGGGCAGGGCGACTGGAAATCCGCATGGGAGAGACATGGGAAATTTCTGTTGTGTCCGGATTCCCGGAAGCAGGCCGGGAACCCCTGTACGAAAACAAAATCCAGGACAAGACCCGGCAGCAGAGAGGAAAACGGCTGTTCGGCGCAGGAGACCTGTTGCTGCTGCAGGCAGAAGAACAGGAGGAACTCCAGGGCTTTGACCTGTACATGAATCTGGCGGAGGAGAGCGTAATCTACGGATTCGGCGAACGATTTGACGGACTTCATCAGCGGGGCCGGATACTGACACTGTGGCAGAGGGACGCCTGTGAGGGATGTCTTGCTTCCATAGGCAACCAATCCTACAAAAACATTCCCCTGCTGCATGATTCCCGGGGATATTCCCTGTTTTTCAATACCCATTACCGCATCCGGGCGGATGTGGGACAGGAAGTTCCTGACAGAATGCGGATTACGGGAATAGGCCCCTGCCTGGATTTCTTTGTATGGCTGGGGGAACCGAAACAGGTGATGGGAGATTACGCCAGACTTACAGGGGCTCCGCTGCTGCCGCCCAAATGGGTGTTCGAACCCTGGGCAGGAGGAGGCGCGGGCCGGTGGTATCACGGGCCGTTGGAAGATCTGTGCAGGGAGCAGATGGCGGTACTGGAGCGATTTGAAGAACTGGACATTCCTCATTCCGGTTTTTATGCGGAGGGCGCCGGGGCGGGGTGGATCGGCAGAGGGGGAAAGGAAGAACTGTATAAAATCGTGGACTTTGCAGGCAGGAAGGGGATTCGCGTCTTTTCCTGGCAGTATCCGGATATGTCCCCGGAGACCGCCGCGGCGCTGCTTCCGGGAGTTCCCGGGGAAGAACTGCCGGTGACGGAAAATCTCACCGACGCCGTTTTCCCGGAACATCCCCTGCCTAAGGTGATTGACTTTACGCACCCGAGAGGAATGGAACTGCTGAAGGCCCAGTGGGCGGAGAGATTGGACGCCGGTATCCGGGGAAGCATGGTGGATTTCGGCGACGTGGTGCCGGACGAAGCCCTGTTTTATGACGGCAGACGCGGCGCGGAGATGCACAACGGATATTCCTATGAGTACGCCAGAAGCTACAGGGAACTCTTTGAAGAACGCTACGGGGATGATCATGTGCTGTTTACCAGAGGCGCTGCGGCAGGTTCTCAGCACTTTGCCTGTCAGTTCGGCGGCGATCAGCAGTCCAATTTCCTGGGAATGACCTACTCTATCCATGGGGGATTGTCCGCTGCCGCTTCCGGACTGCCCTTCTGGGGAGTGGATGCGGGAGGATACGGAGGATTCGGGGACGAGGAAACCTATATCCGTTGGACGGAATATGCCTGTTTCTGCCCGCTGATGCGCTATCACGGGACAGAGCCCCGGGAACCCTGGGAATACAGCCCGGGCACGGTGGAACTCTATCGATTCTATGCGTGGCTTCGGGAGAATCTGCTGCCCTATTCCTACGACTGGGCCGTGCATGCCCATCTGACGGGAATTCCCATGATGCTGCCCATGGCCATGGCCTTCCCGGAACAGGGGGAAACCATGGGCTGTGAGGATCAGTACCTCTATGGGAAATATCTATTGGTGGCGCCTGTGCACAATGAGGACAATACGCGCCGAATCTATTTTCCCCGGGGAAAATGGGTCAGTTTCTGGGACAACCGGGAGACGGTGGAAGGGCCTGTGAGTGTGGAGCGGCAGGTCCCCCTGTCCTCCATCCCCGTCTATCTGCGTTCCGGCGCTCTGATTCCTCTGCAGTTGAACGGTTCCCTGGAGCCGGGACAGAGTATGACGGTAAGCCGGAAAAACGCGCTGCTGCTGACGCCGCCGGAGGAAGACGGCGGAGATTGTTGGTATCGCTCTGCCGCAGACGCATCCCGGTATCATTTTCGGCACAGGGAGGATGGGTTTGAGCTGTTCTGCGACGGCATGGGGGAGATACCGTATCTGATCCTGAAGGGACTCTCCGGGAAGCCTTCCGGGATTTTACTCAACCGCCGCCCCCTGAAGGAAACCCATGCCGGACACAGCCTGTATTTTGAAGAAGGATGGTATGAGGAATCTGACGGCACGGTGCTGATCAGGCTTTTCAGCCATGAGAGAATTGAACTGGAAGTGAATGCCGCGGAATCCCTGTAAAAGGACATCAGGATACAAAAGTTATAATCAGAGGTATATAAATTATAGAAAGCTGCATGTGCATATTGTACTATAAATACAACCGAAAGAGTAATGACGGCGGTTATGTTGACGGGAGATAAAGAAAAAATATAGGAAAAGGAGGCGATAAGATGGTTTTATTGGAACATCAGGGGAAGGTTGGATACAATTTAGACAAAAAAGAGCATCCCCTGGACGTAGAGTTGGGATATGCCCATTTTGCCAGAAACGGCGAAAAAGATTTTCTCAGGAAGGTTACCGGTTATGAGATCCGGCAGGACGGCATTTTACTGGCGGCGGACACTTATCATGAGAGAACCGCCTTGGTAAAGGTGACCTTCTCCGGGGAGACGGTATTTCGGCTGCAGATGTTTCCGGAGGGCAGGGAGCCGGTGCGTCCGAACCAGGTTTTCGACTTTGCCCCTTACGAAAAAGTAAAGGTGGTGGAGGAAGCGGAGTACATCACTGCGGCCACGGACAGAGTGCTTCTCCGTTTCCGGAAATGTCCCTGGGAAATGACGGTTCTGCTGGACGGCGAGGTGCTTACGCAAGAACAGATTAAGGATTTCGACGTGGGCCAGAAATACAAATCCATTCCCCTGGGATTCACAGTGGGAGCGGACGGACAGGTTACGGATACCTTTGAAACCATGTATATGTACTGTGACGAGTCTTTCTATGGATTCGGAGAAAAATTCACGGATTTCAACAAGAGGGGACAGCGCATCACGGTATGGCAGCGGGACGCCCAGTCCACCAATTCCGATATTTCCTACAAGGGAATGCCCTGCTTTATGAGCTCTTCGGGCTATTTCATTTTGATGAACACATACACCAGAACCCATTTTAATATGGGAGCCTCTTCCGGCGTGGCATACACCATGGAAACGGAGGACCCGTACCTGGATTATTACATGTTCTGCAACAGGGATTACAAGGGGCTTCTCCGGGATTATACCGCGTATACAGGCAGATCTCCCATGATTCCCAGATGGGCCTTCGGATTCTGGATGTCCCGCATGAGCTATATGAACAGGGCGGAGGTGGAGGAAATCGTCAGCCGGATGGAAGAATTCGGCATGTCGGCGGACGTGGTACATATCGACGGTTGGCTTGACATGATGTCTCCCCAGGGCAGTACAGAGATCCTGGCTTTTGACGAGAAGAGATTTCCGGAGCCGGAGGACATGATTCGAATACTCCGTGACAAGGGCTTCCATCTCTCGCTGTGGATGTTCCCCTATGTGTCCCTGAAGGGCAGATGGGGAAGGGGCGAAGAGAATTCCGCGCAGTTTGAACTCATGAAGGAGCGGGGTTACCTGGTAAAGGACAGAAACGGGGACGTATGTCTCTTCCAACTGGGAGAGGGCGGAGATACGGGAAGCGCCATGATGGCCGCACTGGATTTCTCCAATCCGGAATGCGCGGCCTATGTGAAGGAACGGGTAAAACGCCTGATGCGCATGGGCGTGGGCGTGATTAAGACAGACTTCTCGGAGGAACTGCCGGAAACCGCCGTGTACTATGACGGACTGACAGGTGTGGAGGGGCATAATAAATACACATACCTGTATTCCAAAACCATCTACGAGGCCTCGGCGGAGATCAAGAAAGAGACGGGAGAGAAAGCGCTGATCTGGTGCAGGAGCGGTTACGCCGGGAGCCAGAAATATCCGGCTCACTGGGCGGGAGATTCCTCCGCATCGGAGAACAATCTGGCGGCAATCTTAAGGGGAGGACTCAGCATGGGACTCAGCGGCGTGTCCTTCTGGGGCTTTGATATCGGAGGCTTCTACAACTGTGACTACGAAGGCAGGAGAGCCATCCCGGGGGATGAGGAATACATCCGCTCCGTGCAGATGGGATTGATGGCGCCTTTGAGCAGAAGCCATGGACAGTCAACACCCAGGGAACCCTGGTTCTACTCCCGGGAAGCCCAGGACGCCTTCCTGAAAATCAATAAGCTCAGATACCGCATGACGCCGTATCTGTACAGCACCGCCTGCGAAACCTGCGCGGAAGGACTTCCCATGATGCGGGCCATGGTATTGGAATACCCGGAGGACCTGAACGTGAGAAGCCTGTCCACACAGTACATGCTGGGAGAATCCCTGCTGGTAGCTCCGGTGTTCGATCAGAAGGTGCATCATATCTATCTGCCCAAAGGCAGCTTTGTGGATCTCCATACAGGAGAGCGGCTTCAGGGAGACAGATGGATTGTTTCGGGAAAAGAGATTGACAGGATTCCGCTCTACCTCAGAGAAAACCATATGCTGCCCATGCTGAAGGAAGCGCCCATGCATATTGCGGACGAGAACTTCTCCCGCCTCCAGGTAGCGGTCAACCTCACGGACGCCATGAAGCAGGTTTATTTCGATGACGGTGTGGAAGGCTATATGGAAGCCCGCCTGCAGGACGGCGTCATGACCGTGGAGACACAGGGCATGGATGTGGAAGAAATCAAAGCCTACGTGCCACAGGAACTCACCCAGGCCCGGGTGAACGGAGAGACATGGACACTGCGCAAAGAAGCAAATGCTTATTTGATCTGTCCGCCCCGCTAAAAAAGAACGCGAAGAGACCTTACGCTTCAGAGCTGTGGCGCAGCGACTAAATTCAGTAACTGCTCATATACAGCCCCATAGGATTTACGGACGCAGTATTTAGCGGCCGGAAATCCTATGACGGAACCTGGGTGTGCATGAGTAGTTACGGAACTGGAATAAGGAGGAAAAAATGAAACTGAAAAAGAAAATTGCATTATTTTTGACAGCGGCAATGACTGCAGGCCTGCTTGCAGGCTGCGGAGACACAGGAAACGACAGTCAGGACTCCCAGTCAACAACGGAAAACAGCGGCGAAAGCCAGACGTCAGAAGCGGACAATGCTTCCGGCGAGGAAGCGCCTGCAGGAGAGGAACCCTACCAGGTGCGTATGATTATTGCGCTGCCGGCAGCCTCTCCCAGTGAGGGGGAAGTGGACAGAGTACTGGGAAAGCTCAATGAACTTACCCTGGAAAAACTGAATATGACATTGGACCTGCAGATTCTGCCCTTTGCGGCGTATATGGAGCAGATACAGCTGGAACTCAGCTCCAAGAGCAAACTGGACATCTTTACTTCCGTATCTGCCTATGGCCCAAGCTGGGTAAATGCGGGTTATGTGGCGGATATGGGCCCCTTGTTGGAAGAGCACGGACAGGATGTGCTGAACAGCTACGTTTCCCCGGAGGTAGCCACGGCGCCCAGTCTCAACGGCTATGTATACGGGGTGCCGGTGCATAAAGAGATCTCCCAGCAGGCTTCCGTATTCTTCCGCACGGATATTCTGGAGAAACACGGTCTTGACGTCAGCGGCATCAAGACCATCGAGGATGTGGATGCCCTGTATGAAAAGGTGGCGGCTCTGGAACCGGGAATGTGGATGATTGCGCCGGACAACCTGGGCATGCCGGAGCTCACTCCACTGGACTATGTGGGCGGATTGGAAACCTACGCAATTATGGATCCGGAAAACGGTACCACTGTGGAGAACTTTTTTGACACGGAACCTTTCAAAAAGTGGTGTACCTATATTCATAAATGGTTTGAGAACGGATGGGTGAACAGCGGCGCCGCTTCCGATACGGAGTCCTATTATTCCTACATTAAATCCGGTCAGGCCTTCTCCTTCTTCAGCGATTACGGCCATCCCCTCTCTGTGGTGGATCAGCAGAACAACTGCGGCGGCGTGGAGCTGACCATGGTACATCTGACTGAGCCCCTGGCCACCACAGCCACCAGCGCCGTGTTCTGCTACTCCATCGGCAGCGGCAGCGAAGACCCGGTGAAGGCTATGAAGATGCTGAATTTCCTGATGAGCAGCACGGAAGCCATGAACCTGCTGAACTGGGGGATAGAGGGCGAGGACTATGTGGTGAATGGAGAGGGACTTCTGGATTTCCCCGAAGGGAAGGATGCTTCCACCGTAGGATACCATCTGGGAGCCGGATGGATTCTGCCCAATCAGTTTGTATGCACACCCTGGTCCACGGACGGCGCAGATATTTACCAGAAGATAGAGGATTACAATGCCTCCTCCATTATTTCCAAGACCATGGGATTTACCTTTGACCCTTCCCCCGTGCAGGATCAGATCAGCGCGGTGAGCAATGTGCGCTCCAAATATTACAAGGCCCTGATTACCGGGGCGGTGGACCCGGAGGAATATATTCCCCTTCTGCTTCAGGAGATGGAAGATGCCGGTTCCGGGGAAGTGATTGCGGAGATGCAGAGGCAAGTGGACGCCTGGCTGGCTGAACGGTAAAGGGACAGGAAAGATTGACCGGGTGCGGTGTCCGTACCGCGCCCGGAGAGAGGAGAGGGTTTATGGCGGAAGTATCAAAGAGAAAGAAAAAGCGGGCCGGACTGAAGCGCTTTCTGCCGCTGTATCTCATGATGGTGCCTGCGTTTCTATATCTGCTTATTAATAACTACCTTCCTATGAGCGGTCTGGTACTGGCGTTTAAAAAATACAATGTCCAGGACGGGATATGGGGCAGCGACTGGGCGGGAATGTCAAACTTCACTTTTCTGCTGAAGAACAGGGAACTTCCCATACTGTTCCGCAATACTTTGGGGTATAATATCTGTTTTATTTTGGTGAATCTGGTTCTGGGAGTGACTCTGGCCATTCTGATCACGGAGATTCGCAGTCAGAGATTCCGCAAACTGGCACAGAGCAGCGTCCTGTTTCCCTTTGTGGTATCCATTATTATCGTATCCTACATGGTGAGAGGATTCCTGGACCCGGAGGCGGGGCTTTTAAACCATCTGCTGCAGAGCTTCGGGGGAAAGCGGATTTCCTGGTATGACAGGGAGCAGTACTGGCCCTTTATTCTGATCTTTGTGAACACCTGGAAGAGCGTGGGATACGGATGCATTCTGTATATATCCGCGATCATGGGGATTGACATGTCGCTCTACGAGTCGGCTTCACTGGACGGAGCAGGAAAATTTCAGAAGATACGTTACATCACCCTCCCCTTTTTGAAGCCCACCATGATCACGGTGGTACTGCTGGCGGTGGGAAGAATCTTCAACAGCGACTTTGGATTATTCTATCAGGTGCCCCAGGGATCCGGGCTGATTACCAATGCCACACAGACCATAGACACATTCGTATATAAGGCGCTGACAAGCCAGAGCAATATCGGCATGTCGGCAGCGGCAAGCTTTTTTCAATCGGTAATCGGTTTTACACTGATATTATTATTTAATACCGTGACAAGAAAGCTAAGCAAAGAAAATGCGCTGTTTTAGGAGGTACAGATTATGATCAGATCAAAACAGGACAAATATTTCGAAGCCGCGGCCTGCATCATTATGACGGTTGTGATGATTCTGGTGCTGTTCCCCTTCCTATTGCTGTTCATGTCCTCCATTACGGAGGAGAGCTCCCTGCTCATCAACGGCTACTCCATTTTTCCGAAAGAATTCAGCCTGGGGGCATATTCCTATATCTGGCAGTCCAGAGATACCATATTCCGGGCATATATTACCACCATATGTATTACGGCGGTGGGGACCTGCCTGAATGTACTGATCACCGCACTGGTGGCGTATCCCCTCTCTCTGGACTATCTGCCGGGAAAAAAGCTTTTTTCCTTCCTGCTGCTGTTTACCATGCTGTTCAACGGCGGCCTGGTGCCCACTTATATGGTTTATACCACGGTACTGCATATCAAGAATACTTACTTTGCCTTGCTGATGCCCAATCTGCTTTTCAGCGCCTTTAATGCCATCATTGTGAGAACCTACCTGCGCTGCAATATTCCGCAGGAGCTGTACGAATCGGCCAGGATAGACGGGGCCTCCGAACTGTGTATTTTCAGAAAACTGGTGCTACCCCTGGGAAAATCCATATTTGTGACCATCGGAATCTTCTCCGGACTGGGATATTGGAATGACTGGATGAATGGGTTATACTATGTGAGTGAATCATCAAAATACTCCATTCAGCAGCTGCTGAATGTGATGGTAAAGAATATCCAGTATCTCACACAGTACGGCAAGAGTGTGGCGGGGGAGGGAATTCCCAGTATCAGCCTGCGGATGGCCATTGCATTTGTGGCCATGGTCCCGGTTCTGATATTGTATCCCTTTCTCCAGAAATATTTTGAGAAAGGCATTACCCTGGGAGCGGTGAAGGGGTAACGGGGAACGGTATGCAGCGCAGCTTATATAAGGGAAATATGAGATGGATTCTGTTTGGCAGTATTTGGGTGCAGATACTCTGTGTCTGCCTGCTGATCTATGCCCACACCAGGATATCCAGGGTGGCGCAGAACAATATCCGGCAGTATGCGGACCGGTATGTGGAGCGGGTGGAGGCTGATTTAAACAGAAACAACACTTATATGAGCCAGAATACCGTACTGGTGAAAGACTACAGGACAATGTTCGAACAGTCCAGTCTGGAACTGGTGAACAGGATTGAAGAGCTGCAGAAAATGTATAAACTGCTCAGTGCGCTCTCGGAGAGCGAGTATAATTTCTTTATCTTTGACAGAAACGACGAAAAGTTCGTGGAACTCACAGCCGTCCATCTCTCTTTCTCAAGCTACCGCCAAATCAGGCCGTGCATCATAGACTGGCTGTGGGAGGAACCCCGGAACGGAAGCCTGCATCTTCTGGATACGCCCGAACAGCGGATATTGGCCACTGCCTGGATTTACGGGGACTTCGTGGTTGGCTCGTGGATCGGTGAGGAAAGCTTTCTCTCGGGCATGAGCATGCTGGACTGCGGACCGGGCGGCGGAATCAGCTTAGTCCGCCGGGAGGCGGTTGACAGGGACGCGGGGGCGGGGTTTGGAACCAGTGTGCTGTGGTATCGCCTGGAGAATATAGAGGCGGATTTTGAGATACGTGTGGCTGTGTCTGGCCAGGGTGAAATCTACCAGATTATGCTGCTGCAGATCGCGCAGTTTCTTCTCACCTCCCAACTTATGGTGATGATGCTTCTGCTTATCCGTCAGGTGAGACGCAGGCTGATTGTGCCGGTGAAAAATCTCTCCCGGGTACTGGACAGGTACCGGGGCAGCCTGGCGGAAGAAGAGGAGGAGCACGCCGGGAGCAGGATCCCCGCGGCTGTGGAGGACGCCTATGAAATCCTGGACAGACTGGGCAAAAAGGCGGAAAAACTCTCCGTGGAGCTGTATGAAACGGAACTGGCAAAAAAACAATTGGAAATCAACTTCCGCCAGTTCCAGATCAGACCCCATTTCTTTGTCAACTGTCTGGCCATGATTTTCGGCATGGCGCAGGTGCAGGACACGGGGAAAATACAGGAGGTGACAGTGTGCCTGTCGGAGTATTACCGCTACCTGCTTCACGACTGCATGGATATGATGCCGCTGTGGAGGGAAATCCACCATATGGAGACCATTATCCGGGTCAATTTCGAGTGGAACAGCCAGGGGCTTTCCTTTGACTATGACATGGAGGATGAGGTAAGAGAATGGGAGATTCCTGTGCTGATGGTCAGCACTTTTCTGGAAAACTCCCTGAAGCATGCGGTGGGACCGGGCGGAACCCTGGCAATCCGGCTGACTGCGCGCAGAGAGACACAGGCAGGAAAAGAGGCGCTTTATCTGAAGATTACGGACAACGGGGAGGGCTTTCCCGAGGAAATGCTCCGGAGACTGAACAGCGGAACCTGGGATATGGAACAGGAGGGACGGCATATCGGCATCAGTAATGTGCTCCAGAGACTGAAGCTGATTTACAATGAGGAGGCAAGGGTTCTGTTTTCCAACCCGGAGGAAGGCGGCGCATGCGTGGAGATCTATATTCCACGAGAGGTGAAATAGCGGATGAAATTACTGGTGGTGGACGACAACAAATATGTGGTGGAGGGGATAAAAAGACAGTTGGATTGGGAAGAACTGGGAATAGACTGTGTCTATGGATGCTACAGTGTCCCCCAGGCCGTGGAAATCCTGAAGGAGCATGTCATTGACTTTCTGATTACGGACATTGAGATGCCTGGGCAGGACGGATTCGAGCTGCTCAAATGGCTCAGGGAGCGCGAAATGGAGGTGGACACGGTCCTTCTCACCAGTTATGCGGATTTTTCCTATGCCCGGGCGGCAGTGAGCTTCCAGTGCTTTGAATATCTCTTAAAGCCTGTGGAGACAGCGGTTCTCAGGGAAGTCATGGAGAAACTGGTGGAGCGGAGAAACCAGAGGGAACGGGACCGCCGGCTCATGGAGTACGGAAATCACTGTCTGCTGCGCCGGGACGGGGAGGAAACGGAGGGAGAAAAAGAGACAGAGGGGGAGACAGACGAACAGGAGCAGGAGGGACAGGAAAAACAGCTGATTCAGGAGATTCAGAAATATATCAGGGAGCATCTGGACGATGTCTCCAGGAGCCGGTTGGCGGAAGTTTTTTTCCTGTCTCCGAATTATCTGTCCAAGCTGTTCCGAAAAGAGACAGGGGACGCCTTAAGCAAATTTATTCAGCAGGAGAGAATGGGGAAGGCAAAGCGCCTGCTCAGGCAGAACAAAATGAGCATCAGCAGGATTGCGGAGGAGACGGGATACCCGAGTTTTGCCCATTTTTCAAAACAATTCAAAAAATTTGTGGGGATGAGCCCCAATGAATACAGAAGAAAGGGAGAGGAAGAGAATGGAATATCATAAACTGGGAAAAAGCGGGGTGAGAGTGTCGCCGGTGGTTCTGGGCTGCTGGTCCATGGGAGGCGATTACTTCGGCAGCGTGGAGGACCGGGACAGCATCGCCTGCATCGAGACTTATCTGGAACATGGAATCCAGACCTTTGACACGGCGGAGATCTACGGTATGGGCCGGGCGGAGAAAGTACTGGGACAGGCGCTGAAGGGACGGAAGAGAGAAGAATGTACGATAATTTCCAAGGTATGGCCCTCCCATTATGCCCCGGAGGACATAGAAAAAGCCTGCGACGCGTCCCTGGAGCGGCTCGGAACGGACTATCTGGATGTGTATTTCCTGCATTATCCGCCCCAGGGAATGTCCGTGGGACAGGCCATGGAAAATATGGGGCGTCTGAAGGAGAAGGGGAAAATACGCAGCATCGGCGTGTCCAATTTCTCCGCGGAACAGCTCCGGGAAGCCGTGCAGAGCGGGCCGGTGGATGTGATTCAGCCTTGCTATAATCTGCTGTGGCGCTATGCGGACAGAGATTTGCTGCCCTACTGCAGGGAACAGGGAATCAGCGTGATCCCCTACAGCACCCTGGCCCAGGGGCTCTTGACGGGAAAATTTAAAAAAGATACGCCCATAACGGGAGGCCGGGCAAAAGCGGCGCTGTTTCAGCCGGGGGTTTATGAGCAATGCCTTGAGGTTACGGAGGAGCTGACCGGGATAGGAGAAAAATACGGCCGGAGCGCCGCGCAGATCTGCGTCAACTGGCTGGTGCACAACGACAGCCTCACGGCCCCCATAGTGGGCGGGGCAGACAGGGAACACGCCCTGGAAAATATCCGGGCCATAGAACTGGAACTGGAGCCGGAGGAATACCTGCGGATAGACCGGGTGAGCCGGGCATTCTGTGAGAAAATGCCGGAGTATCAATTGTTTTTTGATTCAAAAGTAAAAGGAGAATAAATATGTCTTTGGTAAAAGTAAACGAGATTCTGCAGCATGCCTGGAAACACAAATACGGCGTGGCGGCGATAAATACACTGAATTACGAGACAATCAAATGCGCGGTGGCGGCCGCCGAGGCGGAACGGGTACCGGTGATTCTGCAGTTTTTTCCGGGACTGGACAAGTACATTCCCCTGAAATATATCGCGGACATGGCCGTGGATATGGCCCGGAAGGCATCGGTGCCTGTGGCCGTGCATCTGGACCATTCCGCCTCCTACGAGATTGCACTGGGCGGAATACGGGACGGCTTTCCCTCTGTGATGGTGGACGGTTCGGTACTTCCCTTTGAGGAGAATGTGGCGCTGACAAAAGAGGTGGCCAGAGCAGCAGACGTGTTCGGGGTGGACGTGGAAGCGGAACTGGGGCATGTGGGGATCGGAATGAAACTGGAGGATATCTCCAACAGGGATCTGTTCACCGACGCGGACCAGGCGGCAGAGTTCGTGGAGCGGACGGGATGCGGCTCCCTGGCGATTGCGGTGGGCAATGCCCACGGAGATTACATACAGGAGCCGAACCTGGATTTTGACCGAATCGCCAAAATCAGACAGGCGGTGTCCGTGCCCCTGGTGCTCCACGGATGCTCCGGAATCCCGGACTGGCAGATGCAGCGGGCAGTGAATCTGGGCATGAGCAAATTCAATATCGCCACGGAGTATTTTGCGGCCATGTACCGTTCCCTGGATGAGGTGATACAGGCCACCGAACATAAGGCGGACGGTATCCGGCTGATGCTGGGGGCGGCAAAGGGCATGACGGAATTCGTGGTGAATAAAATCCGTCTGTTGAACCCCAATAAATATACCATGTAAGCGGTAATGCATTCCTGCCGAAATGCGTGTTTCGGCGGAGGCAGGATTGGACAGAGACGCGCCCAGGCGCGCAGGAGTACGAAGATGAAAAAATATGACATATTTGGACTGGATTTTCCGTGTATGGATTTAAATGTAAATATTGACGGTATGCCGGAACCGAATCATGGGACAAGAATTCAGGAGATGAGCTGGCAGGGGGGCGGCAAGGTGTCCAGCGGTATGGTGGCGGCAGCCAGACTGGGAGCGAAATGCGCCGTGGCGGCAGCCCTGGGGGACGATATCTACGGAAAATTCTGCCGTGGGGATTTTGTAGCGCACGGAATCAATGTAGACCAGGTATTGATCCGCAGGGGGGAGACTTCCCACCTGTCCGTGGTACTCAGCGACAGAAAGACCCGGACCAGGACCATACTGTTCCGGGCAGGCTCCGTGAAGCCCCTGGAGGAAGCCGAGTTAGACATGAGCGCGGTGGCGGATTCCCGATATCTGTTTCTGGCCGACGCCGGACCTCTCTCCGGGAAAGCGGCGAGGGCGGCCCGGGCAGCGGGAACGGAGGTGTTCATTGACGCAGATTATTACACGGAGGCGCTGCGGGAGATGATTCCCCTCATTGACGTGTTTGTTGGCTCGGAATTTGTGTTTGACGGACTTTTCCCGGGGAAGAAGGAGCAGGGAGACCAGGCTCTGGAGGAGGCCTGCAGGGAAATTCTGGGCAGGGGGCCGAAGCTGTGCGTGTTTACCTTCGGGGAGAAGGGATGCGTGGGAGTCAGCGGGGAAGGATTCTTCACCCTGCCGGCCTTTTCCGTGGAGGTGAAGGACACGGTGGGCGCAGGAGATGTGTTCCACGGAGCCTTTCTGGCGGCGCTGCTGAAGGGAAAAAGCCACAGGGAGTGCGCCAGGTATGCCAATGCCGCGTCGGCCATCAAATGCACCAGAATCGGAGGCAGGGCGGGAATTCCGGACGAGGCCGTACTGGAGCGTTTTCTGGAGACGGGGGAGATTGATTATGAGGAAATTGACCGGAGAGTAGAATATTACAGGAGGGGACTGGAACATGTATAAAGCGGAGATTACTTTGGGCGTGATGCCTACCAGGAGAGGAATGTTGGATTTGGAAACGGCGGCTGCGGAGAAGGAAAAATGCATGGCCGTCATCCGGGAAATCCATCCGGACAAGGTGAGACTGGTGGATATAGACGATATCTGCGTCAGGGGAATCATAGAATCGGAGAGCCATGCGCCTGCGGTTGCGGATAAATTCGCCAGGGAGAAGGTGGACGCTGTCTTCGTACCCTTCTGCGACTTCGGCGAGGAGGGAGCCGTGGCGGATGTGGTCAGCAAATTCCGGGTTCCCGTGCTGATCTGGGGCAGCAGGGACGAAGCCCCCAACTCTCCGGAGAAGCGGGGGAGGGATACCCAGTGCGGTATGTTCGCGGCTACAAAGGTGCTGCGGCGATACGGCGTTACCTACAGCTATATTTACAATGTGCCCGCGGATTCGGAGGAGTTCAGGAAAGGATTTGACCGCTTTTTAAGAGTGGCCTGTGTGGTGAAGGATGTGAGAGGGCTGCGGATTGCCAAGATAGGCGAACGTCCCTCCCCTTTCCGCAGCGTGATGACCAACGAAGCCAGACTGATGCAGCGTTTCGGAATTCAGACTGTGGCAGTGGCCCCTGTGATGCTGCAGATGGCAGTGCAGAAGATTGTTTCAGAGGGCGGCGAGGAACTGAAGAGACAGATGGAAGATATCCGCGGCAGAATGGACTGCTCCGCCCTGAAGGAGGAGCAGCTGGAACGACTGGCAGCGCTGAAACTGGCCATGCTTGCGCAGATGGAGAAAAGCAGCTGTACCGTGGCGGCCATTGAGTGCTGGCCCAGCGGAGCGCTGATGCAGCTTCCCTCCTGCGCCATGATCGGAGAGCTGACGGATATGGGGATTCCGGTGGCCTGTGAGACGGATATCAACGGAGCCGTTACCCTGGCAATCCTTCGGGCCGCCATGTTGGGGGAGGGTGCGCAGTTTCTGGCAGACCTGACCATACGCCATCCGGAAAATGACAACGGGGAGCTTTTGTGGCACTGCGGTCCCTTCCCCTATTCCCTGAAGTCTCCGGAGTCGAAAGCCTGTCTGGCAGGGGGACAGCAGCAGTTTGAGCTGAAGCAGGGACATCTCACACTCTGCAGATTCGACGATGGGGAGGACGACTATTATCTCTTTGCGGGAGAGGCAGAGACCACCACAGGGCCCGCCACCACCGGCACCTATGTATGGGTGGAGGTAAAAGACTGGAAGGCCTGGGAGGAAAAACTGATGTTCGGTCCCTACATCCATCATCTGGGCGGGGGATATGCTTCCCTGTATCCGGTGCTGCGGGAGGCGGCGAGATACCTTGGACTGAAGTTTGACACTGTGGAAGAGGAGGGAGCTAAATGTCTGTGAAAGAAAATGAGATAAAAACGAAAGTAATCAGAATTAAGAAACTGGACGAAAAAGCATTTGCAAAATACGGGCAGTTCCAGAATCTGTTGGACGATGAGGCATTGGCGGCCCGGTCCATATTTCCCTACGGTTTTTTTGCGGATGTGGTAAAACTGGATTTGGGAAATACCACACTGCCCACGGTGTCCGTGTGCCAGGCCAAAAAGCAGGAGGAGAAGCGGATTACCATGTTGGAGGCCCATCAGTTTACCTGCGAGGGACTGCTGCCCCTGGATGACGATGTAGTCATTTTTGTGGGCACGCCCCTGCCGGGCAGAAAATTCAGCGTGGATACGGTGGAAGCCTTCCATGTACCCCGGGGGACCTTTGTGAGACTGGACCCCATGATTCTTCACGGCGCTCAGTTTGCGGTGAACAGGGAGATTGCCCATGTGGCCTGCTTCCTGCCGGGACGGACCTTTAAAAACGATATGCTCGCGGAGTTTCTGGCGGAGGAAGAGCAGGCGGTGCTGGCCGACGAACAGGAGGGGTGATTTCCTTAGCCGTTCATCGAATATCCGGATAAAGTTTATCTAATGTCGGCCCTCTGTGTTTCAATTTATTGCCGCGCCGTATGGCGGCGGTCATGAAACAGATTTGCACTGCTGTTTCGTGTATGGGCAATATAAGAAAGACCGAATATTGTTTACCTTCGGGCAGCAGATTATCTTAACGGAAAATCTGCTGCCTTATGGCTTGCCATGTTTTCCTGTTGATGTTAGAATGGATTTACGGGTGGGAGCAGACCCGGTTTCTAAAATAGCGGAAGCAGGAAAAGGAGATGGCTGAAATGAACTTATGCAAGCCTGTGTGCATCGCGGAAAACAAAAAGGCCAATGTGGTTATCGTGTCCAGGCGTATCAGCGGGGGGCGGAGATTCTGGCGGAATACCTGGGGAAAATCACGGATGCGGTGTTCCGGATTCAGGAGACCTCCACTGTAGATCCCAGTATTGTATTGAAATACGGGGAGCATGGAAAAGACGGTTTTTCCTATCGGATTTTCGACAAAGATATCGTAATAGAGGCAGAGAATGAACAGTCTATGGTGTATGCCGTATATGACTGGCTGGAGAGAGTGGCGGGGTGCCGATATTATTCCCGGGCCTGTGAATTTGTCCCCTTTGATGCCAATTTGACCGTATGCTTTGAGGAATACCGGTTTTCGCCCGTTCTGGAATACCGGGAAATTCTTTACCGGGATTACGGGGATCCGGCATTTGCGGAAAAGCATAAGATCACGCCCGGCTCCAGACGGGATGAGAACTGGGGATTCTGGTGTCATTCCTTTTATACCCTCTGTCCGCCGGAGGAATATTTTGAGGAGCATCCGGAATATTTTTCCCTCCATGAGGGCAGGCGGGTGGGGGAGAAGGCGCAGCTGTGTCTCTCCAACCCGGAGGTCTTTGGGATTGTATTGGACAATCTGAAAAAACATATGGCCCGGAAGCCCGGCGCCAGATATTGGTCCGTGTCTCAGAATGACAACGGGGCGTATTGCCGGTGCGAAAAATGTCGGGAAATAGACGAGAGGGAAGGCTCGCCCATGGGGTCTGTCCTGCACTTTGTGAACCGCCTTGCCGCCCATTTTCCGGATAAGGTTATTTCCACACTGGCCTACTGGTATACCAGAAAGGCGCCTGCAACCATCCGCCCTGCCGAAAATGTGCACATCATGCTCTGCAATATAGAGGCGAACAGGGGACTTCCCATTGAGAGGGACGAAAGAAGCGCAGGTTCCCGTCAGGAATTGCTGGATTGGAAAGAAATCTGTGAAAATTTGTTTTTGTGGGATTATTGTATTCAGTTCCGCAACCTGGTGAGTCCCTTTCCCAATCTGCGGGTACTGGGGCCGAATATCCGCTTTTTCACGGAAAACCATGTCCGTTCTCTGTTCAGCCAGTGTAACCGGGAGATCGGGGGAGAGTTCCACGAGCTGCGGGGGTATCTGCTGGCAAAGCTTATGTGGGATCCCCAGGCGGATGAGGAGGCGCTGCTGGCAGATTTCCTCCAGGGCTATTACAGGCAGGCGGGTCCGCTGATCCGGCAGTATATTGACCTGATTCACCAGGAGATGGAGAAAGCGGGCGGAGAGCTGAATATTTTTGGAGGGCCTCTGGATGCCCGGGATACCTGGATGCGGGAGGAGCTTTTCCGGCAGTACGAGGCCTTGTTTGAGGAGGCCGTCCGCGTCACGGAAGGGAATCCGGAGGTTCAGTTCAGGGTGAAAACAGCCGCCCTGCCTGTATACTATGCGGGAATCGTTCTGGAATACGGCGATTGGGAAGAAAAAGTACGGAGAATTGTAAAGTTTGCGGAGCAGGCACGGAAAACGGGTCTGGTTATGGTGGAAGAGTGGAAAATTACCGTAGATAAATTTGTCACGGATGCCATGGCAAAATTAGGAGATGTTCATAAGGAGGAGCAAGGATGAAAAAGTTTTGGAAAGTATTGGTATTGTTGGCTGTAACGGCTTCCGTTTCCGCCTGCAGCGGAAAGACGGGGGAAACAAAGGAAGGGGAGACGGCCTCGGTTGGTTCGGAACAGGAAAACCAGGAGCAGGCCGGAGAAAACGGACAGGAGACTCAAAACGGGGGGACCGGAGGGGAGAGTGAAAGCCAGGAGCCGGAAAACACCTATACGAATTTAAATGAATTCCAGGCCACGGCTCTGGACGGAAGCACGTTTACCCAGGAGGATTTCGCGGATAAGGACCTGACATTGATCAATTTCTGGGCTTTGTCCTGCAGGCCCTGTATTGCGGAAATGCCGGATCTGGCGGAACTGGAAAAGGCCCTGCCGGACAATGTGCAGCTGATTACGGTGTGCCTGGACGGCGGAGGCAGCGAGGAACTGGTGGAATATGTGTTGGAGGAATCCGGATTTGAGGGGATCACTCTGGTGTGGGGAGACGGAGATCTGGTGACCTTGAGCAGTGAACTCCGCTATACGCCCACCACGGTATTTGTGGATGCAGAGGGGAATATGGCAGGAGATATTGTAGTGGGCGGAAAGGAGAACCTGTCAGAATTTTACACTCAGCGCATCAACGATATCCTGACGGGTATGGGAAAGGCGGAAATCAGCATTGGAACAGAAGAATGACGGCAGACAGATTAAAATAATACGGCTCTGCGTGCTTCTGGCTGCTTTGGTTCTGATAGGAATCGGACTGGGCAGGCAGGAACAGGCGGAAGTGTTGGGAAAGGCGGTGCGGATATGCCTGGAATGCATCGGAATCGGCTGAAAGGCAGGATTTCCAGACAGCGGGTTATTCAACTGGCGGCAGCGGTGCTGTTTAACGGGTATGTTACCGGCTTCGGGAAGGGGCGTATTTTCACGGGAAAGAGCAAGGCCGTATGCGTTCCCGTGCTGAACTGTTATTCCTGTCCCGGGGCGCTGGGGGCCTGTCCCATCGGCGCGCTGCAGGCCTCCCTGGGGGGCATGAAGCATCATTTTCCCTTTTATGTACTGGGCATGCTGATGCTGTTCGGCATTGTCCTTGGGCGGGTGGTCTGCGGGCTGCTGTGCCCTTTCGGCCTGGTGCAGGATTTGCTGCATAAAATTCCCCTTCCCAAGTGGAAAGTGCCCAAAAAGATTGATCGACCCGCCAGATATCTGAAATATGTGATTCTGGCAGTCCTGGTGATTCTGCTTCCGGCCTTTGCGGTGACAAAGACAGGGGTGACGCCGCCTTATTTCTGCCAGTATCTCTGCCCGGCGGGAACCCTGGAGGGCGGCATTCCCCTGCTGCTTGCGGACCCAACGCTTCGGGAGATTGCAGGGGCGCTTTTTCAATGGAAACTGGGGGTGATGGCAGTGATTCTCGGGGCCTGCATGGTGATTCACCGCCCCTTTTGCAGATATCTCTGTCCCCTGGGAGCGTTTTATTCGGTGTTCAACCGGTTCAGCTTTTATCAGATGAATCTGGATGCCTCCAAATGCGTGGGCTGCAAAAAGTGTGAAAAGGTCTGCCCCATGGCGGTGGAAGTGACAAAGAACTGCAATGATCCGGAATGTATCCGCTGCGGAAAGTGCAGGGAGGTATGTCCCGTTCAGGCCATATCCTCGGGATTTCGGCCGAAGGAAGCCTGCGGCAGTCTGGGAGGTACAGAGAAATGAGAAAACCAAAGATGATTCTGGAAGGGGTGCTTACGGTGGAAAACTGGGCGGAATTGGAAAAGGTTTTGCAGGGCGCATTTATTTTTCGAAAAAAGAATGCGGTAGAACAGAGACTACTGGAGATATAGAATACAAAATGAGTATCTATAGAAAAATCAAAGGAGGAAGGGCATGTTGAAGTTCTGCTATGTAACAGATAAGAATTTCGAGGATATATTTGAGGTTTCTGCCAAATATGAGCAATGGGAATATGTAAAGCATCACATCTTTGATATGGTGAATAATTATGTGGCTGTGGTGAATGAAGCCTATCTTCCCATACCGTTCCTGGTGTATGAAGACAGCAAAGTGACAGGATATGTCCAGGTAAACTGCAATGGGGAAAGCTATGAGATCTGCAAGTTGATTGTGCATGAATCAGAGCAGAATAAGGGATACGGAACGAGAATTCTGTCAGAGATGATGAAGTGGATTTCTGTCCGGTTTGGCCGGGGAACGGTAACCGGGACCTATAAGGCTTCGAATCTGGCGGCGGATAAATTGTTCTTAAATGCCGGTTTTGACAGGGAGGTCACTGATGGGGAAGTGACGGCGTCCAGGAAACTGCACTGCTGTGAGACTGCGCTGTCGGACAGCGAATTTGAAAAGATACCATATGCTGCCGTTGGTGAATTTACCGCAAAGATAAGGGAAGCAAAAAAATATCCTGAAAGTATCATTGGAGATGAAAAAGGGATTCATTTCGAGAAGATCCATGGGGAACATGCCAGGAAGATCATCGCAATGGAGCTGCTGAAAACACAGGAGGGTTATGTGATGCCTTTTGTGGATTCTCTGGCGCAATCTTACAGTGATTTATTTGAAGAAGAAATTACGGTGACTTATGCTTTGTGCCATGGCCCGAATCCGGTTGGCCTGGTGGAAATACGCTATGTAAAAGGGGAAGGTTTTCCTGTTTTCCAGGAGAAGATGGTATATGAGCTGTTCCGGATATTGGTGGATAAAGAATATCAGAAAAAGGGATATGGCACTGGGGCGATTCAGCTGTTTCTGGATTATGTGAAAAGGAAGCCCTTGGGGGATGCGGACGCTGTGGTGGTCTCTGTGGTGGAAGGGAACGAAGTGGCATTGAAATTGTATGAACGATTTGGATTCCAAATCATCGGCCGGGATAAATATGAGCATATTGCTTTGGGGCAGGATCTGCGTATCCATTGATCCCTGGGGAAAAATGGTAACAGTTCAGACAGCCCCTCTCGCGAAGCCAATAATTGCAATTTTGCGGGACTTACGAAAAACGGGGAGGATTGCCGGGAACAGGAGGACAGCCGTGAGAATCATCAACCTGATGGAGAATACAAAAGGGGCGGAAGGATGTGTGTGGGAACACGGACTAAGTTTCTATATTGAGACGAAAAAGCATAAACTTCTGGCAGATACCGGGGCATCGGAGGCCTTTCTCAAAAATGCTGTAGTTTTGGGCATTGATCTGCGCCGGGTGGACACGGTGATTCTAAGCCACGGACATTATGACCACGGGGGCGGTCTGGCGGCTTTCGCCGGGCTGAATCCCAGGGCAGGGATTTGGATGCACCGTGGGGCAGGGGAGGCCTATTACCATAAAACCGAGCAGATGGAAAAATACATCGGCATTTCCCCGGAGGCAGGGAGCCTTCCCGGGATAGAGTGGGTGGAGGGAGACAGGCGCATTGACGACGAGCTGTTCCTGTTTGGCCGGGTATCCGGAAGGCGGCTGTGGCCCGAAGGCAACCGGGAGCTGATGCGGAAAGCAGGAGACGTCTTCCGGCAGGACGAATTCCTCCATGAGCAATATCTGGTGGTGGAGGAGAACGGGAAAAGGGTTCTGGTCTCCGGCTGCGCCCACAACGGGATTCTGAATATTCTGGACAGATACCGGGAGATCTTCGGGGATATGCCGGAGGCGGTGGTCAGCGGCTTCCACATGAGCAGAAAGTCCGGCTATGGGGAGCGGGACCTGGCGCTGATTCGGGAGACCGCCAGAGAGCTGAAAACACTGGACACCAGGTTTTATACAGGGCACTGCACAGGGGAGATTCCCTTTCAGGTGATGAAGGAGGAGATGGGGGAGCAGTTGAGGTATGTGCACTGCGGGGAGGAAATCCGTCTGCCTTTCTGATTCCGTATTCGGCTGCCTTGACGGCGCTTTGGAGGCTGACTGACAGGGCTGCGGGAGGGCAGGCGGGCTTTGATTGATCCCAAACCGATTGAGGAAAAACCGGCTTTTTTCATTACATTTCGCATCGCAGCAGGAGCAAGAAACTATGTTAATTTTGCATGTGTTTTAATGGCACAGAATCACCGGCGGGTCCGGTCTGCCGCTTGAACTGCAAATGGTTAGACAGGAATGACAAGGGTAACAAGCAGCCTGGTGGGTGCTTTGCCGCTGTAAAAAGAAAAGAAGAATCCCCCGACAGTGGTGCAGCACGGTTGGGGGATTCGTTCTTTGTCTTCATGGGTGCGCAGGTGCAGACAGAGATTTTCCATTTTCCCATTAACCGCTGCGCCGGATCCGGTACTATATAAATGAAAGCTTTCAAAACAGAGCATTTTACCAATTTTACCATTTACGGAGGGGACTATGGAACAGGAAAAGATTTCGGCACTGGTGGAAGAGAACATGAAGACCATCTTCGCTTACGCGCTTTCGCGGGTGTCCCACAGGGAGGACGCGGAGGATCTGGCCGGGGACATTATCCTGGCCATCCTGAAAAGCGCCCCCAGGATACGGGATGACAACGCCTTCTTCGGCTATATCTGGGCCATTGCGGCCAACACCTACAAGAAATATCTGTACAAAAAGGGCCGCATCCGATGTGAGGAGCTTGACGAGGGGGCTGCGGACGAGAAGGATTTTGTCCAGGATATTCTGCAGACCGAACAGTTTTCTGCGCTCCGCCGGGAACTGGCCCTGCTGTCCAGGGAGTACCGGGAGTGTACCGTGGCCTACTATTTTGAGGGGCTTTCCTGTGGGGAGACGGCCGCCAGGCTCCATCTTTCTCTGGAGATGGTGAAATATTATCTGTTCAAGACACGGAAGCTATTGAAGGAGGGTATCGGCATGGAAAGAGAATTTGGAACAAAGAGCTATCAGCCGGCAAAATTTGAGTTTACCGTTATTTTTCAGGGAGCCGCCAACATGGAGTATCAGCGCCTGTTCGACAGAAAACTCCCGGGCAATATCCTGGTCAGCACCTATCATACGCCTATGACCATCCGGCAGCTTGCCATCGAACTGGGCGTGGCCAGTGTATATCTGGAGGACGAGATCGCCCTGTTGGAGCGCTACGGCCTGCTCACTGCCCTGACCGGGGGCAGGTATCAGGCACGCCTGGTAATCTTCACGGAAGAATATATGGAGGAGTTCTTCCGGACAGCGGAGAAATCCTATGTCCCGGTGGTAGGGGATATCCTGCGCAGCGGGGCGGAAAAGCTGCCGGAGCTGCGGAAGCTTGGGTTTCCGGGCGCGGACATGGAGGACGGCAGGCTTCTGTGGAATCTGCTGTTCTGGATGATGAACGAGGGCTGCAGGCTTTTTCGGGACAGACGGAAGAAGGCGGACCGGGAGGATGTGGGCGGTGATATCTGTTACGGAAGCACATTTGCCTTTCAGGAGGATCATCCCTGTTGGAGCAGTGCTTTTGCGGGTTACTGCGGCTTACATTCCGGCTATGCCGCCTGCTATGCGGATTACGGCATTTTGCCCGCAAAGAACCGCTATTCATCCCATGGGGACGAAATCGCCCGCAGCCTGGAGGCAGTATTGGAGGGGAAAGCCGGAGCTATGGTTCCGGTGTTGGCCCAAGGGCAGAAGGAGAGGCTGACTGCCGTTTTCCGGGAAGAGATTGCCTCCTTTGCCGGGCTGTATGAATCGCTGTACGACTGCGGCCTTGCCGTTATGGGGGTACATGCCCCGAAGAATGTGGGGCAGATTCTGGAGCCGGTGATGTCGAAGGTGCTGCTGTTCCACACGGTGGGCCTGATCGGGAGTCTGGCAGTCAGGTCAGGTGCCCTGGCGGTTCCCGAAGACAATGGACCACTGGGAGGATTCGTGTACCGGATTTCGTAGCCGGGAGGGCACAGGGCAGGGGAGCGGTCATTACTTGAAAGCATTTCGGCATTTGAGCGCCTTCGGGCAGGTCGGCGTAGGACGGAGGAACGGATGCAGGCATTGGAGGAACAGATAGAGGAAAAGCTTTCCCGTGTGCTGCAGGAAATAGAACTGGGGGAGATATCCTGCATGGAATCTGCAGTGCGCATGGCGCTGTACCGAACCGCAGTGGGCAGCGCGCTGTGGAGTCTTGAGGAAATGGAAGCCTGCCAGGAAAGGGAGAAAGAATCCTGCCTGAAAAGATTCCTGGTTTGGAAAATCTTTTCCCATCCGGAATGCACGCCGGAGAGGGCGGAACGGTACCTTTGGGACACATCCTCGCAGGTTCGGAGGATGGCGGTGGAATATCGTTATGAGCGGCTGAAATCGGGGTGGCCGGGACTGGACAGGATGCTGTTGGACAAGAGCAGGGGCGTCAGGGAATATGTGGTTTATATTCTGGAAAAGCATGGCGGACCGGATTACATGGAGGAGCATCTGCTGGAAGACATTGGCGCGCAGGAAGTGGTGGACGCAGTGTATCTTTCCCCTTTTTATTTCCAGAAGTGCTTTAAAATCATTACGGGATATTCCATCGGAGAGTATTTGAGGAACCGCAGGCTGTATCTGGCAGGCCTGGAGGTGCTGAAATCCAATACTTCCGGGAATGAAGCCCGGGGCGGCGGGAAAGAGAAGGTCATAGATCTGGCGTACAAGTACCGGTACGATACACCGGAGAGCTTTACCAGGGCTTTCACCCGCTTCCATGGGGTGTCTCCCATGCAGCTTCGGACACAGCCGCATCGCATCAGATCAAGGTATTTCTTCCGTTGACAGTGGAGATTTCAGTAAAAGGAGGCAGCAGGATGGAGTACAGGATTGAAAAGAGAGAAGCCATGAAGATGATCGGGTTTGAAAGGGTGTTGTCCTATGAAAACTCCTACCAGGAGATTCCCAAATTCTGGCAGGAATTCTGCGGGAAATACTGCGGACAGGGTGCATCCGGGGGGCCGGCAGAGGAAGGCATCCGGCAGGTCATCGCGGAGTGCGCAGTGGGAGAATTCGGCGTCTGCGTGGAGGACGAAGGCGATGCGGAACATTTCCGTTATTATATCGCGGGAGCCTATCAGGGCGGTGAAGTGCCGGAAGGGATGAAGGTTTTCGAGATTCCAGCCAGTGAATGGGCGAAATTCAGATGCACCGGCGCCATGCCCAACGCGCTGCAGACGGTTAATACGCGGATATTCAGGGAGTGGCTTCCCGGAAACAGGGAGTATGAGCTGGCGTTCCATGTTAATATTGAGTGGTATTCCGGCAGCGATACAGACAGCGAGAATTACGAAAGCGCCATCTGGATACCGGTGAAACGTCTGGGATAAGGGACCTGCGGCAGTATCCCTTCCGGGGCAGCCCCTGATTTTGGCTGCCCCTCTTTTATGCGCAGGCCCGCGTAATGTAAATTTGCCGCTAAAGCGGCGCACGGGCCGCGCGGCGAGTAGGGGTATAATCACCCCTACTCGATTTCTGGTCTCTTCGCGAGTGCTTTCGTCTTTTTCCAAACCGATCTTTTTTCAGCAGGAAACACCCGAAATAACATGGTTCCTGCCTTTTCCATTTTCTATAAATTTCTTTTCACGTTGAAAAACAGCAGAAACCGGGATCTGTCAAAGATATTTTTGATCTTTACGGGTGTTGCAGATGTCTGGTTTATGAGTAAGAGCGAAGCCAGTTGTGGTGGGATGTGCCTGTGACGGACAGCTTTGATCTGATCCGGGACATCTACCGGGTGGACGGAAATACCTACCGGAGGAATGTGTAGGAGCTGACAGAACTTCTGGATCTGGGAGAAATCCTGCAGACGCCTGTGAGGACCTTAAGCAACGGATAAGCGGAGTGGATGATTTTACTTACGGACAGGTGCTGCTGTGCTTTTCCGTGATTATGATGAGCTTTGCCATCGGAGAGATGTTTGGGGGCGGCCTGGCGGTGTTCCCGGAGCTGATGCGGGAGGGGAGTCTGGACCGGATTCTGGTGCGGCCAAGGAGCGTTATCCTGCAGATCATTATGCCCAACATGGATTTCTCCAGTTTGGGGCTTCTGGTGCAGGCGGTGATTGTGCTGTGCATTGCCGTTCCGGTCAGCGGCGTGGTGGGGACGGGGAAGAAGGTCTTTGTATTTGCCATGATGGTGGTCTGCGGCAGCGTGCTCTTTTTCTGCCTGTTTCTGTTGGTGGCGGCAGTGTCCTTTTTTACCATACAGAATCTTAATTTTCTGGATATTTTTACCTACGGTATGCGGGATTTCGGGAAATATCCCTTTTCCGTCTACGGGGATGCGGCGCTGAAGGTGCTGACCTTTGGCATTCCGCTGGCTCTGGTCCAGTATTATCCCCTGTTGTATCTGCTAGACCGGGAGAGCGGGATCTGGTATATGATTTCCCCTTTGGTTTCTCTGCTGTTTGTGGTGCCCTCCTATTGGTTTTACCGGTTCGGGCTGAAGAATTACAGGTCCTGCGGGTCCTGATTTTGGAAAAATCAAATTATTCCGTCACTTTTTCGGAGTAAAGGAGTCTATAATGGTGAACGGAAGGTTTGGGAGCGGGCCCGCGGCGGAAATCCGCCGTTACCGGAAACTGCGGAAAGGATACGTTTGGGGATGAAGTTTACGGCTGCATATGAGCAGAGCAGGGATGCTGTGTATGGTTATCTGGTTTACATGACAAGGGATGTCTCCCTGGCGGAGGATTTAAGCCAGGAGGTTTTCCTGCGGATGTTTCTGCATCTGGATAAATTCAGGGGAGAGGCCAGTGTGCGCACCTGGGCTCTCCGCATTGCACGGAACGTGTTCTTAAGCTATGCCAGAAAGAAGCAGCCGCAGCTTTTGGAGGAGCAGGAATGGGAGCCTGAACCGGACGTGAACCGCAACCTGCCGGAGGAAGAGTTTCTGCGCAAGGAGGAGGCCCGCCGGGTGAGGGACTGTCTCATGTGCCTGGGAGAGCAGGAGAGGACAGTGCTTCTGCTGCGGGATTTCCAGGAACTTTCCTACGAGGAGGCGGCCAGGATCATGAACCTGACGCCGGAAGTGGTGAAGAGCCGCATCTACCGGGCCAGACAGAAATTCCGGAAAATCTATGAGGACAGTGGGAAAGGAGACAAGGCGGAATGGAGGAGATGAAAGACAGGATCCGGATTCCAGGGGTGACTTACCAGGGAGATGACCGGAAATTAAAAGAGCGTATTTTCAAATTTAAGGCGGGGAGTTTTCGGATCGCAGTGTTTACCCTGGTGGGATTGTTTATGGGATTTTACAGTGACACTTATGTGAGAGACACTTTTTTTCCCACAAAACTGATTACTGCGGTGCCCTATAAAATAATGGAGGCCATCTATCAGTCGGTGCTTCCTGTACAGAACCCGATTCCTCCGGACATGAGGGGATGGACCTGGAATATGATTTTTCCCTACAGCTATGTGGCGAACCTGCTGGCGGAACCGCTGACAACCGTGCTTATCGGCGGGGCCCTGTATGGTTCTCTGGGCTATTTTACAGGAGACAAGCGGGTGTTTACCCTGCAGCGTTTTCTGAAGTTTGCCGGGTGCTGGTGCATGGTGATTTTACTGGTGATCGGGGCGGCATTCGGGTTCAATGCCGGGGCGGAAGCGGCAAATGAGAAGTTCGGCAAGATTGAGGATTTCTTCTTTTACAGAGAGGACGGCTCCGGGTTCAGCGGAAAATACGGGATTCCGGAACTTACGGAGGAGGATTTTTATCAGGGGTTTGCCCCTGGGGATGTGGTTCGGGACAGAAACGGGGAATTGCCCCTGGGCATCTATTTTGACGGTGGAATGCGATATGGTTTGTACCGGATTCATTACGAGAAGCAGTATGTGGTAACGGAGCAGGGAAAGGTGTATCATATTTCGGAAGAATTTGTTCGGTATGTAAAAGATGAAATAGAGAGTAATTCCAGGAACAGATAGAGGAGGTGAGGGAATGAAAGGCATGATAAAAAGAGGTTTCCGTTTGGAAAGGCTGCGGATCAGCGGCAGGAAGGACTGGGTTATTTTCTGGCTCTTTGCGGGGATGATAGCCTATGTGGCAGGGGGAATGATGGATTACCGACTCGATGAATGGCTTTGGGGGATGGCAGACCCATGGATGACCAATCTCAATGTGCCTTTAGGATATGGGCGGACCATGATTGCGGCGGGTTTGCTGGTTGTACTGGGGGAAGCAGTGCTGTTTTTCAAAAAGAAACCGGTGAAGTATAAGCTGTGCCTCCTGGCGGCAGGTCTGGCGGTTGTCCTGGGGGCTCCGGCGCTCTACCGTCTCCACAGCAGCCTCATTGTGTCCTCGTTGTGGAAGGCGGAGCCGGAAAGTGCGGCGGTCTGGCAGGACGGAGAGGCGTTGGGACTGAAAAACCAGGAGTCAGGGGTTTTGCGGGAGGAAGAATACCGGACGCTTCTGGAATTGTGCAGGAGTCTGGAGCAGATAACGGACCCGGCGGAAGCGGAAGCCTGCATGGCCTGGTATAAGGCGGAGGGGGATTTCGTGGGAGCGGATAGTGTGCGGTTGGATTTTCCGGAAAGGTACGGACATCATTATGTCCTGAACCTGCGGATAAAGGACGGATACATTTATCTGTGGAGGGGATATCTGTGGAAGGAGGAGCAGGTAACCTTTTTTCGGGACAATGGGATAGCGGAGTGGATGGAGGGACTGTGACGGTTTTCTGAGACCATCCCTGAACTGCTGCCTCTGATCATCAGCTGTTGCACAAATTGCGGCTTCTCACACCGAAGTTTGCCGCTGAAGCGGCGCAGGGGCGGGGCGGCGGGCAGGCAGAAAATTTTGAAATATTACATTTGGGTGTTGTATGATTCACGGATATTTGCTATAATAGAACGGATGTTTGTAACTGAGGCCGAAGCAAAAAGGGTTGTTTCGGCCTGAAAGAGCAGACGGGCAGCGGGAGATTATGGACGCTGTCTTATGAACCGGATAACGAAATTGCGAAGAAGCTTTATCATTCTTTTGGCTTTGTGGAAACCGGGGATATGGATGGCGAAGAAGTTATTGCGGTTCTTAAGCTTTCGGCTCCGGAAACGGCCTGTCAAGGGACATTTTATACTGCGCACCGGTTAAATTTGCAGTGCAACCCGACTGCAGACCGCCAGCCAAGTACTTTCCTGGGGACACCACTGTAAATCCTGGCGGTCTGCAGTATAATCCGGTTCACGACCAGTATAAGTCTGCCCGGTTGTCTTCTGCCTATCTGAAATAATTCTCCTGATATTTCCCGATTCGATCCAGAACCGTTTTTCAAAGGATGAAGCATGCTTTTTTGGGGATTCTACGCAAAGTCTACGGAGCGTGGGTTGTGTTTCGGAGGGAGATTCCGTATACTGGCGTCAACAGTCCGGCTAAGAAATGTCAGTGCTTTTGAAAAATAATTTCTGCAGGACAGTAAAGCCGCAAAGGCGCACGAGAGGAACTTTTATGAGTGTCCTTTCGAATAAAAGTTTCGCTCATTACAGGTGCGTCGAAGCGACTTTACCCTTTAGTGCCGTCGCGCAGCGACTATATTAGGAGGGAAAAGAGATGGATCAGGTAAAAATCGGACAATTTATTGGCATATGCCGCAGAGAAAAGAATCTCACACAGCGACAGCTGGCGGATTTGGTTGGCGTCAGCGACAAAGCAGTATCAAAATGGGAAACCGGCAGGGGACTGCCGGAAGCTTCGTCTATGGTGCCGCTTTGCGAGGCTCTTGGAATCAATGTCAATGAACTGCTCAGGGGAGAACGGATTCCGGGTGAAGAATACCAGGAAAAGGCGGAAGAAACAATGGTGAAACTGGCCGAAATAAAGGAGGATATCAAAAAAGTGAACTGGAAAATGGATTCAATGAAAAAAGGGATCGGATTTGGCGCGGCGTTGGCCATGGTAGTTTCCTACCAGACATACTCCTCCATCGCACTTGCCATAGTGCATGGGATATTGGGGTGGATTTATGTAATTTATCATGTACTCAGGTATTGATTGTGTCTCTGCCTGACTGTATAATAGAAGGAGCGACTGATGTGACAAAGGCTGCTGACATGCAGGACAGCTCTTTGGCAGAATTCGGTTCTAAGAAGTGAGGAAGGCCATATGGACAGACAGGTACCTGCGAGAATTGCAAATGTTTTAATCAATGCCCTGAAAGGCGGTGTGGTGCCCAGGGCGGGGCTGGAATACATCACGGTGGGCCGCGCCCGGGAAATTTCGGCCATACTGCATGATATCGATATGATTGAGGAGGGCGGCGCGTCCGTTCGCTTTATTGTGGGTAAATACGGCAGCGGCAAAAGCTTCCTGCTGCAGACCATCCGGAACCATGCCGCCGCCAGGGGCTTTGCGGTGGTGGATGCGGATCTTTCACCGGAGCGGCGTTTTGCAGGGACCAGGGGCCAGGGGCTTGCCACCTATAAGGAACTGATTCAGAACCTTTCCACCAAGGCAAAGCCCGACGGCGGTGCGCTGCCGTTGATCTTGGAAAAATGGATATCCGGAATCCAGATGACGGTGAAGACCACTACGGCTCTGGAAGGGGCGGAATTCGAGGCAGAGGTGGAAAGGCAGATTTATGAGGTGGCCGGTTCCCTGGAAGGTATGGTGAACGGTTTCGAGTTTGCCAGGGCGGTGGCACTTTACTGGAAGGCCTACAAGGAGGACGACGCTGCCCTGAAATCCAATGTGCTGCGGTGGTTTCGGGGAGAATATCCTTCCCGGAAAGAAGCCAGGGAAGACCTGGGGATTAACTTCATTGTAAACGATGAGACCTGGTATGATTTCCTGAAGCTTTTCGCCGCGTTTCTGGCGGGGGCAGGCTATAAGGGGCTGCTTGTGATTATCGACGAGCTGGTGAATATATTCAAGATACCGAACTCAATCACACGGGCAAACAATTATGAAAAAATCCTTACCATGTATAACGATGTGCTCCAGGGCAAGGCCAGGCACATCGGCTTTCTCATGGGAGGCACGCCCCAGTGCATTGAGGACAAATATAAGGGGGTCTTCAGCTACGAAGCCCTGCGCTCCCGTCTGGCGGAGGGGCATTTTGCCACCGGGGAGGTGCGGGATTTTTCAGCGCCCATTATCCGGCTGCAGATGCTGAATCAGGAGGAGATGTATGTCCTGGTGGAAAAGCTGCGGGACATTCATGCGGGACTCTATAAATATGAACCGGTTCTGACCCATGAGGATCTTGTGTATTTCCTCACTGTGGAATACAACCGGGTAGGGGCGGAAAGCCATATCACCCCCAGGGAGATTATCCGGGATTTTATCGAGTTGGTGAACATACTTCATCAGAATCCGGAAAAGAGCGTGGCGGAAATTTTGGGGGACAACAGCTTCGAGATGGCCAAAGGCGGGCTTGCCGGAGAGGAAGTGGCGGATGAATTCCGGGAGTTTGAGATTTAAGGGCAGATTGGGCATTTGGGCTCCAGGTTGGAAGGATGAAACAGTCTGCTGAAAGGAATTTCGGTACACAGGGAGAACAGGGGAGATGTGGGAAAATGTCGGAACAGAAAAGCAGCAAAATTTCAGACAATAACAACAATTCAGACAATAACAACCATTCAGACAATGACGAAAACTTGGAAAACAGCGAAAATTCGAAAGAGAGCGGCAAAGACGCATTAAAGGACGGCTCTTACAGAACCGCGCTGCTTCAGTATGTGCAAAAAGCCTATAAAACCAAACCGGATTATCCCTGGAAGGGGGACCCGGAAAGCGCGGTACTCCGCCATGAGGACAATCAGAAGTGGTACGGTCTTGTGATGGAGGTGGACAGGGCGAAACTGGGACTTTCCGGGAAGGGAAAAGTCTGCGCCCTCAATGTGAAGACCAGGGATCAGATGTTTCACGACATGCTGATTACACAGGCGGGTTATTTTCCGGGATATCATATGAATAAGGAGAAGTGGATTACAATCCTCCTGGACGGCACGGTTCCCTTTGGGGAGATCTGCGGCATGCTTGACGCAAGCTACGAGACAACCGCGTCCGGGAAAAAGAAGCAGAAAATCCGGCCGCCCAAGGAATGGCTTGTCCCCGCCAACCCAAAGTTTTATGATGTGGAAGCTGCCTTTCAGCAGGCGGAAGTGATTGACTGGAAACAGGGCGCCGGTATCCGGACGGGAGACACGGTGTATCTCTATATGGCGGCGCCGGTGTCCGCAATTCTGTATCAGTGTAAGGTTACGGAAACCGATATTCCCTGCCGCTATCAGGATGAAAATCTGACGATTACTTCCATGATGAAAATACGGCTCCTGAAAAGGTATCTGCCGGAACAGTTTCCCTTCGGGCTTCTGAAAAGCGAATACGGGATTTTTGCAGTGAGAGGACCCAGGGGGATTCCCGTCGGTTTAAGCCAGGCGCTGCGGTGTGTATGAAAAATGCCTGCAAAAAAGCAAATCTGGCGCCCTGTGGTAACACCTTTCAGGCTGTAAAGCCTGCCTTTGGGGCAGAGCGCCTTGACCGGAATAGGAACACTTGATAAAATAACCTAACAAAAGAATCATCAGAGAGGTAAAGGATAATGAAAAAGAAGCAGGAAACGGAGGAAGCCGGTCAGGCAGATCAGTCCGGTGGGCAGCAGCCGGAGGAAAAGAAACGCACTGTCCCGGAAAACCTGTTGTACTGGATGCGGACGCTCTACCGGGAGTCCCCCGGATTTGTCTGGCTGTATCTGGCGGGGTGCGGGGTGGCCGTAGGAATCTCCCTGCTTGGCGTATACATGCCTTCGGTACTTGTGGCGGATATCACGGAGGGTGGGAGCGTAAGAAGCATACTGGGAGACCTTGCCGTACTGGGAGGGGGACTGGTATGCCTGTACCTTTTGAGCAACTGGCTGGAGCGGACAAAGGGGATTCTCGGCAGCCGGATAGGACAGAGGCAGGCCCTGCAGGCTGCGGATCTGGCTCTGGAGACGAATTACGATAATATTGAACGGGCGGATTTTCCGGAGGAAATCTGGCAGTTGGTGGACCGTCATATGTGGAGCAGGGACTATAACACCGGATTTCTGGAAGCATTTGCCGCCGTGCTGACGGCAGTGGTGGGGATGATCCTTTATACGGGAATGCTTTCCGGGCTGTCTCTCTGGATTCTGCTGTTGGTCATTGCAGGGACGGCGCTGAATTATGTGGTGGGAATACGGTGCAATAAGTGGGATGCCAGGAACCGTCATAAGTGGATCACTTTGGATTACAAAATGGTCTATCTGTCCAGGAGTACCAGTACCTATGAGGCTTCCAAGGATGTCCACCTGTATTGGATGCCTCCCTGGCTTCGGAAGATGTTCAACCGGGAGCTGAAGCAGCGGCTTCATTATACCGTGCGGCAGCAGGGAAATTATTTTCTGGTGAGCGCGGTCAACGGTTTCAGCCAGATGGTCTGGGAGGGCGCGGCCTATCTGTACCTGATTTACCTGGTCTGTGAGGGCCGTCTGGATGCGGCGGGATTCGTGCTTTATATTGGGGTGGTCAGAGGTTTTGCAGGCTGGTGCGGCTCCATTGTCCAGGCGATACGGCAGCTTCACGAGAAAGCTTCCTATGTGGAAGAGCAGAGGCATTTTTTTGATAAACTGCAGCGGGGCAGAGAGAAGGAGAAGGAAGGGCTTGTGTTGGCGGCAGGGCATGTTCCGGAGATTTCCTTTGAACATGTAACCTTTCGGTATGACGGCTCCCAAACACCTGTTCTCAAAGACCTGAACCTGACGCTGAAGCCGGGGGAAAACCTGGCTTTGGTAGGGTTGAACGGCGCGGGAAAGACAACCTTTATCAAGCTGCTCTGCGGCTTTTATGACCCTACGGAGGGAAAAATCCTCATAGACGGCGTAGACCGTTCCAGGTACAGCAAGGACAGCTGGCTAAAGTATTTTTCGGGAGTGTTCCAGGATGCGGAGCTGTTTCCCATGTCTCTGGAGGAAAATCTGGCCCTGGGGACGGCTCCTGATTCAGGGGAAGGTTCGGGAGAAGAGAAAGCCGCAGGAAGGAAAGCCGGGGCAGAACCAAAGCAGCATAATGCGCAGAGCCGGCGGCAGGAACAGCACAATGACCAGGAGAACCACGGCACGCACATGGATGCATGTCTGAAAATGGCGGACCTGGAGGATAAGATCAAAAAGCTGCCCCAGGGCCTGAAAACCATGTTCGGCAAGGAGAGCTATGAGGATGCGGCGGACTTTTCCGGAGGAGAGATGCAGAAGCTGATGTTGGCCAGGGCCTTGTACAAGGAGGCGCCTTTACTGGTACTGGACGAGCCTACGGCGGCGCTGGACCCTCTGATGGAGAGCGAACTGTACCAGAAATACCGCCGGTTTTCGGAGCACAAGACCACGGTTTTTATTTCCCACCGTCTGGCAAGCACCCGTTTCTGCGACAGGATTCTGCTGATGGAGGACGGAGGGGTGGCAGAGAGCGGAACCCATGAAGAGCTCTTGGAGAGAGACGGGAAATATGCCTGGATGTTCCGGCTGCAGAGTAAATACTATCAGAAAAAGGAAGCCCAGAAGGAAGCAGGACTGGAAGGCGAGGAGGTGGAGAGGGAAATATGAGCAAGGCAGATAAAAAGGCGGCAAAACGGCAGGCCCAGGAAACGGAAGCATCTGCAGCGGAAAAAGCAGGGGCAGCGTCAAAGCAGATGAAACGGGCCATTGTCTACTTGGCAAAAGAATCTCCGGGCATTTTCCCGTTGGCATTGCTGCAGGCAGTGATGGAGGCTGCCTATCCCTACATCGGCATCCTGCTTTCCGCCGGGATTCTCACGGAACTGGCGGACCCGGGCAGAAGCATGTCTCATTTGTTCCGGATGGCGCTGCTGTTGGTGGGACTGAACTTCCTGGGCAGAAGAATGATGGATTTCGGGGGGCAGCTTCTGGATGTGCTGCAGTATACGGTGCTGAAACACATTGAGAGGGCGGTGGCGGAGAAAGCCTGGAAGATGGACTACGCCATGAGCGCGGACCCCAGGATTAACGAGACAAAGCAGAGGATTACCAGATGGCATTACGGCAGGGGCGTTCTGGCTTTGGTGGGACAGGTGAGAGGGGTGTTCCAGGCCCTGGTGACCATCGGCATTTCCATTGCCCTGGTGGCGGAATTTTTCCGGGCAAAGGCAGTGGGGGAGGACCGGACAGCCGCTCTTCTGAATCACTGGGCAGTGTCTGTGCTGTTTCTCGTATTGCTGTCCTTTTCCATTATTTACAGCATTTATACGTCTTTTCGTATACAAAAATACTATTTTAAAACAAATGAAACATCGGAAAAACCCATAAACCGGATGATGTACCTGATGGACAGCTGTTTTAGCAAGTATCGGAACGGGAAAGATATCCGCATGTTTCATGCAAAGAAACAGATCTCCGGGAAGCTTCGGGCGCTGGGCGGGGAATATCTCCGGGAGATCGAGCCTGCTTTTCGATATGAGAGAAGGAAAACTTTTTACTCCATCCTGATTTCCAGATGTTTTGACCTGCTTGTGTATCTGTTTGTGGGGGCAAAGGCCATATTCGGAGCCTTCGGTGTAGGCAGCATTCTGAAATATACAGGGATGGTGACTCAATTGGGAGACGGCGTCACCAGACTCTGCGATACTGTCAGGGATTTTCTGCAGAACCTGGAGTATGTGGAGGTGTATTTCCGGTATCTGGATATGCCCAATGCCACGGCGGAGGGAACCCTGCCGGTAACACAGGAAATCCGGGACAACTACGAATTCGAATTCCGGAACGTGACCTTTGCCTATCCGGGAGCTCCGGGTCCCAGTCTCTCCGGCATCAGCTGCCGCTTCCGCAAGGGAGAGAAGATTGCCATTGTGGGCCGCAACGGCTCCGGCAAGACCACCTTTATCAAGCTTCTGTGCAGGCTCTGTGATCCCCAGGAGGGAGAGATTCTGCTCAACGGCGTGGACATCCGGAAATACCAGTACCAGGAATATCTGTCCTTCTTTTCCACGGTGTTCCAGGATTATCAGATCTTTGACTTTAAACTGGGAGAAAATGTGGCGGCGGAGAGCGAATATGACGGAGAGAGGGTAAAGGAAGCCCTGGAAAACGCAGGCTTTGGAGAGCGGCTGAGTACTTTGGCGGACGGACTGGACACGCAGCTGTTCAAGCGGTTTTCCGAGGATGGGGTGGAGCTGTCCGGCGGGGAGTCCCAGAAGGTGGCCATTGCCCGATGCCTGTACAAGGATGCGCCCTATGTGGTATTGGATGAGCCCACTGCGGCTCTGGACCCGGTGGCGGAGGCGGATATCTATCAGAGGATGAACCGCTTTACCAGGGACAAAGGCGCAATTTATATTTCCCACAGGCTTTCCAGCTGTCATTTCTGTCACAGGATACTGGTTTTCGAGGAGGGCAGGATTGCGGAACAGGGCAGCCATGAGGAGCTTCTGGCGGCAAAGGGGCTTTACCGGAGGCTGTGGGACGCCCAGGCGCAGTATTATGCGTAGGGGCCGTGAAAGGCAGTCAAAGACGGCAATATATACATTCCGGAGGATAGCGTCTTGTCAGGGATGGATTATTATGGTAAGGTGTTTATGACAGATAATGTACGCAGGGAATAGCCCGTGCGGAAATGGTTTTCGGCAGCGGGCGGAAAGGTGTGAATATGGAATATTTGGAATTGGGAAATCTGGTCAGGGATATAGACCCGGATATGCAGGCAGGAAACCCCAGGAACAGCGAGGGAACGTTTCTGGAGACGAAAAAGGACGGAATTCTGTTTGTTTACAGCCGTTTTCGCGGCCAGGATCCGGCGGATCATGCTTATGCGGATCTGTGCCTGATGCGCTCCATGGACGGGGGCAGAACTTTTGACCAGGGTACGGTGATCCTGACCTGCGAGGGGGAGGAAGGGGTGAACATGATGTCCCCGTCCCTGATGGAGATGCAGGACGGGGAGGTGGGACTCTTTTACCTGGTCAGGATAACTTACGATGTAACGAAGATTTTTCTGCGGAAGTCTGCGGACGGGGGCAGAACCTGGGGGGAAAGGGTCTGCTGTACACCCCAGGATGATTTCTTTGTGATAAATAATGACAGGGTTCTGCGCCTGAACAGCGGACGCATTGTGGTTCCGGTGGCAAGCCACAGGGCAAGGGGCGGAATTCTGGACAGCCGCTCGGACATTCAGTGTTTTCTCTCCGATGACGACGGAAAGACATGGAGGGTGGCGTCGGGCAAGTGCAGCCTGCCCCAGTCTTCCCACTGTATTTCAGGGCTGCAGGAGCCGGGAGTGGTGGAGCTGTCAAACGGGGTGCTCTGGGGATGGGCCAGAACGGAACTGGGAAGACAGTATGAGACATTTTCCATGGACGGAGGGGACACATGGACTGTCTGTCAGCCATCCAGGTTTACTTCCCCCAACAGCCCTCTGTGCATGAAGCGGGGATATGACGGAAGGCTTTATGCCATCTGGAATCCCATCCCGGAGTACAATGGCAGGGAGAAGCCGGATTATTTTACCGGAGGCAGAACGCCCCTTGTCATTGCATCCAGTGGGGATGAGGGCAAAACGTTTACCGATCCTGTGGCTTTTGAGTGGGACGGGGAGAGCGGCTATTGTTACTGTGCCATCTGCTTTACCCGGGAAGCGCTGCTCCTGGCCTACTGTGCGGGAGGCAGGAAGGAGCGCAGCTGTCTGGTGAAAACCCGCATCCGCAGGGTGGAGAGAGACGAGGTTGTGAAAACGGCAGGCAGAGCGTAAGGGGACAGAGGAGGAAAAATGTGGAATTCTACGAACAATGTGAAGGGGAGCGTCCATTATCCGCTGCAGAACTCTACTGTATGGGCCTGCAGAAAGAGGGGATAGGGGAAATCTGATTTCCCCTTGCTTCCCTATATTTCCCTGCCCATAAAGCGCAGGGGATTCCCGCCCGGATTGACGGCAAGAACGGCTGTCAGGATTTCTTCCCTGCGGCTTTCCGGGTCAGGCAGGCTGCAGACAATGTCGTTCAGATCATAAGGGCCGTACCGGAAGTGGCCCACCGATGCGCCGCAGAACCTGCCGTCGATGAGCAGATACTGGAGAGGCTCGCAGTCGTAGGGAAGTCCTTCCGTCAGGTCTTTGACCATCTGTTTCAGCAGGGGCTCCCGGGACTTGAAAAGGATGTCGTTTCGGTGGAGGGCATAGACGGAGCTTATGTCTTTCGCCTCATAATCCTCCAGAAGCGCTGCATCACTTTTCAGCAGATAGCCTGATTCCCATGAAACCAACATCCCTTCTGCAGCCAGTTCCGCCGTGGCTTTTTGGATTTCTTTTTCGGGCACGCGGTAAAAGGCTTTTGCCATGGCAGCATCAAACCACACCATCCGATAGGCGAACCGTTGCAGCAGGATTTTCAGGGCTTCAGTTCTGGTGTATCGCTGTGGATTTACCTCGGGAAACATTTCCTCAAAGCGATACCATCCCCGGTCCCATTCCCCGTCGTACTGGTCCTCATAGAGCAGAAATGCCTCCTGAAGCCTGTGGAGGATGGGGGTGATTTGTTTCACCAGCAGCCCGGTCTCTTCCTTGAGCTGCTGAATGTTGAAGGGGCCGGCCTTTTCAATGAGGGTAAGGAGCTCCGTCTGCTCCGGGGTGGGAGCGGCCAGGGGCTTGCGGTAAAGGGAGGCGAAGAGTTCCATGTCCTCGCACATAATCCACCCAAGATTGCCCCCGGCGAAGCGTCCCTTTACCAGTTTCCGCTCCAGTTGCCGGCGCCGGTTGAATTCCATATCGTCAAAGGCGGCGCGGAAGGAGAGGACAGGAGGCTCCCCGAAGCCGTGCCAGTAGACGTTCTGACCGGGCTGGGTGTCCCTGTAAAGGGCTGTGTATTCGGTTTCGTCTGCCTTTTTGAGCAGGCACTGCCGCTCCATGCGCAGGGAGAGAATTTTTTTGTCCATATTGTGCTCATTCTTTCTTTTTGGTTTCCATGTTCTGGAGTGTTTTTGAAAATGCATTGTCTGTTTCAAACAGTGTTATGCCCTGTCCGGATTCAGGTTTCCTGATCTCTCTGCCAGATTTTACATTGTTCGATTCGGGCGCCGTGGGGCGTATCGCCATGCTCCGGGTCACAGGAATACTTTGTCAGCATGTCGCAGGGGATTTGGGGGCATTGACCGCAGTGAAGGAAGCCTTTTTTCTGGCAGCAGGCGGCCACGGGACATTCGCCGTGGAAAGGCTGTCCTTCCGTCTCAATACAGCCGCCGCAGCCGCAGGTTTCCTTGTATGTACATCCGGTGCAGTGCAGTCCGCATCTTGAATCAATCATCTTTTGTACCTCCGTTTTCTCATTGTGTGTCCCTCTCATAGGGGGATTTTGCAATGGTTCAGTGTTTTGATTTTATCATAGCACGCCGAACATGCCAACAGTATGTCATGTTTCATGCATATCTTCCCTTAACACGAGCATACAAAAACACAACAAGACTTCTGGTCACCGTGACCAGAAGTCCCAGGCGGGTTTGGGGGCACCTCAATAAGCATTTTTCAGCGACAATAGGCGCGCCGCCAGGACAGCCCATTTTGGACTTCGAGATGGTGAATGGTACTTTTACTCATCTGCCAGGAAGAGCGGGAAAATTTTGCCGCACCCCTGCCACTTATTGATACGTTCATACGCTTGTGCTGGCGGTGGGATAGAGGCAATTAAAAAGCAGATAACCGGAGTTACCTGCTTCGCAAAGTTAAATGGAATAGGTGGGTGACAATCCACATCTCCTAACTATGGGCGACGGCCGCCTGTTCCGTCCTCAGATTCCATTCAATAAAGCTTATGCATTTGATAACATAATTATACAACAAATTCAAGTTGTGTCAAGCCTTTTCAATGTGCCTTTTTCAAGGTATCTTTCGGCATTACAGGTACTTAAGGAATGCAATGTCTTTGCAAAGCATTTTCCGCCAGCTGTAATCTTGGCGGCCACACGGACATAATCCGCATTTACCTTGAATAGCTTCACAAAGAGAATCGAGCCATCTTTCGGGTTTAGCCCCACATAATCGGGGGAATTTATTATCGTGCTGATGTCCTTATAATATACGTCATACTCATATGGATGCCGGCTCTTGATATGCTCTATATTGGATTCCCCTATGAATACCGGAGTGTTGGGCTTGAGCTTCAAACCCAATGTCTCGATGACAGATTGGGAGATGTAACCAACTATTTCCATTGGCAGTTCCTTTCATGTTAAGTTTCCTAGTGCCCTATACGAGTACAGAATGGGACACAGACCTAAAGGCGAAGAAGATACCGTCGAAGATGATTCAGAGTGAAAACCTTAGCTACAAGGGGGTTTTTCAGCAAGGAAGGGGTGGTTATGGGCGTTATCAGGGCGGTTGAGGATTTTTCATACTACCACATGACACACAAGGCAAGCATTTTACAGCTTCACTTCCATAAGTCTTTTGTTATTTATCATACAAATTCCGGGCTGCGTCCAGGGCAGCCTTTATCCGGTCTACCATCTCCGGCGGTTCCAGGACCTTCACCTTATCGCCGAAGCCCAGAAACCATTCCAGGGCGCGTTCTTTCGTGGTGAAGCCCCACTTTGCATATAATCTGCCGTCCTCCTGGGGGGTAAAGCAGCGGGGGCCGTATTCTTCCACCAGGCGGTATTTCAGGGAGGAATCATAGAGAGCAGAAACCATGTAGTCATCTGTCATGTGGGAGCCGAAGCGGGTCTTTTCCTCCGGAATCTCCCTGGGAGAGAACAGTTCCCGGGTAATCTGCAGGTCCCACAGGCGGCGCAGCTTATACAGGCGGAAATCCCGGCGCTGCCTGCAGAAGCCGAAGACATACCAGTCAGACCATTTAAAGACGATTTGGCAGGGTTCTATCAGCTTGTCCGCCTCCCCTTTTTCATAATAGTACCGGAAGGCAATGCATTTGGAGGTCTCAATGGCAGATTTGATCTGTTCCAGTTTGGAAGTCAGGTCATCTTTATAATGGGAGGCCAGATCAATGGTCATATGGCCTGCGGCGCTGACGGCCTGTTTGCCGCCGATTTTTCGGGCCAGATTTTCCCCGGAAGCGGAACGGGAGACGCTGTCCAGAGATTTTAAGCCCGTGAAGACAGCGGCCAGCTCCTGCTCTGTGAATACCGTGGTATCCAGGGAAAATCCTTCCATGATGGAGATGCCGCCCCCTGCCCCCTGGGTGGTGACCAGTGGAATGCCGGCTTTGCAGATATCCTCAATGTCCCGGTTGATGGTTCTGTGGGACACCTCGAATTTCTCTGCGAGATAGGGGGCGGTGACGGTTTTTTGCTGCTGCAGAGTTGTAATAATGCCGATTAAACGATATATTTTCATCTGTATTCTGTATCCTTGTTATTTTTGAAAATTTTGAAAAATTCCCACAGACAGAATCTTTTGGTTTATAATGATTAAGGGAGTCGGGTTTGAAATGATTATAGTATTTCCGATCAGGTATGTCAATGCGGTCGGTTATGCCCGGTACGCTGTCAATGGAGATGAAAAAACAGAACGGATAAAAAAGTATGTCACACAGATGCAGAAGGGTTGTCTAATAAAGCAGGAGGTAAAAATCGATGAATCAGAAAACCAATGAAGAATTACAGACAATGGCGGAAAAAGCCACGGCAGGGGATAGAGAAGCCCTCGAAGCGCTTGTGGCCGGCGTGCAGGACATGGTGTTCAATTTATCCCTGCGGATGCTGGGCACTTTTGCGGACGCGGAGGATGCCACCCAGGACATACTGCTGAAAATGATTACCCATTTGTCCGCTTTTAGAGGGGAAAGCGCATTTACCACATGGGTGTTCCGCATTGCGGTGAATCATCTCAAAAACTATAAAAAACATATGTTTGCCCACGCGGGACTCAGCTTTGCCTGCTATGGAGAGGACATCGAAAACGGAAAAATACAGGATGTGCCGGATGTAACCCAGAATGTGGAAAAGGATATTCTGGCTGAGGAATTGAAAATGTCCTGTACCAATGTGATGCTGCAGTGTCTTGACACGGAAAGCAGATGCATCTTTATATTGGGTACCATGTTTCAGGTTGACAGCCGTATTGCAGGGGAAATTCTGGAAATAACCCCGGAAGCCTATCGGCAGCGCCTTTCCCGGGTGCGCAGAAAAATGGCTGATTTTCTGGGACAGTATTGCGGAGAATACGGCAGCGGCAGATGCCGGTGTAAAGACAGGGTAAACTATGCAATACAAAATCACAGAATAAACCCGCTGCAGCTGTGTTATACCACGGCAGAGGAAGCCCCTGTGGAGACCATGCTTGCCGTGAAAAATGCCATGGAGCAGCTTGATGACTTATCCATAGAATTCTCGTTCTGTAAGGCCTATCGGTCCACGGGACGCACCAAACAACTGATACAGGAACTGTTGAATTCCCCGCAGTTTTCCTTAATCCGAAATTCGTAAAGGAGGCGCCGGAAGATGAATACACAGATCATAATCGAATACTTATCGGAATTAAGTGCAAACAATAACCGGGAATGGTATCATGCAAACAAGGAGGATTACAAAAAGGCCAACGCTGAATTTGAGGGGCTGCTGCAGGCCCTGATATGGGAAATCGGAAAGTTTGACAGCAGTATTCTGCATAATCGCCCTAAAGACCTTACGTTTAAACTGGTGAGGGACACCCGCTTCAGTCATGATAAATCGCCCTATAATGCCGCCTTCCGCGCCCATATTTCCCCGGAGGGAAAGCTGCCTGTTCCGGTGGGATACTATCTGATGATAAAGCCCGGAGGTCAGTCTTTTTTGGGCGGAGGTCTGTTTGCGGATATGTTTAAGGATGCAACGAAGCGGGTAAGGGATTACCTTGCCGGAAACGGAGAGGAATGGGAGAAGATAATCCATGCGCCGGAGTTTGAACAATATTTCACTGTACAGGGAACGGCGCTGAAGAATGTCCCTGCGGGATATGAGAAAGAACATCCCCAGGCACAGTACCTGAAATATAAGAGCTGGTATCTGGAATATCCGGTGAAAGATGAAGAACTGGGGGATGGGGAAGCATTTCTCGCAAAGGCGGCAGAGATTTTCCGAATCATGAAACCATTCAATGACTATCTGAACAGAGCGCTTGCCGGATTTCAGATGCCTGTCTGAACTGTTACACCGCTTTAGGAAGAACGAATCGAAAAAAGGCTTCCTTTTTTGTTTTGGCTGTGGTATACTGAAAATCGGAGTCTCCCAATTTTTCCCGGAAGGAAGCAGGTCTTCCGGGGACAGATTGGAGGGCTTTTCCTGTGTTTTCAGAGCAAAATCAAAAGGAGTGAGCGTAACGTGAGCGGGAACAATGGGGACTCCCGGGGCAGGGAGATGAAAAGGAGCCTGAACGGCAGGATATTGAGGAATACCCTGCTGAACATTTTTGTACTGGTGCTTGTATGCTGCGGAATTATGTGGGCGGCCATGCAGTCATTGGCCAACAACATTCTGCTGGACAGTTTACAGCCCATGGCCCGTCAGTCGGCCAAGACCGTGGAGGCCAATATCCATATGCTGGCGGACCGGATGATGAACCTGGCGGCAGACCCCCGGATGGCGGGGGAAGCTGACGGCGGCACAGGGGCAGAGGCGGAAGAGGCGCTTCGTGCCGGCCGGGAGCAGGTGCTGACGGAAGCGGCCGAGATTTATGAATTGTACACCATCGGACTCTATGACCCGGAGGGACATCTGGTACAGGGAGTCAATACTGCGCCGGAGACGGTTGACAGTGCGTTTTTCTCCCTGCTTCAGGAGACGGACAATTTGACGACTGATTCATCTACAAGATTTCAGGACGGACTGGGCATCACCATGGGCATGCCGGTGAAGGCAGGCGGGGAGACTGTTCTGTATGTGGTAGGCGTCTATAAATACGATACCCTGAATGATGTCATCAGCAGCATTAATCTGGGCAGACACGGTATTGCCTACATGGCGAATCACGGAGGCGATGTAGTGGGGCATCCGGACCAGAATCTGGTTTTGGAGGGAAAGACCATGGAACAGCTGTGCGGGGGAGATCAGGAGGTTGCCGTCCGGGTGGTCAGCGACGAGACCGGCGCGGCAGAGTTCTCCGCGGAAGGGGAGACCATGCTTGCAGCCTTTTCCCCCGTTCGGGGAACCCAGTGGTCCCTGGTGATTCAGGTGCCCAAGGCGGATTACGGCTCCTATATCAACGGCGCTATTCTGGTGGCGGTGTCTGCAACCTTTGTGGTATTGGTGGTTTCCGTGCTGTTGGTGCTGCGCCTGGCCAGGTCCATCTCCCGTCCGGTGAAGAAGATGACGGACCGGATGGTGGCTTTGTCCGACGGGGATCTCCATACGGAAGTGGTCCGGATTCGGTCCGGGGACGAACTGGAAGTGCTTACCCGCACGTTGGGGGATACCGTGGAGAGCGTCAACCGTTACATATCGGATATTCAGCGGGTATTGACCCAGGTGGCGGAGGGAAATCTGCAGGTGGCGCCCCAGGTGGAGTACAAGGGAGACTTTATGCAGATTCAGGGAAGCCTCGGCACCATTCTCCGCTCCCTGAACGACACCATTCTGGGCTTCCGCTCTGCCGCTGACCGTCTGGCGGAAATGGCAGAGGAGCTGAACGGCCAGTCCGGGCAGCTGCATCGGGCGTCCATGGAACAGACCCGGTCTACGGAGGAACTGGTGGATGAGGTGTCCCATGTGAAGGAGAGTCTGGCAAGTGTGACGGAGAGCAGCAGTCAGACCCGGAGGAAAACGGAGGAAATCTCCCAGTGCATCCAGGAGGCGAACGCACGTATGGACGCGCTCTCCCAGGCCATGGACGATATCAGCGGCAACACCCGGAAGATTACCAAGATTGCAAAAGATATTGAAGATATTGCGTTCCAGACGGGCATTCTGGCGCTCAATGCATCCGTGGAGGCAGCCCGGGCCGGAAGCGCGGGGAAGGGCTTTGCCGTGGTGGCGGAGGAAGTCCGGCAGCTGGCATCCAGGAGCAGCGAGTCTGCCAAAAGCGCGGCGCAGATGGTGGGCAGTACCAAAACCATTATTGAGAACGGCGTGGAACTCACCGGAGCGGCAGCCAGTTCTTTTCGGGAGATATCTGCCGTCTCCGCCCAGATCAGCGATATTACGGATCAACTGGTGACGGCGGTTCAGGGACAGGAGAGCGCTTTGGTAATCATGGAGGAGCGGATCGGAACGATTTCGGGCATTGCGGAGAAAAATCTGCAGAATGCCGTGGGTACGGAGCAGTCCAGTTCGGTTCTGGCCAGAGAGGCGGAGGCCCTTCAGGACCAGGTGAAGCGATTTGTGGTAAAGGAGGGAAGGCGCAGATGAAAAGGATAGCAGGTATTGTACTGGCCCTGTTTGTCATGGGATTTCTGACGGCCTGCGGCAGCGGCCAGGCAGGTCTTCAGGACGGCTACTACACTGCCCAGGCTGCCGAGTACAGCCATGGATGGAGAGAATATATCACCATTATGGTGAAGGACGGAAGCATTGTGTCCGTGGAGTACAATGCGGAGAATGCCAGCGGATTTATTAAGAGCTGGGATACCGCCTACATGCAGTCCATGTTGGAGGTGACGGGCACCTACCCAAACCAGTACACCCGCTTTTACGCGGGACAGCTTCTGGAAAAACAGGGGGAGGGGGAGATCGATGCTCTTACCGGGGCCACTTCTTCCTACGGCTCGTTTCAGAAGCTGATGGCTGCGGTGATGGACCAGGCCGAAAAAGGAGATTCCAGTATCGTGTTTGTGGACACCGGACATTGAGCGGGGGCGTATTTTCCAGAGATCTCCTATTTCAAAACATATGTTCTGTATGCTATGATAGAGGCAACATCCATGACAGAGGAGGTGTTGATCTTGGAAAGCATACTGTGTGTCAATATTCCGGTGCAGATGATTTCCTGTACCGATACCGACGGAAAAATTACGCCCATGAGATTCCGGTTCCGTGATAAAACAGGGGAACTGGTTACCGTTACCATAGAGAAAGTGCTGTCCGAAGACCAGGACAGGAATCGGGTGGGAGTGAATTTTTCCTGTGCAGCCGTGGTTTCCGGAGCCAGGAGAACATTCACTCTCTGGTATAATTACTTTGCCCACGAATGGCATCTGTCCCGTCTTCATGTCTGAATTCCGTATCCCCGAACAGCTCTCCCTTGATGGAAAACAGATATTCCATGGGGAGGGCTGTTCCGTCCGTAAAAACAATCTGCCCGGCGGATTCGTCTATGTTTTTGATCCTGCCCCGGAGAGAGGCATAGGTTCCGCCTGTCTTTTTCTCATCCGTCTGAAAATAGGAAATCTCGCATTCCGGCCGCAGGGCCAGATGTTCCCGAATCATGAGAAGCTGTTGGTTCAGCTGCGCCTTTCTGTCCTCGTCCAGTTCCGCAAAGCTGTCTGTCAGCCGGGCGGTTTCCTGTATGGCCGCTTCATGTCCGGTAAGGGCGGCAAAGGGCATAAACTGCGCTGCCCGGTTCATTGGCGGCATCCGGGGATGGTTTTTGGATACATGGTGAGGCAGATGGATGATATCGTCATATTTGTGACTGTTTTGTGTGTTCATGCCTTATGTCCTCCAATCTGATGATTGCGCTCCATGGCCGTGGCTCCTTCCTGCAGGTTCATGCCTTTGAGAATGGCGTTTTTCCCGAATTTCTTTTTGATGGACAGCATGGCTTCCTGGAGCTTTCTTTCTCTGGAAAGTCTTTCCTCTTCTTCCTTTCGTTCCCTTTCCAAAGCGGCATAGTCCGTAAACAGGTCCAATTGCTCAAACTGTTCTTTGGCTGCCGCCTGGGTCTCGTCCACCAGATGGTTTGCCGCAATCGTCACACGGCGGATCAGCAGCCCCGGGTCAACGATCCGGTCATACAGCTCCATGACGGCATCCGTTATAATCCGGGTGGAGGAAGTCTGCCGCTTCAGATTGGCGCTTCCGTTGGCGTGTTTCGGGACTTTTCTCCCGTAGTGGTCGGTAACAATCTGTCCTTTGTAGTTTTTTCGGATTTCCGGATTGGTAAGGTTGTCGATGTCATAGCCGATGGTGAGAACCATCTGGTCCGTTACCAGTTTCTTTTCCACCAGATCAAGGACAAGGAGGTCTGTCATTTCCCGTACAATCAGCTTTCCCTTCTCGGCATCGTAGGGACAATGCAGGACCTGGCCGGAGCTGACGCTGTTGGTTTCCGGCTTATAGGCCTTGATCTGGGCAATAGTAGCAGGCTCCCATCCCCAGGCGTGGTCAATCAGAAGCTCCGCGTTGACGCCAAACATCTGATACAGAAGCTCCTCATTGTGGTAATCCCTGTCCGAACCCACGGAGCAGCGGGCGATATCCCCCATGGTGAAAAGCCCGGCGGATTCCAGTTTTTTCCGGTATCCGTGGCCCACTCTCCAGAAATCGGTGAGAGGCCGGTGGTCCCACAGCAGCCTCCGGTAACTCATTTCGTCCAGTTGGGCGATGCGGACTCCATGGCTGTCGGGCTCTACATGCTTTGCCACAATATCCATTGCAACCTTGCACAGATACAGATTGGTGCCGATGCCGGCGGTGGCCGTGATTCCCGTGCTGTCAAGAACGTCCAGGATAATCCTGGAGGCCAGTTCCCTGGGCGTCATGGCATAGGTTTTCAGATAATGGGTCACATCCATGAACACTTCGTCAATAGAGTATACATGGATGTCTTCAGGTGCAATGTATTTTAGATAGATATTGTAAATGATGGTGCTGTATTCCAGATAAAAGGCCATTCTGGGAGGGGCTGTGATATAGGAAAGCTCCAGTTCAGGATGGGCTGCAAGCTCTGTGGCGGAGTAGGAAGACCCCGTAAACTGCCTGCCGGGCGCTTTGCTTTTCCGCTCAAGATTCACTTCCTTTACACGCTGCACCACTTCAAACAGCCTGGCCCGCCCGTGGATGCCGTAGCTTTTCAGGGAGGGCGACACTGCCAGACAGATGGTTTTCTCCGTCCTTTGGCTGTCTGCAACCACAAGGTTTGTGGTGAGAGGATTTAACTGCCGTTCCGTGCATTCCACGGAAGCGTAAAAGGATTTCAGGTCAATTGCAATATAAGTAGGGCTGCCCATGGGTGTTCCTCCTAATATAGTCGCTGCGCGACGGCACTAAAGGGTAAAGGCGCTTCAACGCACTTGTAATGAGAGCGGTCATGATTTGCGGCGCAAGCGCCTTTTATCGGAAGTGAAGGTCATGCTTCCGACAGGTTTCATTGTTTTATTATAACAGAATGTTTGTTCGATTGCAGTATTATTTTTGAATTTGTTTTAGATATTTTTCCACAGGAGGGGATTGTATATTCCTTTGGGCGGTGGTATCGTTTCTGTATGGGTTTCCGTATTATTCATGTGCATTCCTGCTATACGGAATTTATACTCGTGAACGCATTTAATTGCCGCTTTCAGCTCTGGAATGCCGCGATGCGTTCACTCGTTATACTCTGCAGACGGCAATTATTTGCGTTTGTGGGTATAATTTAAGGGCCTTGAAAAAAGGAACTTGACAAACATACCAACGGTATGATAATATAAACATACCATTGGTATGTTAAAGAGGTGAGAGGAAAGTGGCAAGAAATAAGCATCCGGAAGAAACCGTCCATCTGATATTGGATGTGGCTTTTCGCTTATTTATGGAAAAGGGATATGAGCACACTTCTGTTCAGGACATAATTGATCAGTTGGGGGGGCTTAGCAAGGGGGCTATATATCATCATTTTAAGTCAAAGGATGATATATTGATGGCAGTTACGGACAGAATGACGGCGGAATCCAACAAAATGCTTGCGGCCATCAGGGATCGGCGGGACCTGAACGGCAGGGAGAAGCTGAGGGCGATATTTAAAGAATCCATCAGCCGGTCCGTGCAGAACGATATCTTTACGGTAGCTCCCAATTTCCATAACAATCCGAAGCTTCTTTTCAGTCTGCTGCATGATACCATAGACGAAGTGGCGCCGAATTATATTGTTCCCATCATTCGACAGGGGATTGGGGACGGTTCCATTGAGACGGAGTATCCGGAGCAGCTGGCGGAACTGATTCTGCTTGCAGCGAATGTGTGGATGAATCCCATGATATTTGACAGCACTGTGGAAGAGTCCAGCCGAAAATTCATGGTATTTGCCCGGATGCTGCAGGGATTCGGATTGGATATTGTGGATGAAGAAATTCTGGGAAGATTACAGGAGCTGGCTTCTATCTATCAAAAAAACAGGCAGTCACCTTGAAACGGCAAATAAGAGATAAAAGGAAATGACAGCATCTGCCCTGAAAACGGGCAGATCTCTTTAAGACATATACATACCAACGGACGGTATTATTAATAATGACTCAATAGACGGAGGTTTGAAAATGAATCAAAAACTGTTTTCTAAGGATTTTATCCTGGTTGTCATCGGTCAGATTATCTCCCTGTTCGGCAATGCCGCAATCCGGTTTGCCCTGCCGCTGTATCTGCTGAATCTGACAGGTTCTTCGGCGCTGTACGGAACGGTTACGGCATGTGCGTTTATTCCTTCCATTTTGCTGTCCCCTGTAGGCGGTATTGTGGCGGATCGGGTAAATAAAAGGAATATTATGGTGCTGCTGGATTTTTTTACGGCAGCAGTGATCCTGATTTTTTCCCTGCTGATGAACGGCGGCCATCTGATTCTTCTTCTGACAGTGACGATGATGCTTTTATACGGCATTGCAGGAGCCTATCAGCCTGCTGTGCAGGCAAGCATTCCTGCGCTGATCGGTCAGGAGCATTTTATGGCGGCAAATGCCATTATCAATACCATCGGTTCTTTTGCGGCTTTGATGGGGCCTGTGATCGGAGGCGTTCTGTACAGCATATATGGGCTCAGGCCTGTGCTGTGGGTGTGTATGATATGCTTTGTTCTGTCAGCGGTTATGGAGATTTTTATTCATATCCCGTTCCGGAAACAGGAAACGCAGACCAGTCTGCTGCTGACAGTGAAGGCGGATTTTGTCCGAAGCGTCAATTTTATACGGAAGGAAAAGCCTGTGATTGGAAAGGTTCTTCTGGTGGTCTGCGGAATCAATCTTTTCCTGTCCGCAATGATTATGGTGGCGCTGCCTTATCTGGTGACGGAGATTCTGGATTTGGAGGCTTCCCAGGCCAACCGGCTTTATGGATTTGCGGAGGGAGCGCTGGCGGCCGGAGGACTTTTCGGAGGAATCGGGGCAGGCGTTTTTGCAAAGAAGCTGAAAGTCCGCAAAGCAGGAAATCTGATCATCGCCTGTGCAGCTGCTGTGTTTCCCATGGGTGCTGCATTGCTGCTGTCCCTCTCCGGCATAGTAAGCTATATTGTGCTGATCCTGTGCTGCTTTTGCATTATGGTATTCTCGACTACATTCTCCGTACAGATGATGGCATTTGTCCAGACGGAAACGCCTCAGGATCTGATGGGAAAGGTGATCGGCGTCATTCTTACCATTGCCATGTGTGCCCAGCCGCTTGGAAATGCACTGTATGGCGTTTTGTTTGAAGTCTGCCGGGGATTTGAATATGGGGTCGTCCTGTTTTCGGGTGTTGTGTCTTTTGGGATTGCAGTTGCCGCAGGAAAGATATTTGCAGGATTTTCAGAAGCCTGACTGCCGGTAATGGTTCAGCGGCTTGTCTGCATTGCATTGAATTGCCATTGAATTGCAGGAATGGCGGGAAGGAAAAATGACTTGGCAAATCTGAGGTATTGGCTTATAATATAGAAGAGATATTGTACTGTCAGGGGCGGATATTCCGGAAACGGATTGAAAAAGTGATTCGCTGAATTACGAATACGCCCTGGATGTTACGGCCCAGGATAAGCTTCCAAAGGAAACCATACCATTGCCAGAAGGCTTGAAGGAGTCCTTTGCATGGTATGGGGATAACGGAGAAAAAGTCAATAAAAAGGACTGGTCCGATCGGGGTTGGAGAGGATTTCGTGTTGGTGGCATTCCAGGAGGCAGCGTGGGCAGAGGCCCTGCTGTAGGGCAGCGGCAGATTTCCCGGCTTGGAGGATAGCCTGGTACCCCATTGTATGAATCCCTTATCAATCAGCACTCGCTGCTCGCCTCAGTATTGCGCTGTCGTCAGCAGGCGTGTCTGCCGCATCGCCTCCCTTCTCCGCCTTGTCCTGATGCGGACATCAGGCGCCGCTTACCCGGGAATGAATGCATCGGCGTACTGGTAGACCCAAAAAGAGCAGTCATTTTGTCAGGACATATTTTGATATATTACAGTCGCTTTCTGTATTCCCGGGGAGAGGTGCCGTAATAACCGCGGAAGGCGGAGGAGAAATGCTCCGGGGAGGAATAGCCCAGTTCTTCCGCGATGGATGTAATGTTTTTCGACTTATCCGTAAGAAGGATGGCAGCGGCAGACATTTTGGCCTCTGCCTTTTTTTGTTGGTAGGATTTGCCATAGTATTCCAGTAAGAGTCTCTGGGTCTGCCTGGGACTGCGTTTGAGTCTTTTGGCCAGTTCCTCCAGGGACAGGCTGCGGTATTCATAGAGAAAATATTCTTCTATAATGACAGAAGTCAGGTCGGAGAGGCTGCTTTGAACCGGGGCAGCCTGGTGGGCGCGGGCATTTTGATAATTGCGGACAATGTAAATCAGCAGCTGGGACAGAAGGAGCCTGGCCTGGTCCAGATAACCGATGGGACGAAGCTCCAGCTCATTGAAAAGCTGATGCATGAGCCCATGAATGCCCTGGGTGTCCGGTCCGAACCAGAAGGGCGTGGCAGTGAAGCTCTCCATCACAGGAGTCTCTTTTTTCCGCCGCAGGGGTTCCTTTATTTTCAGATAGATACAGTATTCCAGCATGGGCTCCTGGAGCTGGGGAACCTGGGCATGCTCCACATGAGGGCCGGTGACAAAGAGCGTATTCGGTACAATGTGAAAAATATGACTGTTTGACGTCAGTTCTCCGTATCCCGAGGGAATGTAATGGATCTCGTAGCTGCCGCTTCCGTGGCTGTGGGAGGGGATGCTGCGCTGGAAGCGTTCACAGGTCATATTGACGGCCTGGACGGGGATGCCCTCCAGGGAGAATGAGAGGTTCAGGTTCAGCCGATTGGGGTTCATGGAACAGGCTCCTTTCCTGGGGATTCAGCTTTATTGTGCCAGGTGATACATGTGAGACCACTGCTTATATGATACCATAAAATAGATACAAAAACACGACATTTTTATAAAAAAGACGGCAGATATCCTGCTTAAAAAGACGGCTTGTTTCAGATATAATCAAGAGAGAAGAAAAGTACAGATTTGCGGGCGCGGGGCCTGCGGAAAGAGAGGAAAATATGGCTGTAAAAATGTTGATGAAGGGGGCGGTGCTGCCCGGCAACAGCACTGTGGAGCTGAAGGATTTTGAAGTGCCCGTTCCGGGACACGGACAGGTGTTGGTGCAGACAAGAGCCACCACCATCTGCGGCAGCGATATCCGCTGCATTTATCGGGAGCATACCGGAAAAGGGCCGGAGGGGTATATCCCCGGCATGGTGGCGGGTCACGAGCCCTGCGGCGTCATCGTGGAGGAAGGGGAAGGCCTGAAACGCTTTAAAAAGGGCGACAGGGTAATCGTGTACCACATTTCGGGCTGCGGTGTCTGCAATGACTGCCGGAGGGGATATTACATCTCCTGCAAAAGCAGATTCCGCCAGGCTTATGGCTGGCAGCGCAACGGCGGCATGGCGCCCTATATTCTGGCGGAGGAGAAGGATCTTATCGAGCTGCCTGAGGAGCTGACCTATAAGGATGGGGCACAGGTGGCCTGCGGATTCGGTACAGTGTACGAGGCCATCGAGAAGATTGGTGTGTGCGGTAATGACGCGGTGCTGGTGACAGGTCTGGGGCCTGTGGGTCTGGCGGCGTTGATGCTGGCAAAAGCCATGGGGGCGAACTGTCTGATCGGCGTGGAGATGAACCAGTACAGAATTGAGCTGGCGAAGAAGCTTGGCCTGGCGGACTATGTGTTCCAACCCGGGGAGGACGCGCTGGAACAGATTTTAGCCGTCACAGGTGGCAAGGGCGTGGAGCGGGCCATTGATGCCTCTGCCAATGACGCAGGCAGGCAGTTGGCCATCCGCGCCACCAGGGAGTGGGGCAAAATTGCTTTTGTGGGAGAGGGCGGCACCTGCACCTTTAACCCCAGCCCGGATATCATCCACGGGCAGAAGACAATCTACGGTTCCTGGGTGACGTCCCTGTGGAAGATGGAAGAGCTGGTGGAGCGCCTGGTGCGCTGGGGAATTCATCCGGAGGATTTGATTACCCATGAATTTCCTGTTGAGCAGGCGGCTGAGGCCTACCGTCTGATGGCAGACGGCCAGTGCGGCAAGGTGGCGGTGACGTTTCCGGAATAGAATCTTCCAAATACTGTGATTGGTTTCAAAGGAGGCATGGAGATGACGAATGCAATAGAACAGAGCAGAATTCCCATGAGGACGCTGCGGGGCGGGGAGCGGATTCCCTGCCTGGGGCTGGGGACTTTCGGTTCGGATAAATACGGCCCGGAGGAGATCGCGGAAGCGGTATACGGCGCAGTGAAATACGGTTACCGGTTTATCGACTGCGCATCGGTATACCAGAATGAGGACAGAATTGGCCGGGTATTGGAACGCCTTTTTTCGGAAAATGCAGTGGAGCGGAAGGCGCTTTTCATCACGTCCAAGGTATGGAACGATATGCATGACAGGGTATTGGAGTCTTGTAAAAAAAGTCTGGCCGATCTGGGGCTGGAGTATGTGGATCTGTACTTTGTCCACTGGCCTTTTCCCAATTATCATGCACCGGGCTGTGCAGGAGATTCCAGGAACCCGGACTCCAGGCCCTTTTCGGCGGAGGAATTCATGAATACCTGGCGGCAGTGCGAAGAATTGGTGGACAGAGGACTGGTGCGGTACATTGGTATGAGCAATATGACCATTGCCAAGCTGGAGGCTGTTCTGCCCCTGTGCCGGATACAGCCCGCGGCTCTGGAAATGGAGCTGCATCCCTCCTTTCAGCAGCCGGAACTGTTCAACTATGCGCTGGAACATGATATCCTGCCCATCGGCTATTGTCCCATCGGGTCTCCCTCCAGGCCGGAGCGGGACAGGACCGCGGAGGATGTGGCGGATGGGGAGCTGTCCGGGGTGGCGGAGGCGGCCAGGGCCCATGGTGTGCACCCGGCGCTGATCTGCCTGAAATGGGCGGTGCAGCGGGGCCAGGTGCCCATCCCCTTCTCCGTGAAGCCTGCTCAGTATGAGATGAATCTGAGATGCATCACGGAAGATCCCCTGACAGACCAGGAGATGGAGGCCATTGCCACAGAGGACAGGAACTGCCGCCTGATTAAAGGGCAGGTGTTTCTCTGGGAAGGAGCCGGCGGATGGGAGGATTTATGGGATCCGGAGGGTGTGATTCCGGGATAAACTGCGTTGAAGCCTGCGGAAGCTGTGCAGTGCGAAACGGGGAGAACAGAGCATCCTCCGGAAATCGGAGTATCCTCCAAAGTTCGGAGCATCCTTCAAAATTCGGAGCAGGCGAAAGGAGAACAGCCATGTATGATATGAAACAATATCTGGATACCATAGAGGATATCATTGCGAAAGGCCCATTTGAGGACAGCTGGGAATCCCTGTCCTCATACCATGTGCCGGAATGGTACAGAAACGCGAAATTCGGCATTTTTATTCACTGGGGAATCTACAGTGTACCTGCCTTCGGCAACGAGTGGTACTCCCGGAACATGTATATCAAGGATTCCCCGGAGTACAGGCACCATGTGGAGACTTATGGAAAGCACACGGAATTCGGTTATAAGGATTTCATTCCCATGTTCACGGCGGATAAATTCGATCCGGAAGCCTGGGCGGAATTGTTTGCCCAGGCCGGAGCCAGATATGTTGTACCTGTGGCGGAGCATCACGATGGATTCCAGATGTATGAGAGCGAGATATCCCGCTGGAATGCCGCCGCAATGGGGCCGAAACGTGATGTGCTGGGTCAGCTGAAGGAAAGCTGCCGGAAGAAGGGAATGGAGGTGGGAGCCTCCAGTCATCGTGCGGAGCACTGGTTCTTCATGGGCCACGGCAGACAATATGACAGTGATGTCAGGGAAGACATGGAGAGAGGGGATTTTTACTGGCCTGCCATGCCCGAGCCGGAGAATCTCCATGATCTGTACAGTGAGCCTGTACCCACAGAGGAATTTCTGCAGGACTGGCTGGTGCGGTGCTGTGAAATTGTGGATAAATATCATCCAAAAATCGTCTATTTTGACTGGTGGATACAGCACAGTGCCCTGCGGCCCTACCTGCGGAAGTTTGCGGCCTATTACTATAATCGTGCCGCACAGTGGGGGAGTGATGCGGTGATTAATTATAAACATGACGCTTTTCTGTTCGGCACTGCGGTACCGGATGTGGAGAGAGGTCAGTTTGCGGAAATGAAACCGTATTTCTGGCAGACAGACACTGCCATTGCCCTGAATTCCTGGGGGTATACGGAGCATAATGTCTTCCGCTCCGGAGAGGATATCATCTGTGACCTGGTAGACATCGTCAGCAAAAACGGCTGTCTGCTGTTGAATGTGGGGCCCAGGCCCGACGGCACCATCACGGAGGAGGACAGAGCGGTCTTGCTGAAAATAGGAGCGTGGCTGAAGATCAACGGCCAGGCAATCTATGGATCCCGGGTATGGCGGAGATATGGGGAAGGCCCTACGCAGGTGACAGACGGCCAGTTCTCCGACGGCATTAAGAAGAACTTTACGTCACAGGATTTCCGCTTTACCACAGCCAACGGATATCTGTATGCCATCGCCATGAAGTGCAGCGAAAACGGAGAGTACTGCATTCGCTGTCTGGGAATCCAGGATGCCTCCAGGCAGGCGAATTTCCACGGAATTATCCGGGAAGTGGAAGTCCTGGGCAGCACAGAGAAGCCCAGGTGGAGCCGGGACGAAGCGGGACTGCATATCAGCAGCGGGTTTTGCAGTGACTGCCCTGTGGTTTTTCGTCTGGAACTGGAGTAAGCGCTGAGGAATGATATGCCGGCGGGAAAGCAGACTGGTATGCGTTATATATTCATTACTGTTTGTGCCGCCGGCCGAAGGCGGCGGAATGGAGATTAGTATGAGCAGGAAGCAATTTGGAAAACGGGTCACAGCCATATTAACGGCAGCCGTCCTGGGCATGAGCCTGGGAGCCTGCGGCAGCGGGGATGAGATTTCCGCCGGAGGAAGAGAGCTGTCCGGGGAGGCGGAATCGCAGAGCGCGGAAGAAATTAATCCGGAGCAGTCGGGAATCGGCGCGGAACAGGATGGGGGAACAGCAGAGGATTTGCCGGGGGCCGGAACCGGGGCGGCAGACGCGGCGGAATCCAAGGACGGCGTTTCGGGGAATTCGGCAGAAGGTGAAAATGCTGACGATATGCCGACCGCCCCGGCAGGCTACGGCGTGACCCCGGAGAATGAGAATCCGGACCTGGTTCTGGCAATTCAGCCGGAGGTGCCCTACTGGTTTCCCGCGCAGCTCCTGGAATGGGAACCGGAGGAGGACGAAGAACTGATATTTCACAAAAGTACCGTTCCTTTGGCTGTCCGGCGGGACAGGGAAAGACTGGATACCGTGAATTCCACCCAGAACAGGGACACAAAAGTACTGGCGCTCTCCATTATGAACCGCAATACCAGCGGCAATCTTCCCCACGGAGGGAATACGGCCGAGGCCAATGTTTTTTCCTACTGGCAGTATGTGGACAGTCTGGTGTACTGGGGCGGTTCCTCAGGGGAAGGACTCATTGTTCCTCCCTCCGCGGATGTGGTGGATGCGGGACACAGAAACGGCGTCAAAGTACTGGGCACGGTTTTTATGCCCCAGACCGCCCATGGCGGAAAAATGGAATGGCTTGAGGACCTGCTGATGGAAAAGGGCGGGGCCTATCCCGTGGCGGACAAGCTGATTCAGGCGGCAAGGGTGTATGGATTTGACGGATGGTTTATCAATCAGGAGACGGAGGGAACCGGGGAAGAACCCCTGATGGAAAAACATGCGGATAGGATGAAGGCGTTTCTGGCTTATTTTAAGGCCCAGGCGCCGGAACTGGAACTGATTTACTACGATTCCATGACGGAAGAGGGAAAGATGGACTGGCAGAATGCCCTGACAGAGAAAAATGCGGGCTTTTTGACGGAAAACGGCAAAGACCTGGCAGACGGAATGTTCTTGAACTTCGGTTGGAAGGACGTGGCCCAGGGAGGCAGGGATCTGCTGAAGGACTCCGTCACCCTGGCGGAAGAACTGGATTTGGACCCCTATGACCTGTACGCGGGCATTGATCTGCAGAGTAATGGCTATGGGACGAGGGTGAACTGGAAGCTGTTTGAGAAGCCGGAGGGCGGCACCCTGACTTCCCTGGGGCTTTACTGCCCAAGCTGGGCCTTTTTCGACGCGGAAGACATGGCGGATTTCCGGAAAAAGGAAAATGTGCTGTGGGTTAATCAGGAGGGGGACCCTTCTGCGGAGCAGGGGGAGGCTGCCGGACAGTGGCCCGGGATTTCCTCTTATGTGGCGGAGCGCACGGCTGTGACCTCCCTGCCCTTTGTGACGAACTTTTCCATGGGGAACGGCTACAGCTTCTTCAAGAACGGGTATCAGATCAGCCTGTGGGACTGGAATAACCGCAGTCTGTCGGATATCCTGCCCACTTACCGGTATATCATTGAAAATAAGACGGGAAACCAACTTCAGGCAGATCTGGATATGGAAGACGCCTGGTACGGCGGCAGCAGCCTGCTGCTGACCGGGAGTATGAAACAGAATACGGAATCCCTTATCCGCCTGTACAGCGCGGCGCTTCTGGTGGAGGAGGACATGCTGTTCACGGTCACAGCCAGGGCTTCCGGCGCGGAGATTGCCCTGGATGCGGTGCTGACTCTGGAGGACGGTTCGGAGGTTCTGTTGGAGGGAGACAGGCTGGTGGGGGCCGACTGGACCACAGTTTCCTATGACATGTCCGCTCTGGCAGGAAAGCAGATCAGGACGATTTCCTGCAGACTGGCAGCGGACAGGGATGTGGAGGAAGCCGGGATTCGCATGGGAAATATCACCATGGCCCAGGCAGGTTCGGACTGGAACAGGGCTGTGAGCAATGTGCAGATTCTGGAAAGCGGTTTTGACGAAGACGGTATGTTTGCAGGTATTCGCCTGGCCTGGGATACGGAGCAGGAAAGGGCGGACCGGGATTCTTCCGGGGAGACGGCAGTAAAATCCGCTCCGGAGGCAGCGCCCGCGTATTATGAAATCTACCGGATAGGACAGGACGATAACCGGTATCTGGCAGGGGTTTCCAATACGGAGAGCTTTTATCTCCATGGACTTCCCCGCCTGGAACTTCCCGGTAAGAAAGGAGAGAAGCAGACGGTGTTGGAAATCGTTCCAGTGAACTGGCTTCTGGAGGAAGGAACCGGCGCCAGAATTGTTCTGGAATGGCCGGACAACAGTCTGCCCAGAGCGGGATTTACGGCGGATGTGACACTGGCGGCTCCCGGGGATACGGTTGTGTTCCGCAGCCTCTGTTCCCGGAATACGGAGAAGGTGACCTGGACGCTTCCCGGGGCAAGCAGGGAAAGCGCTGAGGGGGAAGAGGTATCTGTCAGCTATTCCCAGGAAGGTGTCTATCCGGTGTCTGTAAAGGCGGAAAATGAATCCGGAAGCGACGAGATGTCTGCAGAGGCGTACATTGTGGTCACGAAAGCGGCATCCGGCGGGCTTTCCCTTCTTTCCCAGGGAGCTGCGGTTCAGGCCGATACCTATGTGAACGATAACGAAGCGCCCACGTTTGCGGTGGACGGGGACAAAACGAAAAAATGGTGCGCCACAGGTGATGCGCCTCATGAGATTACACTGGATCTGGGCGAGGAGAAAGCCGTCAGCGCAGTGGACATATCCCACGCCCAGGCGGGAGGGGAGAGCCCGGATATGAATACCAGAGCCTATGCGATTCTGGTCAGCCAGGACGGCAGGGACTTTACGGAAGTATGGCGGGTGACGAAAAATACGGAAGGCTCCACCCATGACGCATTCGCACCGGTAAAGGCCAGATTTGTACGGCTTTTGGTGGAAGAACCCACCCAGGGAAGCGACAGCGCGGCGCGGATATATGAGATTGAGGTTTATGGGCTGAATGCGGATTGACGGACTGAAAGAAAGAGGTACCATTTGATGGAATGGGCAAATGCTTTCGCCGGAGATTTCCGAGATGCTGAATCAGCGGGCGGGGTTTTTTCCTCTGGAGCTGAGTATAAAGTGTGACACCGTGTCGCTGTCAAGACCTGATTTTCTGATGGAGCCGTACGGTTTCCCAGTGTATCCTGTAATTTTGACTGTATGGGGCTGCCCCGCCGGATTGTTTTCCTGTTTTTGTGCTTCCGGTTATGTTTTCCATATGATTTTGAGGCCGGTTCCGGATAGTAAAATGCGGGAGGATGTGGTAAAATAGACAGATCAGGACAAAGAGGGAAAAGGATGCGGCTTGAGGAATTGCACAATGACGACAAAGGAGTAATGATATTTTATGAATCTGACCGTTACCGTAAACCATAAACAGCTGTTGGATGTGCTGCTGAACATAGGCCTCATCCGTCCGGTGTTCATCTGGGGAGCGCCGGGTATCGGCAAGTCCGCTATCGTCCAGGACTTTGCGGACAGCCTGGGACTGCCCTGCGTCTCTCTCCTGGGCAGTCAGCTGGCTCCGGAGGACATCATCGGCGTTCCTCAGATCAGGGACGGATACAGCGTCTTCTGTCCGCCCAGGACAATCGCCAGACAGGAGCCTTACGTCCTTTTCCTGGACGAGCTGAACGCCTGTACTTCGGAGGTGCAGAAGGCTTTTTATTCTCTGATTCATGAAAGGCGCATCGGGGAATATTCTCTGCCCGAGGGCTCTATCGTGGTAGGCGCAGGCAACCGGGCCCAGGACAATGCCATCACCCGGCCCATGTCCTCCGCTTTGGTGAACCGGATGTTCCATGTGGAGCTCACTGCCAGTCCCAGGCTGTGGCTGGAGTGGGCGGCGGGAAACGGCATCCATCCCTATGTTTACGATTATATCTCCAGTCGTCCGGATCATCTGTGGGCAAAACCCCCCAAGAGTGAGGAGCCATTCTCCACGCCCCGCTCCTGGCACATGTTAAGCGACGCAATCCACAGCTACGGCCCGGATATAGGGGAGGAAGCCCTGCGGATTCTGGCCACAGGCTGTCTGAGTCCTCAGCATGCAGTCCAGTTTCTGGCCTACATCCGCCAGATCCGAAGTCAGTATGCTCTGGACAAGATTCTTTCCGGTGTTCAGCCCTGGCCGGAGAAGCCCCAGGAGCGGGACGTGCTCTACTTCCTGGCCCAGTCCCTCCGCGCCCGTCTGGTGAAGGAGCTGCCGCCGGAGCGGGGTAAGCTTGGCAGCGACAGCCAGACTCTGGTTCTTCAGGCCAAGGACCGCATTACCGAGCTGGCAAATATCAGTCTGGAAATCGCCCGGATGGCGGTGACCCCGGAAGACGGAAAGGAGCTGCCGGATTGGTTCGTGGTGGAACTGTTTCGGGATCTGCCCCGGCTGGCAGACAGGCGGAACGGATGAGCGGGAGACAGAAAAGCAGGAAGCAGAAGACCAATCCGGCCCAGGAGAGTTTTCAGGCCGCATGCGGTATGGTAAGTCAGAATCCGGTGTTGGGGCCGCTGCGGGAGCGGGTGACCATTCATTTTGACGACAGTTATCCAATGGCCAGGGAGGACTGGGCCTGGGTGACCTCTGACGGCCATATCTATGCCAACAGCCACCGCCGGGCAGCGCCGGGGGAGTGGGCTTATGTGTTGGCGCACTGCCTGCTTCATTTAGGCCTGGGGCACATCAGGGAAGACCGGGAGAAGGATTTTCTCTGGAATGCCGCCTGTGACTGTGTGGTCACCAGATATCTGGCAGATTTTCATATCGGTACGGTTCCCGGGGAACTGGACTTTCCCCTGCCGCCGGGGGCCCGGGAGGAGGAGAAGCTGTACTATTGGCTGAAAGAGCATAATGACCCGGCCTGCCTGCATTTTTCCACCATGAGCGGCGGACGGGGGGATATGTCCTGGCGGGGGGAGGCACGGAGCTGGTGGCGGGGCCCCACAGACTGGCGGCAGATTTTTGCGGAAAGTCTGCGGGAGGCTCTGCGTGCCGCTGTGGACTATGCGGGAGGTGTTCGGACGGAGCCGGGGGAACGCCGGATAAGCAGCCCCATCCAGAGGGCGCAGGAGTGGTTCCTGTCAAGCTATCCCCTTCTGGGGGGCATTGCCGCCGGATTCCGGCTGGTGGATGACCCGCTTGTGGCGCAGAGGATGGACATCCCCATCGCCGCGATCTCCGTCCACATGCGGGAGATCTACGTGAACCCCGCCTCCCATCTCACGGAGCAGGAGTGGAGGTTTGTGTTGGCTCACGAATACCTTCACGCCGCTCTGTGCCATGAGGAGCGCCTGGGAAAAAGGGACCCGGAACTGTGGAACACGGCATGCGATTACGTGATCAACCAGTGGCTGCGGGATATGGAGGTTGGCTCCATGCCGGAGGGGCTGCTCTTTGACCCGGAGCTTGCGGGGCTGTCGGCGGAGAGCGTCTATGACATATTGGCGGCCAATCTGCGCAGATACAGGCGCATGGCCGGGCACGACATTCTCTTTGGCCCGCCGGACTGGCGGGAAACCAAAGACTTCGTGGATCTGGATGCCTGGTGCCGCTCGGCGATCCAACGGGGTCTGGACTTCCATCAGGCCCATGAACGGGGGTATCTGCCGGCGGGGTTGGTGGAGGAGATTCGTGCTTTGTCCCAACCGCCCATTCCCTGGGATGTGGAACTGGCCAGGTGGTTCGACGAACGGTTTGAGCCATTGGAAAAGCGGCGCACCTACGCCAGGCTCAGCAGAAGGCAGTGGGCCACGCCGGACATCCCGCGGCCCTCTTACCGATATGAGGAGACGGCCAGAGAGGGGCGTACCTTCGGGGTGCTGCTGGACACTTCCGGCTCCATGGACCGCGCCCTGCTGGCTGCGGCTCTGGGGGCCATCGCCAGTTACAGCGCCGCCCGGGACGTGAACCGGGTGCGGGTGGTGTTCTGCGACGCGTGCCCCTACGATCAGGGGTACATGGAGGC
>CAJUJN010000013.1 GCA_910586775.1 uncultured Acetatifactor sp. | reverse complement strand
TATCTCTGATGATGGTTCCCTGATGTGGTACTACTTTTGGGGGTCATCTAGGGTTTATTTATACTCACGGTCAAAAACATTTGCCAACATTTGTCCGTGTATAAGCCTGTCCGGTACAGAGAGCGAGGAAACATTTTTATTATGGAGATAAGGGATACGATTGCTGCTATTGCTACAGGCCTTACAGATTCCGGAATCGGAATTGTCAGGATAAGCGGCGAAAATGCAGTCTGGACCGGAAATGAAATATTCCGTTCCCCTTCCGGTAAGAAAACATTATGCAATGGGATTGATCATATGCTTTATTACGGTTATGCATATGATGCAGAACGGGAGTTTGTGATAGATGAAGTGATGGCAGTGGTCATGCGGGCGCCGAAGAGCTTTACCGGGGAAGATACAGTGGAAATCCAGTGTCATGGCGGCGTGCTTGTGATGCAGAAGATACTGGACGCTGCTCTGAAGTGCGGCGTCAGGCTGGCGGAGCCGGGTGAATTTACAAAAAGAGCTTTTTTGAATGGAAGAATAGATTTGTCCAGGGCCGAGGCGGTGATGGATGTCATCCGCTCCCAGAATGACTATGCGCTGGCCTCCTCTGTGAAACAGCTGACAGGAATCCTTTCGAAGGAAATAAAAAGGCTGCGGGAAGAGATTCTCTACCAGGTGGCGTTTATTGAATCTGCCATAGACGACCCGGAACATTTCAGTACGGAAGGGTATCAGGAAGTATTGGCGTTAAAAACGGATGTCTTGATGAACAATATTCGGAGATTGATTGATACGGCCGAAAACGGCAGGCTGATAAAAGAAGGGATCAATACCGTGATTGTGGGCAAGCCGAATGTGGGTAAATCTTCCCTCCTGAACTGCCTGGTGGGGGAAGAAAGGGCTATTGTAACAGATGTGGCAGGGACTACAAGGGATGTTTTAAGGGAGACCGTCAGACTGGGAAATATCTGCCTGAATGTGGTGGATACGGCGGGCATCCGTGAAACGGAAGATACGGTAGAAAAAATAGGTGTGAAGAGGGCTTTTGAATATGCTGATGACGCGGATCTGGTTATCTATGTGGTGGACGCTTCGGTTGCTCTGGATGAGAATGACAGGGAAATAATATCGTTTATCAAGGATAAAAACAGGATTGTATTGTTAAATAAGACTGATTTGATGAGCAAAGTGACGGAAAAGGAAATTGAGGATTTATTTGAAGAGGTTTTGAAAAATCAATTGAAGGATGCTTCAAATCAGTCACTGAAAGTGGTGAAAACGTCTTTTAAAGACGGCAGCGGTATGGAAGAATTCGAACAGGCTGTGAAAGAGATGTTTTTCCGGGAAGAGATTCAGAGCAGCAACGAGATTGTGATAACGAACATGAGGCATAAGAAAGCTCTGGAAGAGGCTTATGCTTCCCTGACGCTTGTGAAGAAAAGCCTGGATGAGGGAATGCCGGAGGATTTTTATTCCATTGATATGATGGATGCCTATGCTTCTCTTGGGAGAATTACAGGGGAAGAAGTGAACGATGATCTGGTGGAGGAGATATTCTCCAGATTCTGTATGGGAAAATAAAAAACGGATTTAAATGAAAAAGTGTGAACAGCATGATTGATTTTCGTGAAAAAGTTGACGTATGTGTGATAGGTGCCGGGCATGCGGGATGTGAGGCGGCTCTCGCCTGCGCACGGCTTGGGCTGGAGACTGTCATTTTTACGGTAAGTGTGGACAGTATTGCCCTGATGCCCTGCAATCCCAATGTAGGCGGTTCTTCCAAGGGGCATCTGGTGAGGGAACTGGATGCCCTGGGTGGGGAAATGGGAAAAAATATAGATAAAACTTTTATTCAGTCTAAAATGCTGAATGTATCCAAAGGTCCTGCTGTGCATTCCCTTCGCGCTCAGGCGGACAAGGCGGAATATTCCAGAGCCATGCGGAAGGTTTTGGAAAATCAGGAGCATCTGACAATCAAACAGGCGGAGGTCTGTGAGATTCTGTGGGAAGAGAAAGAAGAAAGAGAAGAAAAAGAAAAAGGAGTACCGGGGAACCGGAAAAAAAGGGTTACAGGCGTGAAAACCTTCACGGGTATGATTTATGACTGCAAAGCGATAGTCCTTTGTACGGGAACCTATCTGGGAGCCAGATGCCTGTGCGGGGAATCCATCACTTACACCGGTCCCAACGGACTTCAGGCGGCGACTTATCTGACGGCATCCCTGAGAGAGATGGGGATTGAAATGCGCCGTTTCAAGACAGGTACGCCTGCCAGGATGGACAAAAGGAGTATCGATTTCTCGAAGATAGAGGAACAGTTCGGGGATGAAAGGATAGTGCCTTTTTCCTTTTCCACGGACCCGGAAAGTGTGCAGAAGGAGCAGGTTTCCTGCTGGCTGACCTATACCAACGAGAAAACCCATGAAATCATTCGTGAGAATCTGGACAGGTCACCCATTTACGCGGGAATCATAGAGGGGACAGGCCCCAGATACTGTCCTTCCATTGAAGATAAAGTGGTAAAATTCGCGGATAAGGAAAGGCATCAGGTTTTTATCGAACCGGAGGGACTTCACACCAATGAAATGTATATCAGCGGTATGTCTTCTTCCCTGCCGGAGGATGTACAGCTCGCCATGTACAGGACGGTGCCGGGACTGGAGCATTGCAAAATCGTGCGGAACGCCTATGCCATTGAATATGACTGCATCAATGCAGGACAGCTGAACGCCACGCTGGAATTTCGTACCGTAAAAGGGCTGTTCAGCGGCGGACAGCTGAACGGCAGCAGCGGCTATGAGGAGGCGGCCTGCCAGGGGCTGGTGGCCGGTGTGAATGCAGCCATGTCCATTCTGGGAAAAGAACCCCTTACCATTGACCGGTCGGAAGGATATATAGGGGTACTGATTGACGACCTGGTGACCAAGGAGAACAGGGAGCCTTACCGGATGATGACTTCCCGGGCAGAATACAGGCTGCTGCTGCGCCAGGACAATGCAGACCTGCGTCTGAGAAAAAAAGGATATGAAGCAGGACTGATATCAGAGGAAGACTATCAGGCTCTGCTGGAAAAAGAAAAGCTGATAGAGGAAGAAATCAGCCGCCTGAAAAAAACCAGTGTGGGAGCCAACCGGGAGATTCAGAATTTCCTGGAAGCTCACGGCAGCGCCTCGCTGAAAACAGCAGCCAGTCTGGCCGAACTGCTGTGCCGCCCTGAGCTTTCTTACGAAATAATAGGGGAAATAGACAGGGACAGAAAGAAATTGCCGGCATCCGTTATTGAACAAGTCGAAATTGAGATTAAATATGAAGGATATATCGTCAGACAGAAGCGCCAGGTAGAGCAGTACAGGAAGATGGAAAAGAAGCTGATTCCCCAGGAGATTGATTATGATGATGTATCTTCCCTGCGGCTTGAAGCAAGGCAGAAGCTGAAAATGTTCCGCCCGGCTTCTATCGGGCAGGCATCCAGGATTTCAGGGGTTTCGCCAGCGGATATTTCCGTTCTGCTGGTTTACATGGAGAAATTTGTCAAATAAGCGGATATAAAAATTCTGTTGAATTATAATAAGTCCAAAGAGGGTGCATGCCAATGGTGCAAGTGCACAATTTTGTATTCTCCGTATGAGAAGTGTAGTTGCATACTATATATGCAATTGGCTGGACGAAGAGAAAAAAGCGGTAACCAACACAGAAGGTTGGCTTCTCCGTAAAAGAAGAAGAACCCCCGATTGTATTAGCGGTACAATCGGGGGTTCGTTCTTTTTGGTACATCCAATAGAGCAAGTGCCGTATTCTCTGTTTTTAATGTACCGTATGCGACGGTTGATTGCAACACAATTTTAGAATTCGGGACAAATTTGTAACATTTGTAATATATGGGAATATATACTTTTGGATAAGAACATTGATGTGCTGTTTGATATGCTTTATGAATGGAATGTGAAAAAAGTATTAATTTTTCAGGCTATTTATATTTGTATTTGTTTTTATGGTATAATATGACCATATTCAAGGCAAGGAACGGCCGAATGGCCATCATAGTTCTACCAAAAACAGGAGAAGAATAGTTTCGGAGGTTTTAACATATATGGAAGAAACAGAAAATATTGAAGTTACTGACCTGCCAGTCGGTTTTCCCACATCTTACTGGCAGATCAAGGAAATGACCATGCTCTATTCCTGCGCCATGCGGGAAATCTGTACCAAACTGGAAAATCTGAGTCAGGAATTCGAGTTAAATAAAGACAGAAATCCCATACAGCATATCACCCACAGGCTGAAAAAGACAGAAAGCATCCGGAATAAAATGCTTCAGAAGAATCTTCCTCTGGAATATGAGATAATGAGGGACGAAATTACGGATATCGGGGGAATCAGGGTTATCTGTTCTTACATAAACGATATCTATGCGATCGTCAAGATGTTAAAAAAACAGGATGACCTTCTGATTGTGAGGGAGAAAGACTATATAGCCAATCCAAAGGCCAACGGATACAGAAGTTATCATCTGATAGTAGCCATTCCCATCTTTCTTTCATCGGAAAAACAGATTATTCCGGTGGAAATTCAGATGAGGACCATCGCCATGGATTTCTGGGCAAGCCTGGAGCATCAGCTTCGCTATAAGACGGAAGCGGAGGTTTCGGATTCCACAAGGATACGCCTGACAAACATTGCCCACAGCATCTTCAATGCAGACCTTGAAATGCAGAATATATATGAGGAAATAAAAGATATCAGGTAAAGGCAGTTACTGCCAGGTACTTATAAGGTTTCAAACAGAAGATATCAAAGGTATGAGTACATTGCATGATGAAAAGGATACCGGAAGAAAAGATACGGATAGGAACAGGGTAAAAAATGAAAAATCAGGATAAAACAGAACTTTTCGAGAGGACATCAGTCCCCGCAGCCGTAAGGCAGCTTATTGTACCGACTATCATAAGCTCCCTGATCACCATAATCTATAATCTGGCGGATACCTATTTTGTAGGAATGCTTAATGATCCCATACAGAATGCTGCCGTCACTCTTGTGGCGCCTATGATGCTTGCTTTCAACGCTGTAAATAATCTCTTTGGGGCGGGAACCAGCAGTATGATGAGCCGTGCATTGGGACGGCATGAACATCAGACTGTCAGGAAATGTGCGGCTATTGGTTTTTATTGTACGGTATTCTGCTCAGCTTTATTTTCTCTGTTGAGTATCCTTTTTCGGTCGAATCTGTTGATTTTGTTGGGCGCGGAAGAAAGCACCATAGCGGCTACCAATGATTACATGCAGTGGACAGTGTGCTGCGGAGCAGTTCCGGCCATCCTGAATGTGGTGATGGCCTATATGGTCCGGTCGGAAGGAGCCACTTTCCATGCCAGCATCGGAACCATCAGCGGATGTGTCCTGAATATGATACTGGATCCCATCTTTATTCTTCCCTGGGGATTGAATATGGGGGCGGCGGGGGCAGGACTTGCCACTTTTCTGGGAAATACTTTGGCGTGCTGTTACTTTTTCGTACTCTTGTATGTCAGAAGAGGAAAAACTTATGTGTCAATTTCGCCGAAGCTTTTTTCCTTTGATAAAACGATTCTCTTCGGCATCTTTGCAGTGGGAATTCCGGCCTGCATTCAGAATCTGCTGAATGTGACCAGCATGACGCTGCTGAACAATTTTTCGGCTTCCTACGGATCGGATGTGGTGGCTTCCATGGGAATCGCCCAGAAGATCAATATGGTACCTCTAAATCTGTTCTTCGGTATGTTCCAGGGGATTATGCCGTTGGTTGGCTATACCTATGCCAGCAAAAATTACCGCCGCATGAAGGATACCATTCTCTACAGCATGAAAATCGGTATCTGCTGCGTAGTGGTAATATCTGCAGGCTATCTGATTTTTGCAGGCTCTCTGGTTCGAATGTTTATGGATAATGAAGTGATAGTGGCATATGGCGCACATTTCCTGAAAGGAATGTGCCTGCAGCTTCCCTTTATGTGTGTGGATTTCCTGACAGTGGGAGTATTTCAGGCTACCGGTATGGGAAACAAGGCTTTGATTTTTGCTATTTTGAGAAAGATTGTATTTGAAATTCCGGCACTTTTAATACTGAATTACATATTTCCTCTTTATGGACTGCCTTATGCACAGGCGGTTGCGGAGTTCCTTCTGGCGGTGATTGCCGGGTTTGTCCTGGTGAGACTGTTCCGAAAGCTGGAGGAGAATCCCGGTCGTAACTGCCATGGCAGCGTGTAGATATTAATTATAGTATACATTAAAATACATTGATGATAATAAGAGTGAATCCCTGTGTGTATATATGTATTGCGAAAGGTTTTAGAATGTTGGTAAGAAGATAGAATAAGGAATAGAAATGAGGCAATTTTCATGTTTCAGTATCAAACAGAACAATTTCGGAAAGATTTGAAAGGTCTGGAAATATCTTTGTCGGAAAAACAGATTGCGCAGTTTATACGATATTACGAACTGCTTGTAAAATGGAATCAAATGACGAATCTGACTGCCATAACGGAATATGAGGATGTGATGAAGAAGCACTTTATAGACAGCCTCAGTCTGGTGAACGCTTATGATATGAATGGTGCATCCAGCCTGATTGATGTAGGCACCGGTGCAGGGTTTCCGGGGCTTGTGCTGAAGATAGCATTTCCGGGATGCAGGGTAACGCTTTTGGATTCTCTGAATAAAAGGATTCAGTTCCTGAATGCCGTCATCGGCGACCTGGAACTGACAGGTGTGGAAGCGCTTCACGGCAGAGCGGAGGATTTCGCCAGACCAGGTAAACTGAGAGAAAGCTTTGACCTGTGTGTCTCAAGGGCCGTTGCCAATCTGTCCACATTATCAGAATATTGTCTTCCCTTTGTAAAAAGAGGAGGTTTTTTTGTCGCATATAAATCCGAAAAAATTTCTGGTGAAATGGTGGAAGCCGGAAATTCCATTGCCCTTTTAGGGGGAAAAGTAACAGAGAAAAAGGAATTTTTGCTGCCGGATTCGAATATTTACAGATGCCTGTTTGTGATAAAGAAGGAGAACGAGACGCCGGGAAAGTATCCCAGAAAAGCAGGTTTACCTGCAAAAGAACCTCTGAATTAAAAAGCGATTAAAAACAGATTGAGTTTTGCTTACAATATGATTGAAAAATGTAAAAAATTTTTTTATAATGATAGAGCATAAGGAAATATCTACGACAATTTCTGGGGAAAATGAGGAGGATGATTGGAAACCGATGGAGGAAAAGAGCGGTAAGGGAGTAAAAGGAATTAAAATTAAGAATATCAATATCTACATGATGGTGGTATCCTGTATTTTGTATCTTTTTTTAATCGGGGCTACCATCCATGCGTCTCAGAAATATAATGCCATGATGTCCGCTACGGAGGATTACATCGCCTGTCAAAAAAATGCCGGACTCATAGAAGAAGGCTCTGACTATCTTACGGATCAGGTACGTCTCTATACAGTGACGAAGGACATAAAGTATGTAGAGGAATATTTTAATGAAGTCTACAATACCAGGCGAAGAGATATGGCTTTGGAGCAGATGAAAGCGTTTAATGTCAGCGAAGAGATTTACGGGTATCTGCAGACGGCGCTGGATTATTCAAACCGTCTGATGACAGATGAAATCTATGCCATGCGTCTGATTTCTCAGGCGGAAGAAATGACGGAAGATATGATTCCCGAAGATGTGCGAAAGATGGAATTGACAGAGGCTGATTACAATCTGAGTCCGGAAGAAATGGTTGCCAGAGCACAGGAAATGGTATTTGGTTCGGTATATCAGGAATCCAAAGATATGATTATGGAAAATATTTCCTATTTTGTGGACAGTATAGTGGACGATACCATGCAGAAACAGCAGCGCAGCGCTTCTGCGCTGAAAAATACCATGACACAGCAGCGTATTTTGATCAGCGTATTGTTTATTGAGAATATTTTTGTATTTATACTGATTATAGTCCTGGTTATCAATCCCCTCAAGATTTACATAGAAAATATAGAGGACAAAGAAAAACTAAATGTAGCCGGCTCTTATGAGTTTAAGTATTTGGCTTTGACTTATAATAATATCTATGAGTTAAATTCGGCCAATGAGGCGATGCTGAATTACCGGGCGGAACATGATGCGCTGACAGGAATCATCAACAGAGGCGCTTTTGAAAGATTAAAGCAGTTTTTGAGGACAAAGCAGACTCCCATTGCCCTGATGATACTGGATGTGGATAAATTCAAGCAGGTAAATGACCAGTACGGACATGAAACAGGGGATAAGGTACTGAAAAAAGTGGCTAAGCTTCTGGAAGAAAATTTCAGAGCCACAGACCATCCTGCAAGAATCGGCGGGGATGAATTTGCGGTAATTATAACGGATGCCTCAGAAGAGATGAAGTCTGTAATTGAAGAGAAAATAGACAATATTAATAATATATTGCTGAATCCGGAAGGTGATTTGCCAAAAGTTTCACTCAGCGTGGGAGTTGCTTTTTCCTCTAACGGATTTGAAGACGATCTCTATAAAAAGGCTGATTCCGCTCTTTACGTTACTAAGGAGAATGGGCGCTGCGGTTATTCCTTTTATGAGGAGAAGAAGGCATGATGCCATTGTAAGGAGATATTATGAGACTGGATGATTATAATGTCATGAAGGGGATGCTTTCAGAGTTTCGCCAGGAGGTAAAGGGCATAGATATACAGCTTCAGGCAGATATGGAACGCATCAGGGATATAGATGCCCGTCTGAAAGCTTTTAGAGATGCTGAGCCGGAAGATTTCAAGGTTTTCTCTCCCAGAAAGATGGAGACGGTTTACAGGGATGAAATCGAGAAAATCAGGGAAGAAAAGTCCGTTTATGAGAACAATGACAGGGAATTAAAAGGAAAGAAAGAATTTTTAATCAAATACATTGATAAGCTGGAAAGCTTGGTAAAATGCCGCAGGAAAGATTCTTTTCTGGATAAAGAGGAGGCGGAAGAACTGCATGATACTTGCATGCGGAATTTGGAGCAGCTGGTTAAAAAAATTGAACAGAGCAGTGTCCAGATAGTCAGTAATCCCATACAGGCAAGACAGGATTTTGCTGTAATCGGCCAAAGTCTGAAGGAAACTGTCGATAAGATGAGGGACACTGTCTGGATTGTATAGTTTTTGTTATCGGAATTGCCTGATGGTTTTTCGTTATATCACATGGCTGCAGATTTTTTCAATGTGCAGTATAGATTCTGACAGAAAAATCAGGACTTGTCAGCATATGTATAGAATGGTAAAATAAATGCTATAAGAACAAACGGGAATAAAAAGAAATATAAGTGTATTGGGGAATGCTTCATATGAAGGGAGGGTGTATGACAGGAAAGGTAAAAGAAGAATACTGGGACGTATATACAAAGGAGAGAATCAGGACAGGAAGATTACACAGACGTGGAGACAAGATGAAAAATGGTGATTATCATCTTGTAGTACATGTCTGTATTTTTAACAGCAATAATCAACTTCTGATTCAGCAGAGACAGCCTTTCAAAAAGGGGTGGCCCAATATGTGGGATTTAAGTGTGGGGGGCTCTGCTGTGGCAGGGGACAGCAGTTCGCAGGCGGCCGAAAGAGAAGTCATGGAGGAACTGGGACTGAAGCTTGATTTATCGGAATACCGTCCGGTTTTTACCATGAATTTTTCGGACGGCTTTGATGATTATTACATAGTAAAAAAGGATGTGGAGCTGTCCGGGCTTCGTCTGCAGGAGGAAGAAGTGCGGCGTATCCGCTGGGTGGACAAAGAAGAGGCACTCAGGATGCAGAAGGAGGGTATCTTCATTCCGTACTGGTTTCTCGGAAAATTATTTGACATAAAGGATACGCAAAGTTTTGACGCCCATGGAGACAGAAGGCAGATGCTGCAGGTGAATTTTGCCGCTCCCGACAATCTGAAGTCCTGGATGAGCCTGGCGGAGATTGTGAGGGATGGCTTTCCGGGTCTGGAGACAGAGGCGGCACTGGAAGATTACCGGAATACGGTAATGAAAAATATAGAGAGAGGAAGCGCAATCTCTGCAGTAGACGGCAGTATGGTGGTAGGAATCCTTATTTTTTCGGAAAAACGTAATTACATCAGCTGTATGGCGGTGCATCCGGAGTACAGGAGACAGAACATCGCCAGCCAGATGATACAGCTGATGATGACCAGGCTGGATAAAAGCAGAGATATTACAGTCGAAACCTTTCGGGAAGGGGATGAGAAAGGAAAGGCTGCCAGGGCATTTTATGCATCTCTGGGATTTGTGCCGGGGGAACTTTGTGTATCGCTGGATTATCCGACGCAGAAATTTGTATTAAAGGCATCTGTTGATTGAATTAAGAAATAGGAGATTTCAAATGAGGAAACCAAATATTTTGTTTATTATGACCGATCAGATGAGAGGGGACTGTATGGGAGTTGCCGGACATCCGGATGTGAAAACCCCATATCTGGATCATCTGGCATCTATCGGTGTACGCTATACCAATGCATACACAGCCTGTCCCAGCTGTATTCCTGCCAGATGTGCCCTGCATACCGGTTTAAAGCAGGAGCATCATGGACGGGTGGGTTACCAGGACAGAGTTTCCTGGGATTATCCTGTGACCATGGCAGGAGAATTGTCAAAAAACGGTTATTATACTCAGTGCGTGGGGAAAATGCATGTTCATCCGCTGCGGAATCTGATGGGTTTCCATAATATAGAACTCCATGACGGCTATCTCCATGCCTATCGGAACGGAAATGTACCGTACGCCGAGAATCAACGGGTTGCCGACGATTATTTCTATTGGCTGAAAACTCAGTTGGGAGTTGACAGGGATGTTACGGATAATGGGCTTGAATGCAATTCTTTTACGGCCAGGCCATGGATATATGAGGAAAGACTGCATCCGACCAATTGGGTTACGGACCGTTCCATTGACTTTCTGCGGCGCCGGGACCGTTCCAGGCCCTTTTTCCTGATGGCATCCTATCTCAGACCTCATCCGCCGTTTGATGCGCCGGCCTGCTTTTTTGACCTTTACCGCAATCATACACTGACGCCGCCTGTAATGGGAGACTGGGCAGACAGGGAACGTCTGCAGCGGCTTGGGAGGCTTACGGATGCGGATACCGGTTCCGTGGATTCGGAATTGATGCGTCAGGCGCAGATAGGATACTATGCCTGCATCAGTCATCTGGACAATCAGATTGGAAGGCTGATGAGTGCATTGAAGGATGATAATTCTTATCAGAATACCGTTATAGTATTTACTTCTGACCATGGAGAACTGTTAGGAGACCATTATACTTTCCGGAAAACCCGCCCTTATCAGGGAAGCATTCATATTCCGCTGATCATAGCCCAGGCGCCCGGAAGGAAGCCGGGAACCGTGTGCGACAGTCTGGCGGAACTGCGGGATATCCTTCCTACTATGATAGAACTGGCCGGGGGCGATATCCCTGAAGGGATAGACGGTGTGTCTCTGCTGCATGACAATGACAGGGAATATCTTCATGGAGAACACAGCGGAGGTGATTTGGGCAATCAGTATATTGTGACGAAACGGGACAAGTATTGCTGGTTTATGGAATCCGGGAAAGAACAGTATTTCCGTCTGGATACGGACCCACAGGAATTGCATGATGCCATAGCAGAGCCGGAATGCCAGGAAAGAATTGATTCGCTTCGCAGAATTCTGATAGAAGAGCTTATGGGCAGGGAAGAGGGATACACGGATGGAAATCGCCTGATTCCAGGGCGGCAGCAGAAGAGCTGTCTTTCTTTCCTGCCATCAGCAGACGTTGTGAGAAATTAATCGTAAATTTATTACAGTGCCGGAAAACCGAACATAAAAAGCCGAAAGGCAGTTTCGGTTTCCCGGCGCAGCAGACATCATTTCATAAACTTTTCTATCACACATTCATGCAGTTTGCTTTTTTTATCATAATTGATGCCAATTAACAGAATATCTCCCGTGTATTCCTCAATCCATGACGCATATTGCTTTTCTTTGATCTGCTTTAATGCTCCTTCGGCAGATTTGTTCCATTTTAGTTCTACAATCAGTGCGGGCTTGTCAGTATTCTTCTTTGGAAGATAGACAACATCGGCAAAGCCTTTTCCGGAAGAAAGTTCCATGACTGGATTCATGTAGTATGCTTTAATTATGGCTTCCTGTATTTTGTCTATAAAAACATTAAGGTAAAATATTACCATATTTTTTGAAAAAATATCCCAAAAAAGTTACATATTAATGAAAATCTGCTATAATCGGTTATAACCCACTTGAGAAGAGAAAATAAATATATTTTTGAATCCCTCCCTGCCATTGAGGAAGTACAAAAGACCATTTGGGAAAACGATATTTACAAAAATCGAAAAGATGGTAAACTATCTTAACAACTAATAGAGAGAAAATGTATACACTTATGCAAAGATACAAAATGTTGCAAAAAACGGAAATAAGTGATAAAAAATTTTTTACATTTTATTAAATATTTAATTGAATCTATTGGAAATATTTGCTATACTCCAAATGGAGTGAGACTCCAAAAATAAGGGTAATAAGACAGGAAACAGCAAAGGCAGATTAGTTCAGGCAGTTTCCGGGGAGAATGAAAATGATTGTTGCGGAAGCAAAAGATTGCGTGGAAAGGCTTTGGGAGGAGCATTGTGAAAAAGTACGCGCAGACACAGAAAGAAGAAACTCCTTATATGAATGACAGGCAGTGGGAGCATATGGGAGTCTGCTACAGGGAGGGTGTAAAAAAGAGTGATAATACTGTCCGTAAACTGACAGGAGATAAAAACTGCATAGGGATAATTTTAGCTGTGTTTTTGTAATGTCCTTTTAAGGGGAGCGCATTAAAGATTTTAGGTGTCTTAATACGACAGCTCCAGGTGGGACAAAAAGCAGCAAATAGACGTTTTAACAAGTATAAATAATAGGGAGGTCATAAAAATGATTTTACTGCCATTACCAAAACAAATGGAAGAAAAAGAAGGAAATTGCATGTTGCGGATGGACACCATGATTGTCATGGACGCTTCCTGCCCTCAGGGAACAATTGTCTACGCCCGTCAGCTGAAGGAAGAAATCTATACCTGGGCCGGAATGACGGTGGAGATTGGAAGAGGAACTTTCCGCAGGGGGGATATCCTGATGAAGGTGGATTCTTCTCTGGGCGAGCAGCAATATAATCTGAAAATCGAAGACGAAGGTGCCTTTCTGTGCGGCGGCAGCCTGACGGCCCTTGGCTGGGCGGTTCAGACACTGCGTCAGATTGTGCGTCAGAGCGCGGGACTGCTTCCCTATGTGCAAATCGACGACGAGCCGGATATGAAAAACAGAGGCTATTACCATGATGTCACCAGAGGCCGTATCCAGACTCTGGAGAATATGAAAAAGCTTGTGGATACCCTTTCTTTCTATAAAATGAACCAACTGCAGCTCTATGTGGAGCATACTTATCTCTTCCGTGACCTGACCGAATTGTGGAGAGATGAGACTCCAATGACAGCGGAAGAAGTGTTGGAACTGGATCAGTACTGCTATGAAAGAGGTGTGGAACTGGTACCCTCCATTGCTACATTCGGCCACCTGTATAAGCTGCTGAGGACGAAATCTTTCGAACATCTCTGCGAGCTGCCCGGCAGCTTTGGACAGAGATTTGGTTTACAGGACAGGATGCACCATCATACGGTGAATGTGTCCAACAGAGATGCCATTGCTCTGATCAAAGATATGATTACGGAATATATGCAGCTGTTCAGGACGGATAAATTCAATATATGCGCAGATGAGACCTTCGACCTTGGAAAGGGAAGGAGCTCTGCCCTGGCGGAAGAAAAGGGGAAAGGCGTCCTGTACATGGAGTACATCAAAGAACTGTTTGAGTTCCTGATTGAGAAGGGCAAGACACCCATGTTCTGGGGGGATATCATCTGCGGACATCCGGAACTTTATTCTCAGCTGCCCAAAGAAGTAATCTGCCTGAACTGGGGATATGGCGACGACCAACCGGAAAGAGAGACGGAAATTCTTCACAGCGTGGGTGCGACCCAGTACCTCTGTCCCGGTGTGCGCGGCTGGAATACCTGGGTCAATATGATAAGAGGCGGATATCGGAATATCACCAGGATGTGCGGCTATGCCAGAAAGCATGATGCTATCGGCATGCTGAATACGGATTGGGGTGATTTCGGACATATTAACCATCCCATCTTCTCCGTTCCCGGAATCATCTTCGGGGCTGTATGCTCCTGGGGAGAAAAGGTGCCTGAATTTGAGGAACTGTGCAGACAGATTTCCATATTGGAATTCGGAGATGCATCGGGTAAACTGGTAAGCTGTCTGGATAAGGTATGCGGGACAATGACTTTCGGTTGGTTTACTGCAGTAAGCCTGAAAGAACAGGCTCAGAAGGGCGTGGAGCACAGCAAACTTCTGGAATTTTTTGAAAAAGAAGACATGACGAAGGTGCCTGAGCGGAATGCACGCATTGATGAAATTGAAGCAGAGCTGCGCGGAGTCAGCCGCAATATGGACAGCACAAAGCGCAGGATTGTGGAATATACCCATATTTCTCTGGAAATGACAAAAGTATGGAACGAAGTGGGTGTGTTCCTGTCACAGCTTAACAAGGGGGATAAGCCGGAGAATGGCAGGGAAATCGCCGCCAGGCTGGAGAGATGCCTGCATTACTATCAGCAGATATGGAGAGAAAACAGCAAGGAAGGGGATATTGCGAAGATATCCGAAGTATTCTTCTGGTATGCGGACATCCTGAGAAGCTAAGCCGTAGATTCAGACATTTTATGGACATGATAACTTATACCGCACATTAAAAAGATTTGCAGTCATATACTTATAATGAAAGACCGCCAGTCATATTCCTGATAGAAACAAATTGGTGAATTCTGGCGGTCTTAAGGAATTCAGTTCCTAAGTATAAAAAACAGCAAATGTCTGTGTTATATGTGACAGTGACAGGCATTTTCAGAATTGGAATAAGAATATAATTATGAAAAACGAAATATTAGGTTATGTGGGAAAAGGCGAATTCACAGAGGAAGACGCAAAGAAGCTTACAGGCATCAATATTGCCTTCGGAGGGCTTCATAATGACGGAAGTGTCATCTGTAACGGCTGTAAAGAGAAGCTGGATATGATTCCTCAGATTCGCAAATGGAATCCCAATCTGCGTATTATTCTTTCCGTGGTACAGGCTGAGAGAGATGCCTTTACCGTATGCTGCGCAGCGGAAGAAATGCGTGAAAAAGCGGCGGCAGCTTTGGCTGAGACGGCTGTAAAATATGATTTGGACGGCATTGACCTTGACTGGGAGTATCCTTGCGTGCCTTCCAATAACAGTGCCGTATCCCCGGATGACAGGCATAATTTTACTTATTTTTGCAGGGCAATCCGCAGACATCTGGATGCCGTTGGCGGAAAGAAATATTATCTCACCATTGCTGCCGGTGCAGATTTATTCTATGTAAACTGCGTGGAACTGCCTCAGCTGATGGAGTGCATTGACTATATTAATGTCATGACATATGACCTGAAATGCGGTTTCCATGCTTTGGCAGGCCATCATACATCCCTGTTTTCCAAGCCTGCGGATGTATTCATGAACAGCTGCGCGCAGGCGCTGGAGTTGTTTGAAAAGTATGGGGTGCCTGCTCACAGGCTGATGATGGGGGCAGCCTTTTACTCCAGAAAGTGGGAGGATGTGAGGGACAGCGAGAGGCATGGCCTTCTGGAACTGTGCCCCAAAGGCGGCGGATACGGGCCTGATTATGATATCCTGGTGAAAGATTATATAAATCAGAACGGTTATACAGAGTACTGGGATGACGAGGCGAAAGCACATTATCTGTTTAACGGTTCTACGTTCCTTTCTTACGATAGTCCCCGCTCTCTGAAAGAGAAAGCGATTTATGTCAAAGAGAAGGGGTACGGCGGAATCTTCTATTGGGAACATAAATGTGACAGCACCAGGGCTTTGCTGGATACTTTATATGAGGAAATGAATCGATAGAGAGTCTCATATTGTAATAGGCTCTTGGAATCTCAGGATGCGGAATCAGGCATTGGGGTTGAACGGTACCTGGAATAGCGGAGAAATCGGCCCGGATGATTTCCGGAAAACGGTATGATAAGCAGTAGGAGATTCCAGGAGCATACTGTAACAGACTCTTGGAATCTTTGGCAGCGGAATTCGGGCATTGAATTGAGAACATGCCCGGAAAGGCGGGGGAATCGGAAAGGATGGATTCTGAAAAGCTGCATGCTATACGGCGTGGAGATTCCGGGAGTGTACTGTAAATTTGGGAGGAAATTATGTTTTCTGCAGCTTATTACAGAGAGATTAAGAACGCTTTTGACAGTCAGATGGCTTTATTGGATGAGCGGTATAGTGAACTGCAGCGCAATAAAGCACAAAATGAAGCAAATGAAAATGAAAGCTGTATGTCTGAACTGTCAGGACGTCTTCTTTCCGGTAAAAAAGAAGAAATTTCGGCTGCTTTGGCAAGGTGTACAGAAGATGAGGCTCAGGCACTCACTTTTATCTACAGCGCCATGCCTTTGAGCGATTTGCTGGATTATCCTGCAAGCCTGTTCCTGGCTTATGCAAAGCACGGAGTATTTCTTTGGAATCATGGCGCTTTTGCCGGACGTGTGCCGGAGAAGCTGTTTGCCAATTATGTGCTGCATTACAGGGTAAATAATGAGGACATTGACGATACAAGGGGATTCTTCTACGACAGGGTAAAGGAAGCGGTGGATTTGGAAGAGGCATCTTCCAGAACAATGTATGACACTGCCATTGATGTGAATTACTGGTGTGCCAGGGAGGCAACCTACCGTTCCACAGACGGAAGAACCCAGAATCCGCGAACCATGTTCGGTACAACCACAGGACGCTGCGGAGAAGAGTCTACTTTCGCCGTGACTGCGCTGCGCAGCATCGGGATTCCGGCCCGTCAGATTTATGCGCCGCTCTGGAGTCACTGTGATGATAATCACGCCTGGGTGGAACTGTGGTGTGACGGCAAATGGTATTTTCTGGGGGCATGTGAGCCGGAGGAAGAAATGAACAGAGGATGGTTTACAGGACCTGCTTTCCGGTCAGTCATGCTGCATTCCAGATGGTTCGGAAAGGATGCACCCGAGGACAGGCAGGTGGGACCCAGGGGTATGGCAAAGGTGCTGAACCACATGGAGCATTACGCCCGTACCGTAGAACTTGCAGTGAAGGTTGAGGACGAAAACGGGAATCCCGTTCCCAATGCAAAAGTGGATTTCCAGGTACTGAATCATGGCGCTTTCGGGTCGGTGGCTGTGGTGTATACAGGCTCGGAAGGGGAAGACTGCGGTGTTGCAAGGCTGCTGACAGGTTTCGGAGACTTGTACATCAGTGCATCAGCGGATATTTGTTCAGACGCTGAGAGTGATTTAACTGACGGAGTGATTTCCGGGAAAAAGATTTCCGGAAGAAAGCTTTATGGAGAGACAATGGTCTCTCTCGGCAGTTTTGAAAGCAATGCGGAGGAGACATACATTGTGCCCGGTACTTTGGAGAGTAACAAGATAACAGTATCGTCCGGTACTTTGGAATGTGACAAAACAACAGTGTCGTCCGGTACCTTGGAGAATGACAGGAAAACGGTATTTTCAGTTGATATTTCAGAGAATGGAAAAGAAAATGAAGCTTTATCCGGCAGGCTGACAAAGGAAAAAGTAGTAGAATGCAAGGTGATACTGAGAGAAAAACCGGAATGTTGGGAAGGCTGGAAAGAAATAGATATCCATGCTCCGAAACCGGGAGATATGTATGACGGTTTACTGACGGCAGAACAGTTGGAAACAGGCGAAAAACGCCTGGCACAGGCAGCGGAATACCGCCGGGAGAAAGCGGAAAGCTTTTATGATGTAAGAGAAGCCGAAAGAGCTCTGAACCGCTTTGACGGAGAAGAAAGAGAAAAGGTTAAGGAAATCCTGCATAAAGCCCACAGCAATATGGGTGAAATTGTGCGTTTTCTGGAGTGGGATGCAGACTGTTTTCTGCCTGCAGACTATCGTGCTCAGTCAGATGTACAGGAAGGCAATCATACAAAATCCAACCAATCGGAAAGCCCTCGAATGTCTTCCGTCTGTCTGAAAAACGGAAAAGGCAACTGGAAACTGAAGGTATTAAACACTCTGCGGGAAAAAGATTACTGGGATATAAAAGCCGAGGTTTTGATGGATTGCTGTATCAATGCATTTTCCTGTGCGGGAGGCGTGCCGGAGGAAATATTTTACGGATATCTGCTTTGTCCCAGAGTGTCGATTGAGATGCTGCATCCCTGCAGGATGGCCCTGAAAAAATACTGGGATGAATATGCGGAAGACAGTGAAAAGGAAGCTTTGGAGCAGAATCCGGGATGCCTTCCGGAAATCATAGACAAGTGGGTCATTTCCATACCGGAACAGGAGTATGAGAACCTGATTACTTCCCCTCTGGGGTGTCTGAGAGGCGGTGTGGGCAGCAGACATTCCAAAGAAGTCCTCTGTGTCAATCTGTACCGCGCACTGGGCATCCCGGCCCGGCTGAATCATTTTGACGGCGCAGTTGAATATTTTGAATGCGGCTCCGGGGACGTGCCTTGTACAGGAAGCGGAGAGGCTGCTCCTGGCAAGGCGGATAATCAAGTGGGTAAATTTGTAAGCTGTAACGGGGAAGAGAAAAGCTGTACTCTGACTCTGTGTGAAGACGGCTCTCTGAAGCTGTCCGATTGGGAACATTACTCTCTGGAACGCTTTGAAGAGGACGGCTTCCAGCGCATGGGCTTATGGGAACATCTGTTCCGTATGAAAGGCAGTGAGCTGGAATTGCAGGTAACTCCCGGTATTTACAGGATTGTGACCACCAACCGCAAAAGGGACGGCGGCCAGCTGGCAAGGATGGCTGTATTCAGGCTTCAGAAAGGCGAGAGCCGCAGGATGACGGTTTCCATGAGAGAAATGTCGACGAAAGATCTGCTGACGCATATCAAAGTGGAAGATTTCTCTTTGAAAACTATGGAGGGCAGAGACGGCGGAACACTGTCAGGGCTTACAAATGGCGGAAAGGCATTATTCCTGTGGCTGGGCGTAACCAGAGAGCCCACGGAGCATATTTTAAATGAACTCTATGACAGGCAGAAAGAATTCGCCGCTTTGAAGACACCGGTGTATGCAATTCTGAAAGCACCGGAGGATTTGGAGAATACGACCCTTCACCGCACCCTGGAGGCATTGCCGGAGATTGATACACTCCTGGACGATTTCGGCGAAAACTACTGCAAACTGGCACAAACCCTGGACCAGGAAATCGGAAAGCTTCCATTGGCTGTCATTTTAAACGGGCAGCAGGAATGCATTTACAGCGATGCGGGGTATAATGTGGGACTTGCCGATATGCTTTATAAGATTCTGGTTTGATAATTGGATGGAATAGATTGAATGAATAGAACTGCCGCGGAGAGAAATAGCTTCTGCGGCGGTTCTTTTATTAGAAAGATTTTTATCACATGACTGCAAATGTTTTTGACTATAAGTATAAATTACAGGTTGTAAGGTTGTAGGAAAGTCAGTATAATAAAAATATAGTTATAAAATGTTTTGTAGATAAGTAATATTTTGTGCGATGACAAAATGTGAAAAATTATTGGAAGTTTAAATGTGGGTGGGAGGTGATTCATTTGATTTTAAAACTGCCAATAGGAATCGATAATTTTGAAGAAATCCGCACGGAAGGCTTTTACTATGTGGATAAAACGGGAATGATCAAGGAATTACTTGATAGTTGGGGAAAAGTAAACCTTTTCACACGTCCCAGGAGATTCGGAAAAACACTGAACATGAGCATGCTGCAATGCTTTTTTGAGTATGGCCATGAAAGCAGCCTGTTTGACGGATTGAAGATATCCGAAGAAAAAGAATTATGTGAGAAATATATGGGAAAATTCCCGGTGATCTTTATTACATTAAAGGGAGTCAGCGGCAGAAAGTTTGAAAATGCTCTTGGAATGCTGCGCAATATTATAGGGGCCGAAGCCATGAAGTTCCAGTTCCTTTTAAAGAGCGACAGGCTCACGGAGGAAGAAAAAAAGCTTTATTACCAACTGGTGCAGGTAGACGAAAGCGCCCGGCAGGGATTCCTGATGTCACGTGAGGTGATTGAGGACAGCCTGAGGATTTTATGCCGGATGCTCCACAAACATTACGGACAGAAGGTAATCCTGCTGATAGATGAATATGATGTTCCCCTTGATAAGGCTCAGCTTTCGGGGTACTATGACGAAATGATAGAATTAATCTGTAATCTTCTGGGACAGGTGTTGAAGACAAACGAGAGTCTGCAGTTTGCGGTGTTGACCGGCTGTCTGAGAATTGCGAAAGAGAGTATATTTACAGGGCTGAATAATTTACAGGTAATGTCCATAACGAATATTCAGTTTGACGAACACTTCGGTTTTTCTGATGAAGAAGTGAAGGAAATGTTGAAATATTACGGACAGGACAGTAAATATGAGCAGATAAAACTATGGTATGACGGTTATCGGTTCGGAAATACGGATGTATATTGCCCATGGGACGTCATCAATTATTGCAGTCTGTTGCGCGCAGACCCGGAGGCGCAGCCGGAAGCTTTCTGGGTCAACACCAGCGGAAACGATATTATCAGAAAATTCCTTCAAATGGCTTCGCCTGTAACAAAGCGTGAGATAGAATCCCTGATAGAAGGAAAAAGCATTGCAAAAAAGATTCATCAGGAGCTGACTTACAGGGATTTATACAAAACAATAGACAATTTATGGAGTGTACTTTTTACTACAGGTTACCTGACACAGAGAGGAAAAGCTGAAGGAAAAGTATATCAGCTTGCCATTCCGAACCTGGAAATCCGGGAAATTTTCATAGAACAGATTCAGGAATGGTTCCAGGAGGAAATAAAAGCGGATACCTCGAAACTGGACGCCTTCTGCACCGCTTTTTCTGATGGAGATGAAAAAGCCGTGGAGGAACAGTTCAATGCTTACCTTGCAAGAACTATCAGCATTCGTGACACGAGTGTCAGAAAAGAAAAAAAGGAAAATTTCTACCACGGAATCCTCTTAGGCTTACTCAGCCACAGGGAAACCTGGGACATTGATTCCAATGCAGAGTCCGGAAATGGCTACAGCGATATTCTGGTTGAAATATTTGAGAAAAATATCGGTATCGTGGTAGAAGTCAAATATCCGGATGACGGAAATCTGGAAAAAGGATGTGCAGAAGCCTTGAAACAGATTGAAGATAAAAAGTATGAAGCCAGGCTCTGCCAGGATGGTATGAGCCATATTTTAAAATACGGGATTGCCTGCAACAGAAAGAAATGTAAAGTGCAGCTTATAAAATAAATTCCGAAACAGTAAAATAAGAAACAATTTATACTCACGACTAAAAATATTTGTCAACCTAATAAGTATAACGAGTGAGCGCTGGTGTAATGTGAATAGGCTCTCGGAATTTCAGGGAGCAGAATCAGGCATTAGGGCAGAACGGCACCTGGAAAAGCGGGGGAATCGGTCCCCAGGGAGTTCCGGCGAGCTGTATGATATGCGGTCTGGAGATTCCGAGAGCATATTGCGAGGCAAAAGGGGGCAAATGAATGCACTCACGAGTATAAAATAAATCTGAAGCAATAAAAATACCTGAGTATAAAAATATCTGAGTATAAAAATACAGGATATGGAAGCCCCCTGAACCTGGGAGATGCCATATCCTGTCAGTTCTATATTTCCGGATGCATTATCACACTATATCAAATGCTACACAGGAAATGCCGTAACCTTCCCGTCCGAGAAAACAGCCAGCAAACTCTTCCCGTCAGCCGAAGGACAGGTAATCTCAAAACTGTGAGGCGTCGTATCCAGTCTGTATTCTAAATCTTTTACCGTCCGATTCTCCTCACATGGACTGATTCTGGCCAGAATCTCCTTCAACTGCTCCAGACTGTCAGCATAATGCCCACTCTCGTCAAGACATGCCTGCTGAGCATAATAAAGCTTGCGCAGCTCCCACTTGCGGTACTCATTCTCCGGGATAGAGAAACCCTTCTCTTCCTCCCCTTTGCCTGCAAAGAAGACAAAAGCCCACAATTCAGGATAGTGAATATTGATAACACCGGTAGGTGCCCACACCCAGTTATCTTCAGGAAGCGGTCTTCCCGTTTCCTCTGAAATCCTCTTCCGGAAAGCTCCGTCCTTCACATCCACCTTCCACTGCACTCTGGAGAAATTCATGCGGTAATATTCCCCGGAAACAGGAGGCCGATTCTCCGCAGCGCATTCCTGCAGAGCGGCAAAAGGCATTACAACCTCCACGGACCAGAAACGGCTGTGTGCATCAGGATTGTTCAATTCGCCGTCAATGTATACGGCTGTGCGCATTCCACGGATTTCAAGGCCGTTCACAGGCTTTCCGTTGTCCCTGTAAGCCTTGGTTAAGAGTAAATCCCAGGTGGTATTCAGGGCATTCATCTCATATTCAAAATAAGCCTGAGTATCGGAATCCGGGTCAATGAAGATCTCAAAATCATTGTCATTGAAGATGACACAGTCATGCTCAAGCAGGTGAGCCCATATTTCATCTCCCTCCAGGATAGCGCCGATGTAGAGATTCTCCTGATCCCATGCCATCTTGGCCCGGGTGCGGAATCTGGGAACAGGGCGTATATCCCCTTCGATATCCGGAAAATCGTCGGTAAAGGGAATATCCTTCCAGAAATCCTTGTCCAGTCTGCCGTCCAGATGAAAAGGCTTGTCGTTGTAGCGGCAGATGTAAACAGGCGGCTTAAAGTCCACAGCCGGAACCGGTATACGGTAATTTGCACTCATGCTGTATAACCTCTCTTTTTATATATTTGCCCTGATTATAGCATTTTATATAGGGGAAGTAAATAATTGATTTTAAAGTTGAAACTGTAAATTAACAAATGATAAAATTAGGCTTGGGTATAATTAACAATGAATTAAACATTTATTAAAAAAATAGTTGACAAATTGTTTAACTGATTATAAAATTGAGATTAATCTTAATATTCACGTTAAGAGAGTTGCATAAACAAACTATAAATCAATAAAAGGAGGATTATTGATGAGAAAGAAATTAGCAACGAAGATTTGCGCTATTGTGATGACAGCAGCAATGATTGGCACCATGGCAGGCTGCGGCAATGACAGTGGCAGCAATGCAAGCGACAGCACACCTCAATCCGAGTCAGGCTCCAGCGAGGAGCAAGGGGGGGCAGATAACGCTTCCGATGAGACTCCGGCGGACGAAGGCGGAGAGGCAGAAGGTGGAGAGGAAGCAGGCGGAGAAGAGGAAACCTATGACTTCGGCGGTGCGGTTGTCAGAGTAGAGGGCGGAATTTTCAGCGACCTGAACGAGGAAAGCAAGCTGGATGAGGAGGGTAATGTAAAAACCGGTTACACCAAGAAGAGAGACATTGCTGACCAGCTTGAGCAGAAGTACAATATCAAGATTGAGTATGTCACTCGAATTACAGACGGATATGACGAGATTTCTTCCCGTTTGACTCCCATTACCAACGGCGAAGCCCATGCGGATATTTTCACCGGCGGAGATGAGGTTACGATTGGCCTTAGGGACTATCTGGCGGATATCACTGCTGACGTAGACCAGTTGGAGATTGGCGATACTTATATTGAGCCTGCAAGATGGAACGGCAAGGTATATGGATGGACATACGACAATATGGGAAGCTGTTATGTATTGTGCTACAGCCGTGAATATTTGAACAGTATCGGAATGGACGAGACTCCTACCGATAAGTTTATGAAGGGTGAGTGGGATTACGACAGCTGCCGCGAGTATCTGAATGAGATGAAGTCCAAGCTGCCTGATGGTACATATCCGATTGCCGTACACAGCAACCATTGGGTGAGTATGGCTCCCGCTGCAAACGGTGTGGTATCTGTTGACTCTGACGGCAATATTAATCTGACTGATGATGCTTATATTTCGGCGCTGAATTTCTATCAGTCTCTCATTGATAACCAGCTTACTGCTCCCGCAGAGAATGTTGAGATAGCAGAGAATGGCGGTATCAGTGCTGATCAGCTGGGAGATGCCGGCATGAGCGGTATGAGTGGGAAGACGGAAGGCAACAGCTATGTAATTACAATGGTAGAAGCATGGCAGTATCAGTATATGCTGAATGACAAGGGTGAATGGGGCATCGTTCCTTTCCCCTGGGATCCTAATTATACAACCATTGATGAGAGCAAGTTAGGGCAGCCGGATGCTTATACAACACTCAGCGACAGTTATCTGGCTCCTCAGTCTATCTGGACCAATGTAATGGTACCCAAGGCTGAGTACAGAGGAGAGGGTGCAAAGGATATTCCGGATATCGTTCTTCACAAGATTGCACAGGAATTCTGTGATATGGACAGCCCCGACGGAGCGGCGGTAAGACATGCTGCATGGGAAGCAGAGTCCAAGGGCGAGAAATATGAGAACTATGGCTATAAACCCGGAGATCCCGGACATTTCTCCACGCCGGAGGATATAGAGGTATTTGACTGGCTGCATACAAGGGCAACCGTTGACTGGGGCCATGCATTCAATGGCAACACCGTGGTTCGTGTAAACAGAAACGGTTACTATGTTCTTGCTGCCGGCAGAGATGCGAGGACGACAGGCGAAAGCTTTACTGTTGAGGGTGAGCAGAACATGAAGGATATGGGACTGAAATAAGTCCTGATAGTAACATAGTATATTAATTGCGCTGTGTGGCTGTGTTCTATGCAAATAGAGGCGCAGCCACATAATATTATGATATGAAAGGGCTGATGGGGTGAAAAAGAAAAAGAATAAAACCCGCATTCGCAATATAGGTATTCTGGTTGCACTGATCATCGTAGCGGTGGTTGCATTTAATCTGGCTTCCAGTGACGAATATGTAGGAACCCGGGATACAGTTCTGGCAAAATACCTCAGTTATGAGGATACGTCTGCAGTTTCCTATGACACCTACCTTTCCAGCCACGCCAAAGAGTATGTGTCAGACAATGTGGGGAAGATTGCCGTTAAGGCTTCCCGGTATTCCGATTCGGATATGATGGATCTGAAGGAAGAGGACAGCATTGTATGGACGCAGGATGAAGGCTCTATAACATATGATTTTGATGTTGAAGAGGCGGGTCTGTATTATATCCAGCTTACATATTATACAGATATATCCAGTACACAGACAATATTGCGTAATGTATATGTAAATGGGGAGTTACCTTTTGATGATTGCAGAGATATCAGCATTAACCGTCTCTGGGTGGATGATAATAAGAACTGGCTTATGAACACCAATGGCAATCAGCCGGCGCCTACTCAGATACAGGAGGCAGGGCCTGCGGTTGCCTGTATTAAATCCGCAGATTGTGATACCATAGGAAATTATATGTTCTATTTTAACAAGGGAAGCAATACTGTAACCCTGGAATCCACACAGTCCGGACTGGGACTCAGTGAAGTTGCCATAGTTCCTGCATCGGAGATATTATCCTATGATGAATATATCAAACTGTGCCAGGATGAATTGGATGCAGAGATCATCAGTGCTAATAATGTACAGGACGGTGCGCTCATTATTCAGGCGGAAGATGCTAAAGTGAAGTCCAGTTCTTCTCTGTCCCCGAATAATGACCGTACTTCTGTGAAGACACAGCCTTACCACGCCAGCAATGTGGTATACAATACGATTGGCGGCAATAGCTGGGCTTCCGCAGGGCAGGAGATTTCCTGGACGGTAAATACGGAACGGGCAGGACTGTACAAATTGGGAGTCCGTTTCAAACAGTACCTGAACAGAGGCTTCTATTCCGCGCGCAGCCTGAGTGTGAACGGGCAGGTTCCCTTTAAAGAGGCATCGGAGATTAAGTTCTACTATGGTCCTGACTGGCAGACAGCTTATTTGGGCGGAGATCAGGGGGATTACTATTTCTACCTGGACGAGGGGGAAAATACCATCACCATGACAGCTACTTTGGGTGAGCTGGCAGAGGCGGTGGACCTGGTCAGCACCAGTGTGGATAATCTGAATAATCTTTACAGAGAGCTCACGGCTGTTACCGGATCCGATCCGGACCAGTACAGAGATTATCAGATAACCACATATGTCCCGAATATGGTGGATGTTCTTGAAGTGGAATATACAAGGCTTGACGCAGTGGTGGGTATGTTCGGAGAGAGTATGGAGTCAGCCAACAAAACCTCCGGCGTAGTGGATATGATGAATTCCATGATAAAGCTGATCAAGAAGCCGGATGATGTGGCTCAGTTCCTGGGCGATTTTAATTCAAAACTCTCCGCTCTGGGCGAGTGGGTCAACAATATCAATAACCTGCCTCTTGAAATGGATTACCTGATGGTGGCGGGAGACGGCTATGCGCTTCCGAAAGCCAACGGCGGCTTCTTTGCCAATCTGGCTCATAACTGGAATGCTTTCATAGGCTCTTTCACCAATGATTTTAAGGTACATGCGGAGAATGTGGGTGACAATCAGAACAGGAAGACACTGACGGTATGGGTTGCCACAGATACCAGGGCTCAGTATGATATCATCCAGAAGATGATTAATTCCAACATGGCGAATACCAATTATGAAGTAAACCTGAGCATGGTAGGAGGAGATACAGTGCTGCCTGCTACGGTGGCAGGAGAAGGACCTGATGTGGTACTTCATTCCAGCTACAGTTCTCCGAATAACTTTGCGTACCGTAATGCAGCATATAATCTGAAGCAGTTCAGTGACTTTGAAGAAGTTTATGAGCGGTTTCCTGCAGATACCAGGGCATTTCTGGAATATGAGGGCGGTGTGTACGGTCTGCCGGATCAGCTTTCCTTCCCGGTGATGATTTACAGGAAGGACATTCTGGAGGCGGTAGGACTGGATGTGCCCGAGACTTGGGAAGATCTGATTGCCATGATTCCTTATCTGGAGGCAGATAACATGAGCGTGTATCTGGCAAGCAATGAGTACAACACTCTGGGAGGCGGCACCAGCTCCACAACGGTTCCCGTAAACGCTATTTTCCTGTCCATGTTGTATCAGAATGGATATGAACTTTATAATCCGGAATACACCAGGTCAACGCTGGACCAGGTTGAATTGATGCAGGTATTCAAAGGTTGGACAGAGTACTATACCAATCAGGGATTGAATTATGCAATCAATCTTTCTACCAGATTCCGTACAGGGGAAGTTCCTCTGGCAGTAGTGGATTATACATATGTCAACACCCTGAATGTATCTGCGCCTGAGATATCCGGCAAGTGGTCCATTGCCAAAATGCCGGGAACAAGACGGGAAGACGGAACTGTGGATCATTCCGCAGCATGTATGATTGCAACCTGCTTTATCGTTTCTTCTACAGTTGAGAAGGATGGTATGGCAAATGAGGCATGGGATTTCCTGAAATGGTGGACCAGCGAGGAAACCCAGGCGAATTATTCCACTGAGCTGAAAGCTGAGAACGGCGAAGCTGCTGAATTCCCTGTGGCAAACGTAAACGCAATTGCGAATGGCGGCCTGAAAGAGGAGTTCAAGGAAGTGGTGCTGTCCCTTATCGAGGATCTCCGGGCGGAACCCCAGACTCCTGGCGGTTATGTTACCGGCCGTGTGGTCAGAAATGCTTTCACTTCGGTTGTAACTGACAATAAGGACCCGGTGGATACACTGTACATTATGTTGGATGAGATTAATTCCGAAATCACCAGCAAACGTACCGAGTTTGGTTTGAACACTGCGGAATAGGAGGGAAAGATGGCTGCTAATAAGATATCTTTTAAGAGAAGGGCCGAACTGACCCTTAGAGACATGAAGCGTGCAGTCCCTCTGTATATTATGATTGCGCCGTTCATGTTACTGTTTTTCGTATTTGTGGTATATCCGGTTTTGAAGGCTATCTGGTTTAGTTTCACGGATTATAACGTTCTGGAGAAAGCGAATTTTGTAGGGCTGCGTAATTATCAGAAGCTGTTCCTGGAGGATAAGACTTTTATCACCGCAATCAAGAATACTTTCATTATTGCAGTGATTGTGGGACCAGGAGGTTATATCATGTCTTACCTGTTGGCATGGATGATCAATGAACTTCCCCATAAGGTGGGTACAGTCCTGACTGTAATTTTCTATGCGCCCAGCATGGCCGGTACTGCGGTTTACTCCGTGTTTACTTTGATTTTCTCAAATGACAGTAACGGCTACCTGAATGCATTCCTGCGCAATCTGGGAGTAAATGAGGCCATTAAATGGTTATCGGATTCAAAATATGTAATGATTGTCGTTGTTTTGGCATCTTTGTGGATGAGCATGGGTGTAGGATTCCTCTCCTTCGTAGCCGGTATTAAAGGTGTAGATGAGGCTCAATACGAGGCGGGAGCCATAGACGGCATCCGTAACCGCTGGCAGGAGCTGTGGTATATCACGCTTCCTAATATGAAGCCTCAGCTTCTCTTCGGCGCGGTTATGACGATTACCAGCTCATTGTCTGTAGGCGCGGTTGGTGATGCGCTGGTAGGCTTCCCCAGTCCTAATTACGCTACACATACTATTGTCAATCATCTGAACGACTATGGTTCCATACGTATGGAGATGGGCTATGCCTCGGCAATTGCCGTAATCCTGTTCCTGGTTATGATTGTATGTAACGGCCTGATTCAGAAGCTGTTGCGTAAGGTTGGAACGTGATCAGAGGGAGGAAGGGTGAATATGGAAATATTGAAAAAACTGTATTATAGACGTTTAAAGAAAAAAAATTCCATGAAGGATTTTGCGCCCTCTGTCAAGAAATCCAAAAGAAGCTTCTGGGGAAATGTTATACTTGGATTGTTCCTTTTGGTAATGGCGTTTGCATTCTTTTTCCCGGTGCTGTACATGGTGAGCCAGTCTTTAAAGCCTATGAACGAAATGTTCATTTTCCCGCCGAAGATAATGGTGCAGAACCCTACCATGGATAATTATCGTGACTTTGTCAATGTATTGGCAAATACAATGGTACCGGTGACGAGATCCCTGTTCAATTCATTTTTCGTGGTGGTAATTGGTTCCATAGGGCATATTGTCCTGGCTTCCCTGTGCGCTTATCCGCTGGCAAAATATAAGTTTCCAGGGTCGAAGTTTTTTAATCAGATCATTGTGTATTCCCTGATGTTCAACGCATCAGTTACTGCTATCCCCAACTTCCTGACGATTGCAGGACTGGGAATGCTGGATACCCAGTGGGCTATCATTGTACCCGGCCTTGCTTCCACGCTGGGCCTGTACCTGATGAAAAATTTCATGGAGCAGATTCCGGACAGTCTGATGGAGGCAGCTCAGATTGATGGTGCCGGATATGCCCGGATTCATTTTACTATTGTTATGCCTGTGGTTAAGCCGGCATTGGTGACGGCGTTTATCATGGTATTCCAGAGTTTCTGGACCAATACAGGCGCAAACTTTATTTATGCGGAGGCACAGAAGGGTTTTGCTTATGTGGTGGGTCAGCTGGCAAGCGGCAAAGTGGCCGGCGTAGGAGCTTCCTTTGTGGGAATCTCGTCCGCGTCTTCAGTAATCATGTTTGCCGTACCGTTGGTTGTGTTTCTGATCATGCAGAACAACGTGGTATCTACGATGGCAACATCCGGTATGAAAGAATAAGAGGTGGCGTATGCAGAAATCAAGAAAGATTTGGAGTAGGTACCTTGCAGGACTTGCTCTTGTACTATGTGCCATCCTTGGATTTGGCACGGTGTCCTATGCAGCGGAGTCTTATTCCTATGACATCTGGGGCAATGTGGTTGCCGCACCTGCTGCATATGAGTTGGAACGGACGATATATGCGTCAGATATGGGAGTCGATAATTTTGCTACGGTTTCCGGTGTATTCTATCGGAACGACAAAGCCTACATTATTCTGAATGGCTGTATCGTTATTGCTGACAAAAATTTTGAGAACTTCAGTTATATCAGGGAATATAAAAAAGACGATGGAACAGAGAGTGCCGTTAAAGCTCCTACAGGCATCTATGTGACAGAGGATGAGCATATCTATATCTGTGAGCAGAATCAGGGAGAAATCGTTGAGTTCGACGAGAACGGCGAATATGTAAGGACTCTGGGAGATCCTCATTGTATCGGCCTTACCACCGCATACCAGCCCAAAAAGCTGGTGGTAGACAGTGTAGGACGTATCTATGTATTGGTACTGAACTGCTATGAAGGTCTGGCGGAGCTGGATCCGGAAGGAAATTTCAACCGTTATGTGGGCGCTACGGAAGTGACTTACAGTGTGGCGGATTTATTCTGGAGAAGCATTCAGACGGATGAACAGAGGGCAAGAAGTGCATTGTGGCTGCCTACCAGTTACAGCGACCTTGCGATAGACAAAGACGGCTTTATCTTTGCCAGCGTATCGGATATGACAGTGGAGAATCCTGTGAGAAAACTGAATTCCTCCGGAGAGGATATTCTGACTACCGGGGAATTCATTGTACCGCCTATGGGGGATTATGAAAACGAATCTTCTATTTCGATGCTGGGCGGCATTGCTGTGGCGGATGACGGCAGGTTTGCGGTTCTGGACACGGTTCGTTCCAGAATATTCGTATACAGTCCCGACGGCTATCTGATGTATGAATTTGCGGGCGCCGGCAATGCCGAGGGAATGCTGAGCTCTCCGTCCGGATTCTGTTTCATGGAAGATAAAATCCTGGTGGTGGATTCTGTGTATCAGTCATTGGAGGTATTTGCACCGACTACCTACGGTGCTCTGATTAACTCCGGATTGGAAGCACAGTCCCGATATGATTATGAGACGGCAGCAGGCTACTGGCAGCAGGTACTTGACATTAACAACAATTTTTATTATGCAAACCTGGGCATGGGCAAGTACCAGATGCGTACAGGCGAGTATGAAGCTGCAAAGGATAATTTCTATAAGGGCGGTGACAGAGCTTACTATTCCAATGCTTATGAGCAGGTATCCGGGGAATGGATGAATCGGAATTTCGGCAAGATAATTGGTTTGATTGTTATTCTGATTGTACTGTGGGTTGCCTGGAAGGTATACAGGAAATTCTGGTACAAAGAGCCGAAAGATACAAAGCTTCGCAGAACATGGAAGAAAGTGAAGTTTACCCTGTTTAAATGGCCCGGTTATGTATTGTCCAGTCCTTTCAAGGCTTTTGACGATGTGAAGTATTATGACGACGGATCACTGATATTCAGTGTAGTGGTTATATTCCTGTTCGGTTGGATCAGCCTGATCAAGTACAGATACACCGGATTTTTGGTAAGCTTTGTAGACATTGACAATGTAAACGTTCCCATGATCGTAGGAAGCACCATACTTCCTTATGTAGCATTCATAGTAGGAAACTGGGCTGTGGGCGTACTGCTGTCAGGTAAGGGAAAAGTGGTACATATTACCAAGGTAGTAGGATATTCCCTGTACCCTGCCTGCTGGCTGTATCTGGCAGGAACAATCCTCTCCAATTTCGTGACGGAGGATGAGGCGGTTTTAGTGAGTGCACTGTTTACCTTTGGTATGGTATTATTTTTCTTCTATATGTTCATAGGAACTATCATGGTGAACCAGTATACCTTTACTAAGAACGTGGCTACGCTGCTTCTTTCAGTGGTGGCGATGCTGATTATCTGCTTTGTGTTGATGCTGTTTGCGACATTGTTTGCACAATTTGTCAATGACTGGATGCAGATATTCAGAGAGATATTCTTAGTGTTATAGGAGGGAGGCGAAGAGAATGAAAAAGAACAGAATCTTTACCCATGCCGTACTGGTCAGCCTTTGCCTTGCTTTCCTGGGAGGCTGCGGAGCTGATGAGGAACCTGTGGTTCAGGACGAGGGAAGTTACTGGGATGAACAGCAGTTCGACTCTTTCAGCGGGAGCGATTTCGTGGAAATTGCCAAAAGCGGAAATATGGAGCTTCTGCTGAACCCTTCCACAGGAACAGTGCGGTGGATGGATACTTCCACAGGCGCCTATCAGGACAGTAATATGAGTCATGACGAGGGAGACAGGAGCCTGTCGGCTGCGGAGCGGTCCGATTTGCTGATAAGGTATTTCTCCGGGAGAAAGACAGCGAATGCCACTTATAATTCCATCAGTACCTATGACTCTTATTCGATGTGCTCCAGCCGGGATCAGCTGTCCTACCAGAAGATAGATAATGGAGTACGTATACTGTATACATTGGGAAATGATGATATTACTCATTTGAATTTCCCGAAGATGATCTCCGGAGACAGGATGCAGGATCTGGTGCTTCAGTACTTGAGTGATTCAGAAATCCGTACTTTGGAGAGCAGTTTCTATACCCAGCTGAGCAACGGGAATTGGGTACGTGGATTTGACCAGGTGCTGGGCAGCATGGCTATGAATCAGCTGTATGGATTTTTCTATGAAAAAGGAAATTACAGCGATGAAGAGCTGATTGCTGACCTGGAAGCCAATGAGGCGTCTGCAGACGACTATCCAAATAATCTGCGGATCAGGATTCCTGTGGATTATATACTGGACGGTGAAGAACTGGTGGTAAGCGTAGATACTTCCCTGTTGGAAACCGGTAAGGATAATCCTATTAATCAATTGGTATTGCTGCCTTATTTCCTGACTTCCGATCCTAATCAGGAAGCCGAGGAAGGGTATATGTTCCTTCCGGATAACAGCGGCGCGCTGATTTATCTGGATAGTACCAAGACAAAAGAGTATCATTATGCCGGCACTTTTTATGACGGAGACCAGCTGGTGAATGCCAACAGCTATAACAGTGTGGATAACAGGCTGATGCTTCCTGTGTTCGGTATGAAGAACTCTTCCACCACTATCTTTGGCGTCATTGAGGAAGGCGCAGAGGTAGCCAGTCTGGATGCTTATGTAAGCGGTACAGACAACTCCGAGCCTTTTGCGAAGATGAGATTGTCCTTTGATATCCAGACACAGCATGTTATTTCATCCGGTGCAAAGAACCAAAACGGAGAGTTTACGATGTATAAGGTGTCCAGCGATATTTATGACGATCCGATTACCATTCGTTATTTCTGGTTGGGAAAAGACGCCGAGTATCTGGACATGGCCAACTGCTATGCCGGGTATCTTGAAGAACAGGGTATGCTGACGAAGGAGACTGCAGAGGACACGGCACCTTTCTATGTAGAGTTGATGGGCAGTACGGACAAGACCAAGTACATGCTGGGTATCCCTTATGAAGGGACGCAGGTACTGACCACCTTTAAACAGGCAGAAGAAATTCTGCAGGATCTGAGCAATGATGGAATCGGAAATATTAAGCTTATTTACAGCGGCATGGTGAACGGAGGCATGAACCAGCGCTCTCTTGCATCAGGGATCAAGTATGTATCGGGAATGGGCGGAAAGTCCGGTTTCAAGAGCCTGAAGTCATACGCGGATTCCATAGGAGCGCAGATATTCCCTAATCTGCAGCTGCAGACAGTGAATACCAAGACGAATCTCAGCAATGAAATGTCTGCATGGACGGTTATCAACGAGCGTGGAAGGATTTATACTTTTGACAAAGTACTCAAACAGGCAAATGACCTGGAGGACGAGGATTATCCTCTATACCTGGTGAATCCCCTTTATTTGGAGAAATATCTGAACAAGGTGAAAAAGTCTTATTCCAGCAAGATAGGCCTGGACACCATGGCTTCCGAGGATTTGTATACCTTTATAGCGACTAACTACAGGGATACCCAGGTATCTGCTTCCACAGGCAGCGAGCTGATGAAGACTGCAGTGGCAGGACTGTCGGATGGGATGCAGCTGATGCTGAGCAATCCGGTCAGTGATGCATATGCGTATTGTACATACCTCACGGATATTCCGACCACGGACAGCGGCATGCGTGTGCTGGATGCTTCCATACCCTTTACGGGGATGGTACTGGACGGCTATAAGATGTATTCCTCCGAGTCTCTCAACAAAGAGAGTACAGATGTATATGTGAATTTCATGCGTATCCTTGAGAGCAATGGCGTACCCAAGTTTACCTTTATGTATGAGGACAGTTATCTGTTGTCAGGTACCGAGCAGGAGAGTTATTTCGCAGTGGATTACAGCTACTGGAAAGATAAAATCGGCGCGTACTATGAAGAATACAGGCAGTTCTATAATGCGGTAAAGGGTGCCATGATCACTGGTCATGAATTGTATGAGCGAAATGACAAGCTTCGTATTGTGACTTATTCCAATGGGGTCAAAGTATACTTTAACTACAGTGACCTGGAAGAGGTGATAGATGGAGTGACAGTGCCGGCTTTCAGTTATGTAATAAAGTAAAGGAGGAGTTAAGATGAAAAAAGACAAAACAACGGCAGCGCCTAAGCCGGGTCTATCATGGTATAAGAGAATGGACTTCTCCAAAAAGACGGCGCTGTGGGGAGTTATCTTTCTGCTCCCCTGGCTCATTGGCCTGATTTTCTTCTTTCTCAGGCCATTGGTTAATACAATATGGTACGCATTGTGCAGCATGCAGATGGTAAACGGCAAGTTTGAGGGTACTTTTATCGGAATTGAAAATATCAAATGGGTACTGGGCGTGAATGCGGATTTTAACAGGATGTTGTCCACTGCATTTACGAATATGATTAAAGAAGTTCCGTTCCAGATTTTTCTGGCTTTGTTTATTGCCATGCTGCTGAACGGAGAGTACAGAGGAAGAGGATTTTTCCGTGCAGTTTTTGTAATCCCTATTATTCTGGCTACAGGCGTGGCTACCTTTAAGCTGAGGGAGGCTTCGCTCACCACGGCAGCTTCCGAAGCCGTCATGGACATGAAGTGGTTGGAGCAGCTGGTTATCAATTCCGGTATTCCGGAGGAGCTTACAAGCCTGTTGGTCACCTATGTAAATGATATATTTACCGTGGTAACTACCTGTGGTGTACAAGTGCTGCTTTTCCTGTCAGGCCTGCAGGCCATCTCTCCTACTCTGTATGAGGTGGCTAAGATGGAGGGTTGTACCCAGTTTGAGACATTCTGCAAGATAACATTGCCCATGGTGTCTCCGACTATCCTGGTATGCCTTGTGTACAGTATTTCAGAATCCTTTGCCCATGCGCAGGTGCCATATGGAGATACAACGATAGAGCTTGCCAGTTATATCAGGTCAATTACTTTTAACGGAGCTGCCGAATATTTCGGATATGGCGCTGCGATGAGTCTTATTTACTTTGTGGTAGCGTTGGTTTCGATTGGAGTAATCTGTGGCATTGTATCAAAGGGGGTGTTCTACTATGACTAAATTGAGCAGAAAAGAGAGAATGCAGAAGGCACAGGAAATGGCAGGCATCAGTTTCTGGGTAGATTTGCGCATGGGACGCCTGACGAAGTACGCTATACAAAAACAGGTGAAGCATATCATTGCAATGATTTTCCGTTATGGAATATTGATCTGTTTGAGTTTTGTGGTTATTACCCCTTTGTGGAACCTGGTCAGGGATGCTTTTACGGCTCCGGCTGCATTGGGAGACAAATCCACTACCTGGATTCCACAGCAGGTTTCTTCTCTTTTTATAAATATGGCCAGATCAAAGAGTCTGATGGATTATTGGCCCAGCCTGTTTTATTCATTAGGCGTCACGTTGGTGTTAACCATACTACAGGTGCTTTCTACGGGATTGGCGGCTTATTCCTTTGCCAGGCTGAAATTTAAGGGAAGCGGCATTCTGTTCTTCTGTGTAGTGTTGACCATCGTAGTGCCAAGTGATGCCATTATGTTGGCTCAGTATGCGGCATTCCGGAATTTTGATATCTTTGGTTTGATAGGATTGATCAATGGAACCGGTAGCGGGCTGAACCTGATCGACAAACCTGTTTCTCAGTTCATTCTTGCAGGTACAGGGATGGGCGTGAAGAGCGGCTTGTATATTTATTTTATGCGTCAGGCAGTCAGGGGTCTTCCTATCTCGGTAGAAGAGGCTGCTCATGTGGACGGTGCAGGATTTTTGAGAACGTTCTTCAGTATTGTGGTTCCCAGTATGTCAGGCTCCATCCTTACTGTATCCGTTCTGAGCTTCCTTTGGAATTATACGGATACTTATTATACAGGCCTGCTGAATCGTAATACACATTTTTTGGCCTATCAGTATTCACAGTTGCAGGGAAATGTCCGTTGGGGTATAGATTCTGCAGCTAAGTCGAACTCCGAGTGGATTACGATGGTCAATGCATCGGATCCTTTTGTCCAGACAGCCATAATTTCTGCATGCGCCCTTTTGGTGGTGGTTCCTTTGCTGATTATGTATGCTTTCGTACAGAAGCGTTTCGTACAGGGCGCAGCACGAAGCGGACTTGGTGGAGATTGATGTACAGGTTTTGGTATTATCCGATGGCTGTTCGGTTTGCCGGATAGTTGTAAAGATATACAACGTAATACAAAAGAAATGGAGCGGTGTCGGCACCCCGGCGCCGCTTTTTCCCTAATTTACTTGAAATATTTATTGTTGGATGGTATAGTTGCAAAGGAAGTACTTTTTAGAGCCGCCGCACGGCGATTTAACAGGAGGATTTTGTGATGAGCAGGATAATTGGTAATGCATTGCCGGGCATGCCCTGGCAGGACAGGCCGGAAGGCTGTGACAAGCCCATCTGGCGTTATTCGAACAATCCCGTGATCGGGAGACATGATATGGCGATTGCCAACAGCATTTTTAACAGTGCCGTGGTGCCTTTCGGGGACGGCTATGCGGGAGTGTTCCGCTGTGACAGTCTGTCCATAAGCATGGATATCTTCGTGGGATTCAGTAAGGATGCGATTCACTGGGATATCAGCCAGGAGCCTATTACGTTTGAGGGCGAGGATCCGGAGATTACAAAGAGGGAATATCGTTACGATCCCCGTGTAGTCAAGATTGAGGACAAGTATTATGTAACCTGGTGTAACGGTTATCATGGCCCTACCATTGGTGTGGCTTACACTTACGATTTTAAAACTTTCCATCAGATGGAGAATGCTTTCCTTCCTTACAACCGGAACGGAGTATTGTTCCCCAGGAAGATTAACGGCCGCTATATGATGCTGTCAAGGCCCAGTGATACGGGACATACTCCTTTCGGAGATATTTTCCTGAGCCAGAGCCCGGATCTGGAATTCTGGGGACATCACAGATTCGTCATGGGTATTGTGCCGGGTGACTTGTCGGCATGGCAGTCTATGAAGATCGGTCCCGGCCCCTGCCCGATTGAGACGGATGAGGGATGGCTTCTGATTTATCATGGAGTACTGCGGACCTGCAGCGGTTATGTCTATCGTATGGGATGCGCTCTTCTGGATCTGGATGAGCCCTGGAAGGTGAAGATGCGTTCCAGATATTATCTGCTGGCTCCGGAAGAGCTGTATGAGCAGAACGGGGATGTGCCCAATGTAGTATTCCCCTGCGCCGCTTTGACAGATGCGGAGACCGGAAGAATCGCAGTTTACTATGGCTGCGCGGACACTGTGACAGGGCTTGCATTTACTACAGTGGACAATCTGATGGATTGGATGAAAAAGTATCCCATGCCCGTCTGCTAAATAAAGAAGTGCCTTGCGACATTTCTGAGGAAGTGTCGCAAGGCATTCCTGAGGAAATGACTTACAACAGTTCCGAAAAGGGGGTATTTAACCAAATGCCCGTTGCTGGCTTGATGGCCGGTAACGGGCATTGATTCTTCTACAGTCCTTTTTCAGCTTCTTTCTCTGCAGAGACCGAGATAAACTCTTCAAATTCCGCGATACTTCTGGAATGTGCCGCCAGCTTGAGCCATTTTCGCAGAATTTCCAGATTGTTTTGTTGGTATATCTGCTTCCTGAGCTCATCTGGAATCGTACCGATTTCTTCTAACAACTCCAGAATGTCTTCTGCCTTTCCCTCTGCCTTTCCTCCGGCCCAGCCTTCAATTCTGCCCTTTTCCCTTTCTTTCTTCCGGATACGCTCTTCAGCTTCGTACGCTTTCATATATGCCAGCCCCACTTCCCTGTCTGTTTTTACTTCCATCACCATCTCATGCAGTCTGGCCAGTCCCTCGGACTTCGCATTTTCAGCTGTGGAATGCTCCATATACTGCGCGAGTTGCCGCAGTTCCTCCGGCGGATTTCCTTCTGTACCGTTTGTATACAGAAATATGGTTTTGGCTCCGTCCTCGTAGGGCAGGGACGGTTCTTCCACACAGCTGTTTTTGATAGTGTAGACCATCCGGCTCCACCCGAAAGGATCGTATGTTGTGATAAATATTACCACTACATTCCGCAGTGTACTGTAATCTTCTCCGGCTGTCAGGTTTCCTGCATCTATTTTGGCATGATAGAATCGTACCCTGCGGGGCAGCACAGCCACGTCCCCGGCTCCGCTGTTATTGTCTGGCTCCATGTCGAAAATCTCCCCGTTTTCCTCGTCCAGGTATACGTCCAACCGTACACCATGGCTTTCGGGTTCTTCTCCATACCAGACTTTCTGCGGTATTATCGTAAGATGCTGTATTCTGCGCTGCAGGATACATTCCAGAATGAAGCGGGATGCTTTCTCACCATAGATTTTGTGGGATGTCAGGCTGTGTGCCAGAAAATCGTCCACCAGGTTCATGTCTTCCAGTTTTTTCATAGAATCGCTCCTTCCAGGCAGAAGGATAACGTACAATCATGCATTAAACTCCTGCCTTGCAAATGTAATCAGGGTGTCAAAGCATAGAGTTTCTGAATGAGATTAGATGGATTGAAATTCATATCATTGTGTTCAAGAAATATTATGCTTTATGCATATAGTATAACAGGATTACCAACATTGTCAAGATTTTTTACAACTGGATTTTTCCAGGTGTTAATAACTTCAATTAGTCTTTTGCATTAATTTGTATAAATTCATCAGAAGTCAACCTCTATAATGCAGGCTATTTAGGATAAAATATGCCGCTTATTGCGTCAATTCGTTATAGAATTGTATAAGCAATAAGTAAAATATTACATGATTTTGGCAAAAGACTAATTGCAGGTTCATAAGAAACTGCTTGTATTTACTGGGCTAACTATATATAATTAATCAGTAAAAGGTATGGAAAAGTCAAGCACAAAAACGGTTTTTGGTTTTATTTTTTTGCAAATTATGCGGTCTTGAGTATACAAAGAAAATTAAGAAAAGAGAGGTTTGAAAAAGAAGGGATATGTTTTCGGAAGCGTATAATGGTGAAATCAGAAAATACTTTGATAATCAAATGGTTCTTCTGAAGAGCCGGGTGGCAGAGTTAAAGGAGAAAGAAACAAAGGCAGCGGAAAAAACGGGGACGAAGGCGGAAGAAACGAAGGCAGAGGAAAAAACGGGGACGAAGGCGGAAGAAACAAAGGCAGAGGAAAAAACGGGAACAAAGGCGGAAGAAACAAAGGCAGCGGAAAAAACGGGAGTGAAGGCGGAAGAAGCAAAGGCAGCGGAAACGGCAGGGAACCTGTATCATGTCAGCCGGATGCTTCTGGAGCGTAAAATAGAAGAAATATCATCCAGGTTGGAGCAGTGTACACAGGATGAGGCGGAGGCTCTGAAGTTTCTTTACAGTGCCATGCCGATGAGCGATTTGCTGAATTATCCGGTTACGGTGTATCTGGCATATGCGAAACACGCAGTTTTTCTCTGGAATGAAGGAGCTTTTGCGGGGAAAGTGCCGGAGAAGCTATTTGCCAATTATGTACTCCATCACAGGGTACATAATGAGGATATTGCAGATACAAGGAAATTTTTCTATAATCGGTTAAGAGAGCGAACTGCAGGTAAAAGCATGTATGAAGCCGCCGTGGAGACGAATTACTGGTGTGCCGAGAAAGCTACTTACCAGACGACTTTTATGCGGACTCAGAATCCATTGACCATGTACGGTACGGCCGCCGGGCGCTGCGGGGAGGAAGCTCCTTTTGTAGTGACTGCGCTGCGGAGCATCGGAATACCGGCGAGGGAGGTGGCAGCGCCCTGGTGGGTTCACTGTGATGACAATCATGCCTGGGTGGAGGCATGGTGTGACGGAGAATGGCATTTTCTGGGAGGGTGTGAACCGGAAAAGATTCTGGATAAGGGATGGTTTGAGGGACCTGCTTCCCGCGCAATGATGATAGAATCCAGATGGTTCGGAAAAGATAGTCCGGAAGAGCAGGTAGTAGGGCGTCCTGATATGGCTGCCAGTGTGAATCATCTGGGACTGTATGCCAAAACGGCGGAACTTGTGGTAAAAGTAATTGATGAAGCGGGAAATCCGGTTCCCGGGGCGAGAGTGGATTTTGCAGTGCTGAATTATGCCAGATTCAACAGTGTGGCATTCCTTTATACCGGTAAAGAAGAGAATAGCCCGGACTATGGCAAAGTAAGAATTGAGACAGGTTACGGCGACTTCCTGGTATGCGCGTACGCAGACGGCTGTTATGGGGAGACGCATGTCTCACTGGAAGGAATTACAGAGCAGAAGAATCTGTATGGAGAAAAGGCTGATGAGACAGAGAAATCTGGTTGTATTGTGGCTTTGGAACAGGAAGAAAATGGCGGTAAGGAAAGTCAGAGTGATAAGCCTGAATATAATGTGCTCATAACCGAATCAGAATGCACCGGTATTCCGGAAATGGAAACGCCGCAAGCCGGTTTGAGAGCAGAATGTACTGTTATTCTGAGAAAAGAGATACCGGAACTGAATCAATGGCGGGATATGGACTTCCACGCGCCCAAAGGTGTGCTTCAGGATGAAAGGATGACAGAGGAGGAAGCAGCGGCAGAGAAGGCGGCACTGGAGAAAGCTGCCGGAAGCAGGCAGCGGAGGATTGAGGCTTTCTACAGGAAGGAAGACGCAGAACGTGTACTGATGCGTTTTACGGAAGAAGACAGAAGTGTAGTAGATGAAATTCTGCATCAGGCCAGGGGGAATATGGGCGAGATAGTCCGGTTTCTGGAGTGGGATTTCACAGCACAGGTGCCGGAGCTTGAGCGGCGGTATGGTCAGGAGCATTGGAAGGTGAAGGCATTGAAGACGCTGCACCCCAATGACCTGTGGGATATCAGGGCGGAGGTTCTGGCAGAGTGCAGTGTATGTGCTTCCCCTTATGCCGGTGAGTTTTCTCAGGAGGTATTCTTTGCTGACCTGTTGAATCCCTGTGCCATGTTTGAGTTTCCGAGAGCCTGTCGTAAAGTGCTGCAGGGTATGTTCAGTGAGGCGGAGAAAGAAGAAATTCGGGAAGAGCCCAAATGTCTGCTGGAGAAGTTGGACAGCCTTCTGATTTCCATGCCGGAACAGGAATATGCGAATCTGATAACCGGACCTGTAGGATGCCTGACCGGTGGGATAGGAAATGAAATTTCCAGAGCAGTCCTGTGTATTCAGATATACCGTGCGCTGGGGATACCCGCCAGAATGCGGCCCATGGATAAAAACCTGGAATACTATATGGATGGAAGATTTGTTCCGCTGAATGCAAAGAAGGCAGGACATCAGGGGGTCCTTATTCTGGAAAGCGGAGAAACTCTGAAGCTGGAAGACTGGAAGCATTATTCTCTGTCCAGGTTTGAGAACGGGCGTTTTATGCCATTGTTCATCAGGCCGGAGCGAAAAAAGCCTGAGTCCGCAGCAGAACAGGAGAAGGAGTCTGAGTCGGGAATGGAACGGAGAGCAGAACAGGGTACAGAGTCCGAAGTAATGCGAGAATCGAATGAGGCAGCTGACGAAAAGGCTGAGCGCCGTCTGGAACTGGAGAGTGGCAGATACCGCCTTGTGACTACGAATCGTCTTCCAAATGGAAATCAGTTCGTAAAGATACAGGATTTTGACTTACCGGAAGGGGAAGAGAAGCGGATTGCGCTTCAGATATGTGAGATTTTCGAGGAAGCGCTTCTGAGCAGGACACAGGTAGAGGATTTTGCTTTACATACGGCGGAGGGGAAAGAGGTGATGCTTTCCGCATTAAGTGAAGGAAAGAGGGCGCTTGTGCTGTGGTTGGAGCTGACCAGAGAGCCTACTGAGCATGTTTTGAATGAAATATGTGAAAAGCATGAATTGTTTCAAAAACTGACTTCCCCGATTTATTTTGTGCTTCGAAAGGGAGAGAATTATGTCCAGGACCAGACTTTACTGAAAACACGCGGTTTTCTGCCGTGGGCAGAGATTCTTTTCCATGATTTCGGCGAGCCTTATGCGAATCTTTCCAGGCAGGTGGGAAGAAATCCGGGTAAATTGCCGCTGGCTGCGATTATGGAAAACGGAAAGAATTGCATTTTCTCCGATTCAGGTTATAATGTGGGTATGGCGGATATGCTTCTGCGGATTCTGGAGTGAGATATGTTGAGGCTTTCCACTGCAGATATTGCTGAATCACAGGGTCTAAACAAAGTGAAAGACTGTGTATATTTATAAGCAGGGGAATTATAGATTTTATGAAGGCAGCCTAGCGGAAAGTCCGGCTTGCCGGATGCGTAGTTGAGGATGATGGAAAGGCATGGTGATTATATATGATGGAGACGATGGTGGTAAGCTCTCTGGAAAAGATAGGCTTAGAGAAGGCGCTGACCCCGTTAAAGGAGGGTATCCCCCTGACTGTATGCCGTGGAGAGACAGTATCTTTTCAGGTTGCATTTCGGGACAGCGATACCGGATCAGACATCGGAATTTCAGTGAGGAAAGCGTTAGTTGGAGAAAGCGGCTCTGCTGGAGAGAATGGGATATTGACACAGGAAGAGAGTCTTGAGGTTCGAATTCGCCGGGTTCTGACTGTTATGTGCCGTTATTCCTGTAATCCGGAATCTTTTGACGACGATTATCTGTTTTACGATGCCCGGATGGCGCCGGATTTGCTGCGGGACGTGGAGGGGCAGATTCCGGTGAGAAGCGAATGGCAGAGCCTTTGGGTGGATGTATGTCCCGAAAAAGGACAGAAACCCGGTTTATACAGGATTGAGATTTGCTTTACATCGAAGGGAGAAGAAGCAGCTGCCGTATGCAGCGTGGAAATCAGGGTGATTGAGGAGGTGCTTCCTCCCCTGCCTATTCTCCACACGGAGTGGTTCCATTGCGACGGAATTGTGGATTACTACGGAGTGGATGCGTTTTCGGAAGAATTCTGGCGGATTTTCCGGAATTTTATTCAGGTCTATGTAAAAAGAGGGGGAAATATGATATATACCCCTGTCATAACGCCGCCGTTGGATACGGAAGTGGGACTGGAACGGACTACGATTCAGTTGGTGAAGGTGGAACTGGAGAGGAGTGAATATCGTTTTGATTTTTCCAATCTGGGACGGTTTCTGGATATCTGCCTGGAAGAGGGAATTGTCCGTTTTGAAATCAGTCACCTGTTTACCCAATGGGGTGCCACTGCGGCTCCGAAGGTGGTTGCATGGACAGACGGAGAGTGCAGGCGCATTTTTGGGTGGGATACTCCGTCTAATGACCCTGAGTATCTGAGATTTCTGGGAGAGTTGATTCCCGCTTTGAAGGAATACCTGGAAGGGCGCGGGCTGTTGGAACATACTTATTTCCACATATCGGATGAACCCAATCTGGAATCCGAGCAGTATCAGACGGCTCAGGGGGCAGTGCGGCATCTTCTGGACGGTTGCATGCTTATCGAAGCCGTCAGCGACTATGAATACTATGCAAAAGGGCTGGTGGATATTCCGGTGTGCGCGACCAACCATATTGAGCTGTTTTTGAAGAATCGGCCGTCTGTTTTATGGAGTTATTATTGCTGCGCACAGACGGTGGAAGTACCAAACCGGTTTATCAGCATGCCTTCCTGGAGAAACAGAATATATGGAATACTATTATACTGGCTGAAGATAGACGGTTTTCTGCACTGGGGCTTCAATTTTTACAACAGCATTCTGTCCAGGAAGAAGATTAATCCTTACGAGACAGTGGATGCGGACGGCGGTTTCCCGGCAGGAGATCCTTTCCTGGTGTATCCGGGGAAAAACGGTATTCCAGAAGAATCTATTCGTCTGATGGTACAGAATGAGGCAATCAATGATTACCGTGCTCTGTATGCCCTGGAATCCCGCATGGGAAGGGATAAGGTCATGGAGCTGATCAGACAGGAGGCCGGCATGGAGCTTTCGTTCAGGCAGTACCCGAAAGGGAATGAATTTATACTGAACCTGAGGGAGAAAGTAAATGCTCTGCTTGCAGAGGGAGCATGGGCTTCTGAATGAATTTCTGCAGAGCTGAAAAAGGTAAAATATACCTGGATCCGAAAACATTTGTCAATGTAATTGTATAATAAGGACAACATGTATGAATTTTAAGGTTTTACGGAAAAGTTGAAGGCTTTTACGTTGGAAGATTTTATTATGTAAGGATTCAGGATTTTAGTAGACAGATTGACAATAATCTATTATAATCTACATATAGCATTATAATCTTAGCAACTCGTGAACAGCTTGTCATTTAATACCGGGGACGTGGCGGCAAAACGGCAGGATGCTGCTGTTTGGAGGGGTGTAAAGGAGGAAGAAATGAAGAATCTCAGGATAGGGAAGAAACTGTTGATTACGTTCATGCTGATCATTCTGTTGTTCATTGGGACGGTGGCAATTGCAATTGCAGGATTACAGGAGAACGCAAAGAAGTACTCGGATTTTTATAATGTGGGGTACCAGATTACCAACAAGGTCATGAGCATGCGCCGCGGACTCCAGATCATTGTGAAGGATCTCAGCTTCTATACGATGGAGGAGGAGCAGGACAAGAGAGAGACTTACATGAGCGATATGGATAAGGAGCTTGCGCTTCTTCAGGAAAACGGGAACTGGCTGTTCTCGAACTTTACGGGTGATTCTGCGTTGCTTGATGCGTTTTCCGCGAATATTACAGAGGCCGTGGAGATGCAGAATCAGGTAATTGAGATTGCCGGTACGGATATGGCTGCCGCCCAGGATATGCTTCTTGATGAATACCAGCCGTTGGTAGAGGAAGCCGTGAATAATCTGATTCAGATCAGCAATGTAGCTGAGCAGAATGCGGAAACCGATTATGAGAATACTGTTTCCATGCAGGAAATGCTCGTTATAGTGCAGTTGGGTATGGCAGGCGGGGCGTTGGTTATCACACTGATTCTTTCCACTTATCTCACCAGATCCATAACACGTCCTCTCCGTGAGCTTGAAAAGTCTGCAGAACAAATTGTGGGCGGTGACTTTGACATTAAGGTTACATATGAGTCCAAAGATGAGATGGGCAGACTGGCAAAGGCATTTAAGAATATGACTTCGATTCTGGGGGATGTTATATCTGATGCATCCAGACTTTTGAGCGAGATGGCGAATGGTAATTTTGATGTGCGTACCAAAGCGGAGGATCGCTATGTGGGAGAGTTCCAGGGGCTGCTGCTGTCTATCCGTAAGCTGAACCGTGACCTGAGCATGACGCTGGGACAGATTAATCAGAGTGCAGATCAGGTTTCATCAGGCTCCGGACAGGTATCCAACGGCGCACAGGCGCTTGCACAGGGTGCAACAGAGCAGGCTGCTTCCGTAGAGGAGCTGGCTGCTACCATTACCAATATCTCGCATCAGGTGAAGGATACCGCAGATAATGCAATGGAAGCAAGGCATCAGGCCAACACCGCAGGAGACGAGGTAGATGAATGTAATACCCAGATGAGGGATATGATGGCGGCTATGGAAGAAATTACCCGTACATCAAATGAAATCGGAAAGATTATCAAGACAATTGAAGACATTGCTTTCCAGACGAACATATTGGCTCTGAATGCCGCTGTTGAGGCCGCCAGGGCAGGGGAAGCAGGCAAGGGCTTTGCCGTGGTTGCGGAGGAAGTGCGCAGCCTGGCCAGCAAGAGTTCCGTGGCATCCAAGAATACGGCTGAGCTGATTGAGAGTTCCATTGACGCAGTGGCCCGTGGAACAAAAATTGCAAACTCTACCGCTGAGTCCCTGATGAAGGTTGTGGAGGAAGTACGTTCTGCTTCAGGCAAGGTAGATGCTATTGCGAATGCCGCCGAAGAGCAGTCGGGTGCGATTGAACAGGTTACTTTGGGCGTGGATCAGATTTCCAGCGTGGTACAGACGAACTCAGCTACGGCAGAGGAAAGTGCTGCCGCCAGCCAGGAACTTTCAGAACAGGCTGCCATGTTGAAGTCTCTTGTGGCGAAATTCATTCTTCGCGAGGAATATGCGCAGGCTGCTGTTAACACCAATGCGAACAGCGGATGGGCTGCTCCGAATCAGATTAATTTATAAGACAGGATTCATTACGAAAAGCCGGACGGATGGTGTCCGGCTTTTTTACGTGAAAAAAAGCTGAAAGAAATGCCTGAAGAAACGCATTGTTCGTGGAAAATATTGCAATTAAATGTTAAATATGTTAAAATGAAAATGCTTAAAAATTTATGATGGATTCTGCGAAACAGCTGCTGATGCGAGGATTGCGGGTCAACAAAAGAGAGGAAATCATGAATAAAGTAACAATGCAGGACATTGCGGATGAATTGGGTGTTTCACGGGTAACCGTATGGAAAGTATTTAATAATTATTCAAATGTATCCTCAGCGCTTCGGGAGAGAGTGCTGAATAAAGCCAAAGAAATGGGGTACACGAAAGGGATTGTGGAATTGGAACAGATGGTTCCGGAGAAGAATATATCTCTGATTGTGTCCAGACCGAATTCGTCTTCATTTTGGACGAATATTATTCATAGAATGGCCCAGGAACTGTCTCTCCACAATATTAATCTGGTGTACACTTATATGCCATCCGGTTATTCCAGTAAGTTTAAAATGCCTGCTGTGCTGACAAACGGCACAGTGCAGGGAGCCATTGTTTTGAATTTGTATGACGAGAAGATTGTCAGGGAGATTAATCAGCTGAATATCCCAAAGGTCTTTCTCGATACGGTGCCTCAGATGGATATAAGGGAGCTGAAAGGGGATTTGATACTGCTGGAAGGGCATAACGCAGTCTATGACATCACCCGTTCAGTGATAGATAAGGGGTTGGAGAAGATAGGGTTTATAGGGGATATTCATTATGCCCAGACAAATCAGGACAGATACGGGGGGTATCTCCAGTGTATGGAGGAGTATAGTCTTCCGGTAGCGGAAAAATTCTGTCTTACGCATAAGATTGGTATTTTTTCATATAGTAAGGAAATAACCAGGTTTCTTGACTCGTTGGAGGAGCTTCCGGAGGCTTTTATCTGTGTCAGTGATTATATTGCGCATATATTGCAGCTTTATTTTTCCGAGCATCAGGAGCGGATTCCGGAGGGAATTGTGGTGACGGGGTATGATGGCCGGAATGAGTACGATGTGGTGAGAATGATTACCACAGCAGATGTCAGGACGGAGTTCATCGGCAAGCGTCTGGCAATGCAGATTATGTATCGCATGGAGCATGAGGACGCGCCTTACGAGAAGACTTTTATTGAGCCGCTGATTGTTTACAGGGATTCTGTGCTGTATGGATAAAAGGACAGATGAGAACGCAGACTTCTCTGTGCAGTGGTATAGTTCCACAGGCAGTTTACATTATGCATAAGATAATTGTCCGGGCAGGGATTATATACAGCTGAAAAATTCATGGATAAGGACTGCAGTGGACGTTGACACCTGGATTTTACAATGATAAAATGTGATTATAAAATGCGTAAAGGAAAGGCACAAATGTAGTTTTAAACGATTGAATTCAGGACAGAATGATTGTAGAAAGCTACCAAGTGGATGCCCGCTGAAGCGGGCAGGAGGTGTAAGAATGAAGATTTATGCAGCAAAAGACTATGATGACATGAGCCGTAAGGCGGGGAACCTGATTGCCGCCCAGATTACAATGAAACCGGATGCGGTGCTGGGGCTTGCCACAGGCTCTACTCCTGTGGGTGCTTACGGCCAGCTGATTGAAAAATGCAAAGCCGGGGACATAGACTTCTCCCGGATCCGCAGCGTGAATCTGGACGAGTACAAGGGACTGTCCGGTGAACATGATCAGAGTTACCGGTATTTCATGAATCACAATCTGTTCGATCATGTCAATATTGACAAGGCACGGACCAATGTGCCCAATGGCCTGGCGGAAGATCCGGAAGCGGAGTGCAGGCGTTATGATCAGGTGATCGCGGACATGGACGGAATTGATCTGCAGCTGCTGGGTATCGGCGGCAACGGACATATCGGTTTTAACGAGCCCTGCGAGGTATTTGAGAAGGGAACTCATGTGGTGACTCTCACAGAGGAGACCAGACAGAGCAATGCGAGATTTTTCGCTTCTGTCGATGAGGTGCCTACGCATGCGCTGACCATGGGCATCCAGAACATCATGTCGGCGAAGAAGGTTCTGCTGCTGGCTTCCGGTGAAGGAAAGGCAAAGGCTCTGTATGATTCCTGCTTCGGTCCTGTAACCCCTCATGTGCCTGCCTCCGTTTTGCAGCTTCACAATGACGTGGTGATCATTGCGGATGAGGCAGCCCTTACTTTGATTCGGGAGAATACCCATTGGGAGAGTATGGTATATGATAATTAAGAACGGCAAGGTCTATCAGGAAGACAAGACCTTCGTAAAAAAGGACTTATATATTGAGAACGGGAAGATTGTGGAAAGCGCTGACGAGGTGTCGGATAAGTCTGAAGTGGATGCCGAAGGCCTGCTGGTGCTGCCCGGGCTGGTTGACGTACACAGCCACGGCGCTGTGGGACATGATTTTTCCGACGGTGATATGGAGGGGCTGAAGGCGATACTGGCTTATGAGTATGCCCATGGAATTACCTCCTATTGCCCCACGTCCATGACCATTGAAAAAGAAGAACTGCGCAGGATTTTCCGGGAGATGGGGCACTTTGCCGGCAGCCGGGAGAATTCTGAAGTGCCCATGTCCCATGTGGCGGGCATTAATATGGAAGGCCCTTTTCTGGATGCATCCAGGAAGGGGGCGCACAGGGATGAGTGTATTATGGCTCCGGATGTGGCATTTTTCCGGGAATGCAATGAGGCATGCGGGAATTTGATTCGTCTGGTGACGTTGGCTCCCAATACGGAGGGCGCGATAGAGTTTACGAGGGAACTCCATGAGGAGGTGTCCATTTCTCTGGGGCACACCGGGGCGGATTACGATACGGCAAAGGCCGCGCTGGAGGCGGGAGCCAATCATGTGACGCATCTGTTCAATGCAATGATGCCTTTGGGGCACAGGTCTCCTGGGCTGATCGGAGCGGCTGCAGAGGACGAGAACTGCATGGCGGAAATCATCTGCGACGGCATTCATGTGCACGGAAGCATGATAAGGGCTGCTTTTAAACTGTTTCCGGGAAGAATCGTGCTGATCAGCGATTCCATGCGCGCTACCGGAATGGAGAACGGCACTTATGACCTGGGAGGGCAGCAGGTGACAGTAAACGGAAAGCTCGCCACATTGGCGGACGGCACCATTGCGGGCTCTGCCACGAATCTGTACGACTGCATGCGGACGGCGGTGTCCTTCGGGATTCCTGTGGAGGAGGCTATTGCTGCAGCTACCATGAATCCTGCCAGGAGCATTGGTGTGTATGATGAGCTGGGTTCCCTGACGCCGGGGAAGCGCGCGGATGTGCTTTTGGCGGATGATGAGCTGAATCTGGTGAGGGTGTTGTAGGATACGTTTCGTATTTTGGAAAAGATGCGGGGGTCTGTTTTCGCTGAAAGCGGTTTGCGGATCCCCTGCGTTCATAATGGCTTTGCCTTTGAAGGAAAGAAGGTACTGAGCGGGAGCTGTAGCTGAGGTACTGATTGGGCAGACACGAAACAGGAGCAGGAGGAAAAGATGGGTCAAGTAGAAAAGTATCAGGGTATCATCCCGGCATTTTATGCCTGTTATGACAAGGACGGAAAGGTCAGCGAGCAGCGTACCCGCGCTCTGGCAAGGCATTTTGTCAGGAAGGGTGTTAAGGGGCTGTATGTGTGCGGTTCTTCCGGTGAGTGCATCTATCTGAAGGTAAAGGAGCGGAAGAAGATTCTGGAGACGGTGATGGACGAAGTGGGCGGGGAACTGACCGTGATCGCCCATGTGGCCTGCAACAACACGGAGGACAGCCGGAAGCTTGCGGCGCATGCGGAGTCTTTGGGCGTGGATGCAATTGCCGCGATTCCGCCTATTTATTTTCACCTGCCCGATCATGCGGTGGCTCAGTACTGGAATGATATTTCCGCCGCAGCGCCCAATACGGATTTTATTATCTATAACATTCCGCAGCTGGCGGGCACGAAGCTGACCGTGCCGCTGTATCTGAGGATGCTGGAGAACAATAAGGTAATCGGTGTCAAGAATTCTTCCGAATCGGCGCAGGATATCCAGATGTTCAAGGATGCCGGCGGAGAAGGGCATGTGGTGATGAACGGTCCTGACGAGCAGCTGGTCAGCGGTCTTGCCATCGGTGCGGACGGCGGAATCGGCGGTACATACGGGGTAATGCCCGAACTCTACCTTGCGATATTTGATGCGGTGAAAAAGGGAGATATCTCCAGGGCGAGGGACATTCAGAACGATGCCTGCCGGATTATTTACGCTTTGTGCGGCTGCCGCGGCAATATGTACGCGGTGATCAAGAAGGTCATGGAGCTGCGGGACGGCTTATATCTGGGCGGTGTCAGGAAGCCGCTGACGGATATTACGGAAGATGATATGCCGAAGATTCTGGAGTGTGTGCAGATGATAGATGCAGCCGTCAGGAAGTGCTGATAAGAGAAAAGGCCCGGGCTGTCGGGAAGCGGCCGCATCTCCACAATATATGCTGTTGTACATTGAGAACAGACACCATATATTGTAAGGGGATGGGATCTCCCGACAGCGGCAGCTTTTTGGTGTAATTTTACTTTTTCATGGTTTCCTGATAACTGCTGGGTGTCATTCCGGTTTCTTTGAGAAAGGTTCTCCGAAATGTCTTGGAACTGGCATATCCCACCATTTGGCTGATTTGTTCCAACGTAAATTCTCCGGACTGCATCAGTATCCGGGCTTTTTTGATGCGCAGCCGGTTTAGATAATCCAGAATGCTTTCATTGGTTTCTTCTCTGAAGATTCTGGATATATATTTGGGATTTCTTTCGATTCCTTCTGCAATTGTGCTGATGTTCAGATTGCTGTCTTCAAAATGCGCTTCCACATATTCTATCACAATCTGCACGATTCCCTTGCTGCCTGCTTCCTCCCGGGCACCCATGTCTGTAACACTGCTTTTTTTGAACAGTTCTATATTCTTAAGCCCGTCCATGACATCCTGATAGATGAAACGAAGATTTCCCGGTTCATCGATTACTCCGCTGAGCGCGCTGTATACAAATACGCCCAGTCGCTCCTGAATGAAGGAACTGAGATATTCTGCGGATTTCAGGAAATGCTTCTTCCATTCTTCCGTCTCATTCGGTATCAGAAACAGATAAAACAGATATTGTCCGTCCTCAATCCGGTAAAAATCCTGTCCGTTCATCAGCTCCGAGAAAATATTATCCACTGCGAACAGCATGACTTCATCCTGCAGGAACTGTTTCTCGTCCATCAAAGGTACAAGAAATCCAGTCAGTACCATCTTCTGCCCGGATTTCAGAGGGACCACATTCTCGGCAGCTTCAATGGACCTGCCTTTCATCATGGCCAGAAGATAGCTGCTCTGCAGACTCTCCTCCTGGGTGGCGATATGGCGGTGCATGCTGTTCTTCTCGCTTACCAGCCTGACATAGGCATCTTCTATAAGCTTGTATTCATTTCCCCAGGCCTTTTCCTCCCCCATGATTTTTTGTACAAGCCTTGCCACCGGTTTGAAATTCCTGTTCAAAACCACGGAAACACAAAAAAATCCTATCAGAAATGTGACTGCCACACTGATATAGAGCATATTCCGAACATGGCTCAGCTGATTCCAGAATTCGTTTTTAGGAATCAGCAGACAATACTCTATCCCCGGTATTTTGGATTTTCTGTAGATTTCCATGTATCTTTCTGACTCAGCCGGTTCGTCATTGCCCCAGTTGACGTTGAAGTCATCCGGAATCTCATCTACACCAGTGCTGGACAGAGCCAGTACATCTCCTTCTCCTATCCTGATCAGAAGTCTGGAGCCGTCAGACAGGGACCTGGTCAATTTCTCCAGGATAGAGACAGGTATGCTCACAAACAGATTGAAAGATTCATATTGAGAGTATTCTCTTACACTGTTGGCGTAAATCAGACATACCTCCGATGTATTGTAATAAAATTTGTCCTGAAAAAAGAAATTTCCCTGGTATTCATCGGATAATATTTTCAGCCAGTCATCATAGGACATCATATCAGGAAATAGCATACGCATTCCCTGATATCGGTGTTTGCTGTCGTTTGTCCCCTGCCCGTCGATTACGTGGTCCAGTTCTTTGAGATAGACCAGACCGGATATGTCGGAGTCATAGTTTCTGATGGTGTACATCAATTCCGTTACATCATAGTAAAATTGTGCATTTTTTTCTCTGCTGCTGATTACGTTTATAAATGTCTTGTTCTGCAGCAAATAAGAGTAGAGAGAAATCTCCTGGTTCAGATATTTGTCAATCTCATCGCCCAGGTTGGTTAATACGAGATTATTTGCTTCGAAAATTTCGTCCTGTATGATCTCTTTGTTCCAGGTATAATTGACAAATATGGTAACAATGGGAATCATTAATATAAAAACATAGGAGCAGAGCCACCCTGTTAAAACGCTTCTTTTTTTCATCGTATATTCCTGTTTTACATTTGACGAACAACTTCTGTTAATACTTCTGAGTATATTTTACCTGCATATAATTCAAAAGTCTATTCCTGAATTTACTGTTTGAGAACAGATTGAAAAATTTCTGTCATCAGTATCAGCCCTTGATGGCTCCAACCATAACCCCCTTTACAAAATATTTCTGTAAAAACGGGTACAATACTAAAATCGGCGTGGCTGTTACTACGATCAGGGCATATTTGATCAAATCTGCCAGCTGAGCGATTTCATCCGCCCCGCCTCCCGCTGTCATGGCACTGTTGCTGGCCAGATTCAGAATGTTTCGTACCACCAGCTGCAGGGGAAATTTATCACTGTTCCTCAGATAAATGGATGCATTGAACCATGAGTTCCAATGGGATACGCCATAGTATAATACCATGACGGCAATGGTAGCTTTGCTCAAAGGTACAATTACCCTCATTAAAATCTGCCCGTAACTGGCACCGTCTAATCTGGCAGATTCTATCAGACTGTCCGGTATGGAAGAAAAAGAGCTTTTCATGATCACCAGATTGGTGGTGCTGATAGCTCCGGGCAGAATCAGAGCCCACAGGCTGTCCATAAGCCCCAGTGACTTGACATTCAGGTAAGAAGGGATCATTCCGCCTGAAAAATACATGGTAAAAATAATCATAAAGGTAATGGCATTTTTCAGCATGGGCCCCTTTATGGTCAGGAAAAAAGCGCCCAGTGAGGTCAGTGTCAGATTGACCAAAAGTCCCACTGCCAATACAAACAAAGTATTCAGAAATCCGGAAGCAATCAGGGGATTTTTAAATACGGTTTCGTATGCGCTCAGAGTGTAGGGCTTAAGGGGAAGCCATAACATCCCTACATGCCGGGACAGAGCTCCGGCATCGCTGAAGGACGCCACCACTATATAATAAACAGGATATGCTGTTATCAGGATAATAAACAGCATTATGATTGTATTAAAAATAGAAAAAATACGGTAAGGAGTAATCTTTCCCTCTCCTGCGGAATTGTGTTTTCTTTTTTCTACCATAGACTTACCTCCCCGAACTTTCTGCTGATTCTGTTGAATACGATGACCACGATGAAATTGATCACAGAATTAAAAATTCCTACGGCCGCACTGTAACTCCACTGGAAATCCAGAAGTCCTTTTCGATATACAAAGGTAGATATGACATCTGCAGTTTCATAGATGCCGTCATTGTATAACAGAATAATCTTCTCGAAGCCCACATTCATTACATTTCCCATTCGCATCAGCAGCATGATGATGATGGTTCCCGAGATACCGGGCAGTGTCACATGCAGTGTCTGCTTCCATCTGCCTGCGCCGTCAATCCTGGCGGCTTCATACAGATCCTGGTCAATTCCGGAGAGAGCCGCCAGGTAAATGATGGCGCCCCAGCCTATCTCCTGCCAGATGCCGGACAATACATAAACAGGCACAAAATACTGCGGTTTTGTCAGCAGAGAGACCTCGGGGCCGCCCACCAGGGACAGCAGATATGTGACAAAACCTTTGTCGGAAGTGAACATTTTGATCATGCTGCACACCACAACCAAAGAAATAAAATGGGGCATGTAGGAAATCGTCTGGGTGACACGCTTAAATTTCTCGTTTCTGATCTCATTCAGCAGCAGAGCCAGAATAACAGGCGCAGGAAATCCAAACAGAATAGAGGTGAGACTGACAACTAAAGTGTTTTTTAATATCCGCGTAAAATAATAGGATTGAAAAAAGTCTATAAAATGCTGGAAGCCATGGCCGGAAGTCCAGTCGCTGCCCCAGATGCCTGCTGCAGGTGAAAAATCTTTAAATGCGATCAAAATCCCATACATGGGCTTGTAGCAGAACAGCAGATAAAAGATGATTACCGGTATTACAAGTATGTAGGCGTCGGAATATTTTCTGAGGTCATTGCCCAGAAGACGCAGACTGAATTTTTTCTTTTTCTCCATTCTTGTATTCTCCTCCTTTTTTTCTGTCATATCCTCTCGGAATCTACAAATCGCTTATCAGGTGGTTTTTCGGAATCCGATTTTGTTCAGACAAAATATCGATTATTTCGATTTTACGTTTTTAAATATTCGTTGTATAGTGTAGACGTCTGAAAAAGAAGAAGGAAGAAGCCGCCTGGGACGGCTAACTTCCTTTCTCCTGACCTGTTTTTGTTATCTTGAGTTGAACTCATCCAGGGCTTCCTGCTGCAGTTCAATTACCCTGTCCACATTCATGGATTCCAGAGTAGCAAGATATCCGCTTTCAAAGGTGTCCAGGGACTCCAGGCCGGTGACATACCGCACGAACATTTCCGAAACATAAGTACTGATGTCTCCATTCAGCTTGGAATATTCAGAGGTATTTTCTTCCGATACTGTCACAGGGGGCATTTGATATTTGGACGCATCGGAGGTGGACCAGCTTGTTAATGCCGCCTGCTGCTGGGGCAGGTCGGAGTACTGCAGCTGATATCCTTTTTCTCTGATAAAAGGTCCCCCGTTCCATGCTCTGATATACTGAGCCATGGCTAACTGTTTGGTCAGTCCGTCAGGATTGTGCATAAGCAGATCCGTATAAGTGGGTATATCGTTTTCCATGGTGTAGCTCACACCCTCTATTCCGTAATTAAACAGCATATGCCCTGCTTCCGTATAGCCGTAATTTAAGAACTTTACAGCGGCTTCCTTATTGGTGCAGTTAGGGGTGATGATCACATAGGTATTCTGTATGGGCCAGTTATAGTGAGTGCTCATGGGAATATCGCCTGCTGTTTTGACCAGGGGGCCGAAACCGCTTAAGTCAAAGTCGGGCTCATCCGCGGCCATTGTCTCCAGCATGGTGCCGATATAAGAGCCTGTATTGCCGATGGCAACACCCGTATCGCCATTCATGATATTAGCCTTTACCGTATTGTCATCCACAGACTGGAAATTAGGGTCCAGAAGCCCTTCCTCATATAACTTATGCAGATATTCCAATACATCCTTGTACTCCTGTTCCGCGTAGCCGTAATGTACTTTGCCGTCTACCTGATAGAAGCCTCCCCGTGCAAGTCCGAAGGGAGAGGTGAAAAGCCCGTATTGAACCGCAATATCCTTCAGCCACCACAGCGTAGTGGACAGAGGAGCAGAAGCCCCCTTCTCTTCCTTAAAAGCTTTCAAAGCTTCGTACAAATCATCTGCTGTCTGAGGAACCGCAAGCCCCAGATCATCCAGCCAGTCCTGGCGGATGATTAATCCTGCGGAAGTGAGCAGATAATCATCTCCGTCTATCTGGGGAAAACCTATTATTTTACCGTCAGAAGTTCTGCAGGATTTCGCATACAGTTCATTGCTGTCCAACACTGCCTGAAAATCCGGTGCAAACTCCATATAATCATTCAGAGGTTCAATTATTTTATCTTTGATGGCTTTTTCTGCTCCGCCGCTATAGCTTGAGACCATCCAGATCATATCAGGAAGGTCGCCGCCGGCATAGAGCAGATTCAGCGCATTGCCGTCAGCCAGCTGCATAATCTCCAGTTCTACTCCAGTGGCTTCCTGCCATGCCTGGCCGAAAGGGGTTTCCGCCAGATTTTTGGCATTGGCTGTTACGGCTGCCTCATCTACCATGGCCAGAACCAGATGCACCTTTTCTTCTAATGGATAGGTGATTCCGCCGGCCTGTTCTTCTGAAGATGAACTTTCTGATTCTTCTGTTCCGGGATCCTCTGATCCCTGCTCCTGTTCTTCGGGGGAAGATTCTGTACTGGAACTTTCGGTGGAACCGCCTGCGCTGTCAGAACTGTCCGTTATGCTGCTGTCTCCTTCATTACCGCAGCCGCACATTGATATGGTCATTGCGGCGGCCATGATGCATGCTGCTGTTTTCTTCCACATGTTACTCTGTCTCATCCTTTTTCCTCTCTTTCTGTTCTGGATACATTATCCGGTGCCGTCTGGAAACATTTTCAATATAAAGATTCTGCCCGGAAAATACAAGGGACAAAAGGTTACCTGTAAAGGACAAAAGCACACCTGCTCTTTTGGCCGCAGCAGGTGACAAATATGATTCTTGACGGATACTGCAGGCGGATATAAAATGGCAGACAAGTTCTTTACCGTAAATCTGTATGGAGGAGGAATTATTATAATGAAGTATACCCCTGAAACAGAGATTTTTCACAATTTGAGGATTATAAACGCAGGAGCCCCTGTTTCACAATTCGAAGGAGTCAATGGCGTTTACAGTCCCTTCGGTTTCTTTACCGACTGCTACGGACGCGGCTATACCGGGCAGCAGCTACGCACGGAACTGGATCGGCTGCAGAAAATGGGCGTGACAATGGTGCGCAGTTATTACAGCCCCGCCCTTACCTGGAATCAAAAAACCGGACGGCACGATTATGAAGGGGAACGTATGCAGGAGTTTTTTCGGTTTTGTCTTGCTTTGCAGGAGCGGGGAATTGAAATCGGCCTTTTTGCCGGCTGGGATTTGCGGATTCTCATAAATGCGCCCGAAGATCCGGAGGAGGTTCCGAACCGCAGTTCACTGACAATCGGATACGGCATTGCGGTTCCGGGGGATATGGAAGCCTCCTGTAAAAATTACAGTGATTTTATCAAAAATTCCGTTCTGGCTTTTGAACGTCACAGCATTCGGAATATAAAATGTATGTTTGCCTTTACGGAATGCAATAATATGCTGATACATGACAGCAGTGAAGGCAGTTTCTGGGAGAGAAGAAACTATAAGAAACTGATACCCGTTTACCATGCCGGTATTGAAGCGCTGGATGCGGGGCTGCGTGCTTCGGGACTGCGGGAACGCTACCGGATTGTTGCTCCATGTGATAATTGGCGGAACGATATGGGGTATGAGCCGTATTCCATTCTGGTACGCCACACGTTGGCGGAACTGGGGGATAAGGTGGATATCATCGGAACCCATAATGGCTATGACCGCAGTGAGCATTACACGGATGACTGGTATTATATCATTCCGCAGAAAAAACTTCAGGCCTGCTGCAATGAAATCAGGACGGCAGGGAAAGCATGCTGGCTGGACGAATATAATGTGGCCGTTGAAGCATGGGAATTGGAACCGTTTATAAAGGCTCAGGCGGATCCCTGGAAGGGTACTGCTTTGGGGGCAATGACTGCTTCTGTTTTGGATATGGGAGTGTCTTCTGTTTTTTTATGGGCTTTGTGTGATCAGCTTTTTACCGACAGCATGCTCAATAACGGCGAATTCAAAGACGGCCTGCAGACAGCCGGATATCTACGCTCCATGCTCGAAACGGATATTCCGCTTCCTGCATGGTACGCCTGCAGCCTGATTACACGGTATTTTGGCCGCGGAGGGGTTTATAAATGTATCCAAAGCAGTTCTTTGTATTCAGGCTGTTTGAAGAGGGAAGACGGTGAATGGAGCATTATTGTGGTCAATTATAATCGCTGCAGTGCTGCTTTTCAGATGACCATGGATGCCTCTCTGGGCGGGAAAACCCTTTATCGGCATTTATATGATCCCGGTCAGGTGGAACCGACTGCCGCCGCCGGGTTGATCGGTATTTCAGACGAACTGGAAAATGTGTCAACCGAATTTGCAGATACGATTCCCGCAGGAGCGGTGGCTGTCTATACAACCCGTACAGATTAAGGACTAAAAGAGTTTCCGTTATTTTTCGACAATTCCAAAGCAGAAAAGAGGGTGTATTCATGTCAGAATGTTATTCGTCCGCATACATATGTCCGGGAGCCGAACTGGGAAAGGTAAATCCCCTGCCTGACATAAAAAATATCAGTTATATTCATGCCGGAATCGAAATGACACAGGCGGTTCCGGAAGATTGCAGACAGTATATCAATCAGGGGATGATTTCTACCCTGCTGCCTTATCAGCAGCAGGACGGTTACAACCGCAGCAGGCAGCATAAGGTGTTTCATTCCGTTGTGCTTGAGAATGGGTTTCTGAAAGCGGTTTTTCTGCCTGAACTTGGGGGCAGACTATGGTCGCTTTATGATAAAACAGCCCGAAGAGAACTGCTGTACTGCAATCCGGTGTTTCAGCCGGCAAACCTGGCGCTCAGGAACGCGTGGTTCAGCGGAGGTGTGGAGTTCAATATTTCTGTTAAGGGACATAATCCACTGACCTGCGAACCGCTTTTTGCTCAGAAAATCAGATTGCCTGACGGCAGCGAAGGGCTGCGCATGTACGAATATGAGCGTATCCGGGGCGTGCTTTACAGTATAGATGCCTGGATTCCCGAAAAATCAAGATTTTTATACATTCGTCCCAAAATAGAAAACCGCACAGGAAGAGATATCTGGATGTATTGGTGGTCTAATATTGCCGTTCCCTGTCACCGCCATACCAGAGTTCTGGTGCCTGCACAGAACACGTTTATCAATTATTTCGGAAATGACCACTATGTTCTGGACTATGCAGGGCATCCGGATGCACTGGGTACGGATATCAGTTATCCGGAAAATATCCCACGCTCGCTGGACTTCTTTTATCACATTCCGGATGAGGCGCAGAAATGGATTGCGGCCGTAGACGAATCCGGTTACGGACTGCTGCAATGCTCTACACCGGAGTTAAAAGGGCGAAAACTGTTCGTCTGGGGGCAGGGAGAAGGCGGAAAGAACTGGAATCGGTATCTTTCCGACGGCAGCAACAGCGGATATATCGAAATACAGGCCGGAATGGCCCGCACACAGTTGGAACATATTCCCATGCCGTCAGGTGCAACGTGGTCTTTTCTGGAAAGTTATGGTGCAATTGACTGCGGCGTGGAAGCACATGGCGAATGGCCTGCGGCACAGGCAGCGGCAGAGAGGCAGATTACGGACAGCTTCGGTTCCCTTTCCGATACGTTAAATAAGGCAAAGCAGCAGAAAGCGACAGCCGGTGAAATGCTGTCCTTCGGTTCCGGATGGGGCGTACTGGAGGAATACCGCCGAAAGGAACTGGGACTTCCAGGTCTTTCGGATGAAATCCGGCTGCCCCGGGGTGCTTTGGGAGAGGCCCAGAAGCAGTGGCTGGTTTTGCTGTATGAAGGATATCTTCCGGAGAGAAATGCGGATGAGGAGCCAATGGGCTATGTGACGGAAGCGTTTTGGCGCCGGCGGTTGGAAAATTCCGTAAAGCAGCCCCAAAACAGAAACTGGTATGCGCTGATGCATTTGGGCGTAATGGAATATGCTGCCGGAAATCCGGAAAAGGCATTGGAATATTTTATGGAATCCGGGTCAGTCCTGCCTAACGCATGGTCTTTCAGAAATATTGCCATGATTTACCGCAACGAACTGAATGATTTCGAAAAAGCCTATGAATATATGCAAAAGGCTTTCGGGCTGAACAAAACCTGCCGGGGCATATTGGTGGATACTGCCGTTACCTGTCTTGCCGCCCGAAAAAACAGGGAGTGGCTTGCAGACTATGAGCAGATCGGCAGTTTTCAATCAGATGGACGTTTAAAGTTTTACTGCGCAGAAGCGCTGATGGCGCTGGGAGATTATGAAGAGGCGGCAGAATATTTAAATCAGGAACTTGTGATGCCCGACATCAAAGAAGGGGATACGGCAATATCGGATACATGGTTTCGGCTGTACGGAAAACTGATTTCTGACCGTACCGGTATTACGGATTCCGCTCAGCTGCACCAGCTGGTGGAGGAACAATATCCCCTGGGCCAGTTAGATTTCAGGACATGTTAGTTGTGCGTCGAAGTGACTGTACCTTTCAGAGCCGTCGCGCAGCGACTTTACCCTTTAGAGCTGTCGCGCAGCGACTAAATTAGGAGAGATGATTATGGATAATATACCTGTTACACCCTGGCCCCCGGTTAAGGTCAGAAAGGAAGGAAATGGTTACAGCATTCTGTCATGGGACAGGATTTACAGCTTGAGAGACAGCGTATTGTTTACATCTGTCGTCAGTCATGGAAATGAAATACTCAGTGCGCCCATGCGTCTGACAGGTTCGGAAAACGGCATGGAAATAGAATGGCGTGAACAAAACGCCTTTATTATGGAAGAAACGGCTCAAAAAGTGACAATATGCGCCTCACAGGAGAGTGCGGCCTTTATTGTGAATACCTGCCTGGAGACAGAGTATGACGGCTATTGCGCCATTGATATCAAAATTATGCCCCGTGGCAAGACAGTAGCTGAAGTTTTTGGGGTCAGCCAGCCCAAGCCCAACGGATATTCCCTGGACAGGTTATGGCTGGAAATTCCGATGAAAAAGGAGTTTGCGTCCCTGTATCATTATTATCCCTCAAGTCCCACGCCCACTTGTGCAGATGGCCGGTCAGTACCCTTTTCCAGTGTCTGTATGAGCGGATGCATTCCCGGTTCGCTGACAATGCCGTTTAAGCCGCTTCTCTGGATTGGCACGGAGGATCAGGGGCTGGTCTGGTGCGCGGACAGTGACCGGAACTGGGAGCCCGCCCACCCGGATAAGGCATTGGAATTGATTGACGGTCCCGATGTGCTGACACTGAGGATTCATTTGATCGACAATACGGTAAAGGCCTGGAATTATACCGGAGAGGAAGGTATGCCGAAGAATTATGTGTATCCGCCGCTATCCTTTCAGATGGGCATTCAGGCGACTCCGGTAAAACCTTTTCCGAAAAATCCTTACAAAGAGCATATCTGTCATATTGACTGTTTTAAAAAAGTGGAAGAAGAATATGACGATTATCTGAGTGGGCCGGTGATGCCGGACAGTGACGAGAGTGGATATGACCGTTTAAAAAGGCTGGGCGTTACTACGCTCCTGATACATGAAAAGTGGAACAAGATTCAGAACTACTGGGAATTGTCTGAACATACACGGAATTTAGTGAAAAATATTGTTCGGGAATGTCATCGGCGGGATATTAAGGTGATTCCTTATTTTGGGTATGAAATCTCTACTCTGAATCCGAGATACAGCGAGTACGCCTCCTCCAGAAGGCTGAATCCGAATCATATCTATGCAGGCGGATGGTACAGGAAGCCTGGCCAGCGTGCTTATACCGTCTGTTTTCACAGTACTTATGCGAAAGATATGGCAGAGGGGATAAAAAGGCTGGTAGAAGAATACGGTTTTGACGGCGTTTACCTGGACTCCACGCTGCAGCCGGATGCCTGTATCAACGGGGAGCATGGGTGTGGATTTTACAATGTTGACGGACAGCTGCACCCCTCTTATCCGATAACTGTATTGCGGGAATTTACAAGGAATCTTTATGAATTTTTTGAAGCGCGGGGCGGGATAGTAAATACACATCTGAGCAATTGCTGCAATATTCCGGCTTTGTCATTTGCGCATCTGAACTGGGACGGAGAACATTCCCAGACTTATATTAACGCGGAAGGGCTGGAAAGTGTGCCGATGGACTATATGAGAGCCGAGTATTCTGCACGTAATTTTGGAATACCTTATGAATTGCTGGCCTATACGTTTGAAAACTGGTCCTTTCAGGATTCATTATCAATCGGTATGGTTCACGGAATTCTGTCCCGGCCAAACGATATGGGATATCCGTTGGAACTAATGTCGCTGATATGGAAGACCGTGGATCGTTATGATTTTGAACAGGCGGAATGGAAGCCTTACTGGAATAATCATGTCTTTCCGCCAGAATCCAGGGTCAGGCTCAGTTATTATGAAACCGGCGAAGAAGGGCGTAAAAGGTACCTGGTATTTATTGCAAATCCCACAGATGATGCAATAACGGATATTACATTGAAACTCTCGGATTACCCGGTTCTGATTTTCAGTGCCCTTCAACAATGCAATGTGGAAGCTGTCCTGCGTTTTGGACCGCGTGAAAGCGACGTTCTTCTGGTGGAGGAAACCGGGCAGCAGGGGTGACAGGCGGAATGGATTATGCCGCAAAGAATATGGCTTTTATCGGAAGCAAAAGGGATTGCTTCCGATAAGCCTGACTTCTGATTTCCGGCGCGGTGAAAAAGGGCCATTTTTGACAGATTGCTTTACCTGACTATGCCATATACAGACAAATGCGGCTGTCCATTATGGAAATTAAGTTTCTCAATTTTCTTCGGCTTTTGGCCCAATCAGGGAATCTACTATCATTTTCTGGACTTTCGGCGGATATTTGATCAGTTTATAGGAAAGTCCTGCAGCCGTTGTCTTTTCTTCAAGGATGATTCCGTAATCTGTTCCTTTTTGGGTGGGCATCTTGGTAAATACGCCGTTGGTATTATTTTCATAAGTCAGTTCCTGGGATACAAGATAGTCCCATATAACGCCTATGGAAATTTTTTTAACGCCCTCTGTTGTGCATATGCGGTTCAGCTCGTTTTTTATGTCACTGATGTAATACAAATCCTGGTATACAAATTGCCCGGCGTCATTCTCTGAAAGATAGAAGTCAGCCTTTTTTCCGTTATTTGATTTAGTGATTTTGGCGCTTGTTGTTTTTGGTCTATCTGTGCCAGCGTTTGTACTGCCGTTTGCGTCGTCTGCCATTGTCTGTATGCTGATAACCGCGTTGGGGTGGGCTTCCGTAAAGGATGCTATGGCATCCAGGAATCTCTGGCCGTATTTTTCAAGCTTATTTTCGCCTACACCGGAGACGCCCAGAAGTTCTTCCGGTGTTTTAGGCAGGCTGACGCACATGTCGATCAGCGTCTTGTCGTTAAATACAATATAGGGCGGAAGGGATTCCTCCCTTGCGATTTCCAGGCGGAGCCTGCGCAGTTCCTCGAACAGGTCATAGCCTGCGGAAGTGAGGGAATCGGTGCTTTTCTTTCGCGCAGGTTTTTCTTTATTGTAATTTGTCCGTTCAGGTTCCTTTTCCTCATAAAAGCGCATCATGACGCGGGTAGTTTCGTCTTTTAAAGGCGCGATATTGCCCATTTTCAGCACACTGTACCGGTCCTCTGTCTGATAGAGGTAGCCTTCTTCGATCAGTTGGCTGATAAGATTGCGTATCAGTGCTTCATTGCGCCCTTTTAACACACCGTAAGACCTGTAATTTACCGTGCCAAGTTCCCGCAGTCTTGCCCGGTCAGCGCCTGCCAGAGTTCCGGTGACAATGGTCAGGCCGTAGCGTCCCTTTGTCTCGGCCACGCAGTTAATGACCTGTTTTGCGTCGGCAGTCATATCCATTTCCTGATAGTCTCTGTGACAGTTGCCGCAGTTGTCGCAGGGAAGACTGGTTTTTTCACCGAAATAATTCAGGATAGTATTTCTAAGACAGCCTGTAGTCCGGCAGTATCCCTCCATCACCTGCAGACGGCGCAGGTCACGTTGTTTTATCAGTTCCATGTCTTCGTATTCCAGTCCGGAGAAGTCTTTTTTCTCCAGAAGATATTTATTGATCATAATATCCTGCGCAGAGAAAAGCAGAATGCACCGGGACGGTTCGCCGTCACGCCCGGCACGTCCGGCTTCCTGGTAGTAGTTTTCCATGCTCTGGGGCATATTATAGTGGATCACATATCGCACATTGGATTTGTCTATGCCCATGCCGAAAGCGTTGGTTGCAACGATGACGGGAGCGCGGTCATAGATGAAATCTTCCTGATTTTTCTTTCTTGTGGCATTATCAATGCCGGCATGGTATCTGGTGACGGGGACACCTCTTTTCAGCAGGGTCTCATAGAGCTTGTCCACATTTTTTCTGGTGGCGCAGTAAATAATTCCGCTTTCCTTTGGGTGCTTCTCTATGTAGTCAATTACAAAATTGTCTTTGTTTCGTACATTTTCCACACTGTAGTACAGATTTTCTCTGTCAAAGCCTGTCACTGTCACAGTGGGATTCACAAGATTCAGGATGCATAGAATGTCTTCTTTTACCTCTTCCGTGGCGGTTGCGGTAAAGGCGCTGACGACAGGGCGCTCCGGAAGATTTTTGATAAAGTCTAGGATTTTCAGGTAGCTTGGGCGGAAATCCTGCCCCCATTGGGAGATGCAGTGGGCTTCATCCACCGTCACCATGGAGATATCCGCCCGGCCGGCAAAATCCGTAAAACCGTAAGTTTCCAATCGTTCGGGCGCTACATAGATAATCTTGTAGATGCCCTGCGCTGCCCGGCTTAATGCTGTGCCAATCTGCGTCTCCGTGAGGGAAGAGTTGATAAATGCGGCGTGGATGCCGGCCTCGTTCAGGGCTTTTACCTGGTCCTGCATAAGGGAGATAAGCGGGGATATGACCAGGGTAATACCTGGCAGCATCAGAGCAGGAACCTGATAGCAGATGGACTTGCCTGCGCCTGTGGGCATGATGGCCAGTGCGTCCTGCCCCGCCAGTATGGATGTAATGATGTTCTCCTGTCCCTCCCGGAAGGAGTCGTATCCGAAGTATGATTTTAGGGTTTCCTTTGCGGTCACTTGCTGTTGTTTCCTCCTGATATGGTTTCGTCTCTGCGCTACAGCGCCGACGTTTACTCTTTACCGAACCTGTTGGGATGCTGTCTGATAAAGGCAGCTGCATCCCGTTCCTGTTTGCCGTTTTCCTGTCTGGTTTTTATACTCACGAGCGATGAAATTTGCCACAATGTCCCCGGCATCTTTCGCTCGTGAGTCGGGACGCCTGGCAAGTTTCAATGATCGTCAGTATAAAATAAGAAGTCTCCCTTTTGCCGGCAGGCAGATGGGAAACAGTCTGTTGCTTCTTTGCGTCTGCCTGCTCTCTTTCATGGTTAACGGATACTTTCAGGCAAACGCCCAGATCCGGACTTCTTTCAGAAGCCGGTTATAATATGGGGAAATCTGTATATACAGCCTTTCTCCATTATGAAAAATAGATTTTTCAAAGTATTTTTATCATAGCATGGATCAATATGTTTTTCAATATGTTTTGAAAATTTTCAGAAGAAGTTGGGAGACTGGAAAACAGGCACTGCCGTTCCACCAACAGAACCTTTCTCTGAAGGCATCCGGAATGAGACAATTGCTGAATATGTTGGTGGAAGAGGATAAGGTGGAGGTGTCAGGTAAAAACAGGAACAGACGTTACAGGAAGAAATAATCGGGTGAACACGGGGGCAACGGCCAGCTGAACGGCAGGCGTTCCGCAGAAGTCCCTGCACTGTACTTCAACAGAAGGGGCTGCCGGGAAATGGCATTCGCTCACAAAATATATTGTGGGAATGCAAATTTACACTTGACATATAAATCTTACTGATGTAATATTTAGAGGTACTAAGGGATGATATAAATATTTTTTATTAAGATTAACCCATCAAACTATGGAAAGAACCAACAGAAGAGTGGTAAGTGTGGACAAGGAGTGTATATGAAAACATCTGTTTCTGTAAAATTGATTAGCTTTGAAATACTATGCATGGCTCTTTTGACTGCCTGCCCCGGCAAGGACGGCATGGAAAAAGTGCAGCAGGAAGCAACAGTAGAGCAGGAAACCTCCGGATATGAAAAAGACAGCGCGTTAGAGGCGCTGGAAGTTTCTGTCTACGAAAACAGTGAACAGAACAATGCATCAGAGGAGCAAAAAGTTGCCGAAGATCAGAAAAACGATCAGCCTGAAAAAGATGCGGAACAAGCCCTTTCGGAGAGAACAGTAAGGGAACCGGAAATATCGGAGCCTGTAATAATAGAATCCGACTGGGCAGCATATTTTGACGGGTTTCAGGGGGCGGCTGTTATATACGATGCCGCTGATATGCGGTTTAACGTGTATAACAGGACGCTTGCCGAAATAAGGCGCTCTCCGTGTTCGACATTTAAAATAATTTCGTCCCTTATTGCGTTAAAAAACGGTGTCATAGACCCTCATAATTCTACGCATAAATGGAGCGGCGAAGTATTTTGGAATGAAAAATGGAACAAGGATATTGACTTCAGCAATGCTTTCCGTGAATCATGCGTCTGGTACTTCAGGGAAGTCATAGATGAAATCGGCCAGGAGACTATGCAGCAGGAACTGGACGCGCTTGGGTACGGGAATTGTGACATTTCCGACTGGGAGGGAAAGCTGAACACGAATAACAATAACCGCGCCCTGACAGGTTTCTGGCTTGAGTCGTCGCTGGCTATTTCCCCAAAGGAACAGACCGAAGTGATGGAGCGGATTTTCGGAGAAGCCTCTGTGTATCCGGAAGCGGTGCGGAATACATTAAAGGAAGTCATGTCAGTGGATAACGGGGAGGAAGCAGGTATTTCTGTCTACGGAAAGACCGGAATGGGGCAAGCGGAAGGAATTACCGTAGATGCGTGGTTTGCCGGATTTGCCGAAAATGCAGGGAGAAATATTTATTTCTGTGTATATCTCGGAAGGACGGACGATAAGAACGTAACCAGTACTGCGGCAAAGGAAATTGCCCTTCAGTTGATTTCCGATTATTGCGGCGGCGCGGAAAATTAAGTGCACAAAAAGGTTTCTAAGCGGCCAGATGGAAATTTGGCCGCGAAAAACCGGGAGGGGCAAAATAAGGTGCGTATGTGCGCTTAGATGCCTTATTTTCGGTAGAGTTCATGACGTCTTTCACGGCTGGAGGATACGGCTTCCACTTCTTTGTATTTATTCTCTTTTATAAGGATCTGGATCAGATTGGCAAGACGGTTTTCGCCTGTTACAGCGCCGCGGGCCTCGCCGATTGCGATGCCTCTGTCCTCTCCGATCTTAATGCCTCTTTCCTCCCCGCGGGCCTCTAACATATCAATATATTCACACATAATGATCTCCTTTCCTTCCTTTTGTTTTTCCAATAATTCTGCTGTCAGGTCCGTGAACCGTGAATCTCCGGTGAGCGCTGCCATCATCTCACAGAGCGCTTCCACGTGAACAATCCGTTGCTCCTGGCGTCTTTCAAAGCCACCCTCGTTCAGAAAATCCACGACAAAACCCATGTCACTTGTAAAACGCTTTCGAACTTCTTCCGGGAGGTTATTCATATGATAGACCTCCAGTTTCACATCGTCTACCCTGGCGAGTTCCTCTTGAGACACGCCGTCTTTGCGCAGCAGTTCATGCAGGCTCAAGGGAATTCTGGATTCTTTATGTGTCCAGTCAATCACCATGCCAATCACGGGATAAACCGGTTTTCCGGACGAAAGCTGTACCCGGTAGGCCCCTCCCTGATAAGAAGCCTTCCGCAGTACCTGGTGTCTTTCCAGATCGGTTTCGTTTCCAATGAGATATTGTGCGCATATCTCGCCTTTTTTCATCAAATAGGAACTTACATCGCTGAACTGGCCGCGCATGCCCTCCTGTCCCGGGTAAAAGCTCTCCGTAGGGGCAGGAACCAGGTCTTCTGCCCGTAACAGCTGCTTTCCCCCATAAGCCAGTGCATTTTCACAATCTGCAAACACGTCGCTGTGTGCCAACAGTATCTTTTCCAGAATGTCTTTCTTCAATGCCATCTGAAATCCTCCCATCTTTTATTCCGGGAGCCTTCTTTCAAAACTCCCACTTATGTCAGTTGAAAATATAAGCAAGAATTTTCCGATTTACAAGAGATGACTCTTTGATTGTTAGACCTGGTTACAAGAAAATCTGCCTGCTTGGTCTAAGCATAGCATAGTGCGGGAAATTATGCAATCCTGTTTTTACAAAAAAAGCAAAATCTATCCTTGTGAAGCTCTGTCCTTGTGAGGGCATTCGTCTGCCGCTTTTTGGTGGGTTTGCATGTTCTGTCTTGTGATTCTTCCCTGAGTATAGTAAAATAACAGCATGACTCAGAGAGGAGATTCACGATGAACTTACATTTTCTCGGCGGCGCCATGGAGATTGGCGGCAGCGCCATATATGTCAGAATTGCGGACAGGGGCATCCTGATGGACTGCGGCATCCGTCAGTCCGCCGGGAAAGACCCGCTTCCCGATTTCCGCACCATACAGGAGCAGGGCGGGCTGGACGCTATCCTTGTCAGTCATGCCCACATGGATCATATAGGCACTCTGCCCATAATCAGCAAAGCCTATCCCACAGTTCCCATTTATATGACAGCCATGACTGCGGATCTGACCAGGGTTCTTCTGTACGACAGCCTGAAAATCATGAAAAACAGGGAGGACGAGATTCCCCATTACTCCGAGCAGGATGTCCTCTCCATGCTGGGACGGATTCATCCGTTGGGCTATCAGACCCCGCTCCCCATACTGGAGGACTTTACCCTGACATTTTATCCCGCAGGCCATATCGCCGGAGCCGCCTGCATCTATCTGGTTACCAAGGAGGGAACCCTGTTCTATTCCGGAGATTTTTCCGCTTTTTCACAGCGTACGATAGAGGGAATCCGCATTCCGAAGCTGAGGCCGGATATTGCCATCGTGGAGACTACCTACGGAACCCGTCTCCATGCCAACCGGCAGGTGGAAGAAAAGCGGCTGACGGAACTGGTGCGTGAATGCCTTCTGCAGAAGAAAAAAATCCTGATTCCCGCCTTTGCTCTGGGACGCGCCCAGGAAGTACTGCTGATTCTGCGCGCAGCCATTCAGAATCAGGAAATTCCCGCCGTGCCAGTCTACGTGGACGGCATGGTCCGGGATATCAACAGTATGTATACCCGAAATCCCACTTACCTGAAAAATGCCCTGGGGAAACGGATTCTGAAAGGAAACGAACCTTTTTATACCAAAGAAATCCAGCCCGTGGCGCCGAACCAGAGGCGGGAAGAACTGATGTCCGGTTCTGACCCGGTTATTTTCCTGTCCAGTTCCGGCATGCTTACCGGCGGACCCAGCACACAGTATGCGGCACGGCTTGCAGCGTCCGAAGACGCCTGCATCATTATCACCGGCTATCAGGACGAAGAATCGCCGGGCCGTCAGCTTTTAAACGCAATAGAGCACCCGGAGGACGCCGTTCTTACTCTGAACGGTGCGGCGGTGCCTGTGAAATGCCGGATCTGCCAGGTGGGACTGTCAGCCCATGGGGACAAATCCGAAATCATGTCTCTTCTGGAACGGATTTCCGCCCGTCATGTCTTTCTGGTGCACGGGAACAGAGAAGTCATCCAGGAATTGGGAAACGAGTTGGCATCCGAGGATTACCGCCGCCGGATTTATCTGCCGGAGTGCGGACAGGAATACGAAATTACATTCAGTAATAAACGGAAGCAATTGTCCTTCCGCCCGGAGTTCACCATGCAGATGGCAACTCCTTTCCGGCTGGAGGATGAAAAGCGGCTCTGGGACTACTGGCAGGCGCATTATCCCGGACAGGCTTTTCCGGTTTCCAGGATTGCCCATATCTGGTACGGAAAGGAGAGGGGCTTTCTCCCCGACGTCGCTTCCGATGAAACTTTGCAGCAGGAGATGCAGAGCCTGCTTCTGGGCAGCCGTTACTTTTCACCCAATGAAAGGCGTCTCTTCCTGTTCGAAGCAAATCCGCCGGAGAAAGTGGAGCAGGCGCTGGCACCCAGGGAGCTGACACAGCAGGAGCTTGCGCTTGAGATAGAAAGGTATTTTTCCGACTTTTCTTATCGGAAGATCAGTTACCATAATGGGCGGAAGGAGATTCTGCTGCAGTTTGATTATCCTGACAGCCAGGACAGGGACTTATTTCTGGAAAAGGCAGATGCCTTCGCCGTGGCAACCGGGTGGAACGCAGGCATCAGCCCGTCCATGAACCACAATGCCGCCGCGCTTCTTCTCTCGGTGCTGTTGGGCGAAAGAATAGCAAAATTCTCTTATTTTGCGGACAGGAAATGTTATACGGTGACTCTGTGCGAATCTGCGGAAGGCGGGGAAGTATCTCACACCGGAACCGTCGCATCAGACGCGGGAGGCGGGGAAATGTCTCACACCGAAGCCGCCGCATCGGATGCGGAAGCCGCAGAACAATTCCTGGCGGCTACCGGATGGAGCCTGGTGATCAATGGAGCGCCTGGTTCCGCCGCTTCCGGTTCCTCTGTCCTGGAAAGCGTTCATGATGATTTCTTCTGTCCGGAAAATGCCCGGACGGAGATGGCGGAGCAGAACCTTGCGTTTTTCTGTATTGACCAGACCTTCGAATCACTGCCTCACAAGCCTGAAAAAAAGAGCCTGAAGCAGGATGCCCATGGAAAATATCTGGAGATTGCGTTCATCTCTCCCATGATAGGGAACAGGTATTCCGCAGAACTCCAGACGCTGTCCAATCAGACGGGATGGCGTATCTGCATCGCGGACAGGGTAAATCAGAACGGGCTGCTCAAAAATGCCCAGCTGCTTTGCCTGAAATATGACATCTCCCTGGCAAAGTCCCCGTCCTACCTGCCGGAACGCAGGGCGGTTCAGATGAAACTCCGGGAGGAAGCCCCGGCGGAACGCCTGAAAGAAGTGGCTGCGGTGTTTACGGAACTGACCGGCTGCGGCTGTACTTTTGTCAGCTGAGTTTATACTGCATGTCGGTGATATTCTGGTGTACTTTGGCCGGGATATGGATATCGTCTGGAAGCCCTGCGCAAAATGGCATCATTTTGGTTTCGGCCTGTCCGGGTCAGGGGACCGGGTGACAGGGGTTCAGATGGAAAATGAAATGGTAAATGATCCGAACCTGTGATAAAATGGCTTTATTGAGAGCAGAAATGTGGACAGATACGGGAGGAGTGTGGAATGGGCAGGAAATTTAATGTGACGGCAGATTGTAAACCGAATCTGCACTATATGGTTGATATCAGTTCCCGGTTGGCACAGATGAAAGGATATGTGGACAGGGGAGAGTATTTTACGATAAACCGAGCCAGACAGTACGGAAAGACAACGATGCTCCGTGCCATGAAGGAGTATTTGAAGGATGAATATTATGTCGTCAGCATGGATTTTCAGATGCAGATGAGCCATGCAAAATTTCGTGACGAGAATACTTTTTCTGTTGCATTTGCAAAAGCTTTTATACGTACACTTCGCAATTTGGATGCAGATATTCCGGAAAAGATGGAAGACGCAATGAAGCGCTTAGAGGCAGCAGCGCAGGAAAGCGGAGCCGGGCTGGAGCTGGTGGAATTGTTTCAGTATCTGAGCGATATCTGTCGGGAGGCGGACAGGCCTTTGGTTTTGATGGTGGATGAAACTGACAGCGCGGCAAATAATCAGGTCTTTATGGATTTTCTGGCACAGTTAAGGGGATATTACATCGACAGGGATCATTCCCCTACGTTTCAATCGGTTATTCTGGCAGGCGTATATGATATAAAAAACCTGAAAAGAAAGTTCCATCCAGAGGAACACAGGAGAAACAGTCCCTGGAATATTGCGGTGGAATTTAAGGTGGATATGAGTTTTTCGGCGGAAGAAATCGCGGGTATGCTGGAAGATTATGAGGAAGAACATGCCACAGGGATGGATGTTGTAGAGATAGCCGGATTGCTCTACGAGTATACATCCGGTTATCCCGTTCTGGTTTCCAGGCTTTGCAAGCTGATGGATGAAGAGATTGCGGGCAGCGGGAATTTCCCTGAGAAGAAAATGGCGTGGACATGTGCGGGTTTTCTGGAAGCGGTCAGGATTCTGTTGGGGGAGAAGAATACATTGTTTGAGTCCATGGTGAACAAACTGCATGAGTTGCCGGAATTAAAAGAAATAATTTATGGAATTCTGTTTACCGGAAAGGAGAGTTCCTATAATGCGCTGAACCAGGTAATCGGAACTGCGGAAATGCTGGGTTTTATTAAGAATGCCAATGGGGTGGTCGCTATTGCAAACAGGATTTTTGAAACGGTATTTTATGATCTGTTTTTGACATCTGCGGAGGCCTGGAGTACGGATATTTATAAAGCGGCGATACAGGATAAAAATCAGTTTATCCATGCGGGGCATTTGAATATGGAACTTGTGTTGGAACGTTTTGTGACGCATTTTGATGATTTGTACGGTGACAGGCCGGATAAGTTCAGGGAAGAAGACGGAAGGCGTTATTTTCTGCTGTACCTCAGGCCGATTATCAACGGGACAGGGAATTATTATGTGGAATCCAGGACGCGCAATATGGAGCGTACGGATGTGATTGTGGATTATCGCGGGGAGCAGATGGTAGTCGGGTTAAAAATCTGGCGGGGAAATGCATACCATGAGCGCGGAGAAGAGCAGCTTATGGAGTATCTGGAGCATTATCATTTGAAAAAGGGGTATATGCTGAGTTATAACTTTAACAGGAATAAGGAAGCAGGCGTAAGGCGCATTGTTCTGAGCGATAAGGTGTTGGTGGAAGCGGTTGTATGAGACTGCTTTGGTTTCGGGAAGCAATGCTTTCCAACTTGATTTTGCCCTGTAGCATTAACTTTTGAACCTGGCTTCTGGATAGTCCGAAAGCTTCGGCAATCTGCTTTTCCGGACGGATTTTCAGTTCACAGGGATTCTGTATGGTAAAGGCGGCAGGCTCTCTGCGACCGGCAGATTCTGTTGTATTGTGCAGCGGAATCAGGTCATAGGGCAATTTTTCAAAGTCGATTTCGACCTTGGGTGTAATTTGGGAAAATATTTGCTATAGTGATTTTAGATATGAAAGTGAAGTGAACGGAGGCGAATTTATGAGTATGCTTGAAATCCATATAAGCCGTTGCATCGGGATGAAATATTGTCAGAACTTGCCGAATCAAGGACATGTTATGCTCAGGGTGAAGGGGAGGATTTCGATGAGGCGATTGATGAAATAGGTGTAAAATATGGCCTATAGAGTTATTATTATGCCACCGGCGAAGCGCAGACTGGATATGTATGTAGGCTATACAATAGTGAAATTAAACAACAGGCAGGCGGCAAAGGCGATTTTGGATGATGCAAAGGCTACGAAAAAAGGCTATCTATTGTTGCTGATTCTCTTAAGGAATGTGAAGAGCCTATATTGGCGAAATATGGATACCGAAAAATAATGTTTGAGAAACATAAATTCCTTATGATATACAGGATAGAGGGGAATCAGGTGATTGTGGATGGAATGTTCCATGAATTACAAGATTACGATGGGATTTTTGCAAGGGAACTTCATTTGGGTTAAAGATGTCACAGTTTCTTATGTGTCAGGTTCAGTTCAGCAGACATTTGGGGAGAAAGAAACTTCAAGCTTTTTTATAAAAAACGAGGAGCCGACCTTAAGTCAGCTCCCTGTGCGACAGTCTCTCCTGCCGGATAATCCGTTGTATGCTCTTTTCGGATAGAAAATAAGTATCAGCCAGTTCGTAAATCGTCATACCGGCCAGATAGTCTCTGTAAATCATGTGGTTCCTGTTCTGCAATTCCACCCGGTAGGTGGTTTTGGCACCCCATTCCTGTCTGTTTTCCTGCTTCCGCGGAATATATATGTTTGCTCCGTCAACATACTGTTGGATCAGTTGTATCACTTCACCTGGCAGAATTTCTTCTGCTCTTATATAGCCCATGTCTGCCTCCTTCATTGATGATTTCCGATTCCTGTTCACACGCCGCCGTCATTGTGCGGAGTGACCAGGTACAATTTCAGGAAAGCATTGGCTATAACAATTCAATTACAACGGAAAGCACGCGAAGAGCGGCATTCGTTGCCTGTTCTGCAATAGCCAGTGCTATGCAGACGTAACATATCTCATCATATATAGAAGGCTCCTTTCCGGTTTTTCTCATCATAGCATGGTATGGCAGAAAATGCAAGCAGTCAGAACACCCACACATACAAGCTGACAGGACAGGACGAGGTAATAGGATAAAGAGAGATTAAGTAAAATATAATGGAATTGTGTATGCTGTTGTGGTAAAATAACAGAGTTGAATAATTCAATAAATTAACGGCTAAGGAGATTAACCATGATAGACAAACGCACATCAATCGGTGTTACTATACTGACAATAATAATGACCTTTATGGAAATGACCGCATTACCTGCGG
>CAJUJN010000012.1 GCA_910586775.1 uncultured Acetatifactor sp. | reverse complement strand
TATGGTAAAAGTCCAAAATGGTTTTCGCCTATCTTTGTGATATAGCCGCCTGTGCAGAGACTGTCACTGTGCTTACATCCAGGGCAGTGCGGTGTACTATATTCTGAAGACCATTCTTTTCCTGAAGAAAAAGGGCGTGCCGTACCGTGAGACATGGCTGGAAGGATGCAGGAAAGTGCTGGATACCGTAGTTTCGCTCCAGAGGGAAGACGGAGCTTTCGGCTATACCTATTCTGCCCTTGAGAAAAAGGTGTTGGACTGGGAGGGCTTTGCAGGCTGCTGGTTCGTGCCGGGGCTTCTCTATCTGGCCCGGCTTACGGGAGAGTGTTCCTATGTGGAGGCGGCGAGAAAAGCACATGAATATTATCGAAATTTCGTATATAATCTGGATTGCTGGGGAGCGCCCATGGATACCTGGAAGGCGGTGGATCAGGAAGGAAATCTAAGCTTCCTCCACGGCAGCAGGCTTCTCTATGAGGAGACCGGGGAAGCGCGGTTTCTGGAGGATATGAAATGCAGCGCGGGCTATGAATTCCTGTGGCGCTACGGCTACCCCACCCGCCCGGAGCATCCCCCGGTGAAAGACGGCTGGAATGCCTGCGGCGGCTCCGTGACTTCCGTGTCAAATCCCCATATCCATCCCATGGGCGTGCTGGCGGACGAGGATCTGCTGTATCTGGCTGAGGTTACCGGGGATGCCTATTATCGGGAACGGGCGTTGGATTCCGCTGCCTGGATGATGCAGACATTGGAATTATATCCGGATAAGACAGGCTACGGGCGCTACGGCATTCTCTCCGAGAGATGGTGCCCTTCCGACGGGCTGGTGACGGAGCGGTATGACAACGGTGAGCCTTACGGTTCCTGGTTCAGCTACAATCTGTGGGCGGCGGCCAATGTGTTTGAGGCGGTATTGTATCAACTGGGCGATGTGTTCATCTGATGCTTGGCCGGAAACGTATATGCAGACGGATATATTTTTATACGGTTTTTCGTTTTAACAGCGTGGTGGAGACCTCCAGTTTTACGGGAGTGCTCTCCCCATCCTCTATCAGCTGAGAGAGGCGGCGCACTGCCATCTCTCCCATATATTCTTTGGGGACATTGACGGTGGTCAGGGGCGGTTCCGTGTAGGCGGAGGCAGGCATATTGTCAAAGCCCGCCAGAGCCACATCCTGCGGAATCCGGTATCCCTTTTCCTTCAATGCCTTCATGGCGCCCAGGGCGATGAGGTCATTGTCCGCGAAATAGCAGCGGGCAGGCTTTTCCCCGGTATCCAACAGCGCCTTCATGTCCGCATAGGCGCCCTCCGGGGAGGGTGAGAGATAGTGGACTTTGGAATTGGCTGTGGACATGCCGTTTCTGCGGACCGCCCGGTAGAAACCGTCCGCCCGACGGGAGAAATTGTTAATGGGGTAGGAGGAGCGCAGGTATCCCGGCTGTTCCCTGCATTGTGAGATCAGGTGGCAGGTTGCCAGGTATGCGCCCTGGGCATTATTAATCAGCACATAGTCCGCCTCGGTGGTTTCGAAATAGGTGTCCAGGATGACCAGGGGAAGCTTCAGCTTCAGAAAAGGAACCAGGTCGTTTTCCAGCATTTCTGTTCCCAGAAGCAGGATACCCTTGCAGTCAAAGTGAATCAGTTCCCGAAGCTGTCGTTCCGGATTCCCGCCCTCGTCCAGATAGAATACATTCAGATAATAGTGATGCCTTTTGCACCCCAGATCGATTCCCTGGGACAGATGGGAAAAAAAGGGGGTGTCGGCAACCACGGCGCCGTGTTTGCGGTAAATGATGAAATACAGGGTTCCCCGGGGCGGTGTCTGGGGCGCTTTTTCCGTGAGGCGGCTGAAATCATATCCCAGTTCCCGGGCGGCGTCCATAACTCTTTTGCGGGTGGCAGTGCTGACTCCGGGTTTGCCGTTTAGGGCCATGGAAATGGCAGCCTCCGATAAATGCAGTATCTGCGCCAGTTCTTTTGCGGTGACAGACATTGGCGACTCTCCTTTTCTATATGATATTGACTACAAATCTTGTTCTATTTTTTCCAAAAGGAAACAATCAACACACCCGGCATGGTCCATGGCTTCAATTATCTGAAATTGCTGCTGTCTCATACCTTCGTCTATTCCGTAAAGTTTTTCGTATTGAACAAGAAATTTCGTAAACCAATAGTATCTTCCATACAAAATATCTGATAATGTGTACTTTTTTGTTGATAGTATCTTCCGCTCATGATCTTCCAAGGACAAAGCATAATTGATTGCTTTATTCATTTCATGATCTTCATAGAGGGCAGCCAAAGGTTTCCCTAATGAAGCGAACAGTTCTTCCATACAAGTTCTATCCTGTAACAGCATTTCATATCCCCAGTCTGATTTTGCTTTATTTTATTTTTCTTCATCATTTTGATAAAGGATAATTTCTTCCTCCTCGGCTTATCTGTTTGACATCGTCAATTGTAATCATAATATCTATCCTCCAAATAAAATACTTGCCAGCTGATTGCAATGTATATTTATTGCCTTATTTTCATGGAGCACACAATTCCGAAGGGGGAATTTTATTATACTGAATTAAGTAAATTTAGTCAATAAGTATATTAAAAATACTTAATTAGCAATTGATATTAAGACATATTAAGTGAATAATAATGCTATGACATCACTCGGCATATATGCTGGTACCATCAGGAAATGTCATGGACACGGCATTCCGATATGGATGAAATGCAAAAAAAGCACAGTTATTGACCGGCACCAAATCGATGGACGTATGAAAATCACAGGAGGTTAAGGGTATGGCAAAGATTGTATTGGGTTACGCGCCTACGAGAAGAAGTATTTTTTCCGCGCCGGACGCGGTGAAATACGCGGATCTCACAAGGGAGAAGCTGAGAAGCATGGGAGTGGAATTTGTGGACATTGACGACATTTCTCAGGACGGACTGCTCCATGACGACGGAGACAGGATCCGCATTGCGGAAAAGTTCCGTGAGCGGAAGGTGGACGGCCTGTTTTTCCCTCACGGGAATTTCGGGACGGAATACGAGGTGGCGAGGCTGGCGAAGGAGCTGAACGTGCCTGTGCTGCTGTGGGGTCCCAGGGACGAGAGGCCGGATGAAAAGGGGGTGCGCCTCAGAGACAGTCAGTGCGGCCTGTTTGCCACAGGGAAGGTGCTTCGGAGATTCCGGGTGCCCTTCACCTATTTATGCAACTGCAGGCTGGAGGATAAGGAATTCGAGGCAGGCATCCGCAATTTCCTGGCGGTATGCAATGTAGTGAAGGCTTTCCGCAGCACCAGGATCCTGCAGATCGGCCCCCGCCCCTTTGATTTCTGGTCCACCATGTGCAACGAAGGGGAGCTTCTCGAAAGGTTCAACATTCAGCTTTCCCCCATTCCCCTGCCGGAGCTGAAGGCGGAAATGGAGCAGGCGAAAGCGGAGGGGACGAAAGTGGCAGAGACGGTAGCCTACTGCAGGGAGCATTTCCATATCGCCATCAGGGAGGAGGAACTGGAGACCGTGGCTGCCCTGAAGGTGGCAATGGGGGAACTGGCGCAGCGTTACGGCTGCAACGCGGTGGCCATTCAGTGTTGGAACGCCCTGCAGGGGGAGATCGGCATCATGCCCTGCGCCGCCAACAGCCTGCTGAATGAGGAAGGGCTTCCGGTGGTGTGTGAGACGGATATCCACGGGGCCATAACCGCAGTGATGGCGGAGGCGGCAGGCATGGATGAAGCCAGGAGCTTTTTTGCCGACTGGACCGTGCGGCATCCGGACAATGAGAACGGGGAGCTGCTTCAGCACTGCGGGCCCTGGCCTCTTTCCTGCGCATCCTGCAGGCCCACCATCGGCTATCCGCTGGCATTTTCCCATCCCGGCGCCGTGGAAGCCGAGGCAAAGAAAGGAGAGATGACGCTGTGCCGTTTTGACGGAGACAACGGGGAATACTCCCTGCTGCTGGGCAATGCGGCTGGCGTGGACGGTCCTTACACAAAAGGAACATACGTTTGGGTTGAGGTAAAAAACTGGAAGCGTCTGGAGACAAAGCTGGTGGAGGGCCCCTACATTCACCATTGCGTGGGAATCCACAAGGACGTGGTACCCGTATTGTATGAGGCCTGCAAGTACATAGGAGTGAAGCCGGATCTGTATGACGACAATGAAGATGAAGTGAAGGGAAAGGTGTGCGGCTACGAAAGCGGTGTTTAAGGCTTTCGGGGCAGGCGGCGGGGGCCAGAGCGGGAACGCGCCGGGGACGGGAGTGTGTCCGAAGCGGAGGCCGGGGCCGGAAGATCATGGCATGGCCGGGAACAGAAGCTGGCGGGCCGCCCCATGCGGAAAGGATGAGATATGGACGAATTGACGAGAAAAGCCTACGGGCTGCGCAGGGACATCATAGAGGAAGTCTACCGCTCCTGCGCGGGCCATGTAGGCGGGGATTTAAGCGTGATAGATATACTGACGGTACTGTATTTCAGGGTGATGAATGTCTCCCCGGACAACTGGGATTCCCCGGACAGGGACAGGTTTTTCCTGAGCAAAGGGCACTGCGCGGATGCCCTGTACATGGTGCTGGGGGAAAAGGGCTTCTTCGACAAACAGGAAGCCATTGAGACCTTCAGCGCTTATGGTTCCCGGTTTATCGGGCATCCGAATACAGATGTACGGGGAATTGAGATGAACTCCGGGTCCCTGGGCCACGGCCTTGCGCTGGGAGTGGGGACGGCCCTGGCGGCGAAGATGGACGGCAGGGATTACCGCACTTATGTGGTGCTGGGAGACGGGGAGATGGCTGAAGGGTCCAATTATGAGGCCATGATGGCTGCAGCCCATTATGGTCTGGACAATCTCTGCGCCACAGTGGATCTGAACCGCCTGCAGATCAGCGGAACTACGAAAGAAGTCATGTGCAGCGATGACATCGGCGAAAAATTCGTATCCTTTGGATGGCATGTGATTCAGGCGGAGGACGGAAATGACTGCGGGCAGCTCCTGAAATCCTATGAGGAGGCGTTGTCCGTGAAAGGACGTCCCAGCGTGGTGCTGGCCCATACGGTAAAGGGCAGGGGCGTGTCTTTTATGGAGGACAACAAAAGCTGGCACCACGGTGTGATGACAAAGGAACAGTATGAAACCGCAGTGCGGGAGCTGGAGGAGGTGTGCCGTGAATAAGATAACCAACCGTCAGGTGATTTGTGATACACTGCTGGAGGCGGCAGAGAAGGACAGGGATATCGTGGTGGTCTGCTCTGATTCCAGAGGCTCGGCTTCCCTGGCGGCTTTTGCGGAAAAGTATCCGGAGCAGTTTGTGGAGATGGGGATCGCGGAGCAGAACCTGGTGACTGTATCCGCCGGGCTGGCTTCCTGCGGGAAAAAGGTGTTTGCCGCCTCACCGGCCTGCTTCCTCTCTACCAGAAGCTACGAACAGGCCAAGGTGGATGTGGCCTATTCCAAAACCAATGTGACCCTGATCGGAATCAGCGGAGGTGTCAGCTACGGCGCTCTGGGCATGACTCATCATTCCTGCCAGGATATCGCGGCTTTTGCGGCGCTGCCGGATATGAGGGTGTATCTGCCCAGTGACCGTTTTCAGACGGCCAGGCTGATGGAAGCGCTTCTGCAGGACAGCCTTCCGGCCTATGTTCGTGTCAGCAGGTCCGCCACGGAAGATGTGTATGGTGAGGACATGGATTTTACGCTGAATCAGGCAAATGTGCTGATGGAAGGGGAGGACATTCTGCTGGTGGCCTGCGGGGAGATGGTGCCGGCAGCGTACCGGGCAGGGAAAATGCTTCAGGAGAAGGGCTTCAGCACAGGGCTTCTGGATATGTACTGCGTCAAGCCCATAGATGAGGAAACCCTTCTGGCTGCAGCCCGAAAGGCCAAAGTGGTGGTGACGGTGGAGGAGCATTCCCCCTATGGGGGCCTTGGCAGCATTACCGCCCAGGTAATCTCGGCCCACTGCCCCGGAAAGGTGGTAAATCTGGCGCTGCCGGACGGACATCTGGTGGGTGGGACGAATACGGAGATCTTTGCACATTACGGCCTGGACGCGGAAGGAATCGCCCGGGCGTGCCAGGAGGCATTAAAGCGATGAAATATATCATAGGGATCGATCAGAGCACGCAGGGAACCAAAGCGCTGGTTTTCGACGGAGAGGGAAGCATCCTGTACAGGGCGGACGTGCCTCACAGGCAGATCATCAACGAGCTGGGCTGGGTCTCCCATGATCCGGAGGAAATATACCGGAACGTGATCCGGGCAGTGAAAACGGCTGTGGAAGGAGCGAAAATCCCGAAGGAGCAGATTGCCGCCGCAGGGATCAGCAACCAGAGAGAGACTACGGTGCTGTGGGATCAGGGGGGCAGGCCGCTGCATCCCGCCATCGTATGGCAGTGCAACAGGGCGGAGGATATCGCGGAGCGGCTGAAGGAAAGCGCGGAGCTGGTTTATGAAAGGTCGGGGATTCCGCTGTCCGCCTATTTTCCCGGGGCAAAGATGGCATGGCTCATGGAGCATGGGGCTGCGGGGCTTCCCAGGGATACCAGGCTTCATTTCGGCACGGTGGACAGCTGGCTGCTCTACAGATTGACGAAAAACCGTATATACAAAACCGACCTTTCCAATGCCTCCCGCACCCAGCTTTTCAATCTGCGCACCCTGTCCTGGGATACGGAATTGTGCAGGCTTTTCGGAGTTCCCATGGAAGCGCTGCCTGAGGCCGTTCCCAGCGACAGCTGCTTCGGCACTACGGATTTTGAAGGCTTTCTGGACAGGGAAATTCCGATTCTGGCCATGCTGGGGGATTCCCACGGGGCGCTGTTCGGCCAGGGATGCCATAAAAGCGGCATGGTGAAAGCCACCTACGGGACAGGCTCTTCCGTGATGATGAACATCGGGGAGAATTGTGTCAGGAGCGGAAACGGACTGGCCGTTTCCCTGGCCTGGGGGATAGAGGGCAGGGTGGACTATGTGCTGGAGGGAAATATCAATTACACAGGGGCCGTGATTACCTGGCTGAAAGAAGACATGGGGCTGATCAATTCCCCCGGGGAGACGGAAAAGCTGGCCGGACAGGCGAATCCTGCGGATGGCTGCGTGCTGGTGCCTGCCTTTACCGGGCTGTCAGCCCCGTACTGGAAGGGGGATGCGAAAGCGCTTCTGTGCGGTATGGGCCGCACTACGGGACGGGCGGAGGTGGTTCGGGCCGCGCTGGACAGCATTGCTTTCCAGGTGACGGACGTGCTGAAAGCCATGGAGCAGGACAGCGGCTGCGCGCTCAGGGAACTGCGCACGGACGGAGGGCCTGCGAAGAATGCCTGTCTGATGCAGATGCAGAGCGACCTGGCGGATGTAAGGGTAAGCGCCGCGGAGCAGGAGGAACTGTCCGCCATGGGAGCGGCTTATCTGGCGGGGCTTACTGCCGGGATTTACCGGAGGGAGGAGCTGTTCGCCCGGATGAAATACAGACAATACCAGCCGGCCATGGAAGAGAAAAGCAGGGAGATGAAATATGCTGCCTGGAAGAAGGCGGTTGCCATGGCCTGCCGGTATGCGGAAAAATAAGAAAATGCATGCAGATGCTACAGATTGTCAAAGGCGACGGTTTCTTTTTCCAGCCGTGCCACCACTTCCTGATTGGCATCCATCTGCTTTGTGATATTCTCCATGTCGGATGCAAGGCTTCTGGTGCTGCCTGCCATGCCGGTGATTCCCGCAGCCCCCCTCGTCGATGGCTTTTGTGATGGTGCCGATGGAGTCCGCTATGGCGGACATGGAATTTTTCAGTCGCTCGGTCCGTTCATGAAATTCATCCATGGTCCGGCGGATATAGGCGGCATCCACGGAAGCGTTCAGGGAGATCAGCCGGGTCTGTTGGGCGATGGAATTATGGGGAAATTCTGAAAACAGGGGCAGGTTACGGGGCGGTAATGTCGGTCACCATTATCCGGCAGTTCCTGAAGATTTTTCCCGGAAGGCTTTCCGGCCAGAAGCTTTGCGGTAAAGCTGGAGACCGGGTCCCGGAAACTGCCGCCGATGCGCTGCAGGCAGGAATATTCCGACTGCTCTGACAACGCCGCAATGGCAGGAGTTTTCGGGTAATTTTTACGCCATTTCCTGTTTCCGGTAACTGTGGCACTGCTTTTCGATCAGCTCCCAGTCCAACTCTCCGCCGATGCCGGGAGTCTGCGGCACATGGATGATGCCGTTCTCGTCGATGGGAAGCAGCCCTTTCATGGGGAAGCGGAAGTCCTCCTCCGGTACAAAATATTCAAAATATTCGCAGTTGCGGACTGCACAGGATACATGGAGATTCACCAGATCCATGAAGTTCATGGTAGTGGTGTGAATCTCGCAGTTGATTCCGAAGGCTTCCGCCATATGACAGATCTTCAGGGTGCCTGTGATGCCGTCTTTCCAGGACACATCCGCGCGGACAATATCGGCGGCCTTCTGGGCGATAACCTGTGCCACGCCCCAATGGGCGCCCCGGGTGGTTTCCGTGGCGGCGATGGGGATGTCCAACGCTTCGCAGAGCCGGGTGTATTTGTACAGCTCGAAATCCCGGAAGGGCTCCTCAAGCCATTTATAATGAAGCCGCTCCAGATCCCGTCCCACAGCGATTGCCTGATCCAGGGTATATTCCGCCACAGGGTCGCTCATCAGGGTCATGTCGTCCCCCACCGCATCACGGAGAGCCTGATGGATCTCCATATCCAGGGTGTAGGGGCCGGGGGGATGGGCCTTGTATATTTTGATGCCGCGGCTCTTGTAGGCCAGCGCTTCCCGGATATACTCCTCAGCGGTTTCGTGGAACAGGCCGCTGGCGTAGACGGGCAGTTCCTCCCGGTAGGCGCCGATATACCGATAAAGGGGAAGGCCGGCCTCTTTGGCGCAGATGTCCCACAGCGCCACATCCACCGGGCCGGGCAGATATACCGGAAAAAAGGTCAGATGTCTGTCGATATTCCACAGGTCATGCCAGATTCTTTCCCTGTCGTGGGGGTCACGCCCCAGGATCACCGGGGCGATGTTGTCATGAAGGTAGCTTTCGGTAACATTGCCGCTTCGGGCTGCCAGGGCCGTGGCCAGGCCTTCTATCCCTGCGTCCGTGGTGAGTTTGATCACGACGACATCCCAATCCATGGCGCCGCTGCCCCTGCGTTTCTCGTCAAAGAGGCATTTGTCCCGTTTTACCCACCAGGTTTCAAATTTTTTGATCTTCATATTTTTCCATTCCTTTCTGTTTTTCCGGAGGTTCCTGACCGGCCGGACCGGAACAGGATCCTGTGCCGGAAGAGCTGTGTCTAATTGTCTGTGCTTCCATATTTCAGAGCTTTCAGAGAGATGATCTGGCTTCTGCTGATATGGCGGACGCAGGCCTCCTCAATGGCTTTGTCGTCTTCCTCCAGAAGCGCCCGGATGATCTCGTGGTGTTCCGAGTAGTAATTTTCCTTTTGGGCCAGGCCTCTGACAGAATTGTAGATACCGATGCGGTATTGGGTAAACATTACCTTTTCATAGAAATCCATGAGCATGGGATTGTCAGTGGCATTGATGATGGCCTGATGGAAGCGGATGTCCAGGTCATAATATTTTTCGTCGTCCCCGGTGTCCAGATGCTCAAACAGAGAGTCGTAATCCAGCAGTACGCCCTTGTCAAACCGCTGCTTGTACCTGACGGCGGCAGCGGGTTCCAGAAGCCTGCGGATCTGGTAGGTTTCATTGATCCGGGACTCGGTTATGGAAGCGGCGAAAGTGCCTTTGCGGGGACGGATCTCGATCAGTCCTTCCTCCTTCAGGGACAGGATGGCTTCCCGGACCGGCGTTCTGCCGATACCGGTTTCCTCCATGATCTTTCCTTCATTGATGGCTTCGCCGGGCATGTATTCACACATTTTCAGTTTATGGCGGATGTGTTCATATGCCCGGTCTTTCAGGGCGGGGGTTCTCATATTCTGCTCCTTTCTGCATGAATTCCGGCAGTTCCGAAATAGTGTTGGAAAGTGAGTCTATTGTAGCATGAAGAGGAAGAAAGGGCAATATGTAATATATCACAGAATCGCGAACTGTCCATGGAAGGGGATATGAGTACAGCGCTGCAGCAGCCTGTGTTGCCGGACAGCCGGAGCATCTGCCGGAAATCGCGGTTTTCCGGCAGATGCGGTATTTTTGAGAATTGCCGGAAAATAACTGCTGCAATTTCTTTAGGAAACAGCCCTGAAATACAAAGGAAACGGCTTTAAACTCGTAGCGGTTATATGCAGACGCTTCCTTGTGCTGAGGTGCTGCTGCAATAAGGTGCTGCTGCATCAAAGGGCTGCTGCATCAAGGGATTGCTGCATCAAGGGGCATAGACACCGGATATATACTGACGTTCACTAAAGCATGCCAGGTATACCGGCTCACGAGAGAACGGTTCCGGGGACATTGCGGCAAATTTTACCGCTCGTGAGTATAGACGGGCCCGGTTGCCGGATATGCTGTATCCTGTGCGGAATTTCTGAATGCGGCAGTCCCGGGTTATCGTTTGCCGCAGATTTCGCCGACGTGCAGCATAAAAAGACGGAAAATGAAAAATAGCGGTTGAAAACAGGGATATTCTGTGATATGATTTCTGTGATATATCACAGAAATCATGAGATAATTATTTGTATCTTCAGAAAATTATACCGCAGACCACCGGGATTTACAGTGACGCCTCCGGGAAAATACCTGGCTGGCGGTCTGCAGTCGGGTTGTACTGCAAATTTAACCGGTGCGAGGTATAAGAAACAGAAAATATGCCTATGGTGTGAAATATGAATGCGTTTACGCGAATAGCGGGAGAGGAGCGGGAAGAAATGCGGGAGACAGAATTATTTGCGCTGATGAGGGAGAAGCTGTACACCCCGGTGGTCGGGGATATCCTGGATGCAAAGGGATATATGCATCAGTTTCTGCCTCAGAAGATCCGTCCTATTCGGGATGATATGAAACTGGCGGGCAGAGCAATGACCGTCCTGATGATCGATGTGTTCGGAGTGCAGGAGAAGCCCTTCGGCAGGCTTTGCGAATGTCTGGATCAGATTCAGCCGGGCGAGATATACATAGCTGCAGGGGGTACAGGGAGATGCGCCTACTGGGGAGAGCTGCTGACCGCCACGGCCAGGAGCAGGGGAGGAAACGGAGCGGTAGTGGACGGCTGGCACCGGGACACGCCCCAGGTACTGGAGCAGAACTGGCCGGTGTTCTCCTGGGGCTGCTATGCCCAGGATTCCAGTGTCCGTACCCAGGTGGTGGATTTCAGGTGCACCATTGAGGTGGGGCAGGTGACGGTTCATGACGGGGATTATATCTTCGGGGATGTGGACGGCGTGCTGGTGATCCCCGGGGAGATCGCCGGCGAGGTGGTGGAGGAAGCGCTGGACAAGGCCTCTAAGGAAAAGGGGCTGAGGAAAGCGGTGGAAGGCGGCATGTCCGTGACGGAAGCCTTTGCAAAATTTGGGGTGTTGTGACGAAAGCGGACGGAAATCCGGGAGGATAGAGACGGCATCGGAAGAAGAGGAAATCGGATATGGAAAATCAGGAAGCGAGAGCATTTCAGATCACACCCCGGGATAATGTAGCCACTGCGCTGACAGTTATACCGGGAGGAACATTTGTTCTGTTTGGAGATGGCGAAAATGGACTGCGGGAGGCAGGAGAAGAGATTCCCAGGGGACATAAGGTGGCCGTAAGCCCGATCAGAAAGGGCGGGGCGGTCATAAAATACGGTGTTTCCATCGGGGAAGCCACAGAAGATATCCGGGCCGGGCAATGGGTCCACCTGCACTGTATGAAAAGCTGCTATGATCAGCGCAGCGCAGGGCTGGATATTCACACAGGGGCGCCCACGGATATTTCTTATGCCATAGAGTGAGTATGGTGCAGGACAGAATCAGGCATGGGGCTGACCGGCATGAGACGGAGTTTTCCGGGAGATGAAGACCGGCATGGTATGGGACAGGGGCTGGAAGGACTGCCCTATGTCGTATGAAGGCAAAGCAATTAAGGGAAATGCCCGGGGAGTTTGCTGTGGATGAGCACAAATCGCAGGGGGCTGCGGTGAAATAACTGCATTTCTACAATAGGTATTGTGATATATTGGAAATTACAGCTTTATATTGTGAACGAATGCTGTTTCCCCACAGCTTCATGGAGGATGTTATGGAATTACAGGAATGGAAGGAAATGTCCTGGCCGGGATACCGGCGGGAAGACGGCGGCCTGGGCATCCGGAATAAGGTTCTGGTAGTATATACGGTGGAATGCGCGTCCCATGTGGCGCGGGAAATCGCATTGCAGGTGAACCACCCGGATGTGGAAGCCATCGGCTTTGGGGGCTGTACGGACAATGCGTACGCCATACGCATGCTCCTGGCTCTGGCAACCCACCCAAATGTGGGGGCGGTGCTGGCGGTTGGGCTGGGATGTGAGTATACCCGGGCGGAGCGGCTGGCAGATGCCGCAAAGGCACGGGGCAGAGAGGCGGCTTATCTCCTGATTCAGGAGAACGGCGGAACCCTGCAGACCATCGGGAAGGGTGTGGAGCTGGTTCATGGTATGTTGGTAAAGCTGAAGGACACGCCGGTGGAGGCCATGGGATTTCGGGATCTGATCGTGGGAGCCGAGTGCGGAGGCAGCGATTTTACCAGCGGCCTTGCGGGGAATGTGGCGGTGGGCCGTTTTTTTGACATGCTGGTGGAGACGGGCGGAACTCCCGTCTTTGAAGAGATCGTGGAGGCTGTGGGGCTTAAGGGGCTGCTGCTGGAGAGGGCGGCCGACGAAAAGGCGAAGGAGGAGCTGGCCTGGACCTATGACAAAGCCCTTGCCTATTGCAGAAGTGTGCGGCAATATTCCGTCAGCCCGGGAAATTTTGCGGGAGGCCTGACCACCATAGAGGAGAAAAGCATGGGGGCATTTGCCAAAAGCGGCACGAAGCCCATAAAAGGAGTGTTGAAGGTGGCAGCGGCTCCGCCGGAAAAAGGCCTGTGGCTTCTGGATACCACGCCGGACCCTCATTTTATGCAGTTCGGCATCACGAACCCCAATGATAACGAGGGGCTGATGGCGCTGGTCAGCTGCGGCTGTCATCTGACCATACTGGTAACAGGGCGGGGAAATGTGACGGGAAGCGCCGTGGCGCCGGTGGTGAAAGTCACGGGGAATCACGAGACCTACAGAAGACTGGAAGGAGATATGGACTTCGACGCCGGGCTTGTGCTGGAAGGACAGTCTACCATGGAGGAGACCGCGGCGCAGCTGGCAGGATATATCGGCCGGGTCTGTGGAGGCCACAGGACAAAGGGGGAATTACTGGGGCATAAGGAATTCTGCATTCCATATAAGTACCAGGAGAAGGAGGCAGCGCGCCGTCCCTGTGAGGGCTGAAATTCCCCAGATGCCGGACAGGCGGCAGGAAAGCGGAAGAAATTTGGAACATTGACAGAAAGCCCCAGGGGGGCGGGCAGGAGGGAATCAGGATGACGAACATATTTTCATTAGAAGGAAGAAGAGCAGTTATAACAGGAGGCGCCACAGGTCTGGGGCTGGCCATGACGGACTGCATTGTACAGTCAGGAGGGAAGGTGACGGTGGTCAGTTCGTCTCCTTTTGAAAAATACAGAGAGACATTGGCGCCTTACGGCGACAGTGTCTCTTACGAGCAGTTTGATATTACCCGCACAGAGGAGACGGAAAGCTTCGCGGCAGGACTGCCGGAGCGTTACGGCAAAATCGACATTCTGGTAAACAATGCGGGGAATCACTGCAAGAAGCCGGTGGAAGACATGACGGTGGAGGATTACACGAATGTGCTGAATGTACATCTGGTGGGTTCCTATGCTCTGACAAGGGCGCTGGTACCCCATATGCGCGCCAACAAAAAGGGCAGCATCCTGTTCATGGCCAGCATGACCAGCTATATCGGCATGCCCGCCGTCTGCGGCTACGCCACGGCAAAGTCCGGTATCCTGGGGCTGGTGCGTTCCCTGACCAACGAGCTTAGCGGAGACGGCATCCGGGTGAACGGCATAGCCCCCGGCTGGATTGATACGCCCATGTTCCGCAGGGCCACGGACGGGGATGACGAGCGCAAAAATAAGATTCTGTCGAGGACGCCCATGGCCAGGTTCGGGGAGCCGTCGGATGTGGGCTGGGCCTGCGTATACCTGTGCAGCGACGCGGCGAAATTTGTCACGGGAACCGTCCTGACAGTAGACGGCGGCGCGGTGACAGGGTTTTAACGCCGAAGGGACTTTACGCTTTAGAGCTGTCGCGCAGCGACTTAATCAGTAAAGTCGCGAAGGCGCAGGAGAGGAATTTTCATGAGTGCACTATCGAATGAAAATTTCTCTCATGAGAGTGCGCCGAAGGGACTTTACGCTTTAGAGCCGTCGCGCAGCGACTTAATCAGTAAAGTCGCGAAGGCGCAGGAGAGGAATTTTCATGAGTGCACTATCGAATGAAAATTTCTCTCATGAGAGTGCGCCGAAGGGACTTTACGCTTTAGAGCCGTCGCGCAGCGACTTAATTAGGAGAAGAAAATGTTTCGAGAGGATTTATTGCTGACAAATAATACGGGAAAGCGGCTTTATGAGCAGTACGCGAAGGAGCTGCCCATAATCGATTACCACTGCCATCTGCTTCCCCGGGAGATTTACGAGAATAAGGAGTTTGAAGATATCGGTGAAATGTGGCTGGCCCATGACCACTATAAGTGGCGCGCCATGCGGTGTTTCGGGATATCCGAGAGATATATCACAGGGGATGCAACTTATTATGAAAAGTACCTGAAATTTGCGGAGATCCTTCCGGAGCTTATCGGGAATCCCCTTTATATATGGTGCGCCCTGGAACTGAAACGATTTTTCGGTATAGAAGAGCCGCTTTGCCGTGAAAATGCAGAGGAGATTTACCGCCGGGCGAAGGAGAAAATCGTGCAGTGCCATATGACTCCCCGCTATTGCATGAAGGTCAGCGGAGTGGAGGTGGTCTGTACCACGGAGGACCCCTCAGATTCCCTGGTTTACCACAGGAAAATGCAGGAGCAGGGCACGGAAGGCATCCGGATTTTCTCCGCATTCCGGCCGGATAAGGCGTTCTATGCGGAGAAGCCGGGATTTGCGCAGTATATGAAAACCCTGTCCGACGCGGCCTGCATGCGGATAGAGAGCTTTCGGGAAATGATGGCTGCCCTGGAGAGCAGGCTGAAGTTCTTCCGTGAGATGGGGAACATGGTCAGCGACAACGGGATTGAGGATTTTACCTGGCAGGATTACAGGGAGGAAGAAATCGAGGAGATTTTTTCCAAAGCGGCGGCAGGAGAGAGGCTGGAGTGTTGGGAGATCAATCGCTACCGCAGCGCTTTTCTGATGGAAGCGGGCAGGATGTATGATCGGAACGGCTTCGTGATGCAGCTGCACATCGGCACCTACCAGGGGGCCAACAGGAGCCGGGAGGCAAGGATAGGCGCAGCATGCGGGTTTGACTGTACGGACGATTCCACTTTTATCAAAAGCGTGGGAATGCTTTTAAACCGGCTGACGGAGGAGGACGCGCTGCCGAAAACGATTCTTTATCCCCTGAATGCCGGGCAGATGGAAAATTTTGCGGTGCTGGCTGCAGGATTCTGCGAAGGGCCGGAGCGGGGCAGGGTACAGCTGGGGGCGCCCTGGTGGTTTAACGACCAGGCGTACGGTATCAAACGGCAGTTTGAGGCGGCGGCAAACCTTTATCCGGTAGCGCTTTCCGTAGGGATGCTGACAGACTCCAGGAGCTTTTTAAGCTATCCCCGCCATGAGCTGTACCGCCGGGTGCTCTGTAATTATTTCGGGGAACTGGTGGAGAGAGGGGAATATTTTTCCGGGGAGGAGGAGCTGGCCAGGATCATCCGGAATGTCTGTCATGATAATGCGGCGAGGTACTTTGGCCTGGAGGACAAACATAGTGCCGTGTGCTGAGCTTGGAATGGGAGGGAGAAATCTTCTGCCCTGGCTCGCCCTGTGCTCTGTGCAGTGCAGGCTCTGTTTGGTACCCGCCCAATCTGCGCTGTAACTGTTCCGGCTCGCCTCCATACTGTTTGTTTCTATTTTATAACTCACAAGTCCCCAATTCATACTGCGCACCGGTTGAATTTGCAGTACAACCCGACTGCAGACCGCCAGCCAGGTATTTTCCCGGAGGCATCACTGTAAATCCTGACGGTCTGCAGTATACGATAACAATTTTCTTTGTGAAATATGGCCATACGTAGATGAAAAGGAAAGCCATAATTAAGTAAACTTTCTGAAATTATTTTAATTTTATCGCCTGGTCTGCTCATGGTAAAATAAGGCCATGAAGTGCAGGCGGGCAATCCATACCCCATAGAGGCCTGTGCGCAGGCATATGTTTTCGACCGTAAGGAAGTGTCTGAAATAACCGTTGCAAGTTCGCAGCGGGTTTTATTGTATTTTTCGGTTTTGCCTGAATAAGCTGCAGCAGTTATTTTCCGCCAATTCCAAAGTAAAAATACGTCTGCGGAAGGGCCGGGGTTATGGGGCAAATGGAAGAAAAACATTCCATGGAAGAAAAACATTCCATGGAAGAAAAACATTCCATGGAAGAAGAGCAATCCTGTGGAAAAGGAGCATTCCATGAAGGAAAAGATTTCCGCGGAAGAAAGGAATCCCATGAAAGAAAAGTTTACCAGAGATATTTTTCAGGAGATAGCAGACAATCGGATTCAGCCAGGGGAGGCGCAGCGTGAAATCCCTCCGGCGGCAAAGAACGGCAGATGCTTTGAAAAATGCAGCAGGCCCTTTCCGTATGATGAGGTAAGCTTCCGGCAGGAGGTACCCTTTCAGGAACGGCAGGAGGCATTCAAAAGGGAACTTGCAGCCCTGAGGGAGCGGTACCGTCCTTTTATGGCGGATTATCTTCCGGTGCAGGAGGAGGGGAAGGAAGTTGTAGAGCTTACCCGTTTCCGTTTCCGATATCTGGAGAAGGGGGAGATTTTCACACAGATGAGCAGGGAGGATGCCCTCTGGGAAGAAGTGACGCTGCCTGACTACAGGGGACCTGCCGGCGAGGAGGGCAGGTGGAAAGGGTATTACAGGACTTTCTTTGCATGCAGGAAAACAGAGGAATGGGAGAGGGCGGTACTGCAGTTTGAGAGCGTGGACTATATTGCGAAGGTGTATGTAAACGGCTGTTTTGTGGGAAAACATGAGGGGTTGTTTGCGCCTTTTTCTTTTGACATAACTGATTATATACGGTTGGGAGAAGGCAATGAACTGGTAGTGGAATGTGAGAACGATATTCCCATGATGGGCGTGGGAGATTTGCTGGACGGCGATAAGCTGTACGCGGCTACGGGACCGGGCTGGGACGATCCGGAGACTGGCTGGCATCATTGTCCTGCGGGAGCCGGCATCACGGGAAAGGTGACGCTGGAGTACAGGCCTGAACTGTACCTGGAGGATGTCTTTGTCTGTCCGGACATTGATACCGATATGGCCCAGATAAGGGTGGGAGTCAGGAATTATACGGATGAGCTGCAGCGGGATTATATGCTGCGACTGCGGATTTTGCCTAAAAATTACCGGGGAGAGCCTGTTGCGGAGTATGTTCATCCGGTGCCTTATATCGGTGTGGGACAGAACGAATACAGATTTGTAATAAAAATAGAAGGGTATCGACTCTGGGAACCTGAGACACCCTGGCTGTACGGCGCGCTGCTGGAGCTTGTGCCGGCGGAAGGCAGGGCGGGAAAACTGTCGGCGGAAGCGGAAAGCAGGGCAGGAAAACTGCCGACGGAAGCGGAAAGCAGGACAGGAAAAATGCCGGCGGAAGCGGAAAGCAGGACGGGAAAAATGCCGGCGGAAGCGGAAAGCAGGACGGGAAAAATGCCAGCGGAAGCGGAAGGCAAGGCAGGAAAAATGCCGGCGGAAGGCAGGGCAGATGAAGCATCGGCAGATACGGAAAGCAGGCTGCGGGAAACATCTGAAAGATGCATCAGCCGCCTGACCGAGACCGTGGGAATCCGCAAATTTATCAGCGATGAAAACAGCGAGCCCAAGGGAAAATTCTACCTGAACAATCGTCCTGTTACTCTCCGGGGCGCCAACGAAATGGGACATCTGCAGCAATGCGTGATGCGGGGAGACCGGGATACGCTGGTGGATGACATTTTGACTGCAAAGCTCTGCAATCTGAATTATTACCGGGTAACCCAGAGGCCGGTGCAGCGGGAAATCTATGATTATTTCGACATGCTTGGCATGATGCACCAGTGCGATCTGCCTTTGTTCAGCTTTCTGCGCCGGCCCCAGTTTGCGGAAGGGGTGCGGCAGTGCGTGGAGATGGAACATCTGATCCGCAACCATCCGTCCTCCGTGATGGTGAGCCTGATCAATGAGCCCATGAGCATACGGCGGACGGAAGATCCCAAATCCAAGGGTTCCGTGAGAAGCGTGACAAAGGGGCACAGGCACCTGATGCGGGATGAGCTGGAAGCCTTTTTCGTGGCGGCAAGACAGGCAATCTATACGGAAAATCCCGGGCGTGTGGTGAAAAATGTGGAGGGAGATTACGAGCCGCCCACAATGGAAGGAATGCCGGATTTTCATTGCTATACCATGTGGTATTCCCATCATGCCATACCCATCGGCAAGCTGCTGGCGGGGTATCTGCCGGCGCTGAAGACAGGGTGGATGGCCGGCTGCGGGGAATACGGCGCGGAAGGGCTGGACAATCTCCATGTGATGGAAACCAGGTATCCTTCCCAATGGCTGGAGACGGACGAGGAAGGACACTGGTATCCGGATAAAATCGTGCGCGCCCAGACCCACTCTTTACAGGGGGACTGGTACCAGGAACAGAACAACAGGGAAGACTGGGTCAGGGAAAGCCAGATTTTCCAGGCAAAGGCCACCGCTTTGATGACAGATGCCTACCGCAGGCGGGCAGATATCATCAGCCATACGGCCATTCATCTGCTGATAGACGCCTGGCCGGCAGGATGGATGAAGACGTTGGTGGATTGTGAGAGGGTGCCTAAAAGGGCGTATTTTGCTTACCGCGACAGCCTGGTTCCGGTGCGGATGAATTTTTACTGTCCCAGGGCTTATGTCTACGGCGGGGAGACGGTTCCCGTGGAGGTATGGCTCTTAAACGACAGCGGGCAGGACAGGACGCTGCAGGTGCAGGCAGCTTCGGGGGAGGAGGATTTTATTCTGGAAGGCCCGGTAAAGGCGGCATCCTCTGCGTTTCTGGGAACCCTCAACGTGACCATGCCTGACCTGGAGCAGGTGAAGGAGATAACCGTGGAGGGCTGCGTCCGGGACATAACTGACGCGCTGACGGAAGCAGCAGGAAAGCAGGATGCGGAAACGCAGGAGAAAGTGCCTGGGGGAGAAACACTGCGGGCGGCGAAAGTCCGGAAGAAGGTGGGAGAAGCACTGCGGGAAGCGGACTCTGCCATCGTCTCCGAGACGGCAGCTTTCGGCGGAGGCAGACTCTACGGGGAGAAACTGAAACTTACAGTATACCCCGCACAGTGGAGGATTGACTTAAAGGCGCTGGAAGAAGGGGGAACCGTGACGGAAGCGGAATCCGACCGGGTGGTTCTGCCGCTTCTCACTGTCAGGAACCGAGAAGCTCTGGAGAGAGCCGCGGAGGATATCACCAGGGAGGGCAGGACTGCGGTGCTTTGCTGGGGAGAGGATAAGGAAGTTGAATTCACCTTCCAGGGAGAGCCCGTCAGGCTGAAGAAATGTCCCGAGGTATTCTTCGCTGCGGCTGAGGAGCCGTACAGGAAATATTCTCTGAACATGCTCTGCAACGGGCAGAAAGGCTATATCGATGTGCTGGCCGGTCAATATGTGGATACGGCGCTGCCGGGAAGCTGTCAGGTATATTCTTATTCGAAAAAGGGATTCACCGGCAGCCGCGGCGCCAAGAAGAAACTGCCCTTTGTGATGGAGATCCCGGCAGGGCGCGGAAAGCTGATCGCGGTCAGCCTGGAGACGGCGGGGCGAATAGGAGTTAACGCTAATCTGGATGCGCTGCTGCGCGGCAGATAAGGAAGAGGGAAAGGATAGAGGATGAAAATGGAAAGATCATGTAAGGTCAGGATCATCAGGGAAGCAACAGGAAGCAGACGTATTGCCACGGGGCTTGAAAAGGTTGAGGAGGCCTTAAGCCGCCGCGGATTTCAGATAGACGAGGTTGCCGAGGAGGATTACAATGCGGCCGGCGTGCGGGACGGCATCAGCAGCGTCTATGTGGGAACCAGGCGGGAGGGCGGTTTCATCCGGAAACTGGAGGAGGAAAAGCTTCTGTTGTATCACACAAAGGAGCCGGAAGGGGAGGGCTTTTATCTGGCGTTTCTGTCAGGGCTGAATCTGTTTGTGGCAGTGGGCGATACGGAGACGGGAGCGCTGTACGGCGCTCTGGAACTTGCGGAGAGGATTCGTAAGGAGGAGTCGGAAGCAGTGGCGGATCATGATCTGGCATACGGTGACGCGCCGGCATTCCGTTTAAGGGGCCCGGCTGTGGGGCTGCAGCTGACGAAAGTGGAACCGCCCAGGCTGACTTACGAATATCCCATCACCCCGTCCAGGTTCCCCTGGTTTTACGAGAAGGAGATGTGGGAGAAGTTTCTGGACCAGCTGCTGGAAGAGCGCTGCAATGTGCTGTATCTGTGGACGGGGCAGCCCTTCTCTTCCCTGGTGAAGCTGGAGGATTACCCGGAGGCTCTGGAGGTGACGGAGGAGGAATATGAGAAGAACCGGGAGATGTTCGGCTGGCTTACCGAAGCCTGCGACAGACGCGGCATCTGGCTGGTGTTAAAGTTCTACAGCATTCATATTCCCCTGCCGCTGGCGGAGAAATACCATGTGGACCTGCTCCAGAGCAATATCACGGAGCTGAACAGAGACTATACCTATAAATCCATTGTGAAATTTATCGCGTCTTTCCCTCATATCGGCCTTATGGTATGTCTGGGAGAGGCTCTCAGAGGTCTGCAGAACAAGACGGACTGGTTTATACAGACCATTATCCCGGCCGTGAAGGAGGGAGTGGCGCTGGCGGGCCTGAAGGAACTGCCGCCCCTGATCCTGCGGGGACATGATTGTGATCCAAACGCTGTCATGGAGCAGGCGGTGCCCCTTTATGACCATCTCTATACCATGTGGAAGTATAACGGGGAGGGACTGACCACCTGTCTGCCCACGGGAAAGTGGCAGGATACCCATGTCAGGCTTGCCTCCCACGGCCAGACCCATATCATGAACGTGCATGTGGTGGCAGACCTGGAGCCGTTCCGCTATGGGGCCACCGAATTTATTCAGAAATGTATGCAGGCCGGCAGGAGCAGGCTGGGCTGCAACGGGCTGCATCTGTATCCCCTGTTTTTCTGGGACTGGCCTTATTCGCCGGATAAGGAGCAGGAGAGACTGCTGCAGGCGGAGAGAGACTGGCTGTGGTACCGGGCATGGTTCCGGTATGCCTGGAACCCGGACAGGGATCCCGGGACGGAGCGGCTCTACTGGAGGGAGGTATTCGCGGAACACTTCTCCATGGATATGGAAAGTGCGGACCGTGTTTACCGCGCCGTCAATGCCTTGGGACAGTGTGCGCCCAGAATCCTGCGCCGGGTGGGGATTACGGAGGGCAACCGACAGACCATGAGTCTGGGAATGACCATGAGCCAGTTTACAAATGTAAAGCGATATAAGCCAAACTATGAACTGTGGCATTCCGTCTCCACCCCCGGGGAGCAGCCAGACGATGAGATCCGCAGAGAGCTTGCGGGAGAACCTTTCTATGGTGAGACTACCGCAGATATGTGCGCCGAGGTGGTGAATTATGCGAAAAGGGCGGAAGCGCTCCTTGGCTCCGTACAGGAAAAAGCCGGAAAGAACAGGCGGGAACTGGAATACTGGTTCACGGATGCCCGGGCCATGGTCGAGCTTACCCTAAGCTACGCGAAAAAGCTGGAAGCGGCTTTCTGCATCCTGCGCTATAAATATACCATGGACGAGAATCTGCGGGGGGATCTTGGGCTGCTGCGGGCGGCTGTGGCTCCCTGGGAGGAGAGCGTGGAGCATTACCGCAGACTGGCAGAGCTGACGGAGCGGACTTACCTGTATGCCTGCAGCATGCAGACCAGACAGAGAAAGATTCCTTTCACGGACGGCTCGGCTTTCGGGCATTGGACCCAGTGTCTGCCGGAATATGAGAAAGAATTTGACTGTTTTAAGAAACATCTCGGGGAGATGGAGCAGGGAATCTATCCGGGGGAGGAAGAAGGAGACGAGCAGACGGCAGAACCCCTCACGGGAGCGGCTTTCGAGCTGGCCGGCCCGGGCTGCGAGACATATACGGTGAGAAAGGGGGAGAGCATCTTCACGGATATGGCTGCTCCCGTCACCATGCTGGCCCCGGAACTGAAAGGCCTGACGGGAATCCGGTTCGGATTGGGAAGCGCCATGGCGGAAGGGGCGCGGATTGTGCTGAAGGTTCCGCAGGACGTGAAGGTGCTGATCGCTTACATGAACGCAGGCGGCGTTGAGTGGCTTAAACTCCCTGACCTGGAGACCAACACTCACGCGGATGACAGGGGAGGCTTGAGCGTGGTATATGCCAATGCGCTCCAGGCGGAAAACTGCCCCAACTGTAACATTCATGCCTATTTCTATGAGAAGGGAACCCATGAGATATATATGGGGACAGGAGGATTCACCATCGTGGGAGTGGTGCCTGCGGACGCCAATCTTCAGGCGCGGAATGCCGGGCTGTCCGGAGAGACGCCGGAAAAGCTGGACTGGCTGTATGAAGAGTGATTTCAGGACAAATCTGTCGTAAAATGACTTGAACACATGAGTTGTCGCGCAGCGACTTCAGGAATTGCCGGAAAATAACTGTTGCCGCTTCTTTAGGGAAAAGCCCGGAAGTACAGGGAGAACAACTTTAAACTTGTATCAGTTATTTGCAGACACTTCCTTAATAAGGAGAATGTGATGGATTATCAATATGAAACAGCAAAGGGAAGCTTTGAGGCAAGTTTTGATTCCCTGTACCGGTTTACCTGTCCTCAGTGGTTCCGGGACGCGAAATTCGGCATCTGGTCTCACTGGGGGCCTCAGTCCGTGCCCATGTACGGCGACTGGTATGCCCGGAACATGTATGTGGAGGGTTCGCCGCAGTATCTGTATCATCTGCGGACATACGGCCATCCTTCCAGGGTGGGATATAAGGATATCGTCCGGCTCTGGAAAGCGGAACATTTTAACCCCGGGGAGCTGATGAAGCGTTATAAAAAGGCAGGCGCAGGGTATTTCGTGGCCCAGGCCATGCACCACGACCATTTCTTCAACTATGCTTCCGCCCGAAACCCTTATAACAGTGTCAACTATGGCCCGGAAAAGGACATTGTGGGGCTGTGGCGGGAGGCGGCGCTGAAGGAAGGGCTGGTATTCGGCTTAAGCGAACATCACGGCGCAAGCTTTGAGTGGTTCAGTACCAACAAGCTCTGTGATACGAAAGGCCCCATGAAGGGTGTTCCCTATGACGGGCGGGATCCGGAATGGAAGGGCTTTTACCATGACAATGCCTTCACGGTGGAGCCGGGATATGTACGGCATCACTATACCTGGGACAGGAGATGGTATCCTGTGTGGTATGAGGATGTGAAGGAGGCGGTGGACAAATATGAGCCTGAACTGCTGTACTCGGACGGCGCCCTGCCCTTTTACTGCAGCAATGCGGATGTGACGGATCCTGCCTGGCTGCCGGGACTTTCCATGGCGGCGCATCTGTACAATTCCAGCGAGGCGAAATACGGGGAAAACAGGTCAGTCTATCTGCATAAGGACAAGCGGGAGGAATATCACCGCATCGGCGCGCTGGATTTCGAGCGCAGCACGGACAGAGAGATCAGAGAGAGACCATGGCAGACGGACACCTGTCTGGGAAACTGGTTCTATGACGTAAGGGCAGAGTATAAATCCGCCAGACAGGTGACGGACCTGCTGGTGGACGTGGTGTCGAAGAACGGAAACCTGCTGCTGAACATTCCCCAGAGGCCGGACGGCGCCCTGGACGAGGAGTGCAGCTATATTCTGGACGGTATCGGCAGATGGATGGAAATAAACGGCGGGGGAATCCGCGGTACCAGGCCGTATCTGGTCAGCGGCGAAGGCGTCACGGAGACGGAGGCGGAGAAGGAGACTGCCTGGACGCCCTATGATGTGCGCTACACCGCAAAGGAAAATACGGTTTATGCTTTCCTGATGGGACGGCCTCACACGGCGGCGCTGCACTGTCTGCGGAATGCTTCCTCGGTAAAGTCGGTTGAACTGCTGGGATACGGCAAACTGGCGTTTTCAGCGGATATGGGCATCCTGACAGCGGCGCTGCCGGAAGGCTTTGAGCCGGAGGGAGCCTGCTGTCTGAAGATTGCCTTTGTATAATCCTGTTGCTGTCCGGGCTGTGTCTTCCCGGCGGGATGAAAACAGACAGCGGCAAAAATGAGAAAGGTGTTCTCAGGAGGGATTTCCACTGGTACATCGAAGTGTGAAGAGACAGGTACAAAGGGGGTGTCGGAATGATAGGGCAGGAGATTGAGAAGGAACTGGAGAGAAGGAAGCTGCCGGAGCTGCTTTCCTTTCCGGACGGTTCTGAGGTGAGGAGCGCGGAGGACTGGGAGAAGCGAAAGGCGCAGATCCGGGAAATTTTAGGCCGGGAGTTTGCGGGTTTCGCCCCTGTGTTTCCGGTGGTTACCAGAGGAGAAGTGGGCGTCAGGGATGAAAACGCATACGGAGGCAAGGCTGTCAGGGAGAAGATACTGCTGAGTTTCCGCACTCCGTTTAATATTTTTTCGTTTTCTTTTGAACTGTTTGTGCCAAAGGGCGGAGAAAACAGGAAAAAGCCCCTGTTCGTCTATTTGGGATTTACGCAGACACCGGCAGACGGGCCAGGGGAAGAGGTTATCGACAACGGATTCGCACTGGCTCATATCAGCTGCCAGGAGATAGCGCCCGATAAAAACGACGGTTTTGCCAACGGTCTGGGGACTTTCTGCACCAGGAATCCCTATGACAGCTGGGGGAAGCTGGGCATGTGGGCTTACGGCGCTTCCCGGGCGGCGGATCATCTGTCAGGGCATCCGGAGATAGATGCCGGGCGCATGGCTGTCATGGGACATTCCCGCCTGGGAAAAGCGGCGCTGCTGTGCGGGGCCATGGATGAGCGGTTCTCCCTGACGGTAGCCAACGATTCCGGGGCCGGAGGGGCGGCGCTGTTTCGGGGAAAGCGCGGAGAGCGCGCTGCGGATCTGACGGGAAATGCCTGCGGGCATTGGTTCTGCGGCAATTTTGCTTCCTATGCGGGCAGGGAAGAAGAACTGCCCTTCGATCAGCATTTCCTGCTGGCGCTGACGGCTCCCAGATACCTCTATGTGGCGAGCGCCTCAGAGGATGCCTGGGCGGACCCGCTGTCGGAATTTTTAGCCTGTGCGGCGGCATCTCCTGCTTTCGAGATCATCGGGAGACAGAGAGCATCCGCCGCTGCCGAAGCCGCCGGGGGGCAGAGAGCATCCGCCGCTGCCGAAGCCGCCGGGGGGCAGAGAGCATCTGCCGCTGCCGAAGCCGTCGGGGGGCAGAGTGCGAATCCTGTTGCTGAAAACTGCATGACACAATGTGACTGTCGCGGGTTGGTCCTGGAGGAGGCAGCATGGAAAGAATGTATGCCGTCTTCAAAAGAAGAAGGTCTGACGCTGCCTGTAAAGCCTCTTCACCGGGGACATATCGGATATCATCTGCGGCAGGGAACCCACCATCTGGGCAGGGAGGACTGGCAGCATGTAATGGAATTCCGACGGAGGCATGGAATATGAGAAGATCCGGCTATAGGAAGTAAGGAAGTGTCCGCAAAAAACCGCTGCAAGTTCATGGCGAATTATATTATATTTCCCGTTTTTTGCCTGAATAAGCTGCAGGGGTGGTTTTCCGGCAATTCCTATACTGCAGACCGCCAGGATTTACAGTGATACCTCCGGGAAAATACCTGGCTGGCGGTCTCAGTCGGGTTGTGCTGCAAATTCAGCCGGTGCGCAGTATAAATACCCAGCCAACATGTATAACGAGTGGATGCTGACGCAATGGGAGACAAAAGGCGGGAAATTTGCCCATGCAGAGGACGGAATACAAATAGCGAAACCTGATTGAAAAACCTTCCATCCTGTGTTAAGATAAAGTCAGAAAAAAGAAAATACCAGGGGAGGGTAAGAGATGCAAAATACGCCATATGATGACGTATTCCGTACCCTGCTCAACGACTGCAGCCATTTGATCCTCCCGGTCCTGAACGAAGTGTTCGGCGAAAACTATAAAGGGGACGAAGAAATCATCTTCTCCCCCAACGAACATTTCCTGAACCGCCAGGACGGGGAAGAGTCGGAGCGCATTACGGATAATTCTGTTCCTGCTCCCGTTTCATATATTTTCCTTTGAGAAAGATTTCGAGGCTTATGAGAAAGATCCGGCTCGGCTGGAGATGCTAAAAGAAGAATATGCCGGAATCACAGCCCGGCTGGAGAAGCTGCTTGAACAGGGCGAAGTGAATGAATATACAAAATGTACTATCAACGACATGTCAGGGAAAGTGCTGGAAAACATTGCTTTAAAGTATAGGAATGTAAAGGAAGGGGTGAAGTCTGTTATGGGCGGTAGGATTCTTGATTATGAAGCAAAGCGAATAAAAGCGGAAGGCTTGCAGGAAGGAAGAGAGGAAGGAAGAGAGGAAGGAAGAGAGGAGGGAAGGAAAGAAGGCAGGAAAGAGGGAAAGAAAGAAGGGCAAATCGAAATCCTGATTGAGCTTGTGAAGGATAACCTGTTGTCGGTGCAGGAGGCGGCATCCCGCGCCAGCCTCCCCGAGGCCGGTTTTCGGGAGCAGATGCGTAAATATGGAGGATGATACATCGGGGTTCCGGGAAAACCTTTGGCAGCATTAACGGCGCGGCCAAAGGTTTTTGCGTTATGGATACTCGAAAACAGCCTGACGCGATGGCAGCAGGAGATATTCCCGGACAAATGCCCGAAAGTATACTGCAGACCGCCGGGATTTACAGTGATACCTCCGGGAAAATACCTGGCTGGCGGTCTGCAGTCGGGTTGTACGGCAAATTCAACCGGTGCGCAGTATAAGTTGGAAATCCGAAAAGGACGCGCTCCCGCTACAGGGAGTCGCGTCCTTTCAGTTTCAGCTCCCTCCTGTAAGCGTTGGGAGAAGCGTTAAAGCGCTTTTTGAACTGTCTGTTGAAATAAGTCTGGCTGGAAAATCCTGTCATATCGGCAATGTCCTTCAGCCGGATATTGCTGTTTTCCATCAGCCTGGCGGCATATTTGAGGCGTTCTTCGTTCAGGTAGTCATTGAAATAATACCCGGTCTGCTGATGGAAAATGGAACCCAGGTAGGAGGGATGCATATTCAGTCTGGCGGCCAGAGTCTTCAGGGACACATCCTTGTTGGAGAAGTTATGGACTTCATCCATGATCATCCGGACATATTGCTGGGCAGCGCCCTGGGGCACTTCCCTGGTATTCGGTATTTCCCGGACGGAACGGAAGAGGCAGCGGATTCCGGCAAGAATGCGGTCCGTATCCGTATCGTCGCCCTGGTATCCGGAGAACAGGGGGGGCAGCTTTTCGGCGGAAAGGAAGCCTTCCACCTGGCTGATCCCCCAGTTTATCACGGCCAGATGAAGGGAGATCCGCCGTTCCGGAGCCAGGGGTTCCAGGATTTTCCGGATATCCGCCAGATAGGCTTCTTCCTCTGTCTCCTGAAAATTCTGTTCGATGACCTGCTGCCTGTGAAGGGGGAACAGCAGGTAACGGCAGTTCAGGAAGGTGATGGGAGAATAACGTAAAAGCAGAAATTTCTTGACGGCATGATAGCTGCTGCACACGTCTGCGTAATTATCCTCCGTGGTGCCTGCGGACACGAAAAACGGGAAGTCCACAAGAGGGCGGAGTCTTTCGGCCTCATTCTGGAAGCGGAAGATATTGAAACTCTCAGGACTGCTCAGGATACAGATGAACTGGCTGGGGGATTCGAAGTAAAAATGGCAGATATAGGTGCCCACAAACGCCGAGAGGACCGTGTCAAAGAGCAGAGGCATTTTGTCCGAATATTCATCAGCCACGGAAAACAGGACTACCGTATAATTGTCCAGCTGCAGATTGACGCCCAGCATGGAGGCGCGGGCGATCAGCTCGTCTTCACTGAGGCTGCCCTTGCACCAGCTTTCCACGAAGCTGCTGCGGAAGGTGAGCATGGAGGGGCCGAAATTCCGGGAGATCTTGTTCCGGTCCTCCAGGTGCCGTACGATGGTGCTGATGGATTCCGACAGCTCGTCCGGGTCAAGGGGCTTGAGCAGATAGTTTTCGGCGCCGCCCCGCATGGCCGAGCGCACATAGTCAAAGGTATCGTAAGCCGAGAGGACTAAAATGGACACCGAAGGATTGAGCTTTCTGGCTTCCCTGATCAGTTCTGTCCCCATCATCTGCGGCATGGAGATATCCGTCAGGATCAGGTGCACGGGATGCTCCCGCATATAGTCCAGTACTTCGGAAGGGTCTGTGGAGGACAATGCGATCTCCATGTTAAAGCCAAACCAGTCGATGGCCCTCTTCAGATCTTCCAATACAAATGCTTCATCATCTACAAATACTACCTGGTACATGGATCCGGTTCCTTTCTGTCCTGTGTGTCTGCTGGGCATATGCCTTTTCCGGCAGGATCCTGCAAATTTATTCCATCTGTGCGGTTGCAATCCACACAGGTGGAATTTATTTTATAAGGTGTCCTTATCATTATAGTAAAAAGGAAAAGGGTAAGTCAAGCCGCAATCGTGAAAAGAAAAGTGCGGATATTGAATTTATTAAAAAAGATGGAATCATTTCAATAGGAATTGTGAAATTTTTATAATAAAATAGAGTCATTCGGAAAACATGAGAAAAAAGTGTACATGGAATGCTTTTCTTTCGGGCAGGTTCCGATAGAAAAGTATTTCAGGAAAGAAAAACATTCCAGGGAACAGGAGGTAGCAAGTTGGCGGCGAAGGCGAAGGTGGTAAATATGGGGCAGAAAAGTCTCGGCAGGAGGCTCTATCAGTACAGATGGGTCTATCTGTTGGGGCTGCCCGGACTGTTGTTGATGTTGTTTTTCAATTATCTCCCCATGAGGGGGCTTTTGATGGCTTTCCAGAATTACAATCCGCACATGGGGATTTTGGGAAGCGAGTGGGTGGGACTGAAGCATTTTCAGACGCTCTTCAAGGACGCCAAATTCTACTCCATGCTTCGCAATACACTGGTCATCAGCGGGCTGAACCTGCTGACATTCCCGGCTCCTATCATTCTGGCGCTGATTATGAACGAAGTGAGAAATGCAAAGTTTAAGAAGTTTATCCAGACTTCCGTATACCTTCCCCATTTCCTCTCCTGGACTATCGTGGCCAGCCTTACTTTTTTCCTGCTGTCTTCGGAGCAGGGCGTGATCAACAAGATCGCCGTTGCTCTGGGAGGAGAAGCCCACGCGTATCTGTTTGATACCAAAGCGATCTATCCCATCATTGTGATCCAGTCCCTCTGGAAGGGGATAGGATGGGGCTCCATCGTGTATCTGGCGGCGATCGCGGGTGTGGATCAGTCTCTCTATGAGGCAGCCAAAATGGACGGGGCCACCAAGCTGCAGTGTATGGCCAGGATTACCATCCCCAGCATTATGCCTACTATCGTGGTCATGCTGATCTTGAAGATGGGTTCCATCGTTTCGGTAGATTTCGAACAGGTGTTCCTGATGAACAATGCCATGGTGAAGAAGCAGCTGGAGGTTTTTGAGATCTACATATATAATAACGGGATCGCGGGAGGAAGCACCCAGTATTCCTATACCACGGCAATCGGTATGTTTAAGTCGGTGATCAATACCAGCCTTGTGATCCTGACTAACTGGATTACCAACCGCAAGGGTTATGAAGGGATTATGTAGCCCGGCAGTGCGGTTTGGCTGTGGCATAATGTGGCCCTGTTCGTGGTCGGAAGGGGCCGGATGGCCGTCCTGCGTGAGGGTGTGGGCATGACATGACAGGATCATATCCGTGGTCGGAAAGGGTTTGGCGGCTATTTTACATGAGCGGTTTGCGCTTGCGGTGTATTGTATCAAATGACAGAACAACAGGTTCACGGGTATCAGGGACGCGATCTCAGGGAAGCGTAATTCCCGGGGGATTCCTGAATTGTGACAGGTTTGCGGAAAGTGAGGAAATATGGCACGGGAAAAAGCAGTCAATAGAAAAATGGGGATGAAGATGAAGGAGAATCTCTATCAGGTCATTCTGTGGATCATCCTTCTGATAATAGCGGGCACCATGGTGCTGCCGTTCCTGTATGTGATCATGGTGTCCTTTACGGACAGTTCAGTTTATGTGGCGGGAAGCTTCTATCTGTGGCCGAAGAAATGGTCCACGGAAGCGTATCAGCTGATACTGAGCGGCGCGGGATTTTTAAATGCCTTAAAATCCACCCTTTTTATCACGCTGGTAGGGACTCCCCTGAATGTACTGGTGTGCGCCGGTCTGGCGTACCTGCTCTCAAAACCGGTACCGGGCAAGAAATTTTTCAATAAATATGTGATGATCACCATGTTGTTCGGGGCGGGCATGATCCCCAATTTCATGAATATGAAGGCCCTGGGGCTTATGGACAGTTACTTCGCCTGTATTCTCCCTTCGGTGTGCGGCGCCTGGACGGTTATGGTCATGCGGTCATTCTTCCAGTCCCTGCCCGTTGAACTGGAGGAGGCGGCTGAGATAGACGGCTGCGGACAGCTGAAAATGTTCGGCATCATCGTACTGCCTCTGTCCAAGGCCATGTTGGCCAGCATGACGCTGTTTGCTTTCGTGAGTTACTGGAATACTTATTTCAGCGCGGTCATGTATCTGACTTCCACGGCAAAAGCGCCTCTTCAGGTATATGTACAGAAAATCGTGTTATCCTCCACCGTATCCGATGTGGTGGACCTGCAGCTGGAGCTGGCCAGGACAGTACCGCAGGAAGTCATGCGTATGGCCGCAGTGGTAGTGGTAGTTCTCCCTGTACTGGTGGTGTACCCGTTCCTGCAGAAGTATTTTGCTTCGGGAATGATGGTAGGCGCGGTAAAGGGTTAACACATAGCAGCAATCAAACAGTATGTAGAAACAGGAGGAAAAGGAATGAAAAAGAAAAAAGTACTTGCGCTTATACTGACTTCGGTTATGGTGGCAGGTTCGTTGAGCGGATGCGGAGATGCAGAGGAAAGCCAGCAGACCGGCGGAAGCGGCTCCCAGGAGTCCACACAGGAGGAGAGCTCCCAGGAATCTTCCCAGGAGAGCGAAGAAGAGTCTTCCGAAGAGAGCGGGGAAGCGCAGGCTTCCAACGGAGAGAGGATGACCATCAGCGTGCTGGGGATCGACTGGGGTTACGGCCCTTCGCCTGACAACGAGATGGAGCAGTACTGGGAGGATATGTTCGATGTAAATCTGGAGATTGAGTGGGTGAACTACAATGATTATCCCCAGAAGCTGAATACGCTGATCGCGTCCAACAGCCAGCCCGACGTGACACAGATCATGTCCACGAACAATACCTACTATTATCCCATTTTTACCCAGGCGATTGAGGCGGGAAATTTTGTGGATATGACGCCTTACATTTTCGAGGGGGACAATGCACTGGCAAAGACCAATTCCGTCATGAAGAACTGGCCCCAGTCATTCTGGGATCAGGCTACCTTTAACGGCGGCATCTATATCCTGCCCAGGAGCAATTCCGAGCTTGCCAAGGAATCCGGCATCATGGTGCGCCGGGATCTGATGAAAAAGTACGGTTTTGAGGAAGAACCGAAGACCATGGACGAGCTGAAGGACTGGATCATCGGGCTGTCCGGGGCGGCTACCGAGGGCGAGGGACAGAAGGTATACGGCATTGAATTCTGGGGCGAGGACTTTATGCATGCAAAGGTGAAGGCATATGCAACCGCTTTCACGGGACAGACCGACTGGGGCATTGATGAGAACGGAGAGTTCCAGTATATACAGTTCAACCCCAAATACATTGATTTCCTGAACTGGATGAAGGATCTGTACGATGCGGAAGCCATTGACCCCGAGTTTGCGCTGGGCAACGACACCACCAGCAAGTTCAAGGCAGGCAACTCTGTGACTTTCCTGAATGCCTGGTATAATTTCAACCAGTCCGCAGACCTGACCAGCAACAAGATTTTTGACAAGAGCACGCCGGATACTTACGAAGCATGGGAACTGATGCCCGTGCAGGGACCGGAAGCCTATGCGGTGACTCCTAACGCAACGGATATTGATTCCTGTATCGCGATCAGTTCCGCCTGCTCCGAGGAGAAGATTCAGAAGATCATGGAAGTGTTCAACGGAACGGAAGAAGCATATCCCGGATATGATACTTTGATGAAAGACGGTGTGGAGGGCGTTCACTACACATTGTTGGAAGACGGCACCAGGGATACTTCCGCAGAAGGCATGGGTGAGAAGCGTACCGCAGGTTATGTAGGCGCATGGAACCAGATCTTCCTGAAGAAGGACGTGGACCAGGTTACCGATAAGTTTATGAGAGACGGCGCCAAGAGAGCTTCCGACGAGTGTATTGAGAGAGTGCAGGAAGTGAAGTCCTTTATTGTAGATTACATGGAAGAGTCCGGACTGAAGAACGAGATCACCAATCTGGAGTCCGAGACCTACAACAATCAGTGGACCATGCTGACGGATGACGTGAATACCATGTGCACCCAGTATGTGATGGGACAGATCGGCGAGACCGAGTGGAAGACCTTTGTAGACGGAATCGTAAGCTCCGATGAATACAAGGCAATCCAGGCAGAATTCAAAGCGTCTGCAGGCAGATAAGAGGGCAGTCATGTGGGGGAACCGTATTTCCGTAAGGGGAAGCGGTTCCTCCTTTGTTTGCCGGAGATAAAATTCGGAAGTAAATATCGGACAGGCAGATTTTATACTGCTTAACGACTTCACTTGCCGTGAAACCGGACTGCATAACGCTGACCGGTTCAATCGCATGATTGCATTAGGCAGTATTCAGCGTTATGCAGTATAACCGTCAGGAGTGTTCCGCGGAGGAAAGATCAGTCCCGAAGGCGGCGCCGGAGTAGGAAGCGGCCAGGTCTTCGGGCAGAACGGGAGGAATGGAGAAGGATACCCGGAATCCGGAGCCGTCTTCCCCTACGGAAAGCTCCAGGCAGGCGCTCTCTCCGAATACCAGCTTCAGCCGGTTGTTCACATTGGACAGGGCAAAGCCGTTCTCTTCATCCCGGTTCAGGACAGGCTGGCGGAGCTTTTCCCGAAGCAGTTCCAGGTCCTCTTCCGAGACGGAACGGCCGTTGTCTTCAATGGTAAAGCAGATTTTTTCCGCACCCTCCGGAAAAGCGGCGGTGATCATGAGGAATGCGTTTTCCTGTTCCGGGGAAAATCCGTGTACGAAGCTGTTCTCTACCAGGGGCTGAAGGAGGTTTTTGGGAATGCCGTATTTCTTGGCCCCGGTGTCCGCATGGATCTCGTATTCGCAGTCGCTGATGCGGCAGGAATAGAGGTTGATGAGGTTCTCCGTCTGGGCGCATTCCTCCGCGATGGAGATAAAGAGGTTGCGTCTGGTCTGGTAACGGTACATTTTCGACAAAAGCAGCAGCATATGCGCCGCCTTATTTCCGTCGCCGCTTAAGGCAAGCACCCGGATCTGTTCCAGGGCATTGTAGAGGAAATGAGGGTTAATGCTGGTCTGCATGGCATAGAGCTCGGACTTGCGCTGGGAGATCTCAAAGAGATACACATTCTCCACGTTTTTCTGCAGCTCGTCGCACATGTGGTTAAAGCTGTGAGTGATGCTTGTAAATTCGTCATTGCCTTTGGGTACGGGCATGCGGTAGGATAAATTATTGCGTCCCACGATCTCCATGGAATTTAAGATATTCCTGACTTTTCTGCCGGAAGAGCGGAATACTGTACTGTACAGGAGGATGCAGCACAGAGGCAGCAGCAGGCTGAACAGAAGGAGGAGCGTCTGGGCTGCGGAAGGAGGAATGTTTTCCGCAGGAAGGACGTAAGTGGTATAATAGCCGTAGCTGTTCTGGTATAGTGATGAAATGTAGTAGTCATCTCCGGCAGCGGAGATAAGTCTGGCATTGTTGATCGTGTCCCGGACAGGCTGGGCCAGCAGGTTTTCCATATCTTCGGAACCGTAGTTTCCTTCGGAAGAATAGATGACGGAGAAGGATGCGTCCGCGATGGTGTATTCCGCAGTGTTTTCCAGGCCGGAGGAGGTCAGGATATTGCTGAATTCCTCCGTGGAATACAGAGCGATCATGTAGCCCAGATTCTCCAGATCGCTGGCCTTGTACCGGAACAGTGTGCCGCTTAAGCCGTATACATGGGAGGCAGGCAGCTCCAGATCGCTGGACAGTTCGGAAATATGGGAATCCGAGATGATCTGGAGCTGATAGGGAGTGAAGCGGAAGGTGGTTCTCACAAAGTTCAGCGGTATCAGGGACACATATTTGGTATCATACTGGTAGAGGCGGCCCGTTCTGGTCAGCAGCAGCATGCCGCAGCAATAGGGGTCCGAGGCGCAGAGGGCATTCATGGTATCCAGCAGTACATCCATGGTCGCATTGGGAAGGCTGCCGTTGGGGGACAGATAGAGTTCACAGAGCGCTTCATAAGCTTCAGGGTCGTTGAATACCGGATAAAAAAAGTCCGAAAAGGATGCCAGCCGGGAGGAGAGGGCCGCGGACTGGTTATTGGCTAATATGTTGTAGTTGTTTAAGTGTTCCGAAACATTCTGACGGGAAATCAGTCCGTAGCATAAGTAAGAGAACGTGCCTGTGACAAGACTGACAATACAGATGCAGGCCAGTGAGATTTTTGCATAGTAGCTTTGCATTAGTTTGCGTATCATTTTTATACCCCCGGCCCGTTTCAGCGGGCATCTTTTTACATTTGTTTAATGGTAGTTTATACATTATTTCATCAGAAAGCAAGAGGCAGAAGAAAATTAATGCAGACAGAGCCGGAACAGGGAGGAAAACATGAGAAAGAAGATAACAGAGGCTGTTTTACTGTTATTGTGCCTGATATGCTTTGCCGGATGCGCCGACGGAAAGGGGGACGGCGCGGTAAGTCCCCAGAGCACAGAGGACGTGGTAAAGGGAACCATGATCACTTCGTATATCCAGCAGTCGGGCAGCCCGGCTTCCGTGTGGAAGGGATGGGGCGCAGCCCTGCTCTATGAAGACACGGGGCTGATATTGGAGTCCTTTTCTGCCGACGGGCAGAGCGGGGAAGAGCTGAAACTGCGGCTGTCATCGGGAACCGTTCCCGATATCATCGGATTTTCCGACAGGGAGCAGGCACAGCTGTATATTGACGCGGGGCTTTTGCTCCCCCTGAACGAATACAGGGAGCAGCTGCCGGCTCTGTTTGAAGGGGAGGCCTATCAGGCAGCCCTGGAATGGTCTGTGGCTGCCGGCGGCGGGGAGGATCTGCTTCTGGCGCCCCTGTCTGTGGGAAAGGTGGGAGAGCGGGAATACCATTCCATGCCCATGCTCCTGAAGAGCGCATGGGAGCGGGCGGGAAGTCCCCGGGTGTCGTCACTGGAAGACTACATTGATGTAATCAGACGCCTGAAAAAGGCCAAGCCCACCAGCGATGTGGGAGAGAGCATGTACGGGATCTGTCTCTGGCAGGGAGACGGGAAAATGCCCGGGCATGCGGCATCCCTGGCCTATATGTACGGAATTGACATGCAGATTGTCTCTCCTCTGATGGAGGTCAATATGGTAACCGGTGAGGTGGGTTCCATTCTGGAGGAGGACAGCTTCTTTAAAAGGGCGGTGCGCTTTTACTATGAAGCAAACAGGCAGGGACTGCTGGACCCTGACTCCCCCAACCAGACAGCCGGAAATGTGGAGCGGAAGATGAATTCCGGAAGGGTTCTTTTTGCCGCGGATCTGGAGATGGCAGGAATGGACAATTCGCTGCGGGGGGCGGAAGACAGCGCCTATATGCCCCTTCCGGCGGAGGACATGATCCTGTATCTGGAGCCGGACCATGTGGTGGGGACAGGGGAATGTCTGGCGGTGAATAAGAATTCCGAGCGGGCTGAGGATGCGGTAAGGCTGCTTGACTGGCTGTACAGAGAGGAGACGGAGGTGCGCCTTTACAACGGTCCGGAGGGAGTTCTGTGGGAATACGGAGAGGGACAGGTTCCGTATGTGACGAAGCAGGGAGCGGAAATCCTGGAGGAGGGCGCCCTTGAACTGCCGGGCCTGCAGGGGGGCATTCAGGAAGGGATCAGGCCCTTCGGCGTATTGGGCAGGACACCCGCATCCCTGACAGAGCAGGGCTATGCCTTTGGCAGCCGTTACTGGCGCAGGGAGGATGTGCAGGAGGACGGCGAAGGCAGCCGGGAGGATCCGCAGGAAGGCGGTGGGGGCAGCCGGGAGGATACACAGGCAGGTGGTGAAGGCAGCCGGGAGGATACACGGGAGAACGAGAAAGGAAGCCGGGAAAACTGGGATACGATCAGGGCTTCCACAGCGGTGTACATGACGGATACCCTGCCGCCGGAACTGAAGAGCATCTCGGACGAGATCGAGGAGCTGGTGTATAAGGACTTCTGGAATATGGTCTACGCGGAGGACGAGGCGGAATTTGAGGAAATCTGGCAGGCGCTGACTGCCTCGGCGCGGAAAGCGGGGATGGACAGCCTTTCAGGTTTCTATGAGGAGGCCTGGAGCCGGGCTTTGGAACGGGCGGCAGAGCTGGAAGGGCGCCTGCAATAGTTTGAAATAATACTTTTTTTTGCAATTTATTCAATTTACCGGGGAGGCTGTTCCCGATATAATAAAATCAGTAACCGGGCCGTAGGGCCGATAACCCTGCCGCAGGAAGGCGGCAGTTGATCCTGTATCATATGGAGGAAATGAAAATGGTTGAATCAGCAATGAAGAAAAAGTTAAATATCCGTCCCCTGGTGGGATTTCTGCAGCATTCCGCTTTCTGGGAGGGACCCTGCCGCGCGGGCAAATTCGAGAACCTGCAGCCGGAGGCAGAGAAGGTATGGGCTGACAATTATATGAAAGAGATCAGGGAAAAGGTAAAGGAGATCATTCCCCAGGTGAACGTGTTGGAACCCATAGCGGTTCCCTACATAGAGAATCTGACCGTGCCCCAGGAGACCTGGGATAAGATCGAGGAAGGCCTGGATCAGGTGGACGCGTTCGTGATCTTCTGCTATCGTATTCCCAAGCTGGAGAAATACCGCAAGACCACCATCGTATTTTCCAACGGCAACGAGGGCGCGGACCTGTGCGCTTACAACAGGAGCATCGGCGTGGAAGCCTACAATGCCATTGACATGGAAGACCTGAACGATATACTTCACAGTCTCTGGGTCAGAAAATGTATCGCCAATACGAAGGCATTGATCCTGACTTCGGGACAGGTACCCACCTATGGCATCCAGTCCAATATAAGGGATGTGGAGTATCTGAGGAAGCAGTACGGCTTTGAAGTGCTCAAGCTTCCCTTCAAGGATATCTTCCCTTATATGGACAGAGTGGATGAAGGGGAGGCAAAGCAGATCGCGGAGAAGCTGCTGGCAGATTCAAAGGATACGAAGGTGAATCCGGAATGGCTGGTAAATGACGCAAAATATTACCTGGCGGCCAAAGCCATGATGGACTTCTACGGCTGCAACGCGTTTTCCACCGCCTGCATCGAGCTGTGCGCGTCCAGGATTCCCCAGGAAAGGAAATTTACGCCCTGTGTGTGCCATTCCCTGCTGAAATCGGAGGGCATCCCTTCCGCCTGCGAGGAAGATTTGAATGCCATGATGGCCATGATGGTGCTGATGTACGGCAGCCATAAGGCGGCTTTTATGGGCAATCCCTTCCTGCAGTCGCCGGAGATTCTGTCCATCCACCACGCGGTGCCTGCGCTGAAGATGAACGGTTTCGACAAACCGGATCTTGACTACAGCATGTGGGCATTTACCGGTCAGGGATTCGGCGGCAAGATGCAGATTGCCTTTGAGCAGAACGATGAGCAGTATATTACATTCGGACGTTTCAATCCCATGGGCAACAAGATGGTGGTAAAGGTAGGAGAGGTGGTACGTTCCGAATTCAGGCAGTATTACTGCAGCCCTCATTACTTTATCAAACTGGATAACGGCAGGGACTATATGCATACTTTGGCGGATTTCGGACATCATCAGGTGCTGGTATTCGGAGACCAGCTGGCACTGGTGAAGAAGATAGCAGGATATATGGGATTCGAGGTTGTGGAAGGATAAAAGGACATCCATGATATATTTGAACCATGCGGCGACAACATACCCGAAGCCGCCCGGAGTGCCGGAGGCTGTGGCGAAGGCTCTGGAGAGCGCGCCCCAGTCCCAGTACCGGGGTGTGTCTGCCGGGGAATACGGGGAAGACAGGATAAAGCTGTGCCGGGAAAACCTGGCACGGCTCTTTCAGATAGGAAACCCGGAGAGGATTTTCTTCACAAGCGGCTCCACCCAGGCGCTGAATATGGCGATTCTGGGTTACCGCAGCCCCAGAAAACGGATTGTATACACGGCTGCGGAACATAATTCGGTTTTACGTACCATATTTGACGGTCTGAAAGAGGAAATCAGGGCAGGGCGGGTCCTTCCTGTGGAAGTGGGCTGCGACAGGGGCGGTTATGCGGATATGGAAGCCATGGAGAGAGCCATTACCGGGGACACCGGCCTGGTGATCGTAAACCACAGCTCCAATGTGACCGGCGCCGTGCAGGATATCAGGCAGATAGGAAGCTGGGCCAGGGAAAAGGGCGCCTGCTTTCTGGCCGATGTCTCCCAGTCCGCGGGGGCGCTGCCGGTGGATGTGGAAGCCATGAATATCGATATGCTTGCCTTTACCGGGCACAAAGGGCTCTACGGTATCCAGGGGACAGGCGGTCTGTACGTGAGAGAGGGAATCCCTCTGCGCCCGCTGCTTTTCGGCGGAACGGGAAAGGACAGCCGGACTCTGGTGGCGCAGGAGCCTTTTTATGAAGTGGGCACCATGAATATGCCTGGAATCGCCGGACTGAATGCGGGGGTGGAATACGTGCTGGAGACGGGGCTGGAGAAGATCATGGCCCATGAACGGTATATGATGCGTATCCTGTTCGAAGGGCTGCGGGCGCTCCCGGGCGTGGCGCTGTGCGGAGACAGACAGCCCGGCGGGACAGCCATAAGCTTTACGGTTCCCGGCTTTTCCCCGTCGGACATCGGGTATATCCTGGCCGGGACATACGGTATCCAAGTGCGGACCGGGCTGCACTGCGCGCCGCTGCTCCACCGGTATCTGGGAACGGAGAAAGAAGGGACGGTGCGGGTGAGTATCTCGTTTATGACGAAGGAAGAGGAAGTCAGGGCATTGGTGGAGGCTGTGGCGGAATTTACTGCAGGCATCGGAAAGCTTGGATGAGCGGATGCTTTCCGCAGGGTGTGCCGTCGGAAATGCTGAGACGGCGATTATACCGTTGAATCCCGGGGAGGGATATGGGAAAGCTGATTTACGGGCCGTCTGCGGCGACAGACAGGCAGCTGCAGGACAAGGGCAACATGAAGCAATGAAGTTGATTTATGGGAGATTTGCGGCGATGAACGGAGTCTGCGGGGCCTTGTACAAAGCGGTAAGAACTGATTCAGGCTTGCCCGGGCCAGGGGAGGTTTGACTTGAAAGTAACAGACAGAAGGGAATCCATAGAACTGTGTACGGAGTCCGGATGGCAGGCATATGACCTGATCCTGGACGGACAGATGGACAGGGATACAATATTCAGGCTGGGAAAGCTGGGGGATCTGACTTATCTGGAGATGCTGAAGCAGCCCTTTTACCGGATCGAACAGAACTATTATATGATCAAGGGGCTGGAGGGCGCCGACAGGCTGCGTGTCGCCATGCTGACAGGCCATGAGGAGATACTTGTTCGGGTAGAAGCGGCAATTTGCGGCGGACCGAAGTGACTTTTCACTTTAGAACTGTCGCGCAGCGACTAAATTAGGAGGACTTGAGAATATGGAGAAGAAAATGCCTCGTGAGATGACAGGCGCGGAATTGAAATCCATGCTGAAAAGCAGCATAAATTTCAAAAGCCTGGGAGGGCTGAAATGTGACGAACTGACCCTTCCGCCGGAGGACAAGCAGTGGTGGCGTGACGCCAAGATCGGCATGTTTGTGCACTGGGGATTGTACTCCATCCTGGGGAGAGGGGAATGGGTCAGGTTTAATGAGAAAATTCCCAAAGAAGAATACGAAGCCCTGGCGGACCAGTTCATTCCCCGGGATTTCGATATGAAGGAATGGGTGGAGATCGCCAAAGGCTTCGGCGCAAAATATGCCGTCATGGTGACAAGGCATCACGACGGTTTTTCCCTCTGGAACAGTGAGGGGAGCCATGAGCATTTTACTTCCTGGCACAGGGGCGCCCACAGGGATTTCGTGGGTGAGTATGCGGCAGCCTGCAGGGAGGCGGGCCTGAAGGTGGGAGTTTACTATTCTCCCATGGACTGGCGCTTTCCGGGATATTTTGACCCGGAGGGACTGCCGGAGAACGCGGCCTTGATGAAGAAGCAGTGCTATGCCCAGGTGGAGGAGCTGTGCAGCAGGTATCGGCCGGATATTCTGTGGTACGACGGGGGATGGCTGGCCCACAAGGGCAGCGATACCTCCAGCGCCTGGTTCTGGGAGCCGGTGAAGCTGAACAAAATGGCCAGGAGCTATAACCCGAAGCTGCTGATCAATCCCCGTTCCGGCTGGGAGGGAGATTTTTACTGCGACGAAGGTTCACATGAGATTACGGGAGGGATCATTCCCGTACCCTGGGAAAAGAATATGTGCGTGTGCTCCGGGAGCTCCTGGGGCTGGATGGCGGAGGATCCGGTGTCCGATTTTGACTGGCTGATCCGGATGATGGTGAACGTGGTGTGCCGGGGCGGCAACTGGCTGGTGAATATCGGCCCGGACAGGAACGGCAGGATCTCCGATGAGATCAGGAAGCGCATGTTCCAGGTGGGAGACTGGCTGCGCGTTTACGGGGAGAGCATTTACGCTGCGTCCGCGGGCCCTTATGAGCCGGTAGACAATGTGTACGGCTCCACATGGCACGGAAATAAAGTGTACCTGCATATCCTGGACGTGGAGACATTCCGGAGCTGCGTGCTTCCGCATACGGAAAACCGTATAAAAAATGCCGCATTGTTCTCCGGAGAGAAAGCCGGAGAGAAAGTGGAGGCTGCAGAGACCCCCGAAGGCATTCGACTGGTCTTGCCGGAGGGAACAGGACAAGACGGAGAACCGGATACCATTGTGGTACTCACCATGGAGGAGGAAGTCAGAGCCGGCGGCGATGCGGAGATCTATTTTACCGGAAAGGAATAAGCGGGGACATATGGGGTGAGAGCCTTTGCAATCTTTGCAATGCGAGACAGACAGACGGCATATGATAAAAGCTGCGCCTGTATGTTTCGAAATGACTGGTCAGGAACGAATGATCAGGAGCAAATATTCAGGAACGGAGGCGCTCACGGGTATCATTTACAGGTAAGCGCGGCGGCGGAAGGCTCCGCGCACGGAAAAGAGGACAGGATGAAATATGGTGTATCGTACTATCCGGAGCATAAGACAGAGGAAGAACGAAAAGAGGATCTGGCGCTTTTAAAGCAGTCGGGCATCAATACGGTGCGGATGGGAGAGTTTGCCTGGTGCCGGATGGAGCCTTCGGAGGGGAATTTTTCCTTCGGGTGGCTGGAAGAAGTGGTGGAGGAGCTGGGAGAGGCAGGGATTCGAACCATCCTCTGCACGCCCACGGCCTGCCCGCCCGCCTGGCTGGTGGAAAAGCACCCGGATATTTTATATATGGACAACCGCCGGATACGCCGTCCTTTTGGCGGCCGACGGCATTACTGCTATAATCATGAGACTTACAGGGCGTACTCCGTGCGGATCGCGGAGGAGATGGCCAGGGCTTTTGCAGGGAATCCTTATGTGGCAGGGGTGCAGATTGACAATGAGCCCGCACAGGAGGGAACCGGGCGCTGCTGCTGTCCGGTCTGCGAAGAGAAATTTCGGGCATATCTGCGGCAGGAATACGGGAGCATTGAGAATTTCAACAGAAGAAGCGGCAGCATTTTCTGGTCCCAGGAGTATGAGGATTTCAGTCAGATTCCGCTGCCTGTAAATACCATTGAGACAGGGGCCCGCAATCTGATCGACGCCTATTACGAGAATCCTACCCTGAGGCTTCAGTTTGAGCGTTTCTGCTCCCGCAGTCAGAAGGAATATCAGGACCTGCAGGCAAAAGCGCTTCGCAGGTATCTGCAGGTGCCCGTTACCACCAATGCCACAGGCCTTGCCACCAACAGCATTGACTACTATGACAGCACAGAGGGGCTGGACCGGTATGCCTTCGACTTTTATCCGTCCTTAAGGGATGCGGAGGTGGATTCCTTTCCCTATGCCTTTGCGAGAGGCGTGAAAGACGGGACGCCCTTCTGGGTGCTGGAATTTATGTCCGGCGGCGGTCACAGGCTGGGGGGAAGCGGCAGGCTGCAGCCCAATCCCGGGGCGATGAAGCAGGCGGTGGTGCAGTCCATGGCCCACGGAGGGGAGATGATGCTGCATTTCCAGTTTCGTACCTATCCTTTCGGGGCGGAACAGCTCAACTATGCCATCGTGGATATGGACGGAATCCCCAGGAGACGGTACAGGGAGATGCAGGAGACGGCGGAGCTGCTTCGGAAGCTGGAGCCTCTGGAGGGGGCCGCATTTCCCGGTGAAGCGGCGGTATGCTTTGACTATGATTCCCACTGGGCATTGCGCATCAAACCGGTAAACGATCCTGCGTTTCATTATGTGAATTATTGCGGCAAGCTGTATCATTATCTGGAAAATATCGGTGTGACGGCAGATGTGGTTTCTCTGAAGAGGGACTGGAGCCGGTACCGGGTGGTCATCCTGCCCGCAGCCATCATCATGTCTCCGGAGCAGCAGGAGAAGGTGAGGCATTACGTAGAACAGGGCGGCACTGTGGTGGCCACCTTCCTGACATCCGTGAAAAATGAGGATAATGTGGGCTATACCCAGTCACTTCCCGCCGGACTGACGAAAGTGTTCGGCAGCGTGGTGGAAGAGGTGGAGCCTGTATTTGAGGAAAATCATACGAAGCTGCGCCTGTGCATGGAGAGCTATGAGGCCCTCTGCCATATGGAAGAGACGGAGGATAACCTGCTGGAAACCTCCGACGGGCTGTGGAGCGAGCTGTTGGGCGGCGTGTCGGAGACTTTGGGAAGCTATACGGAGGGCTATAAGGAGGGCGCAAAAGTCGTATCGGCCTTTTCTTACGGCAGGGGCAGGGCGTATTATGTGGGAACGGACCTGGAGCCGGAGGCCTGCCGTATTTTTCTGAAAGGTGTCATGAAGGAAGCAGGCGTGCGCCGCAGCCTGGTGGAGCGGGAAGAGGGCGTGGAGCTGGTGACCCGCAGGGGACATGAGGAAGACTACCTGTTTTTATTCAATTTTACGGCCAGGGAGACGGAGGTAAAGCTGCCGGCAGGGTGCAGGGATTATCTGACAGGTAAGCCTCTGGGAGAAAAATGCAGGATTGCGCGGAACGGCATTCTGATCGCCGGTTTCAGCAACAAATCAGCTGCCGGCGGCAGGACGGGCAGCTACGGGAGGACAGTATGAAGATCATCAGAGTGGTATGTACGCCGGACGGTGTGTGCAGAGAACCGGGAGATATCATTGAGAAGGAATTTGCGCCGGATGAAAGCATGGTTGCGCAGGCGGCGCGGGGAGAAGGAGGAACAGGACAGGCTGGCCGGCTGGAATTTGTGAAAAATGCCGGGGAGCGCCCTGTGCTGGTGCAGGAGTCCTGCAGCTTCATCCCCAGGGCGGTAACCCGCTATGTGATCGAGGGGAAGGCCCGGGTAGCGGTGAAGAAAACCGTGGACGGGGAGAGGACGGTTGTGGAAAATGCCGGGGAGACAAAGGTGGCAGACGCTTATGAGGCAAAGCTTGTTTTCTCCATCGGAGAGAAGGAGCGCATCCTGGGATTGGGTCAGCACGAGGACGGCATTGCCAGTTACAGGAACTGTACCCAGCATCTCTATCAGAATAACATGCAGATTCCCATGCCGGTATTTGTGTCCGACGCAGGTTACGGGGTGCTGCTGGATGCAGACTGCCTGATGGTGTATGAGGAGCGGGACAATCAGGTCACCATATCCATGGATGCGGTGGAGCAGGCTGCCTACTATGTGATCATGGCGGAGGACATGGCGGGACTGGTCCGGGGAATCCGCAGGATTACGGGCAAGGCGGCTATGCTGCCCAGATGGGCTTACGGCTATATCCAGTCCAGGGAACGGTACAGATCCCAGGCGGAGCTTAAAAGTACGGCGGAGGAATTCAGGCGCAGGCAGATTCCGGTGTCCTGTCTGGTGCAGGACTGGCTCTCCTGGGAGGAGGGAAAATGGGGGGATAAGCATCTGGACAAAACCCGCTATCCCGATCTGAAAGAGCTGACGGACAACCTTCATGAGCAGGGCATTGGCCTGATGCTGTCCGTATGGCCCAATATGAACAAGGGCGGGGAGGACAACAGGGAGATGATGGAGGCAGGCAAGCTGTATGCCAACCTTTCTACTTACGATGCCTTCGACGGAGAAGCCAGGGCGCTTTACTGGAAGCAGTGTGAACGGGAACTGTTTTCCGGCGGTGTGGATGCCTGGTGGTGCGATTCCACGGAGCCTTTTACACCGGACTGGAACGGGGCGGAGAAACGCAGCGCCGGGGAACGGTACCGGATATCCAAAGCGGAGCTGACCAGGTATATGGATGCCAGGAAAGCCAATGTGTACGCAGTGTACCACGCAAAAGGGATTCATGATAACCAGAGGAAAGCCGCCCCGGAGACCAGGGTGATGAACCTGACACGTTCCGGATATCTCTCTTCCCAGAAGTACGGCGCCGTATTATGGTCAGGGGATATTGCGGCCACATGGGATGTGCTTAAGCGCCAGATCGTGGAGGGTTTGCAGATGGCGGCCAGCGGGATTCCTTATTGGAATATGGATATCGGAGCCTTTTTCGTGGGGAACCAGGAAGCATGGAAGCGATGGAGCGGTGCCAAAGAGGGTACACATCCCTGGTTCTGGCATGGTGACTTCGAAGAGGGCGTCGGGGACAAGGGCTATTGCGAGCTCTATGTGAGATGGCTCCAATACGGTACCTTCCTGCCTGTGATGCGCTCCCACGGTACGGATACGCCCAGAGAGCCATGGCAGTTCGGGCAGGAGGGTGATGTGTATTATGACACGATTGTCAGATATATCCGCCTCCGCTACCGCCTTGTGCCGTATTTTTATGCTCTGGCCTACAGGATATGGAAGGAAGACGCCATGTCCATGCGGAGTCTGATTTTCGATTATGGGGAGGATGATAAGGCGGCGGAGACAGAGGACGAGTATCTGTTCGGCGATTTTCTGGTATGCCCGGTTACCTTTCCCATGGAGTACGGGCCGGGCAATACGCCTTTGCAGCGGGAGAAGTCCAGAAAGGTTTACCTGCCGAAAGGAGACGGCTGGTATGACTATGATACAAAGGAATATCTGGATGGCGGACAGGAATTTCATGCCCGGGCCCCGGTGGAGAAGATGCCCCTGTATATCAGGGCGGGAAGTATCCTGGCCGTGGATAATGCTGAGACAGCGGATCTGTATCATGAGCAGCGCCCGGAGGAAATGGAGCTGGAGGTGTATGCGGGAAAGGACGGGGCATTTACCTGCTACATGGACAGCGGCAACGGATACGGCTACCAGAGAGGGGAATATGCCGCTGTCAGGGTATCCTGGAAAGAGGAAGACGGCGAACTCACGCTTGGAGCGGCGGAGGGAAGCTATCCTTATCCTTCAAGGTGGAAGGTTACGCTGTATACAGCCCGGGGCAGCAGTGTGCGGGAAGTGGAATATCAGGGGAAAGAGCTATGTGTAAGCTTTCTGCAGTGAATGGGAAAGTCGTGGGCAGCTTTTGGCCATTGGCAGGTGCTTCCGGCCGGAAACCTTTGCCGGACGGAAAGAAGAGACATCGGGCAAAAGTCTTAAGCCTGAGCAGAAAAGAAGGAAAGGAACGCGGGAATGAAGGGAAAAGAGAAAGCACCCTGGGAAAAAGGACCCTTGAAGGTGACGGAGGACGGAAGGTATTTTCGCTGCGGCGAAGAGCCCTTCTTTTTCCTGGGGGATACGGCATGGCTTCTGTTTCACCAGCTGACGCTGGAGGAGAGTTTTCTGTACCTGAGAAACAGAAAGGAACTGGGCTACAATGTGATACTGGCAGACTTCGTTCATACGGCGGACCAGAAAAACAGAGCCGGAGACAGCGCGCTGACAGACGGGGATCCGGCCAGGCCGGACACGGAGGGAGGCTTCTGGAAGCATGTGGATGCGGTGGTGGAAATGGCCGGGGAGCTGGGGCTTTTCCTGGGATTGCTTCCCGTGTGGGGCAGCAGCATGGTAAAAAGCGGCTGCCTGAACAGCGGCAATGTGGATGCCTATATGAAGTTTGTTCTGGAACGCTACCATGATTGTCCTCATATTATCTGGATCGTGGGAGGAGATGTGCGGGGGGATGCGGCGGCTGACGTATTCCGGCGCATGGGCAGGTTGATGAAGGCGGACAGGCCGGACAGGCTTGTAACTTACCATCCGTTTGGCCGGACCAGTTCTTCCCTCTGGTTTCACGAGGAGGACTGGCTTGACTTCAATCTGTTCCAGTCCGGTCACAGGCGTTATGACCAGGTCAGCATGCAGGAATGGGATGACAATACGGCGAGGGAAGGGTGGTTCGGCGAGGACAGCTGGAAGTATGTGGAACGGGACAGGGGAAGGACGCCGGCAAAACCAGTGCTGGACGGCGAGCCGTCCTATGAGTGGATACTGCAGGGGCTTCACGACAATACCCAGCCTTACTGGAAAGCGGCGGATGTGAGAAGGTATGCCTATTGGAGCGTGTTTGCCGGGGCGGCAGGGCATGTGTACGGGCATAATTCCATCATGCAGTTTTACAGGGATACTTCCAGGGAGGGAGCTTTCGGGGCGAAATATCTCTGGACGGATGCCATTCATCATCCCGGAGGCGCCCAGATGGTTCATCTGAAAAAGCTGTGTGAGCGGGTGGGTTTTGAAAAAGGACATCCTGCCGGGGAATGGGTGCTCCGCGGACAGGGGGAGAAATATGACTATATCAGTGTCTTCGCCGGAGAGGATTTTCTGCTGGCCTATACGGTGAACGGCAGGCAGTTCGTTTTGTCCCTGGAGGCTTTTGAGGGGAGAGAGCTGGAGGCTTACTGGATGGATCCTGTCACGGGACTCTGTACTTATGCCGGAGGAATTACCGGAGGCGGAGAGGCCTTGTTTGCGCCGCCGGAGAGAGAAGACGGTACAGACTGCGTGCTGGTGCTGCTGGCGGATACGGAATCCCTGCCGGATCGCTCATGACAGTTTTTCCGCGCTTCGTGCTCTTTTAAGACAGGCTGTATCAGGACAGAATGTACGGATGATATCATGACATTTCCTGCCCGGTGCCCGATTTGGGCAGGAAGAAATTGAATAAGAAAGGAATGCACAAACGTGCATACGTAATGATGTTTACGAATAAACAGTTAAGAGACCTGGTAATTCCTCTGGTGCTGGAGCAGCTTCTGTCCGTGGCCATTGGGATGGCGGATACCATGATGGTGGCTTCCTGCGGGGAGGCGGCGGTGTCCGGCATTTCTCTGGTGGATACCATAAGCGTCCTTCTCATCGGACTGTTCGGGGCGGTGGCTTCCGGTGGAGCCGTGACGGTGGCGCAGTATATCGGCAAGGGGGACAGGGAGAAGGTGGCGAGAGCCGCCAACCAGCTGTTTCTGGCGGTCTCGGCCATGGCGATGGTCTTTATGGCTGTGTCCCTGCTTGGAAACAGGCAGATCCTGGCAGCAATTTACGGCAATATTGACGGGGATGTAATGGGCAATGCCAGAATTTACTTTTATTTCAATGCGGTGTCCTTTCCTTTTTTAGGCATCTATAACAGCGGCGCGGCATTGTTCCGGGCGGTGGGCAATTCCAGGGTGTCCATGAAGGTCTCCCTGTTTTCCAACCTGGTGAATGTGGCGGGAAACGCGCTGCTGATCTACGGGCTGAACATGGGCGTGGCGGGGGCGGCTCTTTCCACACTCGTATCCCGCCTGCTCTCAGCGGCTGTGATCTGCATTCTGCTGCTTCATGGAGGCGAGGTGCCGGTGAGCCGCAGAATCGGGCTGGACAGACCCATCCTGCACAAAATCCTCTATATAGGAATTCCCAGCGGCCTGGAGAGCAGCATCTTCCAGGTGGGGAAGATTCTGCTCTCCAGCCTTACCGCCAGCTTCGGGACGGCGGCTATCACGGCAAATGCGATTACGGGAAACGTGGGCAATTTCCAGCTGATTCCCGCAGGGGCTGTGGGGACAGCCATCGTCACGGTGGTGGGACAGTGTGTGGGAGCCGGGGAATATAAGCAGGCCAGGGAGTATATGTTTCGGCTGCTGCGGGCGGCGTACCTTTTTGTGGGCATCATCGGGATTATGCTGATTGTTTTCAGGGAGCCGATTTTCGGGATGTACCGGCTCAGCCAGGAGACAGCCCGGCTGACGGGTCGGCTTTTGTGTTACCATTGTATCTGCTGCATGTTGGTGCATCCTCTGGCATTCGCCCTGCCCAACGGACTGCGGGCGGCGGGGGATGTGCGGTTTCCCATGGTGGTGGCTATTGCATCCATGTGGATCTGCAGGATAGGACTGGCCTATATCCTGGCCAGGGGGATGGATCTGGGGATCTTCGGCGTATATATCGCCATGACCGCGGACTGGCTGGTGCGGGGCATCTGCTTTGTGACGAGAGTGCTCACCGGAAAATGGGAGAAATATATGGGGGTGCTGACCAAAGAGTAGCACATGCAATACTCTTACCAGAAAGTGAGGGTTTTGATATGCATAAGGACAGAAACAGGGACCCGGCTGCCATCTATGAAGACCTGGTTGCCGTCCTGGAAGCCCGCCAGGAATGCCCAGTTCATGTGCTGCGCGGGCTTAAAGACAGCATCTGGAACGAGCCGGACCGGACATGGAATAAGGAAATGCATGCATAACCAACTCCTTTTCCTGCATGACCCCATGGTGCCCACCACCAACAACGAAGCTGAAAGGCTTCTGAGAGGTTATAAGAGAAAACAGCAGCAGGCCGTGTCATTCCGGAGTTTCGAGAGCATCGGGTATCTCTGTCAGTGCATGAGTATGCCTGTTATGATGCGCCAGGAGGAAGGCCTTAACTTATTTGACAGAGTATTCCGGATCTTTGGATAAAGAAACCGATGGTTCCGACTGAGAACAGTCTATACCATCGGTTTCTTTCGGTCAAGCTGAGGTGCGAACAGTAGCAAGAAATGATTTGGACTTAAGAATTGCCAGCGGACAGTTGACTATTTTCCCCGTTCTGATTATACTGGAATAAGGAATTCCGCTGATGCGGCATAACGGCCGCAGGCGGTACAAGCTGCCATAAATGGCAGCTGGATAGGAGGAAACACAATATGGCATGGTATGATGAGGCAATATTTTACCATATCTATCCACTGGGGCTTACCGGGGCACCCAGGGAGAATTCTTACGAAGAGCCGGTACATCGATTGAACACGCTGATTCCCTGGATTGCGCATATAAAGGCGATTGGATGCAATGCAATCTACATCGGTCCTTTGTTTGAGTCGGTGGGACATGGATATGAAACCACGGATTACAAAAAGCTGGACAGCCGTCTGGGCACCAACGAAGATTTAAAAGCTTATGTGGCGGAATGCCACAGGCAGGGAATCCGGGTCATCCTGGACGGCGTGTTCAACCATACAGGCAGGGACTTCTTTGCTTTCAAGGACATCCGGGAGAAGCGGGAGAACTCCCCTTACAAGGACTGGTACTGCAACGTGAATTTCTGGGGGAACAACCAGTACAACGACGGCTTCTCCTATGAAAACTGGGGCGGCTACGATTTGCTGGCCAAGCTGAATCAACAGAATCCTGCTGTGAGAGATTATATCTGCGATGTGGTGCGGTTCTGGGTCAGTGAGTTCGACATCGACGGTATCCGTCTGGACGCGGCAGATGTACTGAATTTCGATTATATGAGAGCGCTGCGCCATGTGGCGGACGAGGTGAAGCCGGAGTTCTGGCTTATGGGCGAGGTCATTCACGGGGATTATACCCGCTGGGTCAATGAGGGGACGCTGCATTCCGTCACAAATTATAATCTGCACAAGGCTCTGTACTCCGGACACAATGACCATAATTACTTCGAGATAGCCCACACGGTGAAACGCCTGTACGGCATGGGCGGAAATCGGCCTGAGGGACTGAAGCTGTATAATTTCGTGGACAATCACGATGTGGAACGAATTTACACGAAGCTGAACAATAAGGCTCATTTCGCTCCGGTTCATGTGCTGCTGTACACACTTCCGGGCATTCCCTCTGTCTACTATGGCTCGGAATTTGGTATTGAAGGCAAAAAGGAACGTTATTCCGATGATTCTCTGCGACCCGCTCTTTCGCTGTCGGATTTCGCTGAAGCGCTGGAGAAGAATGCCTGCACCGCTCTGATCGCTGCGTTGGGTAAAGTGCGCCGGAAGGTAAAGGCTATCTCTTACGGAGACTATCAGGAGCTGATGCTGACCAATCGTCAGTATGCTTTCGCCAGAAATTACAACGGGGAGTCCGTTGTGGTGACGGTGAACAACGACGACAGCGATTATGTGATGACCCTGCCTGCCGGAAACGCAGCGGAGTATATAGGGGCGCTTACCGGCCAGAAGGTCAGGGTGGAAGGAGGCCGTATTGCGGTGAACGTAAAGGCGAATTCCGGTGAAATCTGGGTGCCTCTGGACGGTGAATGGGCAAAGGATGCACAGGACAGCAATCCGGAACAGGCATCTGCCGCCGCAGTCAAAGAACCTGAGCATGAATCTGCTGCCGGAACGGAAGCAGTCCGGCAGACAGGGCAGGAAATGTCCGGTGAAAGGGCTGCAGGTCAGCATATGTGCGGAGGAGAGACGGCAGGTCAGCATGTGTGCGCTGAAGAGGCAGCAGCACAGAAGACGTTCGGCGAAGAAGCGTCAGGTCAGGAGGCGTGCGGTGAAAAAGCTGCATGTCCGGAGACATCCGGCGAAAAGGCAGCAGGTCAGGAATCGGCCGGTAAAGAGGCGGCAGCGGATGTGTCCGGCAAAGAGATGACAGGGCAGGAAACCGCACAGACGGCAAACTGCTGTGCTGCTGCTTCCGGGGAAACCTCCAATGGAACCGGTTCTGCACCGGAGCCTGACAAAGCAGCCGAAACCAGGACCGCTTCGGGACCCGCAGACGGAAAGACCGTGGCGGAAGAGGCGCTGAAGAAGGTATTTGAAGAGGGAAGAATTGCAGGCCTTCAGGAAGCGATTCTGGCCATCATGGAGAAGAACGGGCCGATAACGGACCAGATGCGCCGGGACGTGGCAGAGAATGTGTATCATGACTCCCTGATCGCGTGGGTGAAGAGCTTCCGCTGAGACGGATGCCCACATCAGGGTTTTCAGAGATAAATTGCGAGACTCATGGGGCTGTCGCGGGGAGGCAGCTGCGGAGGATATCGAGTATATTTCTATGAGACAAGGTATCCGTTGCAGGTGTTCCCGCTATGGCTCTGTGAGTCTTTTGTGCTTTGGAGGAAAATCCGGTAAACCAGGAGGATGAAAAGATGGAATGGGGCTTTATTTTCTTTTTCAACAGCGTATTGCTCGGCGTGGGGCTTGCCATGGACGCTTTTTCGGTATCCATGGCCAACGGCTTAAATGAGCCGGAGATGAAGAAGGGCCGGATGTGCGGCATTGCCGGCGTGTTTGCCGGATTCCAGGCGCTGATGCCTCTGACCGGCTGGTTCTGCGTAAAAACCGTCGCGCAGTATTTTGCGGTGTTTGAAAGGTTCATTCCATGGCTGGCGTTGTTTTTGCTGGCATTTATTGGAGGGAAAATGGTAATGGATGGCAGAAAGGGAGAATCCGGGGAAAGCGGGCATGGGCTGGGATTCGGCGCACTGCTTGTCCAGGGAGTGGCCACCTCCATTGATGCCTTATCCGTGGGCTTTACCATTGCGGATTATGGCTGGCTGAAGGCGTTGGCCGCTGCCGCCGTCATTTCGGCAGTCACCTTTGTGATATGTATGAGCGGACTTGTCATCGGGAAGAAGTTCGGTACGAAGCTTTCTGACAAAGCCCAGATTTTTGGCGGCGTCATCCTGATAGTCATCGGCATTGAGATTTTCGTCAGGGGAATCCTGTGATTTGTTGAAAAGAAGCTTCCGTTCTTTCAGCTTAGTAGATCAGCATCAGCGGCACCATGATGAAGGTGGAGGAACTGGCAAACGCACTGCAAGTATGCGTGGACAGCGGAGCAAAGAAAGTGTTGTTGCCAATGACCTCAGCGGTGGATTTGGCCACCGTCCCCGCTGACCTTATCAGCAGCTTCAACCTGATTTTCTACAACAGTGCAGAGGATGCTGTTTTCAAGGTATTGGGGGTAGAATAATCGGTTAATAACAAGGAATGATTTCCTTAAAACACAATGCAGAAAGAAAAGAGTCGCTGATCAGATGTGAACAGTGGCTCTTTAATATTTTCGGAGAAACTATCCTTGTCAAATGGCATCTTGGTTTGTGATACTGTTGCTTTCCACGCTCTGCTCATCGTCCCTTGACAATCTCTCATAAAGTGCGGTGATCTTTAAGCTGTCCTTGTTCTTCGTTTTATCCTGCTCCTTTCTTTCGGGGGGGTTTCCACGCCCCGCACTGACAGCTTATCACTTCAATTGATTGAGTAAAGTGGACTTTTTTGCTGCGATATGGTATACTGACCACCAAAGCAATGCGATTCCGGAGAGATACCGTGGGAGGGCGTCTTTATGGGTAATTTATGGGGATTTTTTGAGAATATCAACGAGATTGTATATGTTGCGAATATAGAAACTTATGAATTGGTTTATATGAATAAAAGGGCGCGGGAGGTATTTGGAGTGGGCTCTCCGGCGGAAGTCAGGGGGAAACGGTGCTACCAGATTCTCAGGGGAAGCGATGTCCCCTGCATGTTCTGCTGCAGCGGCATGTGCAATCCGGACTGCTTTGAGCAGCAGTACTTTCAGCCGCATCTGAACAGGCATTTTTTGCTTCGCAGTACCATTCTGGAGGAGAACGGGAAAAGGTACCGCCTTGAAATGGCATTTGACGTAAGCAGCCATGAGCAGCAGAGAAGCATGGTGCAGAATGTCCAGAACCTGGAAGCCATCATCAATGAAGGGCTCAGAGTGGCCCTGTTGGAGGAGACGCCGGACCAGTCCCTGGAAGTGCTGCTGGCATACCTTGGCAAGGCGTTATCCGGAGAGCGGACTTATATATTTGAACGAAATTCATCCGGAGGAGACGACAATACTTACGAGTGGGTGGCTCCCGGGGTGCGCCCGGAGAAGGTGAATCTGCAGAATGTCCCTCCGGAGGTCTGTGCGAGCTGGTATCGGAATTTCAGCATCGGCGGGCATATTGTGATAAATGATCTGGAAGACATCCGGCAGAGCGATCCGCTTCAGTATGAGAATCTGAAGCAGCAGGATATTCATTCCCTTGTAGTAGTCCCTCTGTTTGATGACAACAGGATCATCGGGTTTTACGGTGTGGACAATCCGCCGGTGAAAGCTCTGGGGTACACTTCCAATATGCTTCAGACGGCGGCATACTTTATCGTTTCCTCCCTGCGGCGGCGTAATCTTGTCAGGGAGCTTGAAAAGCGGAGCCATAATGTCCTCTATGCCCTGAATGTGGACTATATAAGCATCTATCAGGTGGATTTTCTCACGGACACATGCCAGATTTACCGGGAAAACGAGTTTCAGGGGAAAGAGCAGCCTTTCAGCTTTGCGGACAGTTATCAGGGGGCTATGGACCAGTATATTTCCAGGTATGTGATCCAGCAGGACCAGGAAAGGCTCCGCGTGGTGACCCGGAAAGAGTATATCCTGTCTCAGCTGAAAAATAAAAAGAAATATTACGTCCGGTACCAGGTGAAGGACAATCTGCCGGGGTTAAAGAACATGGAGATCCATTTCTCTGTCACGGGAAAGGAGGCGGAAGAGGAGAGCGCGATTTTTGCTTTCCGGGATGTCAATGCCGTGGTGGAGCAGGAAGAAAGGTATAGACTGGAAGCCAGACAGAGCATGGAGGACATCCTGGAGGGCGCCAGAACCGGCATCTGGACCATTGAGCTGGAAGAGGGATGCGAACCCAGGATGTATGCGGACAGAACCATGCGGATGCTCCTGGAAGTGCCGGAGGATGTGGAGCCGGAGGCGTGCTATCGGCACTGGTATGAAAACATCGACCCGGATTATACTGAGATGGTCCAGGAGGCAGTGAGGGAGATACTGGAATCCGGGCGTTCCGAGGTGGTGTATCCCTGGAATCATCCCACGCTGGGGAAGATTTATGTCCGCTGCGGCGGCATACCGGATAAGAAGTTTAAAAAACCCGGCGCATGTCTCAACGGATACCATCAGGATATCACGGACATCATGGTGACCCGGAAGAAGCAGGAGCAGGCTATTATGGAACTGTTGGAGAAGGTGAGGCGGGCTAATTCGGCCAAGAGTGAATTTCTCTCCCACATGTCCCATGACCTCCGCACTCCCATCAACGGAATCCTGGGTATGCTCACCATTATGGAACACACCGGGGAAGAGCCGCGAAAGCAGAAGGAGTGCCTGGAGAAGATCCGCGTGTCTACGGAGCATCTGCTGGCGCTTGTGAACGATGTCCTTCAGGTCAGCAGACTGGAGAGCGGCAGGCCGGCCGGCGTGGAGGAATCCTTTGAGCTTCGTGATACCCTGGAACAGTGCATGATGATCATGTCACCCCATGCGGAGGCGGCAGGTATCCGCCTGGTGTTGGAGGAGGTTAGTCTGTGCCATGGCAGGCTGGTGGGAAATCCGCTGCAGCTGAGGCAGATTTTGACGAGTCTTATCGACAATGCAGTGAAATATAATCGGCCGGGGGGCTCCGCATTTCTTCAGGTGAAAGAGATTTCCGCGGAGAACGGTTCCGCCACATACGAGTTTGTGGTCAGAGATACCGGAATCGGCATAGGGGAAGATTTTAAAGAGCATATTTTCGAGCCTTTCACCCAGGAAAATCCGGGTGCAAGGACCAGCTATACCGGTGCCGGGCTTGGCCTGTCCATTGTAAAGAAGCTGGCAGACCAGATGGGAGGCGCGGTTGAGGTGGAGAGCCGGATTGGGGAGGGCAGTCTGTTCCGGGTTACCCTGTCCATTCCGCTCGACACGAAGAAAACCGCAGAGCCTGATGACAGGAGAGCAGACGAGCGTGCCGATATCTCGGGAATGCGTGTCCTTCTGGTGGAGGATAACGAGGTCAACTGCGAAATCGTGGAATTTGTTCTGAAACAGGCTGGCGCATCGGTGGTCACGGCAAACGACGGAAAAGCTGCAGTGGATGCCTTTCAGTCGTCGGCTCACGGAGCATTCGACTGCATCCTGATGGACTTGATGATGCCGGTGATGAGCGGATTTGAGGCCACCCGCACGATTCGCAGTCTGGACAGACCTGACGCGGGATGTGTGCCCATCATTGCCCTGTCGGCCAACGCATTTGAGGAGGATATTGCGATGGCGAAGGATGCCGGGATGAATGAGCATTTGACGAAACCGGTGGATATGGATAAAATGTTCCGGGTGATGCTGCATCTGAAAACGGATTGCCGGAACGCTTAGGCGTTGCTGATGCGCTGCCGCATCCTGACATTGTCCGGCCTGGCTGGACATTGCCTGGTTGGACATTGTCTGGCTGGACATTGTCTGACTGGACACAGCCTGCCAGTGAGACTGGCAGACGAATCAGTGTCCTGATTCTGGATGAGTCCACGAATTATCTGGATATTCCCTCGGTGGCGGCACTGGAGGAAATGTTTTCGGAATATGAAGGCGTGCTTGTGTTCGTGTCCCATGACGAAGAATTCATCCGTGCCTGTGCAACGGAGATTCTGGAAGTAAAGGGCGGGAAGACGATTCCTTATATGGGAACGCCGGAGGAAATTTTGCACGGCGTTCCTGCGATTAGGAATTGCCTGATACGGATTAAAAATATGCGTTGCTGATCCGGTGGGGATATGATATTATTTTTTCACGGGAAACCATAGAGCCAAGGCGGCTTTACCCTCCGTTTCGGAGGGGTAGCCCTCCAGACAAGAGAAAGGAGGGCGATGCCAATGATTACATATTCTGATCTGATTCAGACAGGTATCTTCATTGCAGCACTGATAAGTTTGTGTTATACAATCTTTCGGGGCAAAAAATAGCCGCCACTACTGCAATAGTGACGGCTGACCGCTTTAGCGGTATAAGCTAACATCATTTGAGGGTAGAGCCGCTTCTATGGCTTTCCCTTTCTCAGGATAACATATCAATGGTGGGTTTGCAAGTAAATTTTTGCTGTAGCTAGGGCATTTGACATGGAACAGATTTTTCCGGATTCGCCCTGAACTGACAATGATGTCGGTCCAGGGCATTTTGTTGTACAGAAAGACATAAAATTTTTATTTACATATGAAACTTTTCATGCCCCGGTGATATCTAAACATACAAAACGGTGCGGAGGAGGTGAATTAATTGTTCTTTCCAGGAAAAAAAGAAAAAGCAAACAGAGATCTGGTGGAACAGATTATTTTGGAGAAATACAATCAATATTACCGTTTGGCTTACAGCTATGTCCATAATGAGGCGGATGCCTGTGACATCGTACAAAACGGCGCATATAAGGCAATCCGGAGCAGTCATACCCTGAGGCAGCCGGAATATGTGCAGACATGGGTGTACCGCATTATGCTGAATGAATGCTTCGGATATGCAGGGATGCCCCGATACCGTTCCTTTGAACAGATGCTGGAAGAGAACGGAACAGAAACAGGGACTTTGGACAGCTATGAGAATATTGACCTGCATCGGGCCCTGGATACGCTTCCGGCCGGAGACAGGGCGGTGATCATCCTGAAATATTTCGAGGATAAAAAGCTGGAGGAAATTGCGGACATTCTGGATGAAAATGTCAACACCATAAAAAGCAGATTATACCGCAGTCTGAAAAAGCTTCGGGGAATCCTGGCTGAACCCGATCAGGAACAAGGCCTGAAGGACACGAAACTGATATCATCAAAAAGATAAACTCACTACGAACAGCAGGGTCCACCCGGAGCGGAAAAGGAGGCACAATGATCTATAATTTTGGGGACAGAAAAGATTTAAATGAGAAGGTGGAAAAAGAACTTTTGCGTATGAAAGAGGTCTATCAAAAACAGGAAATGTCCGCCGCAGAACTGGCGAAATTAAAGAAGAAAATGAAAGAGGCGAGGAGAATGGAACAGAGAGCGCGCAATAAAAAGAGAATAATCAGAACGGTTTCCGCTGCTGCTGCAGTCGTGGCTGCATTTGTCATTTTACCAAATACATCCGCTTCCATTGCACTGGCAATGGAACAGATTCCCGTCATTGGAAATCTGGTGGAAGTGGTTACATTCAGGGACTATTCCTATGAAACCGACAGAAATATGGCAGATATCCAGGTCCCCGAGATCCAGGTTTCGGACCAGGCAGATACGGGTGAAGTACAGGACAAACTGAATAAGACCACGGAAGAAATCAATGCGGAGATTCAAAGGATTTCCGAGGATCTGATAGCGGAGTTTGAGGCCGGATTAGAGTATGAGGAAGGATATCAGGATGTTGTTGTAAACAGCGAGGTATTGACCACCACGCAGGATTATTTTACGCTGAAGCTGCTGTGTTATCAGGGGGCAGGAAGCGGATATGCATGGAATTATTATTATACCATTGATTTGAATACGGGGGAACGTCTGAAACTGAAAGACATTTTTAAGGAAGGCGCGGATTATATTACAGCCATCAGCGAGAATATCAAAGAGCAGATGCAGGCGCAGATGGATGCGGATGATTCCGTTTACTACTGGCTTCACGACGAGATTGAAGAGTGGAACTTTAAATCCATTACGGATGAAACATCGTTCTATATCAACGAAAAGGGAAATGTGGTAATCGGATTCAACGAGGGAGATGTAGCGCCCATGTACATGGGTACGGTTGAATTTGAGATACCTGCTGAGGTGCTGGCGGACCTTCGGAAATAAACGGGAATCGGCTTCTTCCCGCTATCCCGTTGCCCGAGGCATGTTTCTTAAGCCTGGTTGGGAGCATCTGCCTTTACGGAGGCGAAGGCGGGCATGGAGATATGGGCGGCGGAGGAAGAACCCCGATAGGAAGCAGCGATTGCTTCCTATCGTTTTATCATACCACCATTGTCCTGCCGTACCAGGTCGGCTACAGTGATATTGTCCAGATAGTCATTGATTACCTTATCCAGTCCTTTCCACAGCGGAAGAGTGCGGCAGGATGGGGCTCTGGGGCAGGACGGGGAGTCTGTATCCAGACAGGCGACAGGGGAGAGAGATTCCTCCGTAAGGCGAAGGACACTGCCTACAGTGTACTGGTCAGGTGATCTGGTCAGCCTGTAGCCGCCGCCTTTGCCGCGAAGACCGGTGAGAAGCTTTCCCCTGACGAGAAGCTTGATGATGCTTTCCAGATATTTTTCCGAAATCTCCTGTCTTTCGGCAATCGCCTTCAGCGGAATATATTCATCTGACTTTTGTTCCGCCAGATCTATCATTACCCGTAGCGCATATCGTCCTTTTGTGGAAACTAACATAGAAATATCCCTGCCTTTCTGCAGCTCCCAGGAGCTGTATGTCTATTTTATGGTTATAAACCTATTATACGACATGGTTAATAGGAAAATCAACGAAAATATGACAGGCAGTTCTATTGACAAAACTTTCCTGAGGACATATAATCATACTAACCTATCTGAAAGGTTGGTATATTGAAGGCTTGAATTTCAAATAATGTAATGGAAGAGGAGAGATATTATGAGCAGGATTTATACATCCGCCGATCAGCTGATCGGAAGGACGCCGTTACTGGAGCTGACCCACATCGAGAAAGAAGAGAGCCTGGGTGCCCGCATCCTGGCAAAGCTGGAATATTTTAATCCGGCAGGCTCCGCGAAAGACCGTATCGCCAAAGCCATGATCGATGACGCCGAGGAGAGAGGGCTGCTGAAGCCAGGCTCCGTTATCATTGAACCCACATCGGGCAATACCGGCATCGGCCTGGCGTCGGTTGCTGCCGCCCGCGGCTACCGCATTATTATCGTGATGCCCGACACCATGAGTGTGGAGCGCCGCCAGCTGATGAAGGCTTACGGGGCGGAACTGGTGCTTTCGGAAGGGGCACAGGGCATGAAGGGCGCCATCGCCAAAGCGGATGAGCTGGCAAAAGAAATCCCGGACAGTTTCATTCCCGGGCAGTTTGTGAATCCGGCGAATCCCGCGGCCCACAGGGCGACCACAGGCCCCGAGATCTGGGAGGATACAGACGGAAAAGTGGATATTTTCGTGGCGGGCGTGGGTACCGGGGGCACCGTGACGGGCGTGGGCGGATACTTAAAGAGCCGCAATCCGGAAGTAAAAGTTGTGGCAGTGGAACCGGCCGCTTCCCCTGTGCTGAGCAGTGGGACAGCAGGGGCTCACAAAATTCAGGGCATCGGTGCCGGGTTTGTCCCCGATGTGCTGGACACGAAGGTTTATGACGAAGTTATCGCTGTGGAAAACGAAGATGCATTCTCTGCCGGGAAGCGTGTCGGCAGAAGCGAGGGCGTTCTGGTGGGTATTTCTTCCGGTGCCGCAGTGTGGGCTGCCATTCAGCTGGGCAGGCGGGCGGAGAATCAGGGCAAGACCATCGTGGCGCTGCTTCCGGATACGGGAGACCGTTATCTTTCCACACCGCTGTTTGCAGAATAATATGGTAATATGCGTCTGAAAGCGTCTGAACAGGGATAGCGCCGGGGATTGGCCTGACTGTCGCAACGGAGCAGACCGAGGACAGAATACTGCAAACTGGTCTGGTTAAAAATAATAGAAGTGGATGTTACAAACAGACCAGAATGTGATATACTGTCTCTATCCCCGGGAAAAACGAGTCAGACCGGTAGGACTTATCTCCGGTCACTGGCTTACCTCCGGTCACTGGTTCAGTTCCAGGCTGAGTCAGTGAGCCAGGTGGATGCAGGGGAGACAGGGCATTCAGCTGAAGTCTGGCAAAAGAAATTTGTAACCGATTTACCCATTAATATACTGGGAAAATATGAAAAACTCGGTTGCCTGAATTTTCAGATGCGATGAATTGATTGCTGGATATAATATTGGAGACGCAGGTGCGGAACCAGATCTATGCAGAACCAGATCAATGCAGAACCGGAGCAATGCAGAACCAGACCAATGCAGAACTGGAGCAATGCGGAACCAGAACAATGCAGAACCGGAGCAATGCGGAATCAGACCAATGCAGAACTGGAGCAATGCGGAACCAGAACAATGAAGAACCGGAGCAATGCAGAGCAGGACTAATGAAGAACCGGAGCAATGCATAACTGGACCAATGCGGAACCAGACTGATGTGGAACCAGAACAGGAGGAAGAGATGGAAAAGACAAGATATGAACTGAACAAGGAACTGGCTCAAATGTTGAAAGGCGGCGTCATCATGGATGTAACCACCCCGGAGCAGGCGAAGATTGCCGAGGCGGCGGGAGCCTGCGCAGTCATGGCTCTGGAGCGCATTCCGGCGGATATCCGGGCAGCAGGGGGCGTGTCCCGGATGAGCGACCCCAGGATGATTCGCGGCATCCAGGAGGCAGTGTCGATTCCGGTCATGGCAAAGTGCCGTATCGGACATTTTGTGGAAGCACAGATACTGGAGGCGATTGAAATCGACTATATCGATGAAAGCGAGGTCCTTTCTCCTGCGGACGATGTATACCATATTGATAAAACAAAATTCAAGGTTCCTTTTGTGTGCGGTGCCCGGGACCTGGGGGAAGCGCTGCGCCGCATTGCTGAGGGCGCATCCATGATCCGGACCAAAGGAGAGCCGGGAACCGGCGATGTGGTTCAGGCTGTGCGCCATATGCGGGCAATGAACGCGGAAATCCGCCGGGTACAGAATCTGCGTGATGACGAGCTGTTCGAGGCGGCAAAGCAGCTGCAGGTGCCTCTGGATTTACTGCGTTATGTTCATGAGAACGGACGGCTTCCTGTAGTCAATTTTGCAGCCGGAGGCGTGGCGACTCCCGCGGACGCGGCGCTGATGATGCAGCTGGGGGCAGAGGGCGTATTTGTGGGTTCCGGTATCTTTAAGTCCGGCAATCCGGCGAAACGTGCAGCGGCCATTGTTCAGGCGGTGACAAACTACACGGATGCAAAACTGATTGCGGAGCTCTCGGCGGATTTGGGCGAGGCCATGGTAGGGATTAATGAGGATGAGATTGCGCTGTTGATGGCAGAGCGTGGGAAATGATATGGGACAAAGTATCAGGCCGTCTGCTGTATTGCATTCGAAATAAGGCACCGGACAGGCCGTCTGCTGTATTGCATTCGAAGTGAGGCACCGGACAGGGAATGTGACAGAGGTGGAGTACCTTTGCGGGGCAAACGGATTTCGAGGACTGTCCGGGGGGCTTTCGCGGCGATAGGACCGGGCTGGCATGACAGCAAACAGGAAGAGGAATAAGGAATTGGAGGTAGCATATGACAATAGCGGTTCTGGCCCTTCAGGGGGCTTTTGCGGAGCATGAAGCCATGTTGGAGCGGCTGGGAGCGGCATATTTTGAAATACGTCAGCTGCGGGATCTGGCTCAGCCTTTTGACGGGCTGATTCTCCCCGGCGGGGAGAGCACGGTGATGGGGAAGCTTTTGCGGGATTTGGAACTGTTCGGGCCGCTGCAAGGGAAGATTGCCTCCGGGCTGCCTGTATTCGGTACCTGCGCCGGACTGATTTTGCTGGCGAAGTCCGTTATCGGCGGCGAGCCCTGCTTTGGAACCATGGACATATGTGTCAGGCGCAATGCCTACGGGAGGCAGCTGGGAAGCTTTTATGCGGAAGGGGAATGTGCAGGTATCGGCAGAATTCCCATGACCTTTATCCGGGCGCCATATATCGAGGCCGTTTCCGGAGATGCCGAAATTCTGGCCGAAGCGGACGGCAAAATCGTGGCCGCCAGACAGGGGAGCCAGCTGGTGACGGCATTTCATCCGGAATTGAACGACAGCCTGGAAATGCATCGGTACTTTCTTAAAATATGCAGTTGATTCCGCATTGTTTCAGAATAGCATTTGCGGTGTGGGGTAAGTTGCTCTTTGTATCAACGGCTATTTGGCGTTCAGACCTGAACGCCAGGGTTAGTCCCGTCAGAAAGTGTCATAAACATGGCATTCCGATATGGAAAAGCAAATTTGGCAAGGCTGGCTGTGGATGCACACAAACCGCAGGCATGCCGCCTTGGGATATGCGGTTTGACGCATATAGTGATGCGGTTTGATACATATAAAGATGCGGTTTGACGCACATAGCGATGCGGTTTGACACACATGGCGATGCGGTTTGACGCACATGGCGATGCGGTTTGACGCACATGGCGATGCGGCTTAATGCAAGGGGGTTACTGTAATATCTCCCAGTTCAAGCTGTAAGCTGCCATTGCTTTCCGACAGTCTGATTTCGAAATCCAGTGCGGGCATGCCCTCATACCAGGCAATAGGGGCATCTTCCGGGAAGTACCCGGGTTCTACCCGGAAGGAAATCTGTCTTCCCAGGGTAAATTCGGAAATGCAGCCAAGTTCCAGGGCAGTGACATTTTGGCCTTCTGTTTTTAATGTCCATAGTTCTTCCTGATTCATCCGGTCAAAAAGAGTGAGCATCTCCGTCTCTTTTTCGAACGTGAAGCCGATTCTGCCCTCCAGGAGGCTGATGTAATCATTCATCTCAAAGGCATTGTCCTGTAATGCGCCGGTATCATCCTGCTGCAGGATATGAAGCTCATCGGCAGAAACCCCGGTTCCCGTATAGATATGGAGGGATGCCTGCAGTTGACGGGCAGCGTCATTCCAGTAAAATATCGGCGCAATGGTTTGAGCAGTTGTATAATACCAGTCGAAAAGGCTGATTTTTCCGCCCATGTCAACAGCGACACCCTGTCCGAAGCATTCTTCGTCGCAGTATCCGTAGATGGAGATATCTCCGTCCGGAATCCTGTCAAATAAGATAATATCCTTTGTGTTCCACCAATTGTTATCGGCTCTTACAGGCAGGTGCCGTTTCCGTACTTCATCCCAATTTACCTGGCTGAGCCTGTACAGAGGGCTGATTCTGTAGTCCAGAGGAATCCAGATACCGTTCCCGCCTGTCGGCTGGGACATGCTTATCCGTACGGAAGTACCATCCTGTAAAAAGGTGATTTCCAGGCCTATGGTGTCCTGTTCTTCAGCCAGCATCCGCTCCACTTTGACTTTGGAGGAGTCATCTGACAGGTTCAGCAGTTTCACGGCTGCGCTTTCCGGTTCAAAAAGGTCCCGGTAGAGTGTGGAAGAACTGAGCATTGCATTCAGTTCCAGACTTTCCCAGACTCCTGTATCCAGGTAGCTTGCCCGGCTGCCGTCCAGAGAGAAGGGATTGCCGTAAGCTGCTGCAAAGGCTTCGCCAGTGGAGATATCATCCAGCCACAGAAGCGATTCTTCGGTGACTATATATCTGTCGTCTACAGACTCATAACGGATTATTTCCTTCCAGACCGTCACATGTGGCTCCGAAGTCCAGGCATAGTAGTTGATTTCCGCCTGCCCGGAATCCATGCTGCATATTGTTACGTCGGCTTCCGTATCCAGGGGCCAGGGGCTGGATTCTCCAAAGCTGCGTCCGCCCTCCGGGCCGGAGAGGAGGTCACGGTCTTTTAAGTCGGCGATTACTTCGTCGGATGCCATGGAAGAAATCCTGTTTCCGTCGCGGCTGACGAAGGCGGCAGTCCACTGGCTGACAAGCTGTTCGGGGGAGGCGGGAGGGGGACCGGAGTTCCCGGCGGCATTGCCTGTTCCGGAGGGGGCAGTGTTTCCGGCTGTGTCCGATTCCGACAGGCCGTTCCGGGTCAGTGTGTCCGAAATGTCTTCCAGCATTCCGGAAGATTCAGCCGATGTTCCCAAATTTGCCATGGCATTTTCTGTGGAATCGGAGGCATCCTTTACCGGGTCTGTCAGGAAGCACACTGCCACCGCAACGCAGGCGGCAACAGCGGCAATGACAGCCCAGAATGCCGGTTTTTTATAATTGATGATGGACTGAATCCTTTTTTTGACATTCAACTCACCGAAGGCCAGAGGATAAGCCGGCCATTTGTGTTGTCTGAGGCTGCAGGCCAGAAGCGCCTCCGAATAGGCTTTCTTCTGGTGACAGTCATAATTTTTGATGACCTTTTCGTCACAGGCCAGCTCCAGGTCTCTGCAGAACAGGGCGTAAGCAGCCCAACAGAGGGGATGGAACCAGTAGACGGCCAACAGTATATATCCAAACATTTTCCAGAAGCAGTCCAGACGTTCCAGATGGGCCTGTTCGTGGGCAATTACGGGAGCGCGCAACTCTTCGGGCATACGGGAAGGCAGATAGATTCGCGGGAGTATCGCTCCGAAAATAAAGGGCGTATCGATAAATTCGCTCAGGTAGACATGTCCCTGAAGGCGTACCGCAGTACGCAGCTTCAGGTATAGCCGCAGTGAGCTTGCCACGGCGTAAAGCAGCAGGATGCAGACACCGGCTGCCCAGATTACGCCGGCGATGAAGAGCCAGATTTGCATGGGATTGGCACTGGCGCCGGGGGCAGGGGTAAAGGACTTCTGAAGGACAGGGTTCACTGCGGTGTCTACCATTTCGATGCCGCTGTTAACGACGGGCGCAGGGGAGATTGTTATCTCCCGGGGAAGGGGCTCTCCGCTTGGGATGAGGCTGAATATGCTTTCCAGGGAAAAGGGACATACCAGGCGGATTGCTGCCAACGCCCACAGCAGGCAGGAAATCCAGGCGGGGGCTTTCTTCAGCAGAAGCCGGAGCAGGATAACCGCCAGTATCAGCCATCCGGCGTTAATACTCATGTTTAAAAGTTGCAGGAATATTGTTTCCATATATTGTTCTCCTAATTTATACTGCACGTCGAATAGATTTACAGTCGTGTGATATAACAAAGTCAGTGTCGTTACAGTGACTTTAAGGCCGACGGCCATATTCCCGGCCTGGACAAGCTGGTAAATTCTGGCGGCCTTGCGTACAAAGTTCCGCATTTGCCTGTTTGTCAGTCTTCATCGGAGTCACAGCGGTCCAACATCTGCCGGATTTCGGCCACTTCCTCCCGGGACAGGGACTTTCTTCTGGTGAATGCCGCTATGAAGGCTGGCAGGGAGCCCTCGAAGGTCTTCTCCACCAGTTCGTCAATTTCTGCGGCCTGCACCTCGTCTTTGGATACCAGAGAGGTGACGACAGAATTCTCGTTTTTGACTACACCGCGGTCGGACAGGCGCCGGATTACGGTGTATGTAGTGGTGCGGCTCCAACCCAGCTTTTCGTTGCACAGCCGGGCAAGCTTTGCGCTGTTGATGGGTTCGTTCTCCCACAGGATCAGGCAGAAACGATATTCGCTTTCAAAGATTTTTGGTGTCTCCATGGGACTCCTCCTCGTAATATGAAAATGTATAATTCGGGCATTGACAGCCGACAGCTTCGCCACTTCGACAGCGGACCAGGCTATTGTACATTTATGGCTGTATTGGCGGTTGATAATACGCTTCGCCATATCGGCAAGCGGACCAGGCTATTGTGCATTTATGGCTGTATCAGCGGTTGATAATACACTTCACCTTTCCGACTGCAGACCGGGCTTTTGGTGCCGGTACTCCGTATGGATGATTGTCTAATGCGTTAGACAATCATAGTCTAACGCATTAGACTGAATATGTCAAGCAATTTTTTCTTGACAACCGAAACTATTTTCCTTATAATACATTTAATTTCATATTCAAGCGATTGATAAAAGCAATGATAAGAAGAAGTAGCACATGGTGGAGCATACAGAAAGCAGCCGGCTGATGAGAGGCGCATGGGAAGCCTTCGTGTGAATACATCTTTGAGCTTCGCACCGAATCCTGTTATTATATGAGCCAGGGAACATGTCTGTGATATCCACAGAGGGAATTTTTCAGGTAGTAGGCTGCGACGGTTCCTGCACCCGTTACCGTGCTAGGGTATCACCCGGACATAAAATGTAGAATGTACGGACGTACCCGAAGAGGCGGACTGCGTGAGCAGTCTGCAAACATTAGGTGGTAGCGCGAAAGTTTATGACTCTCGTCCTTTTGAAGGACGGGAGTTTTTTGTCGTGTGCCAGGAAGGTCCGGGCGGGAATTTTCTGTATCATTCAGGAAAACTGTCTGCGAAAACCGCAGAGTCCGATTTGAAGACTTTTACAGCAAACCCCCATGCAAAAAGCCTATAGGGCAGGCCAGACTGCTCCACCTTGCATGAAAGTCTGGGGGTTCAAATGTTTCGCGGCAAATTCGGTTTCATTGCATATGTCTGCCAATGTGAAAGAAAAATAATTGAAGTAAGTCATAATGGAAAGGAAGGACAGGCAAATGGAGGTAAAAGAAGAAATCAGAACAGAGGGAAATGCGCAGGCAGACAAGGCAGGCGCAAATAAGACGGCAGATGCCGAGGTGAGACGACAGGTACATCATCAGATGCGGGTTATCAGACAGGGGGCAGAGGAACTGATCGGTGAAGCGGAACTGGAAACGAAGCTTACCGTAAGCATTCAGGAGGGAATCCCCCTGACAGTAAAATTCGGCATGGACCCCAGCGCGCCGGACATTCACCTGGGCCATGCGGCTGCCCTGCGGAAGCTGAAACAGATGCAGGATTTGGGGCACAACATAGTGATAGTCATAGGTGATTTCACCGCGAAAATCGGCGATCCCACAGGAAAGAGCAAGGGAAGGAAGGCTATGACGGAGAACGAGGTACTCCACAATGCCCAGACCTATCAGGAGCAGATATTCCGCATTCTGGACAGGGAGAAAACCCAGGTGCGCTTTAACGGGGAATGGCTGGAACTGTTGAACCTGAATGAGGTACTGTATCTGGCATCCACCGTTACCGTTGCCAGAATGCTGGAGAGGGATGATTTCCAGAATCGTTTCCGGGGAGGCATTCCCATTGGTCTCCATGAATTTTTTTACCCGCTGATGCAGGCATATGATTCCGTGGAACTGAAGGCTGACCTGGAGTTAGGCGGGACGGACCAGACCTTTAATATTCTGATGGGGAGACAGCTGCAGAAGGACAGAGGGCAGGAGCCTCAGGCCGCGCTGTTTATGCCGCTTCTGGAGGGTATCGACGGCGTGGAAAAGATGAGCAAGAGCCTGGGCAATTACATCGGGATATGCGAGGACGCCCGGACCATGTTTACCAAGGTGATGCGGGTGCCGGACGCTTTGATTGTGAAATACTTTGAGCTGGCTACAGACATTCAGCCGGAGGAGTTGGATAAAGTAAAGGAGGCGCTGGCGGACGGATGCAATCCCAGAGACTGCAAGCTGGCGCTGGCCAGAATGATTACGGCGCTCTACCACACCGGGGCGGAGACGGCGGAAGCGGAGCAGTTTTTCCGGGAAGCTTTTACCAATAAGGCGGTACCGGAGCAGGCGGAAGTACTGGAGGTGGTTCTGGAGAGCGGTACTTTGCTGGACTGCGTCCGTCCGCTGACAAATGCAGGGATTGTCGCCAGCGGAGCACAGTTCAGGCGGCTGATTGCCCAGGGAGGCGTGCAGAAGAACGGAGTCCGGGTGGAAAGTGTAGAGGAAAAGGTACAGACGGATGATGTGCTGAAGGTGGGAAAAAGGAGGTTTGTGCGCATCAGGATGTCCTGAGAACTATATTTAGTGAATTTTTACAGGATATTTTAAGAAGGGGCTTGACTTTCCGTCCGGGGGGTATAATGGGTATTCAGTAAGGTATGAGTGCGGGCAGACCGATAAGCTTTGGCGGTTCTGAGTATAAGACAAAAACGGCATACAATAGAAGCTGCGCTTCGCTTGTTAAGAATGAACGCACTCACAAGTATACCATTTATCTCAGGAGGAAAGTGAAATGAAAAGACGTGGAGTATTAACCTTAATGATGGCTGCGGCATTGCTCGTAGCGCCGCCGGTACTGGAGTCTGCCGGCGTGAATCTGCCGGTTATGACAGTGACGGCATCAGGCAACAACAGCTCAACCGGAAATACCGGCAGCACCAACACAACACCCCGGCCCAGTACGTCGGGAAACAACAGCTATAATCCCGGTTCATCAACAGGTTCGGGAAGCAACTCCGGCTCATCAACAGGCTCAGGCAGCAGCTCCGGCACAACGAACAGACCCAGTGCATCCGGAAACAACAGCTACAATCCCGGTTCTTCTTCAAATGCAGGAAGCGGCAGCGCAACAGTCATTACTTCTAACGGCACAGAGATTTCTTCTACCATTACCGTCAACAACAGCACGGGAATGGCAGTAGTAGTTACCACATCCAGAGCGAGTATGGCAGCGGCAGCAGGTCTGACGGGTGACGAGCATCTGGTAGCAACCATTACGGGTGAGTTCGGCCCGATAGCAGAGCAGGTGATCAATGGCGCGGCAGCGTCTGCAGGAGCAAAGGTGGCAGGTATCTTTGATATTAAGCTGACTATTGCCGGCAGAGGCCATGAGGCTGTTACAGAGCTGAGCAGCCCGATCCGTTTTGTGATAGAGGCACCTGAAGGGATTGACGGCAATGCCAATGATTTTGCAATCGTACGTGTACATAACGGCGCGGTTTCTATCCTGCAGGATTTGGACAGTGACCCTGCAACTATTACATTTGATTCAGACCGTTTCAGCGCATATGCGGTAATTTATGCACCGAAGGGACAGCTGAAGGGCGTAAAGGACAGCGTTCCCAAGACGGGTGACACGATTCCGGCAGGAATCCCCGTTGCTGCAACTACCTGCCTTGCCGCTGCGGCATGTGCAGCAGTGGCTCAGAATAAGAGGAAAAAAGCATAACAGCAGTACAGACCCTGAGACATTGAATTCATGAGATGTGAATGGAGGAGGAAAGTTGCTTTTCCTCCTCCGTTTTCGATATGGGAATGGGAGCATGGGGGAAAAATATAAGGAATATCAGAAAATAATTGCCTCGGTATATCTGCTGTTGATTCTGGCGCTGCTGCCTATTTATATGAAAGACGGCCTGAACATGATAGGGGATGCCAAATATATTTTTTACCGGAATGCATCCATGGCACTTCTGCCTCTGTGGCTTTTGGGGACCGTCGCAGCGTTCCTGTACCGGTGGCGGAAGAAAGAAATGCTTTTTCCGGGCCGCTTTTCCGCCACAGATTTTTTTGCCGTAGCCTTTGCCGCGGTATCAGGACTGCCTTATCTGTTCAGCGATTATAAAGATACGGCATTTTGGGGATATCCGGGATGGTATATGGGGCTGATGGCTCAGCTGGCTCTGACGGGCGGATATTTTCTGGTGAGCAGATGGTATGAAAGTGAGCGGATTCTGGCAGGATGTGTATGGCTTTCGGCTTTTGCGGTGTGCCTGACAGGGGTGCTCAACCGCATGGGAGATGATCCGTTCCATGTATATGAGGATATGTCATGGTGGGAATGGAACAGGAGAAACCTGCTTTCCACCATCGGAAATATTAACTGGTTCTGCAGTTACCTTGCTGTGATGGTGTCCTTTCTGATATACTGCTTCTGGGCGGGAAAGGGCTTTTGGCGGCTGCTGACAGGAATTGGCGCATTTGCAGGTTTTGCCGCACTGTTGCTGCAGGGGAGCAGCAGCGGATATGCGGCGCTTGCGGTGATGCTCGCGGTTCTTTTTTTCGGTTCTCTTCAGGATGTATCGAAGTTTCTGCGTTTTTTGGAGACCCTTCTTCTGGTTCCGCTGTTCGGGTTTCTGATGTGGGTATTCCGGATAGATCTGATACTGCCCTTTGACGTAGATTATCACTATACGCCGGCCTGGGGAGCGGTGCTTTTGGCGCTTTTTGTTCTGTATCTGCCGGTGAGGGCAATAAGGGCACGGGGCGGAAGGGACTTTCTGGAAAGCGGAAAGGTACTGAAGGCGGCGATGCTGACAGGTGCTGTGCTGTTGGGGGTCGGCGTCGGGATTTTTATCGGATGTCAGCGGTCGGATGCCGCGTGGGATTTCTTCGGAGGGCATGGGATTCTGCGCTTTGACGATGATTGGGGGAGCATGAGGGGGCAGTTATGGCGGATTGCATGGGAGGGCTTCCGGGACAGCAGCCTCACACAGAAGCTGTACGGAGTTGGCCCTGACTGCTTTGCGTGTTATTTCTATGAAAACTATCCTATGGATATTGTGGTGAGCGGGCAATGGCAGGAGGCCGTCTATGCCAATGCCCACAACGAATGGCTGAACATGTTGAATAATGAGGGAATTCTGGGGGCTGCGGCATATATAGGGTTCTTCGTCTCGGCATTTTACAGATTTTGCAGACAATATGGGAGAAATCAGAAACTGATGGTCGGGATGATGGCTGTGGCCGCATACATGGCCAATAATTTTTTCAGCTTCGGACAGGTGGTATCTACGCCGCTTATCTTTCTGGTGATTGCTGTGTGTGAAAATGAATGCCGGAAGACGGATTCCGGTTTGAGGGAATGATATGGGAGAATATGGAAAAAGGGACAGAGAAAAGGCAGGGGCGCAGAGATGGAAAATAACCGCTGTTATCTGCGGTTTTGTAGCAGTGGCAGCTGCAGTTGTCACTGTGGTGCTTCTGACAGGCTTCTTCGGAGAAGAAAGGGAGTCTGAGATGAAAATAGAGCAACTGCGGGTGAAGCTGGAGTCTGAGGAGCCGTCTGCTTCGCCTGAGCCTGAACAGACAGAGGCATCCAATGAGCCTGGAACTGAACAGGCAGAGCAGCCGGCACGGCTTCCCGAAAATCCTTATGCGGCTGCATTTCGGGAGAACGGAGATATGGCTGCATGGATTGTGGTGGAGGGGACGGTTATCGATTATCCGGTCATGCAGACCATGGAGGATGAGAATTATTATCTGAACCGGGATTTTTACGGGAATGAGGATAAGGCGGGATGCCTGATTCTGGACACGGACAGTCCCGTTTATGACGTGGAGGGTAGCGGTAATCTGATTATTCATGGCCACAATATGAAGACGGGTACCATGTTCGGGGAGTTGGATGCGTATAAGGATGAGGATTATTATCAGGAGCATAAGCATATGCAGCTTTATACCAGGTCAGAAAAACGGGAATATGAAGTACTCGCTGTTTTTTACAGCCAGGTTTATTATTCCACGGACCAGGTGTTTAAATATTACAATTTCTTTAAGACGGAAGATGAAACGGAATTCCATGATTTTTATGATAATATTAAGAAAATGTCATTGTATGATACCGGCGTGGAAGCACAGCTGGGGGATCAGTTCCTGACGCTTTCCACCTGTGCCTACCATGTGGAGGACGGCAGGTTTGTGGTGGTGGCGAAAGAGACCGGGCGGGAAGAGAAGTATGAAATGCCCTGAAGATATTTCTGATTGAGAGCAGGAGGCTGTTGTATTCAAAAATGCGGCGGCCTTATTTGACGCCCAAAGGGCTTACCTGCACCCGGGATGCAGGTACAGGGTTGAGAAGAAAAAGGGAGAGCAGAGGTATAGGGGGATACGGGAAAAAGGGCTGCCGCAATAAGTGCGCTTATGGCGTTCTTATCGTGGCAGCCCTATTCAGTGAGACGGGGAAAACGCAAATGCATTGCAGATACTTTGGCATAAGGGGAAGTCAGCTGCCAAATAAGCGTTTTCCGGGAAACTTTTCTTTAGCAGATATCACTGTAAAAGTAGTATGTACCGGCGGCTACCTGGTGTACCTTGCCGTCTATTACTATCTCGGCGTCCACCGGGGTGGTGATTTCATACCGCCACATGCCGTCCGATTTTTTCCACTGGGAACGAATCAGGCCGTGCCTTGTATGCAGGGAGGCTTTCAGCCAGTCCAGGCGCTCGTCGGGCATCGGCGCTATCCGCGCTTTTTCATAGCCGGGAGCGGCGGGATTGATGCCGGCCGCGACGCCGTACACCCAGTCTGCCACAGAGCCGTAAGCATAGTGATTGTAGGAGTTCATGTCTGCGCTCCAGAAGCCGCCGTCCTCCATAATGCCGTCCCAGTGCTCCCAGATAGTGGTAGCGCCTTTGGTTACAGGATAGAGCCAGGAGGGATACTGTTCCCGCAGCAGCAGGGAGTAAGCCAGTTTCGTATATCCGTAATCGCTGAGTACATGGAGCAGGTAAGGGGTGCCCACGAAGCCGGTCTGAAGCTTTATGCCGCATTCCTCTACCATGCGGGCCAGCTGGTCCGCAGCGGCCTGGCAGTCGGGAGCCAGATGGAAATGAGCGGCCAGAACGCATTCGGTCTGAGTCCTGTATTCCGGATAAGCGGACCGGAATGCCGCAACAATGTCATTGTAAAGCGTCTCATAAGAAGACACATCTTTGCCAAGTGCTTTACCGGCTTTGATAACCAGGGCGGTAGAGTGGGCGTAGAAGGCGGAGGAGATAAAGGTCTCGTCGCTGGAGCCCTTGTAGCTTCCCGAAGGGGCATCCAGGCCCAGCCAGTCGCCGTAATGGGTGCCGCCGGTCCACAGATTGGGCGTGGCAGTAGTGGCTGTGATGTAATCCACCCATTTATGCATACACTCAAACTGGTTTTCCAGGACGGCGGCATCGCCGTATGCCCGGTATACTTCCCAGGGGCAGACCGTGGCGGCGTCGCCCCAGGCCGCGCTTGCGGCGGGAGCCTGCAGCAGGTCGGGAATCACATGTCCTACATATCCGTCTTCATGCTGGTCAGCTGCCATATCGGCCAGCCATTTTGTGAAAAATTTTTCCGCATCATAATTCAGGCAGGCGGTGCGGACAAATACCTGTGCGTCTCCGGTCCAGCCAAGCCTTTCGTCACGCTGAGGGCAGTCCGTAGGTACATCCACGAAATTTCCCTTTTGTCCCCAGATAATGTTGTCAAAGAGGCGGTTCAGCTTCGGGTTGGAACAGATTAAACGGCCGGTGCGCTTCATATCGGAATGAACGGCGATGGCGGTAAAGCATTCCGGCGAAGCCTTTTCCGGGCCGCCGGGGAACCGGTTGACCCGAATATAGCGGAAGCCCCAGAAGGTCAGCTTCGGCTTGTAGATCTGGTGCCCGTCGCGGCAAATATAGTGATATTGCGCCTTTGCATTTCTGTAATTTTCCGTATAGAAATTGCCGTCCTTATCTATCACTTCGGCAAAGGAGAGATCCAGGATATCGCCGGATTTTCCTTCCAGGACGGTCTCCACGTAGCCGGTGACTTCCTGGCCGAAATCAATGACGAACTCCCCTTTGGGTGTGGTGAAGGCACGGGCACCCGTTACACGCTCATGTTCCCGGATTTCCTCTCCCTGTTGGGGGAGCAGGGTAGACCAGGGGCCGTCAAAGCACAGTGTTTTCCCGTCTATGGCAGGCGTAAAGGAAGCATCATAGATTTCTCCGTCGTAGATTTCGGAGAAACGGACTCTGCTTTCGGATACTTTCCAGTCTGCGTCGGTGGCGACGGTTTCTTTGCGCCCGTCCTCATAAGTAATGACTAACTGTGCCAGCAGTCCGGGAGGATTGTCGTTCAGACCCTGCTGGTAAGGAGAACTTTGAAAGCCGGGCATGGGGCTTCTATACCATCCCCTGCCAACCGTGACATTCAGGCTGTTGCGCTCTTCCAGGAGGCCGGAGACATCATACTCCTGATACTGGAGTCTTTTGTAATAGGCGGTCCATCCCGGTGCCAGGATAAAGTTCCCCACCCTTTTGCCGTTCAGTTCGGCTTCATATACGCCTAGCGCAGTGATATAAAGCTTCGCTTCTTTTACATTTCCGGAAAGTCCGAATTTCTTTCCGTAGACAGGTGCCGCGTCACCGGTATCCACAGCCGGTTTAATCCATTTTGCATTCCATTCCATAGCATGTAACCCTCCTGAGTTTGTTTTATGTTTTTCTGTTATTTATACTGCACGTTGAATAGATATGCAGTCGTGTACTATAACAAAGTCACTGTCGTGACAGTGACTTAAGGCCGCCGACTATATTCCTGACCAGAACAGAGCGGCAGACTCTGGCGGTCTGGGGTATGAAAATCGTGCCTTGCACTGAAATGATAGTTGTCTTTTCGGAAGTATGAACTTGTTTTCCATAGTATAAATCTATCAGAAATCGGAATGATAAAAAAGACGTGTTTTTGACAGAAACAGGGGCTGTTTTTAACTGGATAAAAGGTTGGCAGAAGTGGCCCTGGAGTTTAGCTGACGGAACATGCCGGCTGACAGGAGGAAGAACCGCCTGTGCCGGATAAAAAGCAGAATATTACAGAGAGGATGCGGCTTTCCGGTATTCTCTGGGCGTTACGCCGATCATCCTTTTGAATACCCGGTTGAAAAATTTCGTGTCTTCATAACCGGCCATCTGGGCAATGGTCTGTATGGGCAACGTATCGCCGGCCAAAAGCTCACAGCATTTTTCAATCCGGATTTTCTGGAGATATTCCAGAGCAGACAGCCCGGTTTCCTGTTTAAAACGTCTGCTCACATATGGCAGGCTATAGTGGTATTTCTCGCAGAAGCTGCCAAGGACAGCGTGCTCCCTGTAATTTGTTTCCAGATAGTGTATCGCCTCGAAGATCATGTCACTTCCCACGCTCTTTCGGAACTGTTCCAGGGACTGGAGCCGGGCAGGCTGGGCCATTACCGCCTGGCGCATTGTAAGAATCAGAATCTCCATCAGCCGGCCCCGAAAAATTTCCTGATACCCGGTGTCACGGTTGTCATACTCCCGCTGCATACCCAGAAGAAGCTGCAGGATACTGCCGTCTCCGTCATGAAAGATATGGTTGGCGGGAGTCTTTCCGAAGTATTGCCTGTGATACCGGATCAGACATACGCGCAGCAGTTCGTCGAAGGAATGGTGGCCGGCCAGAGTGTCGTCGATGGTTTCTGCCCGGAAGAGGCAGTTGATTAATGTGAAATTCCTGCAGTTCTGGTAACTGTGGCAGCTTCCGTAATCAATGATAAAGTAATCTCCCTGTCCGACAGAGGCAGTGATACCGTTTAATGTCTGTGATGCATGGCCGCCTGTCACGTAGGCGAGCTCAAAGCAGTCGTGGTCGTGAGCCAGGATATCTTCCTGAACAAAGGGTTTGATTGCCAGTTTGTCCCGTGAATTGTCGGCAATCTGACTCAGGGGTATTGTGTGGTGTTTCTGCATTAAACAGTCCTTTCTGATTTTAGTTCCGCAAATGTCCGCTTCAGTACCGAGCATGGGCAGAACAATTTCTGTCCCAGGTGCAGGGCCAGCAATTGTTCTGGGTACTGAAACGGGCATTTGCTGTTGATCTGGTTCCGCAAATGCCCGTTTCAGTACCTGACCTTTAAGGTGTGGATTTGGCGCGGAACTGGGAAGGAGTTACACCTGTGTCCTGCTTGAACTTGCGCCGGAAGCTGGAAGTGCTTACATAGCCTACGGATATACTGATGTTGTCCACGGACATATCGGTGGTGAGAAGCAGTTTCTTCGCTTTTTCCAACCGCAGATTCCACACATAATCGGAAACATTTTCTCCCGTTTCGCTCTTGAACAGGTAACTGACATATGCTACGCTGACATCGAAGGAATCCGCTATGTGGGATATGGAAAAATCGGGAGAGGTATATTGTGCTTCTATCATTTGCCTGATCTGAGCGGAGGTAATGCTCTTGTTAGCCAGTTCGTTTTCATATAACTTCAGAAATTTTTCCGTGTTTTGCCTGATTTGCTTTTCTGCTTCATGATAAGGACAGTTTCGGCACAGATACAGTGTCTCGAAATACAGGTCCCGGTAAACCTTGAATTTGATGTTCATCTGGTTCATGGAGTTCACGATGGTGGTAAGCACATCGATCAGGAGACAACGAACAAAAAAGTCAGGAAGGGAGCTTTCCTGAGCGGAAGCGCCGTCTGCCAGGAGGAACAATTCCTGAAGCAGTCCGTCTGCGGACTGAAAATCCTGATTTTTCAGGAGGTCAGCCAGGCTCTCCAGCTTATCATAAGGATAGGAATGAGGGGAGGCAGTATCCTCCGGCCTGGCGGAAATCTGGTTATAGGAAACCACCGTCATCTGTTCCCAGTATTTGCTGGCAAGAAGGGCATGCTTATAGAGGAAAGGGATATCCAGAGGAGAGGCGGAGCCGTTGCTGGCAGCGGAAAAATAGCCGTTCTTCTCAAACAGGTCCTCCAGGAGTACATGCAGTACTTCGTCCTTGTTTTCTTCGGTACCAGTGTAATTCAGCAGAAATACAGCGGAATTACCGCTTGTCTCCAGAAGGATGCAGGAATCGGTTCCCGGGAGAGCTTCATTAAAAAAGCGCATAATCTCATTGGAGGGCAGAGCAGCCTTCCGGGATTTCATCTGCAGGGCCACGATATGATTGTCCGGCTCCATATTGAAAAACTGCTCAACGCTCTGGGCGGTATCAGAACTGTCAAACCTGCCTTCCGTGACAATGGAGCTCAGGATGGATTTCTGTATGGCAAGGCGGTACTGATTGGTTTTGGCACGCAGGCTTTTGTTTTCCGTCATGGTGTCCGAAAATGCCTGATTCAGCTGGTCTACATATCCCTGGTGGGAATTGGGGCTTTTTACAATCGCTTTTGTCAGCCTGTGGAGAGGCAGGAAAGTATGGCGCATTCCCAGAACTACCACACACATGCCAATGATGCCCAACAGGAGCAGTGCAAGGTAGGTATTGCGGAAGGCAGTATTCATCTGTGCCAGAAGCACCTGGTTGGAAATCAGGGCAGCCATGGAGAAGTCTCCGTACAGCCCGGACTGGACGTACAACGAGATTTTCTGGGTATAGCCGATTGTCTTTGCGGAATTCGCATGAAGCTCCTGGGATATACTGGAACCTGTCTCCACGTCAAGGGTTCCGCCGTCGGTTAGAAATGGTTTCAGTGCGGCAATGTTGGCCCCGGCCACGATTTCGTTGTCGGGAGGTGCCTGCAGAACCATGGAGACGATTTCCCCGGACAGGGAATTCTTCATAAGCTGTTGAAGCTCCTGCACATTGATAATGAAAAAGACGGAATAGTTGCTGGAACTGTCAGCATCCGGGTAGTAGATCAGATAGGAAGCAGGCCCTCTGGAGACGTAGGACAGCCTGCAGGGGTTTTTATCTGCTTCTTCCATACGGAAGGGCACGGAGCTCTCTTCGTCGTAAATATAGAAGGTATCGTCCCGGTATTCCACGTATCTTCTTGTAGAGAGAACTGTCTGCTGAAGCTTGTCCAGATATACGATGGAGTCGATAAAGCGGTTTCCCAGGGCATACTTCTCCAATTCCTGGACAGGTTAAACTTATAAACTGTTATGCACCGCAGCACCATCTCTGGTGTCCGATAA
>CAJUJN010000011.1 GCA_910586775.1 uncultured Acetatifactor sp. | reverse complement strand
CCTTTCCTGTTCCGCCGGCCGGGCATCACAGGCTATCCTCCCGCATAATCTGCTCCGCCAGCTTCCTGGCCCCCGCATAGTAATAATCTACCGCATCCACATATACTGCGTCTTCGCTGTATGAGCTGTGCTCCATTACGCCGCTGCACAGAACGTCCTTCCTCACGGAAGCGCATCCGCTCATGCTCTGCTTCCTGTCACTGAGCAGACTTTGCAGAAAGTCGCTGACAATCTCCTTGTTTTCTGTCCTATCATTTACCCCTACCAGGAACGGACATTCCACAAATCCGCCGCTGCCGCTGTCTACAGGATATCCCACACAATGGTATCCTTCACCCAGTTCAGCCATCATCATGCTGAAGCTCGCCAAATCCCCAAAACATGGATGTATCATCTCTTCTTCCCCGCTCACACTGCCGGGCTCCATGCCATATTTTTTACAGAACTCCAGCAGTTCCACAAACTCTTCCGTATCAAAATAGCACTTTCCTGCCTTCTCGTCTACCAGGGACGATTTCCCGGCGCCAATGCTCATATTAGCCAATAAGCTTAACAGTTTTTCGGAAGAATACCCGTCCATAACACTCTTGGGCTCGTCTCCTGAGGCCGCCCCTGTAGATGAGTGTATTCTTGAGCCACACTTTTAGCCTGTTCTCTCGGTCCAGGGTATCCTTGTTGTCATGGGTAGGATCCCCATTCTCCCTGCCAAGCGACAGCTTCAGCTGGCGGACCTGTTCGCTCAGGTATTCGTAATAGCATAATGCAACGAACTGGACGAACATCCTCCCCATAAGGCTTTCGCTTGACCATACCCTGGTCCGGGTGTAGTGGTCAAGCTTTTTTGAAGTGCTATAATTCGGCTATCATATAACGGATCGTAGAAATTGTATTTATCTGAGCGAAAATCCGGCAGGCTACTTCTTCGAATATGTAAAATTCCCTATGGAATTATCTATACTCCCGTGCATAAGGATGCTGACCCGGTCCGTTATTTCTTTATAGTCCGCTTTCATTCCCTCCGCAATCCAGTCCAGCATCACGCCTACAAATCCGTATTTATAAAATTCTGCAATGAAAGCTTTGTCTGCTTCCTTCATATTGGTGCCTGCGGATTTTTCTTCCACCACATCCGCAATCAGCCGGTAGGTCAGCTTGTACAGATAGCTTTCAATCTTCTCTCTGCCGACAGAGCGGTAGACGTTCAGGATAAAGGGCTTGTTCTCCAGAACCGCCTCGAAGACCTGGAACAGCCCTTCCTGCCAGGTGTCGCAGGTTCTCTTGTCCTGCAGGGCGCGCCGCCCGTCCTCCACGCATACCCATTCCACCAGATCGTAGATATCCTTGAAATGGTAATAGAAAGACATTCGGCTGATGCCGCAGTCTGTGGTCAGATCGTTGATGGTAATTTTATCCAGAGGCTTCTGCCGCAGCAATTTCTTCAGGGAGGCTTCCAGAGCCGGTTTGGTCGTATTGGGCATGTTTCAGATCGATTCCTTTCCGGGGTTATGAATGGGGGGGACAGCGTAGTAACAGTTCAGACAGGACACAGAACCGCTGCGATATATGCAGCGGATATTGATTGCTGACCACAGAAGTATCCGGATAAACCTTCAACCTGCGCATCACCTGTCTCCCGTCTGTAATTTATTCTATCATGAAACGCCGGAAAAGTCATTCCCTGTATTTTTAAATTTATACTTTAGGGGCGGCTGCGGCTTGTAACAGCCGCAGCCGGAACAGCCCTTGTCCGCCGCGTCGCCAGGCGGCCCCCTCTCCCGCTGCCTGCTTTTCTGCGAGTCAACGGAATTGGCCATGCCTGCTTTCACCGGACTTTCCAGGAGAATTTCTCCTATCCCACAAACGGAAGCGGATTGGGTTCTTTCCATTGCAAAGCATATTGCAGAACCTGCGGACGGCCTCGAAAACGGAGTAATCTCCCTGCCAGGGCAATCGAAACACAGCGCTCTTCGTAAAACAGTCCGCTCCTGACAAATTCACGTCTGCAGTATGTCTCATGGCACAACAGAATAAAGTCCTGGGAATTGCCGGAAAATAACCGTGCACATATCGCAATTAGTCCTTCTCATACCCGTTTCGCTTATAAAGCACCAAAAACACCAGAACGCTGATCAGCAGCTCCCCGAACAGCACCGCGATGTCCAGAGGCGACATCACATATGTCTCCCCTGCCGCCAGGCATTCCGTCATCCCCGTCATGACCCCGGTGAACAGGAATCCCGAGATTTTGTGGAGCGCCTCCGACATGTTCCCGAATATCGGCACCATCATGAACACCATCAGGAAGGGATAGGAGATCAGATTGGCGTTCATCTGGTTCTTGGCGCAGATTCCCACGATCATCCCCAGCACGCAGCTGGTGAGGGAGACCACCATGCTCACAAAGAAAAAGGGAATCCAGGGGACGATGTCCATGGGAATCCCGCTGATGAAGAGCACGATGTAGTTCACCGCCATCAGCATCACAAAGGGAAACAGGATACTGCCGATAAAATACTGCATCCCCGTAATCGAAGATGTCATCAGCACCCGCAGCGTATGGCTCTCCTTCTCCTCCGCTATGGACGTGCCCACCATGATGAAGCCCTCCGCGCAGATGTTCATGGTGATTCCGATGTTCAGAAGGACCCCTCGCAGAAACGGCACCAGCGTGCCCCCTGAATTGATTCCATAGAGGATTTTGCATACATACACCATCCCGATGACCAGCACCGGCCCTATCATGATCATGGCATTCCGGCTGATGCACAGCCATTTAATCCGGGCTACCGCGGCCAGTTTATGCAGATTCCCTGCCCTTTGCGCGCTGGAGCAGCCGCCCATTTCCATCGTTTGTACATTTCCATTCAAGCTATTCATGTCCGTAAACTCCTTTCCATATGCTTTTTCCAAGCTTTTCCATACGCTTTTTTTCATTCTTTTTCATACGCTTTTTTTCACTCTTTTTCATTCATTTTTTCATACATTGAGGTCTTTCCCTGTGACCTCCAGGAATACGGTCTCCAAAGTGGGCTCACAGGAATGGATCCTCCTGATCTCGTCCCGCTCCATCCACCCGGCGATTTTCCGGACGTTCTCCGGATTCTGGGCCAGCTCCAGCTCCCTGTTGTCCTCCAGCAGCACACTGTATTTCTTGTTGCGGTTGTGCTTCAGGCAGATTTCCTGAGGGGAGCCGAACTCCACGATCTCGCCGTCGTGCAGGAGCGCCACCTTGTCGCAGAGCTTCGCGGCCTCCTCCATGTTGTGGGTGGTGAGGAAGATCGCCATCCCCTCCTCCTTCAGCTCCAGCAGCATCCGGTGGATGGCCACGGCGGTGGAGGGATCCAGGCCGCTGGTGGGCTCATCCAGGAATAAGACCCTGGGCTTGTGCAGCACCGCCCGGGCCAGGACAAGCCGCTGGGTCTGGCCTTTGGAGAGCTTCCCGGCGGGTTTGTTCCTGTGCTCCCCAAGCCCTACCTGAGTCAGCACCTTCTCCACCCTCTCCCGGGACACCTGCCATATCCCGGCGAACACATAGAGGTTCTGCCATACGGTCATCTTCTTGTAGATGCCGCTGTTGTCCGAGACCACGCCGATTTTTTCGTAAATGGACTCGTCGATGTTGGAGGAGTCCGTGCCCAGGAGCCTGGCCTCCCCGGAGGTCTGCCGCAGCTGTCCGGTGATGATCTTGATCGTGGTGGTCTTTCCCGCCCCTGACGGCCCCAGGAAGCCCAGGATTTCGCCCTGGTGCAGGGTCATGTTGATGTCCTTCAGCGCCTGTTCCGTCTTGAACCGCTTGGAAATGTGGGACAGGGAAAGCAGTACATTCTGTTCCATATGATAACCTTCTTTCTTTGTTTTTTCGTGTAGATGTGGCTGGTTTTATGTCCAGACGCTTTGCATCTCCACTGCGCATATCTTACCACCCGCCCCGGCGCCTGTGTGGAAATGTGCCTGAATGGAAAAAGGCGCTGCCTGAGCGGAATCTCACATCCACTCTGTCAGCGCCCTTTTCATCTGCTTTTCTTTCTGCAGCAAATGAAACTGTATTTTTTGTCAATATTCCCTCGCTTTCAAAAGCGTCTGCCATCAGGCGCTTCCTTACAATCGCGAGATATATTTCTCTTTATCAGCATCGGGAATTTGTAAGGCATCCATAGCTTGTTCTACGGACCATTTCGTAGTTTCCATCAATCTAATTTTTACAGGTGTGTTGGCTCCCCCTTCTTCTGGTAATAGCTTAGTTTTGGCATATGCTTTGATCAGAAGTGGTAACAGAATGCGTTGGATACAGGCGGGAATCGGTTGGGATTATTTATCTCCATAGCGGCCTCTACAGTGGCGATGTAGATTCGCTCGTTTTCCATGTGGTAGACGAGGCGGTTTTTTTCATTGATGCGACGGCTGTATTCGCCCTGCAGATCGTCAGAAAGGGGTTCGGGTTTTCCGATTCCTTTCATGCAGCCGTTCCGCTCGATATCCTGAATGAGCTGGTTGATCCGCTTTAGTGTTTTTTTATCCTGTGTCTGCCAGTAGAGGTAGTCCTCCCAGGCATCGTCCGACCATATTTTTTCACTCATCGTCCACCTCGATCAGTTCATGGGCGGTGCCTTTCCCGGCTCTTAGCTCCTGGACGGATTTCTTCACATAGGCCATGTTCGCCTCGGAGAAGAATGGGTCGGTGGTCTGGGCGATCTCAAACGGGATGCGGTTTTCGCGTAAAACTGCTTTCACAAAAAGATTGATTGCGGTAGAAGTATTCAGGCCAACATTGGAGCAGAAGGCATCAAAGCTGGCCTTGTCTTTTTCATCTACCCTTGCGGTTATGGTTGCCAGTGCCATAGATATTCTCCTTTCGTATTCGGGTTGTGATTATTATAGCACTATTGTATGCCGAAAGCAAGCGTATGTATTACATATAGGGTGAGATTTACATAAATTACTGGTTTTTATGGGCGTGCAGAGGCATAGCTGTTGCCAGCAAACAGGCTCCAACTGAAAGAACCGTGCCCTCAGCAATCGGCAGAATGGGAACAGCTGGCGGTCTGTTTCTTCATAGGAGATGTATGTTAGGAATTGTCGGAAAATAACTGATACAACTTCTTTAAGGAAAAGCCCGGAAATATAAGGAAAACGGCTTTAAACTCGTATCAGTTATTTGTAGACACTTCCTTATGCCGGGAAGAAAGCTGTCCAGAGGAAAAAGGCGCTGCCCGAGCGGAATCTCACATCCTCTCCAACAGCGCCCCCTTCACATTCCTGGAAAACAGGCATCTCTCCCCATTCTTCATCCGTATCTCCCGCCCTTTCAAATCCAGCTCCGCAATCTGATCCACATTCACCAGATAAGCCCTGTGGGTCCGGAGAAATCTGCTCCCCAGCTGCCCTTCCAGCTCCCGCAGGCTCCCGATGAAGTCGAACCAGTCGTTCATCCCGTGGAGGGCGATCCTGTGGGTGCGCGCCGTGGCCTCAAAAAACAGGATTTCATCCACCGGCACATGCTTCACCACATCCATCACCTTCACGGAAAAATACTCCCTGTGTTCCCCCTGCTCCGCCCGCATCCGCTGGGTAATCACAAAGAGGCTCTGCCTGAGCCCCTCCTCCATCTTCTCCCTGCTCTCCTTCACAATATAATCCAGCGCCTCCAGATGATAGCGGAACGTCTCAAACGCCAGGTTCCCATATGCCGTCACATACACCAAAAACCCCCTTGGATCCAGCTTCCTGATCTCCCGCCCCAAAGCGAACCCGTCCATGGCCTCCCCCTTCAGCTCCACGTCCAGGAAATAAATCCCCCGTCCCGGCGCCTTCTTCACTGCCTCCAGAACCTCCTGGGGACTGCCGCTGCACAGGACAACCTCCATGTCATATCCCTCTATCATAATCTGCTTCTCCAGACATTCCCGCTGCATCCCGCGGATGCTCTCCTCATCCTCACAAATATATACCGGCAACATTTTTCTCTCCTTATTATAGTCCCGCCTCTTCTCCACCCTGCGCCCTGACATTGGCAGAGAATTTTCGGCCGCCAAAAGAGCGCGTCCGTAAATCCTCTGGGGCACAGGGCGGACCAGAGGCTGTTTATAGTTCCGCCTCTTCTCCGCCCTGCACCCTGACATTGGCAAACATTGGCTGGTGCCCTACGGAGCTGAACTTAGGCGCTGTCTAAAGCCCCCACTCACCCTGCGTTCCTCTCCTGCACCTTGAACTCCTGGACAAAATAGCCCTCCTGCACCGCCGTGGCCGGCAGCACGTTCCCATACCCATCCAGAATCTTCCGATAGCTGGCCAGCCCGATTCCCCGCTCCGCCCCTCTGGTGGAATAGCCCTGCTGCCAGATTCTGTGGACGTCAACTTCGTGGTACAGCCGGTTCTTTACCCGGAATGTGGTATACCCCCCCTGGCAGCTGATCATGATATGCACCCGGGCGTCCTCCTTTCCCCTGACCTCATCCATGGCATTGTCAATCAGAATCCCCAGGCATCTGCACAGATCCGTCGTCCTGCATCCCGTCTCCCGAAAAGGCCGCATCACCTCCAGCTCACAGGCCGTGCCCTCCTTCTGCATCTGGGAAATCTTCGCCAGGAGGAGCCCTCTCACCTCTGTCATGCAGACATTGCCCAAATGGGACATCTGCCGGATCTGCCCGCCGATCTGGCTGTCGAAATCCTCCGTCAGCTCCCGGATGTAATCCATGGCCTCCGTCAGCTCCCCCTCCTTCGCCGTCAGGTACATCCCCGACATCATATTTTTGTAGTCATGCCGGAAGCGCCTCATCTCCTCCTGCATCCCCTCCAGCGTCCTGATATAGGCCTCCTGCTGCTGGACGATCAGCGACTGGGCGGCAGCTTCCTTCCGCTGCCACTCCTCCCGCCCCTTATAGTGGAAGACGATCAGCGCCGCAATCAATACCAGGTAGGCAATGCTCATGCTGCTGTTGCGGCTCATGCCTCCATAGGTGAACAGCGCCATCATACTATATATCAGAACGGGATAAGCGCTCAGGCAGAGCATGCCCCAGTTCCAGACGTCCCTGTGCTCCAGCCACCGGCGGTACGCATCTCCCACCTTCAATTGATGCAAAAGGAACAAAATCAGCAGAATGGCAGCCGGCCCCAGTATATAATTGGACAATAAATACCGAATCCTCTCTTCCCCGATGCTCAGGTCATAGGGCCTTTCAGATGTCAGGATAAAGACCATCATCACAGAAATCTCCGCCGCAATGCCCTCAAACAGCACAATGCCCCAGCACCGTCTGAACCTCTCCCGGAAAAGAACACCGATGCAAAGGGCGTTCCCGATCAGCAGTACATATTCCAGCAGAATGGACACAGAATAATACCGCAGCAGGCCCGCCTTGTAAAGCAATGCCGCCGCCCCCGCTTCCATCACGATCCACACAGCCGCCAAAACGATTCCGCCGCCCCGGAACTTCCCCTTGCCAAAAGAAAGAGTCCTTAGAACAAACAGCCCCGTACAGACAACCATAGCCAGGCCGAAAGCGCCTGAAAACAAATCATAGCCAAACACACTCAGAAAACTCATGCTCCGTCTTTCCCCGTCCCCTCTCCATGCCCTGCCTCCAGGTTTTCGTACATGGTTATTATAAGTTTCAGTTTTTTATACTACACGTCAGTAAAACCTGCCGCGAATTCCGACTGCAGACCGCCGGCAAGGCACCTTCGCTCATTTTCTCACTGCAATTTCCGGCGGTCTGCAGTGTAAAAGGGACGCCTCCTTGATCAGGCTCCTTCCAAATGAACATAAAAGCGGATTTCAAAGCAGGCACCTCCCTCCGGCCGGTTCCTTGCCCGTATGGTTCCGTTCTGGCGCTGAATGATCTCCCGGGCCAGAGCCAATCCGATTCCGATACCTCCTTCTCCCGCATTCTTTCCTCTGTAAAACCGTTCGAAAAGATGCGGAATATCCTCCTTTGCAAATCCCTCCCCCTCATCCCAGATCAGAATTTCGGTGTATAAGGGATTCTGTGCACAGGAACAATGCACCCTTCCCCCATTGCCGTGCTCCAGGCAGTTTTTCATCAGATTCATCACCGCCTCCATGGTCCAGTCCAGATCTGCGACGACCGTCATCGCCCCCAGTTCCGGTATATCTACGGATGTGCCGGAACCCGCAAAGAATTCCTGCAGGTTATCCGCCGCCAGCACGAGCAGCGTAAAAACATCCACTTCCTTCTTCTGCAAAACAAGCGTTCCGGCATCAATCCGGGACAGCACCAGAAGGGCCTCCTCCAAATGGGCCAGCCGTGAAAGCTGTTTTTCCACCTGTTTCAGGTGACTGCCGCATACATTTTTCTGCACAGTCCTGTTCTCATGGCTCTCTGGCGAAGCATGCTCTCCCGCCCGGCTCATCTGCACCCCATCCAAATCCTGCTCTTCTGCCAGACTCTTACGCTCCCTGTCAAAGCCTTGCACTCCTGCCTGACTCATCTGCTCCCCGTCCAAGTCCCGCTCTTCTGCCTGGCTCTTGCTCTCCCTGTCAAAGCCCTGCACTCCTGCCTGACTCATCTGCCCCCCGTCCAACGCCTGCTTCATCATCTGAACAGATAGGGACATCGCCGTAATGGGAGTCTTTATCTGGTGCGCGATATTGGACAGATTCTCCGCGAAATCATCCCTGGCCTGAACCGCCCTGTCCCTGGTCTGATAGAGAGAAGTGACAGTCTTATATATTTCATCCTCCAGTTTGGAAAACCCGTCCTCACCTGTGGCGGAGAGAACGGCAGCCCTGCCTGTATTGGCCTGTTCCAGGTACTCCGCCAGGGCCTGAATCCGGCCTGCTTCCTTTTTATTCCGATACAAAAAGGTAATATAAATAAGAAAAACACCCGCCAGAAACCCTGCCCCAATATACAGAAAACTCTTTCCGTAATCACTCCCCTCAAAGTCATAGACACGGTATCCCAAACTCCCCAAAATATCATCTTCGGCCATACCGTCGGGATTTCCGTCCGTAAATTCCTTCAGGGCGGCGGAAACAATTTTCCGCGCTTCCGGTTCCTGCTCCACCACCTCCCCGCAGACGACATTCACCAGGTCAAACTGCAGCCGGCTGTAATGGTAAGTAAACAGCAGACCGGAGACAGCGGAGGCAAGCAGCCCCACCGCCGCGGCAAAGCCTAAAGTGATCAGTATATGTTTCCGCCCGCTCATAGGATATCCTCCATACGGTATCCCACGCTTCTGACTGTCTTCAGACACTCCGGCTGATTCAGCTTATCCCGCAGCCGCTTCATGGTGACCGTTAAGGTATTATCATTTACATAGCTGCCGTTGGCATCCCACACCTGCTCCAGGATTTTTTCCCTGGTAACCGTCTTCCCTTTATGCTGCATCAGGTACAAAAGCAGCTGATATTCCGCCGCGCTTAAGAGGATTTCTTCCGAATGACAGATGACCTGCCGACGATTTGTGTCAATGGAAATACCGCCGCAGGACAGATATTGTTCCGCCACATTGCCGGTTCTGCGCAGCACCGCCCGAATCCGGGAATACAGCACTTCCAGTTCAAAGGGTTTTACTACATAATCGTCTGCGCCGTTTTGAAAACCGGAGACAATGTCGGCCGAATCTCCTCTGACCGTGAGAAAGATTACCGGAAGTTCCTTCCAGTTGCCCCGAATCCACCGGCACAGGCTGTCCCCCCGGCCGTCCGGCATGTTCCAGTCCAGTAAAACCACTCCCGGCACATGGTTCTGTATCGCCTGCCTGGCCCGGGCAAGGGTTGCGCATATGGTTACTACGAAATTTCGTTGTTCCAGATATGTTTTTACGGTATCCGCAATATCCGGATTGTCCTCGATATAATATAAATCCACCAGGGTTCCCTTTCGCCTTTTTCTTTTTATAGTCTCTCGGAATCGCTAAGCCACATATCGCGCTGTTTTCCGGAACTCCTTCGGACTGATTCTCCCGCTATTCCAGGAAGGTTCAGCCCGAATGCCGGATTCTGCTTCCAAATGCCGAGAGGCTGTTTCCGCTCCTATATTCTCCGCCCGGAATCAGTTCTTTATCCACACACCGAAGCCATTCCCGATTTTCCCGCCTTCCTGCAAATATTTCTTCATACTCTTCTGCAGGCAGGTATTTTCCGGGTAATCTGCAACCCGGGCGTTTCCCGTCCTGAATACCCATTCCACATACTCCTGCCCCTGGTAGTCCACCTCCTGAATCCGGAATCTGCGCTGAAAGTCCAGAATATGGGAATCCTCCGGCAGCAGGGATTTCAGCTCCGGTGCCAGAAGCCATGAATGGCATACATAATCCTTACCTCGATAATCAGGAAAATACCTGGCAAAAAAGCTTTCTGCCGCTTCCATGGAGACATCACATTTTTCTCTGGTTAAAACAGCGTCGGAAGGGATATGAATGCTCACCCTCTTCCTGCCGTCGTCTATCATCTCATATTCCAGTTCCCCAATCCTGAACAGATTCCCGCTGATCTGACGCCCGGTCCACCATTCCCTGTCAAAGGCATACATTCCGGTTTTCTCCCTGCATTCCTCTATAAACCTGGAAAAGCAGCCCATGGTATCAAAAAAGATCTCCTCCGGTATCCCCTTTTCCTCATACCAGTGATACAGGTCCGCCCCGCACAGCAGCATGTATGTAAGCATTTTTATTTTCCCGGGATCCGGCTCCAGAATTTCTTCCAGTTCTCTTCTTGCCCGGGCCTCTGTATCTCTGCTTTTCAGTCTTTCCCTGAGAGATTCTGTCGGGCCGAAATCGGCAGTCTTATAATAATCCATGACTTTTTCCTGTATTTCACCGGGCAGATGTATTCTCCCGCATAATGTAAATAAATCCATGTCTCACCACATCTCCCTTCTTTTTTCCCTGCCCCCACAGGCCTGAAAAACTGATTTCCGGAACGTTCGCTTGCGGCATATAATGTTTCTCCATCAATATACAGACTGCTGATATTTTCTTCCCCAGGACAAGCTTTCTCTGACAGCACTCCACCAAAACGTTTTAGTGTTGCTTAACCGCCACTTTCTGTTCTATTCAAATTTTCCTGTTTCCATTTTCCGCTTCATAACAATATGCCCATATATATCTGCCAAAAACTTCAAATCCAAATCTCTGATACAATTTTAATGCCGTCTCATTTCCCTCTACCATGTCTTTTCCTGTCACGCTCTTTATTTCCCGTTAACCGCAATCGAAGCTACTGCCTCTAAAGCTTCTTCCTCCAGTTCCCTGGTTCTTTGCAATATTCCGATATAGCCCTGCCGCATGGCCCTGGCTTCCTCCGCATCCGCAGGCGTTTTGGGCAGCATTTCATGCATGCACTTCTCACAGAGTTCAAGTATTTCAGCGTATTTTGAAATTGCCAGGGTAAAAGCCCGGGGGTTCGCAGGCCCTGTCAAATGCAGACAAAGCTCCAGAAATTCCCTGATCCGAAGTTTCCCTTCATAATGTATGAAAAGATGAGGAAACATACATTCTATGACCGCTGACCCCTGATTCGTTTCCCTTCGAAGCTCTTCACACCAGTTGTCATAAATCACCAGACCATGTCCCACAAGGGGCTCATCAAAATGATGCGTTTTATTCCTTAAAAGAGTATATCCTTTTCGTAAGGCTTCCCGGCATTGAGCGGCAGGAGAAACGGTTTTGGAACCGTTTTTTATCAGCAGCAGGTCAGAATCTCCGGCATACCATTCCGAAAAACTTTTCAGCTGTCCAAAAGACATGACGGAATTCTTGTCATCATCGCCGTCCAGAAACGAAAGACCTTTTAAGATTTTGCCCTGGTCAGAAAATCCCGTAGCCAATATGGTATCTGTATATTCCTTCGGAATAACAATTACAGGATATCCGCCCAGAATATGCTGCACCGCCAGCCGAATGAATTCTGCCTCAGAATAATCCGCTCTTGTATGAGTCTCACAAGTCAGTCCGTATACTGCAAGACAGCTTTCCCAGGTTTCGTCAGGCTCCCAGGAGTAGCCAAACGCAATGCCGGAGAATGCGGATTGAAGAATATATTCCGTGTCATCGTTTATCTGCCGGTTCATTGTGTCCCTGCGCTCCTCAAGTCCCATAAAAAGTTTGATGGCTGACAGGATTGCCGGTTTTGACATGCTCCTGGGCCAGTTTCTGCCCGTGAAATCAGCAATCGGAGCATATGGCAGCAATATGTGCTCAAAATTGGCATTGGCAGCAAAACCGGGCACGGAAAAAAGTATCTGGTCTATGGAACATTCCAGCAATTCCGACAATTCCACCAAAATCGGCAATTCCGGCATGGTCCGGCCGTTCTCCCATTTGCTCACCGCCTGGGGGCTTATGTTCAGCCGTCCGGCAACCTCCTCCTGCGTCAGCCTCTTCCGTTTTCGGAACAGCGCGATCTGTTTTCCTGCTTTTACTTGATCAAACATTTCTTTCTCCCTTCCGATTATTCAGGCTTATCCTCTTTCTCTTTCCTTATTATACGAAAATACAGCCCTCTTTACCATACCTGTGAAGTTGATTGTAAAAGCAAAAACGCAACCTGAAGTTTACTTGAAAACCGCGCCTGCCGCCGCTTCCCCTTAATCCGGTCCAAAGCCCCTGAAAATCCTTACCTCCCCTTGCGAAGCCGGAAGGTTTTCACCAGCTGCCTGAGCAACCCCGCCTGGTCGCTGAGTTCTTCACTGGCAGCGGAACTCTCCTGGGCGGTAGCGGAATTCGTCTGTGCCACACTGGCAATCTGGCCAATCTGACTCTGAATCTGCTCCATTGCTTCCGCCTGGGTTCTGGCATCAGAAGCAATATGGTCGATGGTTCCCACAATTCCCTGCGCCTGCGTAACTGCGCCTTCCAACTGCTGCGCCGTGGCGTCTGCAATCAGGGTTCCCTCCTTCACTGCAGCAATGGAACGTTCGATTAGTGCTGCAGTAGATTGGGAAGCTTCCGCCGTCTTGCCCGCAAGGCTACGCACCTCGCCGGACACTACCGCAAATCCCTTGCCCGCTTCCCCTTCCCTGGCCGCCTCCACAGAGGCATTCAATGCCAGGATATTGGTCTGGAAAGCGATATCCTCAATGGCCTTGATGATTTTTCCGATTTCACCCGAGCTGGAGTTAATCTTCTCCATGGCTATTATCATTTCCTTCATTTTCTGGTTGCTCTCAGTCAGCTGCCGCCCCATTTCTCCGGCCTGCTCCTGTACCTGCCCTGCATTGTCCGCAGTCTGTCTGATCCGGCCTGCAACTTCCTCCATGGTATTCTCCAACTCTTCCACGGCACCGGTCTGTTCCACGGAACCCTGGCTCAGCCCCTGAGCCGCGGCAGACATCTGGGCCGCTCCGCCGGAAACGCATTCGGAACTGACCACAATCTGGCTTATGGTTTTGTCGAGTTTCTCAAGAATGTCGTTCAATGAGGTACGTATTCTGGCAAAATCCCCCACATATTCCTGATTGATCTGAACCGTCAGGTCTCCCTCTGCTATGGATTCCAGCATATGAGAAATCTCTCCTATATAATTGCGCAGACGGCGGATTGTCTGGTCAAAGCTCTGGGCCAGAATCCCAATCTCATCATTGGAATGAATGGCAGCCTCCATGTCCTGATCCATGCTCAGCCCCAGATTCCCCTGCTCCAACGTCTCCGCCAGAACAGTCAGGCGAAAGAGGGGCTTGGAAACCGCCCGTTTGATATAAGCGCCCACAACAAAAATTCCCGCAATAATAAGTACAATCCCGATAATACAGGATAAATATACCGTAAAAGTGACCTGTCTGTTCACATCCGCCATGGAAATGCCGGCAAAAATCAGTCCGTTTATATTACCGCTCTCTTCCCTTGTGGGAACATAGGAGCACAGATGGTCTTCTCCCAGTGTGGATGCCTGCCCTACATAAGTCTGTCCCTGCTCCAACACCACCTCGGAAAGCTCATCGGAAAGCCTGGTACCCACGGCACGCTGCCCGTCCTGCTGAATTGTAGTATTTTCACACACTCCATATCTTTTACATTTATTTCGGAAACCTTTCACTGTTCTTCACCCCAGATTCCGTAAGACTTTTTCGTGTGTTCTTTGCATGTAAATCCCAAGACAATATTTGCTATGGCATCAGTCCTTGTGATATGGAAGTATCCTGAAGGATATAGCCGATTTCCTTATACATCGTTTCCCCTGTTTGTATGCTTCTCAATACCCCAGTGGCATATTGGGTCAAAGCTACGAGAACCAGAGTACATGCAATTACTGCAAAGGAAAGCTTTTGTCTTTTCCTGTCTTGAGTCACGCCGCCTGATTCCGTTCTTATGCTGTTAACCGCCAAACCGATTCCTATTGTAAGCAGGACAAGCGGAGTCACAAATATCCTTGTTGCAAATCCATTTGAAAATGTCATAACATATACACTGATGAATGCCAGTACCGGGAAAAACAGGAGCTTTCTTTTCGCCGTTTTCGGTGCCAGCAAAGTCAATGCAATACATACTCCTGTTGGAAACGTCAAATAATAAAATGCATAATATGTTTCTCGGAAAATGCGATATATGTACTCAAATAAAACACTTCTTTCTGCGGCTTCTACTGCCACATGAGAATATCGCGAAAAATTGCCCGGAGCAAGCATCAATACGCAAAAACCTGCCAAAGCCCCAATTATTCCTGTTATTTCCCAGATACGGAAACGCCTCTTCCGCCGGATACTCCATACTGCAAAGAAGAAAAGAGCCGCCATCAGCGTGCAGGACGTGGCTTCTATGGACAGACCTGCCAAAAAACCTGCAATCCCCATTCCCAACGCCGCTATCAGCGCAAGCCCACTGCTTATGGCCTTTCTCTCCTTCTCCTCCGTCAGACAGGCACGATAATAAACCAATCCAAATGCAATTACAATCAACAATTCCCAAAGGTAAGTTATACTGCCTGTAAGCCAAAGGATTTCTCCTCCAAAAGTCGGCATAAAGAACCATAACATCAGGTAAATAAACAGCAGCATTATATTATTTCTCTTTCTGTCCGGTTCTATATATTGATACATAACGTAAGCCATAGCTACATAAATGAAGGCATTGACAATGTCATACAATTTCTTATCATACAACAGAAAAAACTGAATCAGAAACTGTGCAGTAGCCCGTCCACCCCATGTAGCGTAATATGCTTTCACGCTTTCTATCACATCACCCATATTTTGTATGTCTATATCTGTACCAAATATCTTTAGATTCATAATATCATCCGCATATAACGGAGTGATATAGGTCAACAATAAAATCAGTGCAAACACAAATACGTTTATAAAAATCCATAAAAGTCTGCTTTTTTGTTCTCTCATCTATTTTTTATGCTCCCTCTCTTCCTCACAATTCTCTTCATCCGGTATTCGGATTGTGTTCACACCCTCACTTATGGTATGGTGCCCCATGTATAATCCGGAAAGCCCGGTAAATCTGCTCCGTCAATATCACACGCATCAGCTGATGCGGAAAGGTCATGTCCGAAAAACTCAGCGCCATGTCCGCCCTTCTGCGCACAGATTCGTGAAGCCCTAACGAGCCGCCGATGACAAACACAATATGGCTGGTTCCTTTTACAGTCAGCCCCTCCATCCACCTGGCGAACCCTTCAGAAGTCAGCCTCTTCCCCCCAATCTCCAAAGTACAGACAAAGGCGTCCTCCCGGATTTTCTCCAGAAGGCGCCTCGCCTCTTTTTCCTTTATCTGCTCCTCCTGAGCCTCGCCGGCTCCTTCGGGCGTTTTCTCATCTGCCACTTCCAGAAATTCCAGTCTGCAGTATCTGCTTAACCGTTTCTCATATTCCGATACAGCGTCTCTGTAGAATTTCTCCTTTATCCTGCCCACACATGCGATGCTGATTTTCAAAATGTCTCCCTCACTCTCCGGCAAGCTGAAAATATTGTCTTTCCCCGGGCTCTTTCGCATCATAAGTCACACACAAATACAGATTTTCAGCGCCTGTACTCAGGCCGTTTCCTCCTCATCGCTGTAAACCATCTCATAGACAGTATCATCAATGAGTTTTTCCAGGAATCCCTGGTCCAGGTTCAGAAACTGGTGATTCAGCCTTGCCTTGATGGCCTCAAAACGCCTGAAATAGAGAATTTCCTCCGATTCCATCTCTGCCGCCCCCTCTTCCGTGGCTGCCGTTCCGCCTATCCCAATCTGCCGGTCCAGTTCTTCCTTCCGAAGATTCTGCCTGCACCAGTCCAGAAGAGCCTTTTTGACGGAATTCTCCGATTCCGCACTTTTTTCAAAAATCAGGGCATTTTTCATGGATATGATGCCGGCTACCAGAAACAGGATAAACACGGCAGCCATCACACCATAAAACAGATATGCATTACTGAAATGCAGCGGAATCACCCCCGTGATTCCCATGATCAAAGCGACAATTCCCAGGCCTCCCACAGCCATCAGAACCCACGCGGACGAACGATTTTCGCTGGCACGCTCGGCATTATCCCGATACAGGGAGCTGTAACCGGTACTTTTCGTCTGCGGCCCGGATAAAGGAGCCCCCTTCTCCTCTGCTCCCGCTTCGGGCGCACAGGAATCCTCCCTGTCTGCTCTCAGGCCGCTGTCCATTCCATTCTCCGTAACGGCAGCGTCGGGACTGTCAGAATATTCGTCCTCAGTCTCGAAACAGCAGTTTTCATTCTCCATGAATTCGGTTTCTGCCGCCGCATCTGCATCCATATCAGCCTTTTGCACAGGCACAATCCGCCCTGCCGCAAACCGCTCCGTCTCCAGCCGCGCAAATGTTTCCTCATCCACAAGCTCACTGCCGCAATCGGCACATATTGAAAAACCATCCCTATACTCACTTTTGCATTTCGGACACCAAGGCATATCTGTCTACCTACTTTCCTCTTCTGACTTAACACAGAACAAAGCATATGACATGTTACTGCCCACTTCCTGCAGACATTTCCCTTCAGTGAATTGTGCCGCGTGAACAGTAACCCTGACGCTATTTAGACGCAAACTCATAATCCATACAGGCTCTGTTGCAGGTGACGCTCCGGACGTATTTTCCGGCTTCCACATGCGCCGGATGATTCTGGTATGTCATCAGTGCATCCAGCGTCTCGAATGTGGAAATCAGCGCAATGTCACGATTACTGGAAGAAAGCTGATTCTGAACTACCCGAATTTCCACCGCGCCGGGCACCAGTTCCCTGATCGGCTCCAGCAGGGACGCCATCTTCTCCGCCGCCTCATTTTTCTCATCTCTGGAAAGACCTTCCGCAAAATCCCATAATACGATATGTTTTACCATAAAAATCTCCTGTATATTCAAGTCAGGCCCCATTTCGGCGCCGGCCGTTGACAGCCAGCCTGAAATGCGCATATTCTTACATACTGCTGAAATATCTGTCTGTCCCATGTACCGCCTCGCCGGTTCCCCATATTTCCCCGGACGCCCTGACAACGCCCGCGGCAGGCAGGGGATGAGCAGCCGCCTTATCGGCACACATAGCAGGCCATGGGCGCTGAAATTTACTTATTACTTAAGTACTCATCTATCCCCTTAGCAGCCGCCTTACCGGCGCCCATGGCCAGAATTACGGTAGCCGCGCCTGTGACTGCATCTCCGCCGGCATAGACGCCTTCCTTGCTGGTCTGTCCGTTGGACTCCTCCGCTACGATGCATTTCCACTTATTCGTCTCCAGACCCTCCGTAGTAGAAGAAATCAAGGGATTCGGAGAAGTTCCAAGGGACATGATTACGGTATCCAGCTCCATTGTAAATTCGGAACCGGGAACCTCCACCGGACGCCTGCGCCCGGAAGCGTCCGGCTCACCCAGCTCCATCCTGATACACTTCATGCCGGTTACCCAGCCCTTCTCGTCCGCCAGGATTTCCGTAGGATTGGTCAGAAGGTCGAAAATGATTCCCTCCTCCTTCGCGTGGTGGACTTCCTCCACTCTGGCCGGAAGCTCCTCCTCGCTGCGGCGGTATACGATATGTACTTCCGCTCCCAGACGCAGGGCAGTCCTGGCTGCATCCATGGCAACATTTCCGCCTCCTACCACAGCCACCTTTTTGCTGTGCATGATAGGGGTGTTGGAATTGCTGTCAAAAGCCTTCATCAGATTGCTTCTGGTCAGGTACTCATTGGCTGAGAACACCCCGTTGGAGTTTTCGCCGGGAATACCCATAAACTTGGGCAGACCGGCTCCGGAACCGATGAACACAGCCTCAAAGCCTTCCTCCTGGATCAGGGCATCTATGGTGACGGATTTCCCCACCACCACATTGGTCTCTATCTTCACGCCGAGAGCCTTTACATTCTCGATCTCCTCAGCCACAACGGCCTTTTTCGGAAGGCGGAATTCCGGAATGCCGTATACCAATACTCCGCCCGGCTCATGGAGGGCTTCAAAGATGGTCACATCATATCCCATTTTTGCCAGGTCCCCGGCACAGGTCAGACCTGCAGGGCCGGAACCGATGACGGCAACCTTCTTCCCCTTTTTCCCGGCAGATACAATGGGCTTGATTCCGTTTTCTCTCGCCCAGTCCGCCACAAAACGCTCCAGCTTGCCGATGGAAATGGGGTCTCCCTTGATACCGCGGATACACTTACCCTCGCACTGAGTTTCCTGAGGGCATACCCTCCCGCAGACTGCCGGAAGCGCGCTGTCCTTGCTGATAACCTGATACGCTTCCTCTATATTGCCTTCCTTTACCTTCTGAATAAAGCCGGGAATGTCAATCGCAACCGGACACCCCTTTACACACTGCGCATTTTTACAGTTAATGCATCTGACCGCTTCGGCCTGGGCTTCTTCCTGATTATATCCCAGACATACTTCCTCGAAATTGGCAGCACGCTCTTTCGCGTCCTGCTCCCTTACCGGGATCTTTGTTAAAACATCCATTTATTATCGTTCCTCCGAATCCTTTCTGTTGTCACATCTATACATACTCTCGTCCAAAAATTTGCCACCACTTCATACAAAGTCTTTCGACTTCATCAGGAATCCTTCGGTTCTGTCAGCTTTCTGGCCTCAAGATGGAATTGTACAGCCCCGTCCGCGCAGCCAAAGTCAATTTCATCATCTTTGTCAGAACCTCTCGCACTGAAATTTCCGCCGCATCTGATAATCTCACATAGTGTATACAGTACAGGCATCGTCTTCGGACAAAAACCCGCAGGCACTTCATATTGACAATAAAACCTGTCGCCTTCCTCGAATCCCAGCCTGCATTCAGCAGCCTTCCCTTTCAGCACTGTTACAATAAATTCCCAATCCTCCACAACCCATTTCTTCATATATCAGCAGTTCCCGCATCCGCCGTGGTGGGTATCCCCCTCCTGAAGCTTCAGCATGGCTCTGCCTTCCTCTGTCTTATAGAGTGTCTGCCGTCTCATGGCCTCGTCAAAATTCACCGCATGCCCGTCGAATTCCGGCCCGTCCACACAGGCAAACTTTACTTTCCCGTCCACCGTCACACGGCAGGCACCGCACATGCCCGTGCCGTCCACCATAATGGGATTCAGACTGACTACGGTAGGTATACCCAGTTCTTTTGTAAGGAGACATACGAATTTCATCATGATCATGGGGCCGATGGCAATACACACATCGTACTGCTTCCCTTCCGCCACCAGTTCCTTAATGGTCTGGGTTACCATACCGCTTCTGCCGTAAGAGCCGTCGTCTGTGGTTATGTAGAGATTCCCTGCTACCGCTTCCATTTCTTTCTCCAGAATCAGCAGTTCTTTCGTCTTGCTGCCCACAATTACATCCGCATTTACACCGTTTTCGTGGAGCCACTTCACCTGGGGATACACAGGAGCAGCACCTACGCCGCCTGCCACAAACAGAATCTTCTTTTTCCGAAGCGCCTCAGGTGTTTCTTTCACCAGTTCCGAAGGACATCCCAGCGGCCCCACAAAATCCTGGAAAGCATCTCCTTCCTTTAATCCAGCCATCATATGGGTAGCAGCACCCATGCACTGAAATACGATTGTCACGGTTCCCTTATCCCGGTCATAATCACAGATGGTCAGCGGAATCCGCTCTCCCTCCTGATCAGTGCGCACAATGACAAACTGTCCCGGCTGACATGTTTTCGCTACCCTTGCCGCTTCCACATCCATGAGAAAAATGTTCGTGGTCAACTCTTCTTTCTTTACAATCTTGTACATAATCCACCTCTCTGCTCCTCTTTAAGGAGAATCTTCATTTTCTTCTAAATCAACCAGACTCAGACGGCCCCGCTCATCCCTCTGAAGCTTAAAAAGCACTCCTGTATAGGCATTAACCGCAAAATTGTTTCCGGTTCTCGTCATATTTCCGTCAGCCGTCCTGTAAACCTCAACGATTACATAGAAATCGTCAATTTTTTGAATGTTTGTCACATAGAGATATTCGTACACATATGAATCTCCCGACTCGTCAAAATGTCCTTCCATATCATAAATCTTTCCAACTGACATGGAATATTCCGTCACGTCTTCCACAGCCTCTTCCGGCGTATACTCCGTATTCATAACAAGCCGGTAAGTCCGTTCCGCAACAGTACCCGTCACCCCACCCACAATCTTCGCAAATTTAAAATGGGATCTTCCAAGGGGCATGGGTATGGGCCCGGTATAAGCTGTGGATGCATAGGTAGGGTCACTCCCGTCTGTCGTATAGTACACATCCTCGATATCGCTGGTAATCTCCACATTCATCGGAAAATTGTACTCACCGCTGATAGCGCTGACCTCCGGCGGCAGGATTTCCTTATTTTCTATATGATATTCCTTTGTCACCACTTCACTGGCAATTCCCCGTTCATTGACAACAAATGCTTTTACGACATAGTCGCCGCTTTCCAGAATAATGGGAGCCGTATACTGGCTGCTTTCCTCTGTCGGCTCACTTCCGTCCAAAGTATAATATATCTTTCCTGAACCGGCAGCCGTCAGCTTCAACGGCTGTATGCTGGTATAATACCCCTCATTGACACTGAATTCAGGCACCTTTACAATATAATTCTGATAAGTGGAAAGCAGGACATCATCATGACTTGCCAGCAACAGTTCGTTAATCGTCCGGTAGTCTTCCCTGTCTCTGTATATGGCAATCAGCTTTCCGTAGGCACCGTTTAACTGCTCCGACGTAGCCTTATCACTTCTCACAATCTCCCGCAAAAGATATTCGTATTCTACTTTATTGTTCTTCAGAAGATAGACATCCGCCAGGCTGAATATCAGCTCGATATTCTCTTCATCAAGTTCCAACGCCCGGTTATAACAGGAAATTGCCTCATCATACTTCCCCTGTGTAACATATTGTATTGCCCTTTCCACCTGGTATTCTTCAGAGTTGTAACCATATATATACCATGCCACAGCTCCCGCCGCACCAAGAAGCACAATCACAAATGCCAACAATATTTTGGGCCAAAGTCTTTTTTTATGTATTATATTTCCGTTATCTTTCTCGTATTCTTCATGTTCCGGTTCCTCTCCCGGTACTTCTTCCTCTCCTCCGGCCACACCCTCATGCAGCTCCTCCAGGACATCGCTGATTGCCTGCTCCATAGTCTCTTCCAGGTTCCGCTCCAGTTCAGGCTCAAAATCCGGCACTATGTGAATGTCCTCGCCGCAATGTTCGCAATACAGGAGTCCCTCGGGCATTTCATATCCACAATTAGGACATTTCATATCTATACCTCTGCCCGCTTCGGCGGACATTCATTCGATAGTTATGAAAGCACTCTTCTTTCATATCTGCACTACCTCTTTAAAATAAACCGGTAATTACACCATTTTCATTGACATCTATCCCTATGGCCGAAGGCTTTTTGGATAATCCCGGCATCGTAACCACATCACCGGTCAATGCCACCACAAAACCTGCACCTGCTGACACATATACTTCCCTGACTGTAAGTTCAAAGCCTGAAGGACGCCCCAGACGCTTCGGGTCGTCAGAGAGGGAATACTGATTTTTTGCCATGCAGACCGGAAACTTTCCGAATCCCAGCTCCGTCAGTTTCTTCAGCTGCTTTTTCGCCGCAGCAGTAAAAGCAACACTGCCTGCGCCATATATCTCCGCAGCCACCGTGCGTATCTTATCCTCCAATGAGAGAGAATCTTCGTACAGGACTTTGAAATGACTCTCATTTGACTCCAGAGTTGTCAACACTTTCCCGGCAAGCTCTCTTCCGCCTTCACCGCCCTTCTCCCATACTTCGGACAGTGCAAATTCACAGTGCCTTTCCTCGCAGAACTTCCTTACAAAACGGATTTCAGCCTCCGTATCACTGACAAAGGAATTCAGCGTCACTACCACAGGCACGCCGTATTTATGCAGATTCTCGATATGCTTCTCCAGATTTACGATTCCCCGCTCAAGAGCATCCAGGTTTTCAACCCCCAGGTCGGGCTTTGCCACACCTCCATTATACTTCAAAGCGCGGATAGTTGCAACAAGTACTGCCGCATCCGGCTTCAGCTCCGCCATCCGGCACTTGATGTCAAAGAACTTCTCCGCACCCAGGTCTGCCCCGAATCCGGCTTCCGTAATACAGTAATCCGCCATCTTCAGTGCTGCCCGCGTCGCTCTTACAGAATTGCAGCCATGGGCAATATTTGCAAAAGGCCCTCCGTGCACCAACACAGGGGTATGCTCCAGTGTCTGAATCAGATTCGGTTTCATGGCATCTTTCAAAAGAGCCGCCATGGAACCGACTGCCTGCAGATCTCCTGCCGTCACAGGCTTTCCCGCATAATTGTAGGCAACTATAATCCTGGACAAACGCTCCTTTAAATCCCTCATATCTTCTGCCAGACATAGGATTGCCATGATCTCACTTGCAACCGTGATGACAAAATGATCTTCTCTCACGAAGCCGTCCATCTTATCTCCGATCCCCACCACAATATTGCGCAGGACACGGTCATTCATATCCATACAGCGTTTCCAGACAATCTGCCTGCTGTCAATCTGAAGTTCATTTCCCTGCTGAATATGATTATCCAGTAAAGCGGCCAGAAGGTTATTGGCAGATGTAATTGCATGGAAATCCCCTGTAAAATGAAGGTTAAGCTCCTCCATGGGAACCACCTGGGCATATCCGCCGCCTGCGGCTCCGCCTTTGATGCCGAAACAAGGCCCCAGAGAAGGCTCACGCAGAGCGACTACCGCCTTTTTCCCCAGTTTACCGAAAGCCTGTCCCAGCCCCACACTGGTCGTCGTCTTCCCTTCTCCTGCCGGAGTAGGATTGATTGCCGTCACCAAAATCAGCTTTCCATTCGGCCGCTCCCTGATCTGATCCAGATATTCATCGGAAATCTTCGCCTTATACTTGCCATACAATTCCAGGGCATCCTCCGGAATCCCCAGCTTTTCAGCCACTTTACCAATCGGATCCATTACAGCTTCCTGAGCAATCTCCAAATCTGTCTTCATGGGTTCTCTCCTTTTTCATTTTTCCAGCCATATACTTCAGGCTACTTCCTCCAATAACTGTTCAAACTGTTCCGGGCTCATCAGAATCTTTCTGGGCTTTGTTCCTTCTTCCTCCCCCACTACACCATACTGGCATAGCTGGTCCATGATCCTGGCCGCCCTGTTAAAACCGATCTGCAGCGCCCTCTGCAGCATGCCAATGGAAGCCTTGTCCTTATCAATGATCAAACGGCCCGCCTTTTCAAACAACTCATCCACGGAAGCGCCTCCGGAGGCCTTTTCACCTTCACCGGCACTGCTTCCCATGCTTGCAATCTTTTCTTCAATATCCACCTCATAGGTGTTGCCCAGAGCCTGATTTTTCAGGAAGTCAACTACATCCGAAACCTCCTGGTCAGACACAAATGCTCCCTGGACACGGGCAGGCTTGGGGTACCCCTGAGGATAAAAGAGCATATCGCCCTTCCCCAACAGCTTCTCGGCCCCCACCATATCCAGTATGGTCCGGGAATCCGTTCCGCTGGAGACGGAAAACGCCACGCGGCTGGGCATATTCGCCTTGATCAGACCCGTAATGACATCCACACTGGGTCGCTGTGTGGCAATGACCAGATGGATGCCGCAGGCACGAGCCAACTGTGCCAGTCGGCAGATAGACGCCTCTACCTCCCCCGGACACACCATCATCAGATCCGCAAGCTCGTCTACGATAATGACAATCTGGGGCAGCTTCTTCGGCGCATTTGCATCCCCCCGCTTCTGCTGCGCTTCCACTTTTTTATTGTATTCTTTCAGATTTCTGGCACCGTACTCCGCAAATTTCCGATACCTGTCATCCATCTCCGCCACTCCCCAGTGAAGTGCGGCGGATGCTTTCTTGGGATCCGTCACAACAGGAATCAGAAGGTGCGGAATGCCATTGTAAATACTTAATTCTACCACTTTCGGGTCCACCATGATCATCTTCACGTCGTCAGGGTGGGCCTTATATAAAATACTCATAATCAGTGTATTGATACAAACCGATTTACCGGAACCTGTAGCACCGGCAATCAGCATATGCGGCATCTTGGCGATATCCGATACCACCACCTTGCCCGCAATGTCCTTTCCCACCGCAAATGCAAGACTGGACTGAAATTCTGCGAATTCCTTTGTTTCCAGCAAGTCCCGCAGCCCTACCGGCATGGTCTCCTTATTGGGAACCTCGATTCCGATTGCCGCCTTGCCTGGAATGGGTGCCTCTATCCGGATATCCATCGCCGCAAGATTCAGCTTGATATCATCTGTCAGGCCTACGATTTTGGATACCTTTACTCCCTGCTCCGGCTGGAGCTCGTAGCGTGTCACGCTGGGCCCCTGGCTGATATCAGTAATGGTAACCTTGACCCCAAATGTACTGAGCGTCTGTTGGAGATGTATCGCCGTCTCCCTCAGCTCACGTTCGGAATCTCCTGTGGCTGCCACTCCCTTCTGCAAAAGGGATATCGGAGGAAACATATATTTCTTCGGTGCCACAATTTCCGGCTGTACCCGATTGCTCTGCACCGCATTGGAAGATGCTGCATTTCCCGGCAGAACAGCAACAGGCCTTGCCCCAACCGCCGCTCCTGGTGCCGAATCGGCCCCTGCAGGAACACCTGCCCGCGCATCTTTCGGTGTCCCTGTGGCAAAACGATTTTGTGTCTCCCGACTCCGCTCAGACAAGGAATCAGGTTCTCCCAAGTCTTCCGTCCCGAAACCATATTCCGCCCCCTGGCCAGGGCGGCCTGCTCCCTCCCAGTCTCTCCGGTCTGCCTGGGTTCCTGCTTCTTCCCAGTCTCTCCGGCCTGCCTGGGTTCCATCTTCTCCACAGTCTCTCCAGCCTGCCTGGGTTCCTGCTTCTTCCCAGCCTCTCCGGCCTGTCTGAGTTCCTTCTTCTCCACAGTCTCCCTGCACCGTTCGGGTTCCTGACTCAAATCCAACCAGCCTGTCGGTATTAATACCTGCTCCAGACTCCCTGCCGTATGCTGCTTCGGCAAAACCTTCTGTTTTTTCTGCTGAATCCAAATCCTTTCTGCCGGACAGAGGCACGTCCTGCTCCTCCCCCCGGCTGCCAAATCCAGGCCGGGAATTCGTTCCTGAAAAACGTACCTGGCTCTCCCTCTGCATTGCCCGCAGTCTGGCTGTATATGTATCCTCCACTCCGGTATCTGCCTCTTCGGGTTCTGCAGACACGGGTGCCGGCCCGGGCATTGCTGCTTCATCTTCCGCTCTGTGAATCCCTGATTCTGCTCTATGAATCCGAATTACAGGCTGTGCGCTCTCTGCTGCCTTCGCCTCATCTGCTCTTTTTTCCGGGCCTGTCGACAGCATCTCTTCCACACTGCTGTCAGGCTTGTCTCTTTTCACGCCATGAATATGTATCTCCCCGAGTCCAGATTCCGCTGTCTTTTTCCCTGAAACCACTGCCTCCACCGTCTCCGTCGAAGGCGACACTATGCCCAGTTCTTCCTCTGAGAGAATAATCTCATGCATATCGTTACGGCGATGTGCATCCTCCGGACGAAACAGAACCGTATCCAACGATATCCCGGATTCCTTTCTATCCATCCGCAATATTTTTTCATTTTCCCTCTCTTCTGCCCTCAGCCTGCGCTCTGCAGCCCGCCTGGCGCGCTGTTCCTCCTGAGTCTGACGCCGGGATTTCTCCTCTTCCCTGCGCCGCGCCCTGTTCTCTTCCTGTTCCATCCGGCGTTCTTCCGCCATTTCCCTGCGCCTCCGGGTGCGCTCCTCCTGCTCCAGGCGGCGTTCTACCGCCATCTCCCTGCGTCTCTCCGAATCCTCTCTGGACAGCTCACGCACGCGGCTTCCCCCGCGTTTTACACTGTTCAGCAGGGATTTTTCCGTCAACAATATCAGACCGACCACGGTACAAAGCAGAACTACCAGGATAGTCCCTATCATCTCCAGATACCCCTGGAGAAAAAAACTGATGCTTCCACCCAAAACGCCTCCGCCGCCCTTCGTCTCCCGGCAGCTGTCGTATAATGTTCCTGCGCTGTACTCCTCCATACCGGCTGCGCCTTTTGCAATCAGGTCACACACAATACCTGCCATCAGAAAAAGCACGATGCCCGCTGTCAGTTTTCTAACTGCACTGGAATTCCCTTCATTTGCAAGCCAGAACGCTACCGCAAAAAACAACAGTACCGGAAGCACATAGGCAGTCAGGCCAAACACCCCGAAAAGAACGCCGCTGACGGCATCCCCCACAGGACCCACAATCCCAAAATTGCAGCAGAAGAAAAATAGCATGGCGGCAAACAGTACAATCAGTCCAATCTCATGAAAAAGAGCACTGTCCTGTGCCGCCGCATTGTTTCTCCGTTTCCGGGCGGAAGCTTTCGCAGCAGTGCTTTTTGTACTTTTTCTGCTTGAAGATGATGTTTTTCTTCCATTGGAAGCAGCCATCTGATCGACCTCACTTCTTAATCATTTATAGTCACGAGTTTAATTCTCTCCTGTCAGCGATTTTACAATTATATCATCTTTGTTCTGAATTGTCACCTAATATTTTCTATGCCGTATGACCGCTGTAACCCCAAAGGCCCGGGGCTTGTCACAGAATGCCGCACAGTCTACGTCAAAGGGAATTTACAGGGAGCCATCCTCCTGTATCATGGAATGCAATTTTGCGATTGCCCTGTCAATTCCGCCTACCTCGTCAATGATTCCTCGCTTCACCGCTTCCTCTCCTACCAGGATGGTGCCTACATCCTTCGTCAGAACCCCGGTCTCCATCATCAGGCTCTCAAGGGTATTCTTGTCAATGCTGCAGTGACTGCATACAAAGCCTGTGATACGGTCCTGAATCAGCTTAAAATAGTCAAATGTCTGCGGCACCCCTATCACCATGCCGCTCATGCGCACCGGGTGGATTACCATGGTGCCGGTGGGCACAATGTAGGAATAATCCGTGCTCACGGCAATGGGGACGCCTATGGAATGACTTCCCCCAAGCACCAGCGACACGGTGGGTTTGCTCAGGGATGCTATCATCTCCGCAATTGCCAGCCCGGCCTCCACGTCGCCGCCCATGGTATTCAGAAGCACCAGCACCCCCTGTATATCCTTACTGTCCTCAATGGCAGCCAGGCTGGGCAATATATGCTCATACTTTGTAGTCTTGGAATTATTCGACAGATTTTCATGTCCCTCGATTTCACCGATAATGGAAATCAGATGAATATTTCCCAATTTGCCGCTCTCGCCCAGCGTCACCTGGCCGGTCTGCTCAATTCTCTCGTCCTGATGCTCTTCTTTTTCTATCCGTTTGTCACCTTTCTGCTCAGCCATACGATTCTCCTTTTTGTCCATATCTCAATTATCCCGCCGTTTCCGCAGGCAGGATTCCGGACTTGCCGTCTTGCATATCAAAGAATGCAGATAAGCACTCCATGATCAAGAATTGAGCACGGAAATTCATTTCGACTGCGCGGATTTTCTGGTCAGGATTGGTGTTTTCACCGTAATGAATCAGGGAACGCTCTGCGTTTTCCGCATCTGCGCTCCCTGATAGCATAACCCAAAATTCTCTTTTTACACCTGTTACATATCAAAATCATCGTTTTCCTTAATCGGGTAATCAAAATCATCGTCACACGAAACATTTATGGAATAATCCATCACCCGCTTTACATGTTTTTTCGGCAAGGGCAGGGGATTGTCCAGATACCGGACTTTCTTCTCTTCTTTTGCCGCGTCCTCTGCAGGCTCATCTCTTTCCCGGTTCTCTTCATCCTGCTGCATCTGCGCATTCAGCCCACTCTCTTCATCCTGCTGCATTTGCACACTCAGTCCGTTCTCCCCGCCCGGACAGAATTCTTCTGTTATCCCCCCAGCCTCTTCCCCGACAATACCTGACAGTGTGTCAGGCAGAGCATTGCTGCAAACGCACGGTTTCAGCCCGACTCCTGCCAGAACGACAAACATCAGATACAAAGAAAAATAGCCGGGCATCTCCTCTGTATAGATTCCAAAGCAGGATGCAAGCATAATAACACAGGCCGCCACCACGTAAACCGAATGATACTCCCGCTTCCTGTCACACCAAAAGCTGAAAACACCAAATGCCATCAGCCCGAACAATCCGAAACTCTCCCAGCCGGAGCTGGTGGGACCTATGGTAAACGGTAGCTGAAAGCCTTTGGGCCGATACAGATCAAGCCATGCGCCGGCCACTCTCCAGAAATCTTTCCCGCTCATAAAGGCATCTGCCCAGATAAAGATCAAAAATCCCAACAAAGCCGCCAAAACACAGATTCCCACGGCTGCCAGTCTTTTCCCCGCATCGCCCCCCTGCTGAGAAAAAGCAAGCGCAGCGGCCAGAATCAGCAACAGTCCTCCGCCTATATCAATATAACAACAAAGCGCCGCCAGGACACCCGCAAAAGCAAACGCCGGAAAGCGCATCCTGCTCCCGCAAATCCCGACTGTCAGCCCGGCTGCAATTCCCAGAAACAGAAAGTACAGCATTCCCGGTGAAAGAACTAACGCACTCTGCCGTATATACGGCGCGCACATACAAAAACCAAAAATAACAATCCCGGATACCGCGCCGGAAAGCTTTCTCATGACAAAATACAGCACCGACAATGCCGCAAGCTGCAGCCATATCTGCAGCCATATTCCCGCCACAACCTGATTTCCCAGAAGAAGCAAAAACGTATGCAGCAACCTGACATAAAAATAAGCCGCTCCATGCACCATCTGAGGAATGCCTTGTCCGGAAACAACCTCTGCCATCTCATAATACACAGAAGCCGTTTCCGCCTCACCGATATTCTGCACTCTCAGAAAACATCCCAGGGCAAAAAAGCCCGCCACCAGGATTGACTCCAACACCAGAAACACCGCCCGGTTCCTTTTCGCAAATATCAGACACGCCCCGCCCCCCTTGTACAACAGGAAAGTAATTCCTCCTGCAATTCCCATATACAGGACAGATGCCAGAATTCCCCACCAGGCGGCAAATCCTGCTTCCACACAAAACGTACTGCCCAGGCTGACCAGGGCAGTTCCGGTGATAAGCGTATATACAATCCACGTCAGATAACTAAATGCATTCTTCTTCCAACTCATGTCAGCCTTCCCGTTTTCCCTGGCTCTCTTCCTGTATCCTGCTTAGGAATCTGTTTCCTTCAGATTCCTTTTTCTCTTCATCTGAAAACGGTTCCGCATTGCAGAGAACTTTCTCAATATTATAACGGGGTCTCTGCTTGACCTCAATGTAAATCTTTCCGATATACTGCCCTACCATGCCGATAGCAAGCAGCTGCAGTCCGCCCAGGAACCAGATAGACAGGATCAGCGAAGTCCACCCCGGCACTACATGGCCTGTACAATAGGAAATCAAAGCATAGGCCAATGCAAGCAGAGAAACGATAATGATAAAGAGCCCTATCCCCAGTATCATGCTGATGGGCTTTACGCTGAAAGAAGAAATCCCGTTAAAAGCCAACGCCAGCATCTTTTTCAGCGGATATTTGGACTCTCCCGCCGCACGCTCCTTCCGGTCATAGTAGACGCAGTCTGTCTGGTACCCAATCAACGGCATCATGCCCCGCAGAAACAGATTGGTCTCCTTATATTTGGAAAATTCCTCCACCGCCCGTCTGGACATCAGACGGAAATCCGCATGATTATATACGGTCTTTACTCCCATCAGCCCCATCATCTTATAGAAGCCCTGGGCCGTGGTACGTTTAAAGAAAGTATCTGTCTTCCGTTCCTTCCTGACACCGTACACAATGTCGTTCCCCGCGTGAAATTTGTCGATCATTTCCTCGATGACATCCACATCGTCCTGCAGGTCGGCGTCAATGGAAATGGTTACGTCGCTCCGCTCCATGGCAGTGATCAATCCGGCCGTCAGGGCAAACTGATGCCCCACATTGCCCGCCAGCTTGACACCGCTCACCTGTCCGGGATAAGTCCCGTGCTCCTCCTCAATCAGTTCCCAGGTACGGTCTTTGCTGCCGTCATTCACAAACAGGATGAAACTGTCCCCGGCTATCTTGCCCTTCTGAACCAGTCCGTCCAACACTCTGCGGAGAGCCTCCGAGGCAAGCTTCAATACTTCCTCCTCATTATAACAGGGAACCACGATCGCCAATCTGTCCATATAAAATTCCTCTCTGCTTCTTACTCTTCATCCCAGTTATGGTATACTGCCTGAACATCGTCATCGTCATCCAACAGATCCAGCGTCTTCTGAAGATTCTTGATCGCAGTCTCATCGGTCAGTTCCACATAATTCTGCGGAATCATGGTAACTTCCGCGCTCATCATGGGAATTCCCGCATCCTCCAGGGCTTTGCGGACCTCCTCGAAATTATCAGGGTCCGTCAGTATCTCATAGTTGTCCTCTTCTTCGTTAAAATCTTCTGCTCCCGCATCCAACGCCGTCATCATCAGGTCATCCGCTTCCATGTCGCATTCTTCCCTGTCAATGATAATCTGTCCTTTTTTATCGAACATAAATGAGACGCAGCCGGGAGTCCCCACATTTCCCTGTCCCTTCGTAAATGCGCTTCTCACATTCGCCGCCGTGCGGTTCTTATTATCCGTAAGCGCATCCACAATGATTGCGATTCCGTTGGGACCGTATCCCTCGTAAGTCACATACTCATAATTTACATTGCCTACATCCCCGGCAGCCTTCTTGATGCCTCTCTCAATGGTGTCGTTGGGCATGTTATTGGCCTTCGCCTTGGCGACAACGGTTGCAAGCTTGAAGTTATTATTCGGATCGGGACCGCCTTCCTTTACTGCCACGGCAATTTCCCTTCCTATAATCGTAAAGATTTTGCCCTTCGCCGCATCGTTTTTTTCCTTTTTATGTTTAATATTGGCAAATTTTGAATGTCCTGACATACATTTTCTCCTCTTTCTCTCTGTTTTTCTGTAATCTTTTCATTTTATATTAACCAGCCGGGCTTTATCATATCACTTTTTCTCTTCACATTCAAGTGCCGAATCCGTTTCCGGCAGTTTCGTCACCAGTACGCTCGTAATCATCTTATTTTCAACCGACAATATCTTAAAATTATAACCGCAGTAATCTACATTAAACTGTTCGTCCGGCTCCGGTATCCTGTCCAGTCTGGAAATCAGGAATCCGTTCAGTGTCTCGAATTCCTCATCCTCAAAGGAAATCCCGAAACGTTCTTCCAGTTCTTCCAGAGGTGTCATGCCCTCCATGACATATTCGTCATTGCCTTTCTCCTCTATGTGCTCGCTGATCTCATCATACTCGTCCAGAATATTGCCGACGATTTCCTCCAGAATATCTTCCATCGCCACAAGTCCGTCCGTCTGCCCGTACTCATCTATAACCACAACCATCTGCTGCTTCCCGGCCTGCATCTCGCGAAACAGCTCATCTATCTTCCTGGTCTGCGGAATGAACACAGGCTCCCGCATCAGACCCTCCAGGTTCTTGAGAGGTGTACTGAAGTTACCCGCATCCGCATGATAGCGCAGGGCATCCTTCAGATGCAAAATGCCTATGATATGGTCGATATTTTCCTCATAAACAGGATATCTGCTGTTATTCCCCTCCATCATAAAGGTAATGGCATCCTGCAGGCTCATATCCGCATCAATCGCAACGATGCTCTTCCGGTTTGTCATGATATCCTGGGCTTCCTTATCTCCGAGCTCAAAGATATTGGAAATCATCTCCGCCTCACTGGCCTGGATGACTCCCAGTTCATGGCCTTCATTGACCATATTAATAATCTCTTCCTCCGTCACGTCCGCCTCTCCCGCATTCCCGTGAATGCCGAATATTCTCAGAATTCCTTTTGTGGTAATCCTGACCAGCCCCGTAAAGGGCATCAGCGCCTTCATCAGAAAATAAACCGGAGTAATACAGAGATACGCCCATTTTTCAGGCGCTCTGGACGCAACCGTCTTGGGAAGCAGGACTCCCAGGGTAAGGGTTATGTATAAAAGCAACAGCGCGGAAAATATTGCTGCCAGTACCACTATGGCTTCCGCCGGTACTGTATCCAGCTTCAGCTGATGCTTTGCCACAAACTGCAGCCCTCCGGACAGATTCCGCAGCAATAGTCCCAGATGCACCGCCCCGATCACGATATTGATCAGAATCGTGATCAGCTGCACGGTATCTTCGTATTCTGCAGGATTGCTGATGATCTTCCTCAGCCTGATCGACTTCCTGTCCTTTTCCTCCTCGGCCCTCCTTTCCACCTCTTTCTCGTTCAGAGCTGTTATAGCCGCTCCAAAACCATAGAAAAACATGTCGATCAAAAGCAATGCTGCAAAACAGATAATACTGGCAGTAGGCCCGTCGTCGTCCATTTCGTTCCTTTCCTCCAAATTCCTTTCTTATTGTTTCCTCAGGGGACATTGTCCCTGAAATACTACATAAATATACCATTTCCCGTTCCGTTCGTCAAGAAGAGGCTGAATTATGTATCCAGCTCCAGGCTGACCATCAATGCCCTGTTTACCCGCCGCATGATGTCCCCGTCCAGATGGCACACTTTATCTTTCAGACGCTTTTTATCAATCGTCCGAAGCTGCTCCAGCAGAACCACGGAATCTTTATCCATATCATACAGTGTGGCATTTAATTCAATATGCGTAGGCAGCTTCGCCTTGTTCATCTTGGAAGTAATTGCGGCGCATATGACCGTAGGGCTGTGCTTGTTGCCAACATCGTTCTGAATGATCAGCACCGGCCTGATACCGCCCTGTTCCGACCCGACCACCGGTCTGAGATCCGCATAATATACATCTCCTCTTCTCATTTTGCCTCCAAATCCATTCCACAAAAATGTTATTTGTAGGATAGTTTTACCAGTTTTGAGGGAGTTATTCACTTGTGACCCCTATTTTCCGCCGGAAATGTGGGACAGGCATGAACCTCTCAAAAGGCTCCTTATCAGCTATAGGAAGCAAATGCAGCTTCCTGTAGCTGAATGCGGCGCAAAGGTCACGCCTTTTATCGGAAGCGAAGAGATTGCTTCCGATAAACATATTATATGAATGAATTTCAGAAATGTGCCATACTCGGTTGTCTGTAATATGGCTATTTCATCCGAAGCAAAATCATCCGGCCGAAGGCCTCAGCATCCTGCCGCTTCCACTATATCCCATGCCATACAGGCATATTTTCCTTTCTCCCGCGACACCCTGTCCCCGGCCAGCCCATGGACATACGCTCCCACAGCCGCCGCATCAAAGGCTTCCATTCCCTGAGCCAGCAGTCCCGCGATGATGCCTGCCAGCACATCCCCGCTTCCGGCCGTGGCCATGCCGCAGTTACCGCTCAGATTCATGCAGACGGCATGTTCCTCTTTACAGATGAATGTCCTGGCATCTTTCGCCGCCACCACCCCGTGAATCGTTTCCGCCAGACCTCTGCCGGTTCCCGGTAAATCTTCTTTACATACGGCAGCCGTTTTTCCGGTAAGCCTTGCCAGTTCTCCCACATGCGGAGTCACTATGACCTGTCTGCCTGCCGCTCCCTGTCCCGCCAGTACATCCCTCAGAACAGCGTCCTCCGCAAGAAGATTCAATCCGTCAGCATCCACCAACAGCGGCTTTTGGCTTTCCCTGATTACCAGTTCCAGACATTGCCGCGCTGCATCCCTTTTACCCAGGCCTGGACCTATGGCAATGACGTCCGCCCATTCCATGCTCTCCGCCAGAAGCCCCCATGTGCCGAAAAGCGCCTCCGGAACCGCCTGCTGTATAATGCTTCTGTTTTCCTCCGCGGACAGCACCTTCACCATGCCTGCCCCGGCCCGGTAAGCCGCCCTTGCCGCCAGCACTGCCGCCCCAGCCATGTTCATGCTTCCCGCCACAAGAAGCACCTTTCCGAAAGTTCCCTTATTTCCGCCGCTGTCGCGTTTCGGCATCAGGGATATCGGCTCCTCATCATATGCGTACATATCGGGCACTTCCCCGTAAAAACTCCTCTCGGAAATCCCGATTTCAGCCGTGACAATCCTCCCTGCATATCCGTATCCCGGATACATCATCAGTCCCTTCTTGCAGAATCCGAACGTAACCGTATCATCGGCCTTTACTGCACATCCCCAGACTTTCCCCGTATCGGAATCAATCCCGCTGGGCAGGTCCAGGGCAATCTTCCGGCCTTCCAGGCCGTTAAAAATACGCACAGCCTCTTCATATTCCCCTGAGACTTCCCTGGAGAGCCCCACGCCGAACAGGGCATCCAGCAGAACCGTATACTCTGCCCTCACAGGCCTTTTCGCAAATTCCACAGGATAGTTTTCCAGGATTGCCCTCTGCTGCTTCCACTGTTCGGAAGCCCTCCCGCAGTTTCCCACGCACCAGACCTCCACCCGGTATCCTTTTTCGGAAAGGAGCCTGGCGGCCGCCAGCCCGTCCCCTCCGTTATTGCCCATTCCGGCCATGATGAGCGCGGATTTTCTGCCTTCCGCCCCGGCACAATATGCTTCCGCCGCTTCTGCTGCCGCAAGTGCTGCCCTCTCCATAAGAACACATGCCGGAATCCCGATTCTTTCTATTGTATTGTTATCATAGCGCCTCATCTCGGACGCAGACACCAAATATTTCATTTTGTACGCTCCTGCCGTCTTCTGTACGGCGCACGGTGTTATGCTGTCATGCTGAAAGCCATCCGGCTCTCACATACCTGGAATATCGTCAACTTATTCTCTATTTATGCTTCCTTTAACACTCCTTTAACGATTCACTGAACAACAGCGTTCCCCCGGGCCGGATTCTCTTACGGAGCAGTCGGGGGCTGCTCATCGGGATTGTACTGCAGGTCAAATATGTCGATGACCTCCGCCCCGAACACGTCATGCATATACGAATAAATCGCATGGTTGCGCTGCTCCATTTCCTGCTTCCTGACCAGCTTTTTCTTCAGTTCCACGCGGATTTCCGATACCCACTGGGCGATGTCCTGAATTTCTTCCGCATTTTCCTTCATGGTATCGTAACAGCAGTCCATGGTGGCCAGCATCAGCTGAAAATTCGCCTGCTCAATCTGCTTCGGCAGATCCAGTAGCTCATCCTGGCGGCTCTCCAACAGTTCGTTGCACTCCTCTACCTTCATTTTGCTCTGCTCGATTTTACGGGCATTTTCCGATTCCTCTTCCTGGCCTGCCTCATCCACCAGAGAGACAATCTCTCCCATCAGTTTCTTTTTTAATCTCTTGATATCCTTAATCTCATTGTTAAGTTTGCCCTGCTGCTTTAAAAGAGTATTCAGCTGATGCTCCAGCTCGGTAACTTCCTGCCGCTTTTCCTCCGTGAAAAGATGGTACCACTTATTATCCAATGTAAGAATGGGAATCTTCTTCCCTTCCAACGCCTTCGAAAAGGAATCCCGCTGATTTCCGTCCAGCCTGCTCATGTATGTACGCCTCCCGTCAAATTTACCGCTGCCGCCGGATTTGTCTGCCTGTTGACAGTATCCGACAGCCTGATTTTATCTTTCTGCAGGGAACGCTTCAATCCCTGTATCCTGTTGGGAATCGTGATTTCTACGTCCCGCCTTCCCCGTCATCCTCCGAACCCTGTCCCTTTCGGATATTGTAGGACAACTTCATAAGGCTGTCTGACAGATGGACATTTTCCACCTGAATTCCCTCCGGAACATTCAGGTCCACATGAGCGAAATTCCAGATAGCGCGAATCCCTGTCTGTACCAATTTCTCCGCTACCGAAACCGCTCCGGTTTTTGGTATGGTCAAAACCGCAATATCGATATCATTTTCTCTGACAAACCGTTCCATCTCCTCCATCGGCATCACGCTGACTCCCCGGACCTTCATCCCTACCAGTTCCGGATTGTAATCGAACATCCCCCGGAAAATGAACCCCCGCCTCTCAAAATTCAGGTAATTCCCCAGAGCACGGCCCAGATTTCCGGCACCTACTATGATAAAATTATGCTCTCTGTCCAAACCAAGGATTTTGCCGATTTCATTATACAGATACTCTACGTTATAGCCGTACCCCTGCTGTCCAAAGCCGCCGAAATTATTGAAATCCTGCCGGATCTGAGATGCCGTTACCTTCATCAGCCCGCTTAAGTCCTGAGAAGATATCCGCTCCACTCCCTGGTCCTTCAGTTCCCCCAGATATCGGAAGTACCTGGGAAGACGCCCGATGACGGCCTGTGATATTTCCTTCTCTTCCAACTCCTCTACCTCCATTTATGCATGACAAACAATGCACCACTTTATTTATCATAGCAAAATGTTAAATTCCTGTCAATGATTTCCATTGACCGGTTTTTGTCCATTTTTCCCGGCAAGTCTTCTGTTCCCTGGCAAACCGCCACAGTTCTCCCTTTCTCTTGTTTCTGCCGGATAAATTACACAACAGTCCTGCTTACCGCGGCCAGGCATTGAGCATGAACACTCGTTTTGACTGCGCGGTTTCCTCTGGACAAATTGTAATGTCTGCAATAAAATGGGAAGGATACATAAACCGCAATGAAAGGACGGACATCGATATCATGATACTTTCCTGTCAAAATATATGCAAAGCGTTCATTGAAAATAAGTAGAGGTACCTGCTCAACCCCCAAATGCCCCCTTCGGCACAAATACCGGTTTCAACGCAAATACCGCAGCCGGCACGAATACCGGTTCCGGTCCGTATGCTGCCGGGATTCCGCGTCCCGGCAATAGCACGGCAGTACTGGCAGCCGGCCTCAAAGCAACGAAATCCGAAAGCAAACTGGACTGGAAGACAAAGAAAGAAGAACAGGCACGGATTCGCAAAAAAGAAAATGACCTGAGAAAATGCGAAGAGAAAATCACGGCACTCCCTCTTCCCGATGCCCTCCGCAAAAAAACAGAACGCCGCCCCCAATGGTATACCAGGAGCAGCGTCCTGTCTTTTATGACGGGACCAGACATTCTGTAATCGCCATTTCATGCCATATCCCTTATTTTCTTCACAGAAGGGAATCCAAAGTCTCCCGAATCGCTTTAATGAATTCCAGACTGTTCAAAATAACAGGATTCTCACAGGTAGAAATCAGGGACAGACTCTTTGTCATCTTACCGTCTTCCACTGTCTTGATACATGCCTGCTCCAGCTTCCCGGCAAAAGCGGTAAGCTCCGCAATACCATCCAGTTCTCCCCTCTTTTTCAAGGCACCTGTCCAGGCAAAAATCGTTGCGATAGAATTCGTGGAGGTCTCTTCTCCCTTCAGATGCTTGTAGTAATGACGCTGCACCGTTCCGTGGGCCGCTTCATACTCGTACACACCGCTGGGGGACACCAACACAGAAGTCATCATAGACAGATCACCGTAGGCTGTAGCCACCATATCTGACATCACATCGCCGTCATAATTCTTGCATGCCCAGATGAAGCCGCCTTCCGAACGGATCACTCTGGCTACCGCATCATCAATCAACGTATAGAAATACTCAATGCCGAGCGCCTCGAATTTCTCCTTGTATTCGGCATCGTAGATTTCCTGGAAGATATCCTTGAAAGTATGGTCATACTTCTTGGAAATGGTATCCTTGGTGGAGAACCAGAGATCCTGCTTTGTATCCACCGCATATTCAAAACATGCCCTGGCAAAGCTGCTGACGGATCTTTCCGTATTATGAATGCCCTGAAGGATTCCGGGTCCCTGGAACTCATGTATCAGCTCCCTTGTCTCCGTTCCGTCTTCGGCCGTGAATACCAGCTCTGCTTTTCCGGCTCCGGGTACTTTGATTTCCGTATTTTTGTATACATCGCCGTAGGCATGACGGGCAATGGTGATGGGCTTCGTCCAGTTGGCCACATAAGGAACGATTCCCTTAACCAGAATAGGGGAGCGGAATACGGTACCGTCCAGGATCGCCCGGATGGTTCCGTTGGGACTCTTCCACATTTCCTTCAGGTCATATTCCTTCATCCTGGCACCGTTGGGGGTGATGGTCGCACATTTTACAGCCACACCGTACTTCAGAGTCGCATTGGCGGAATCTACTGTCACCTGGTCATTCGTAGTGTTGCGGTGCTCCAGCCCCAGATCGTAATATTCCGTTTTCAAATCTATGTACGGAAGCAGCAGTTCGTCCTTGATCATCTGCCAGAGAATCCTGGTCATCTCGTCCCCGTCCATCTCCACCAGAGGGGTCGTCATTTTTATCTTATCCATTGCGCTCTCCTCACTTTCTTATTTTATAGTAAATAAACAGCAGTTCTTTCTGTTTATACTCCTGAACATATTTTTTTATAGTTTTCTGCAACCTGGTATTTTCTATCCGGCCGGTATTCATAAATCTCTATGCAAGCCCCTCCCTCACATATGCTTCATGCAGACCGTTCCGCACCATATTTTCATAGGCATTTATCATATGCTGGTGCGCGAGCCGTTCCGCCAGTTCGCTGTTTCCCGCTTTTATGGCTTCCATGATTTCCTTATGCTCTTCATTTGATTTCGGCCCTCTGTCGGCATTTGCCAGCGTCTTCCTGCGCACCCGCAGCACATACTGATGTAAATCCTTCAGCTGATGCTCCAGAAGCTTGCTGTCGCAGGCCTCATATATAATATCGTGAAAACGGTTATCCAGATCGGCAAGCTGCTCCAGATGTCCCTTATTGGCATGGAACTCGGCCAGATATACGTTTTCCTCCATCTCTTCCATCTGTTCCTTCGTAATATGCTCTGTGGCCCATCTGGCGCAAAGCCCTTCCAACAGGGAGCGGATCATATAGATGTCCTTCACATCCTTTTCCGTGATGCCGGTGACATAGGCTCCCTTATTGGGGATAATCTGGATCAGTCCTTCCAATTCCAATTGCCGGAATGCCTCCCTCACAGGGGTCCGGCTGACGCCCATCTCCTCCCCGATGGCCACTTCCCTCAATTCTTCATGCTCCTCGTACCTGCCGCTGAGAATATCCTCTCTAAGACGGTTAAATACGCGGCCCCGCAGGGAGTACTTATCCGTGACCTCCTGCTTCACATCGTAATTACTCATTTTTCTTTCTCATACCTCCATGCCTGACGGCACTTTTCATATAGAAACTTCTTTCCTGTCCCATAATCCTGCAATAGAAACATTCCGCCTGCTCTGTCATCGGACCGGATCACTTTTTCGTTTCTAAAGTGATATTCCTCTCCGTACACACTCTTTCCAGGCATGCAACAATTTCCCCGTCTGTCAGCACCGTGACACGTCCGCCCGCATATTCATCGTCCACCCACTCTTTGATTCCGGCTACCAGGGGAGATGTTTTCTCCACCTGCGCCTCTCCCTTCAGGCCGTAATAGGTATTAATCCAGTGGGCAATACCCGCCAGCCCGGAAGTATTGGACACGGCGCAGAGCACCGGCCTGTTCAGAAATTTCTCCGTATCGAAGATATTGTAGATTTCCTCGTTTTTCAGCAGGCCATCCGCATGGATGCCGGCTCTGGTTACATTGAAATTCTTTCCGACAAAAGGTGTCCTGGGCGGAATCCGGTAGCCGATTTCCTTCTCGTAGTATTCCGCCAGTTCCGTGATCACAGTGGTATCCATTCCGTTTAAATCGCCCTTCAGCTGCGCATACTCAAAGACCATGGCTTCCAGAGGCGTATTTCCCGTCCTTTCACCGATTCCGAACAGGGATGTATTCACACCGGAACAGCCGTACAGCCATGCTGTGGTGGAATTGCTCACAGCTTTGTAAAAATCATTATGTCCGTGCCATTCAATTAACCCATGAGGCACACCCGCGTGAGTGTGAATGGCATATATAATACCCTGGACACTTCTGGGAATAACGGCGCCGGGATAATTCACCCCATACCCCATGGTGTCACATGCCCTTATCTTGATGGGAATGCCATATTCCTCCATCAGCTTCATCAGTTCCAGACAGAACGGCACCACATAGCCATAGATATCCGCCCTGGTAATGTCCTCCAGATGGCATCTGGGACTGATTCCTTCCTCAAGGCAATCCCTGACCACGCTTAAGTAATGCTCCATCGCCTGGCGCCGGGTCATTCTCAGCTTCAGGAAAATATGATAGTCAGAGCAGCTGACCAGTATACCGGTCTCTTTCATGCCGATTTCCTTCACCAGCTTGAAATCTTCCTTGCTGGCGCGGATCCAGCTGGTGATCTCCGGGAATTCATACCCTCTTTCCATACATTTATAGACGGCATCCCGATCCTTTTTGCTGTAAAGGAAAAATTCACTGGCGCGTATCATCCCGTTAGGACCTCCCAGTCTGTGCAGATAGTCATAAATCGTCACGATCTGCTCTGTGGTATACGGTGCCCTTGACTGCTGCCCGTCACGGAATGTGGTATCCGTGATCCAGATTTCCTTCGGCATATTGTGGGGTACAATCCTGTCGTTGAAGGGAATCTTGGGAACCTCCGAATACGGGAACATATTTCGGAATACATTTGGCTTCTTCACATCATCCAAAATGTACATATGCTCCTCTATCTGCAGCAGGTTGCTGTTCTGGTTCATCGTGACCGGACGGTTCTGAAATGCCTCATCGTTTCTCATATCCCTCTCCCTCCCTTATCCATAGCACCGTATTATTATATGGCTTTATTCATCGCATTACGGTTTCCATTCATGTCTCCATTAAAAAGAGCCTGAATACTCGAATACAATACTGCGCCTTATACGCTTGTATCATTGTATACAATCCAAGGGATTATGTCAATGTTTTTTTAAATTACTTTCAAATATTATTCAGGACCAAAATGAAAATAGAGGACGCGAAAGAAGAATCTGCATATTTTATCTCGAAAGCAAATACTCAATAATCTCATGTCCCTTCGCAATAAAGTTACCGCTGGCTCTGCCTTCTTTTTCATTATAATACCATGTATGCGACGCTTCGCTTGTGCTGTCATAGAGCATATACGGGACAGCATCTGCCGTGTGCGTCCTGACACGGACAGGCGTAGGGTGATCCGGCAGTACAAGGAGCCGGAAATCTGCATTTTGCTCTCTCAGGCTCTTCACCAACGGTGCAATGATCCGGCTGTCTATATTCTCGATGGCCTGTACCTTTTTCTCCACGCTTCCCTGGTGCCCCATCTCGTCCGGTGCCTCCACATGGATGTAAGCGAAATCATAGCCCTGTTCGGTAAGCGCCTGCACTGCGGCCCGGGTCTTTCCCTCATAGTTGGTGTAAAGCCCGCCGTTAGCGCCCTCTACCTCCGCTACCCCCATTCCCGCTCCTGCGGCAATCCCTTTTAGCAGATCCACTGCGGAGATCATCATGCCCTTCTTCCCTGTCTTTTCCTCAAAAGAAGAAAGCATGGGCTTGGTGCCTGCCCCCCAGAACCAGCAGCAGTTCGCCGGATTTAAGCCCTTCTTTTTCCGCTCTATATTGATAGGATGGTTCACCAGAATACCATAGCTTTTCTTCATCATCTCATATAATGCTCTATCTGCAGGCAGATATTGTCCGATGGTCTGTCCCAACACATCGTGAGGCTGGGCAAGCTCCATGACTTCCCCTTTATCCCAGATGAGACAATGGCGGTAGCTGGTGCCCGCATAAAATCGATAAGTATCCGTCTCCAGTTCCTTCCTGACCGTATCTAACAATACTGTACAGTCTTCCGTACTGATCTCCCCTGAACTGTGATCGATAATCGTCCTTTCCTCAAAGGGCACATCCTCCTCAGAAAGCGTGACAATATTGCACCTTAGCGCAATATCCGTATCCTTCATTGGCACACCGATGCTAAGAGCCTCCAACGGAGAGCGTCCGGAATAATATTTCTTCGGGTCATACCCCAGTACGGAAAGATTTGCCGTATCCGAGCCCGGCTTCATCCCCTCCGGTATCGTATGCACCATTCCGATCTCCGCCATCTTGCTGAGCGCATCCATTGCCTCTGTTTTCGCATATTCCAATGGCGTCTTCCCACCTAATGCCTCGATAGGCTCATCCGCCATCCCGTCTCCTAAAACTACCACATATTTCATTCCTACTACCTCTCTTCCTCCCCCGATATAGCTGTCTTTCTCTGTTCCTTCGCTATGATTTTGACACAATGCGAAGTGAAAAGCAATTCTTTTTTGCATCTTCTCCTCTTTTTACACGTTTTCGTTAAAAAATATCCACCCTTTCATGCAGAATAGCGAAAATTCATGTGCATGCAATAGGACAAATAAAGCAGGGATTCCCGTGCTCATCCATCACAAGAATCCCTGTCCTTTCCTTCTCGTCATCACATACCACTATCTCCATTTTTTCTTTCCTACACTTCCCGCATTTTCTCTGTAATCCTTATCGGATAAATTGAAAAATGCAGCAGAGAAATGCTGTGAAACGTACATTTTCTGCTGTATTTTCTAACCCTGCCTCATTCTGTTGTGTTTCTCACCCTGTTTTCCAATAAAACTTTGGAACTGTCGAAAAATAATTATTTCTTTTCTATCCCAGAGCCACATCCAACACCATCATAACCGTAAAGCCCGCAGCAAACAGAACCGTCCCCACATTGGAGTGATTCCCCTCCGACATCTCCGGAATCAGCTCCTCCACCACCACATAAATCATGGCCCCGGCGGCAAAACTCAAAAGATACGGCAGAAAGGGCACCACATAGTACGCCGCAAGTATGGTCAGCGCCGCTCCAACCGGCTCCACCGCCCCGGACAGCGCTCCGTACCAAAAAGCCTTCCTTCTGCTCACGCCTTCCGCCCGCAGAGGCATGGAAATGATGGCACCCTCCGGGAAATTCTGTATGGCAATGCCCAGTGAAAGGGCCAGGGCACCCATGGCAGTGATGCCTGCGTCTTTGGTAAGCCACCCGGCATAAACCACCCCCACAGCCATGCCTTCCGGCAGGTTATGCAGCGTCACGGCCAGCACCAACATGGTGGTTTTCCCCAGGCTGCTCGCCGGCCCTTCCGCCTTACTGCTGTTCATATGCAGGTGAGGGATGGTTTTATCCAAAAACAGCAGAAACAGAATTCCCAGCCAGAATCCTGCTGCCGCAGGCACAAATGCCCATTGTCCCATGGATTCCGCTTCCTCCATCGCCGGAATCAGCAGGCTCCAGACGGACGCGGCCACCATCACTCCGGCGGCAAACCCGGTCAGCGCCCTCTGCACCAACGGGTTCAATTTATTTTTCATGAACAGCACACAGGCGGAGCCCAGTGCCGTTCCTGCAAACGGAATCAGAATTCCGCAGATTACCTTTGTCTGCATTGTATTCCTCCTTTGGTTAGTTTCATCTAACTTATGATACTATATTTTTGCTTTATACGCAAGTACCTATCCTGTCTTTCTTCCCATTATGATACAAAATCCGCTCTTTATTCCATAAAATTTACAGCAAAAAACGGCAGCTTCATTTATTGCCGTAAGCTGCCGTTTTCCTTTCTGTATTTCTTACGAATCCCCTCCGCAAAAGCCGCCACATCCTTCCTGAATTCCGCCGGCTCCAGAAAAGCTTTGTACCAGGATGAAATGTCAATCATCCAGTCAAGCTTCATAATGCTACCTCCTGTATTTCATACCCCCATTTCAACCCGGATCTATATAGAATCATTCCAGTACTTTTTTAAAAATACTATAATAACAATTCCATTCAAAATTATCTCTGATCACAAGATTGCGGGGCAGCTTCTCCCGCAGTCTGGCTTTTCTTTCTTCTGTCAGTTCCGGATTCAGCTCATATCCCATATAGTTTATATCCAGAAATCTTTTCACTTCCTCCAACCCGGTTCTGATACGTCCGGCCTCCAGGCAAATATCAAAATTATACCTTGTATCTGATTCCCATGTTTCTATCTCGTACTGATTTTCCTTCAGCCAGTCCGTAACCACAGCAACTGAGCCGTTATTTGCGGACATGGAAATCAGTTTTCTGATGCTGTGTGTCTGGGGGACCGTAACTCCTTTGCATTCCAGAAAAGCCTTCAGCGTTTTTTCCACACACTGCTGCAGATTATATGCAACATCATTCAGATACATCTCGTCATGCTGATATAATTTCATTAAATTAACAGCTGCGTCATAGCAATGATACGCCGACTTAAAATAGCGAATATCACACATTCTTTCACCTCCACCCCCGCTTTCATCATTTTCATGCTGCCATGCCCGGAGCGCAAAAAGCATTCCCGTCAATCCTCTGATACATATACCCGTGAGCGCATTCATTTACCGTTTTTGTTCTAAAGTGCAGCAGCGCTCACTCGGTATACATTTTCGTTGACAGGTATTTTTAGTCGTGAGTATAAATAACCACCCCGGTCCGGGCGATTTCTTCCTCCAACCGCTTTCCCAGCCGGGAGCTGAAAATGATATCCAACTCGCTTTCAATCTCATCCAACGAACTGTCTATCCGAAGTTTATCATCGTCTCTTACGACCAAAAAATCCAGATCACTTCCGGAATGGCAGTCAAACCGAACCGCACTGCCGAAGACGATAATGGCTTTGATATGGCTGTCCTTTTGTGCAGCTTTGGCTATACGGTCAACATCCCGCTGCTTCAGCGGATGGATATGATTGATATTCTCCACCTCTGAATCAAGTATTACCTCAAAATTCCATAAATTTTCTCCGGTATGGCTGATATATCTGTCCGCAATTTTCTTCATCTTTCTCCACACAATCCATAAATTATTTTAGTACCTTTCCTTTCTCAAATCGTTTTACAGGAAAGGCACTGCATTCTCCCTTCCTGCTTTTGGTTGTGGGTTGTATTTCCTGGGATACAGGCTCCCACCAGCAAGAAGTTCGATACAATAGATTCCACCCTTTGGACGTTTTCTATCTTTGAAGTGTTGCAGAAAAACCAATGCAGTTTTTTAGATATTATTGTATTTGAATTCCATGCCTGTGTTTAGGATAGCATGGTTTTGGGGAAATGGCAAGGGTGAAATGTGTTGTTTTGAATACGCCAGAAACCTTCAGAAATTGGAGTAAGCTCCCAGGCTTCATGTAAGGAAATTCCCTGAACCTCTCCCTGTATTCCATTACAAAATCAAGAATGCCTTTCTGAATCTCTAGATGCTGCAGGACGGGATAGTCTATCTTTGTGTCCGGAATATAAATCCATGCATAAATGTCCTCATTGGTATTCTCCTTCAGTTCCGTAAAAACCACTGTTTTCTCTGGAACAGGCACTCCCAACTCTTCCAGTACGGCCATGGGATCTTTTTCTTCTAGCGGCTCTTCCGTCTTCACGGGAATCTCACTCTCAGGCTCTGTCTCCTCCGGTTCCGGCATGGAAACAGTACTGCCGGTCTGCTCCGACAGCTTCTCATACTCATCCTCTGCACGGGACTGGTTCTCCTTCCCACACATGCCACTGCCGTACAGATGAGCGCTGCCCCCAGAAACAGGACACAGGCTGCCTTCCATCCTCTGTTTCCCTCTCTTTCTGCCATGCCGCCTTCTTTTTTCTTCATTTTCAAAACTTCCTTCTCGTATCCATACTGCCTACTCTCTCCAGCTTTCTTTTCCTGCCCGTGTATTACTTTCTTTTTCTGGATACCGGCAGCTTCCGTCTCATACTCCGTATCTCTTATTCAGATACCACGGCTTTCGTTCTTCACTCCGCATCCTTTGCATCCTGGGTATCCTCTGCTCCCGTCCAGGTTATGGTTCAGGTAATGGCTGTTGTCCCCGGGATGTTGGAAAACGGAATAGTCTATCTCTGTGTCCGGAATAAATATCCATTTCTGCAGTGTAGAAAACTCCACCGTTTTCGCGGGAGCAGGCACAGCCGGCACCATGTTGGTCTGCTCCGCCAGTTCTGCAAATCCGGCCTCGGCTGCCAGCTGGTTTTCCTTTAATGCACAGGACACCGCCGCACAGGCCATCCAGAGTAGTGGTATTCACCGGCTTGTTCTTCCTGAGCATATCTATGGTCGCACCGGAAATCCGGTGTCTTGTAACCAGGGAGCAAGTGTTTTCTCCCGACTGTTTCAGCGTCTCCCAGAAAGGTTTATAGTCTATCAATTTAGAACCTCCGTTCTGCTTCCTGCATTTTTCAGGCTTTTCGGTTATAATTATGTTTTCTTATGCATTTTTACTTTCCTGAAAAGTTCGTCTTAGATATACACATAAGACGAACTTTTTACATTTTTAAATCTGATTCTATATTATTATGAATCTGAAGACTCATTTAAGACCTCTTCTATTAGTTTCCCTGCCGTGACCACGTCTTCCTCATTCGGAATCATTACATAAACCTTCGTTCCCGGTGTAGAATAGGTTATTTCAGAACCGTTGGATCCTGTTACGGAATAAGTATCCACTGTCCATTCCGTATCGTCCAACAACTGCTTCCCCACTATATTTACTATCAGGCTCAACGGAACATTCGTCCGAAACATATCAGTCAGTTCGTCCATAATATCCGAATAATTCAACAGAAATTCCCTCGAACAGACCTTTGAAACCATTGCCTGAATCAAAGCCATCTGGTTCCGTCCTCTCTGGTTATCCCCGTCCTGAAATGCATGACGCTCACGCACAAACGCAAGAGCCTCCAACCCTGTCAAATGATTGTAGCCTTCCGTATAATGCTTGATCGGCTCAACAGTAAAGTCATATTCCGAATACACATCCACGCCTCCCAGTGTATCAATGATAGATTCAAATCCAGAAAAATTCATCCGTATGTAATAATCTATATCAATGCCATATAAAGTTTCCAGGGTACCTACCGAATTCTCTACTCCATATAACCCAGCATGAGTCAGCTTGTCTTTCGTCTCACTGCTGAGCGGCATCTCCACATAGTAATCTCTGGGGGTATTAATTAATTGGATATGCCTCGTTTCGGGATTTACAGCTGCAATAATATTGACATCGCTCCGACTCTGGGTGTCTACCCATCCCCAGACATCAATCCCGCTAAAATACAATATGAAGCTTTCCAACTCGGCAGGTTCTTCCTCTTCTGACACGAAAGCTTCATCCTCCGCGCCCTCAGTTCCTATGGAATCGGTTTCATTCCCTATACTCTCCTCCTGAATACTTCCGGAAACTGACTCTTCTGCTATTTCCTCCATCATATCGGCAAGTCCGGAGATTTCCGGAACCGACTCCTCTTCCGCTTTCTTCCCACATCCTCCCAACAGACATGCGGATAAAACCAGGCTCCCTGCTGTCAGCCATGATGCTGCTCTTTTTAAAAAAATACTGTCTCTTTTCATCTTTCCTCCCTGAATACAACTTACAAACACGTAGCTGCCCTGAATTCCATTCATCCCAAAAATCAATTCACATTGATTTCAAGACTAAACCTGTTTTCTATTGCTTTCAAATACTTTTCCTTATGACTGGCCGCCACAAGCATCGGCGCATAGGCATCCCTTCCGCTGATTTGAAACATATAGGGGAAATCCTTAAAACGTTTCCGATATTCCATGACAAAGTCCAGAATACCTCTCTGTATCTCCCGGATTCCCTGCTGGTTGGCATCATACCTGCCAAAAGCAAGAGTTATGTCCAGATCCTTTAAATACTGATAATCACCTGAATGCTTTTCATCTGCATTCTTAGAAATCCCATATGTTTCTTCTGTCCTCAGTTGTCCCTCATAAAACCCCTTAAACTGCGGTGTCGGAGAAGCTAATAACAGTTCCCAGAACACATTGTAATCCTTGTTTGCGTCATGTTTCTTCAGAAGATCCCGGTTATGCCCCTGCGAATAAAGATATGAAACCAATTGCCCGCTTTGCAGGAAACTCTCCGAAGCATCCGGCTCCGCACTATGTACAGTATTAGTCCCGGCAATAATACCTACCACTTTACATGATATCTTCCATTCCTGCAATACCAGATGCCGAAGCGTCATAGCCCCGCTTCCCGCCCAACCAATGTCAATCGCCGCCGCATGCTCCGCACCTTCCAGCACCTTTCCATAATACGCCTTTGCAGCAGTATGCTGTACACTGTAGGCCTCAAGAACCTGCTCCCAATTGGCTTCAATAAACTGCCGCAGCAAATACCCGTTCTTGTCTGTCAGCTTATCCCCTGGTCTCAGATCCACAAATCTGTTCTGCCGCTTCCTGCTCAGATTTTCTTCGGCAAAATCTTTTGCAATCTGTTTTTTTACTTTTTCTTTAACCAATCCTATGGTATCGTCTTCCCGCAACTGCTTGTAAGCAAGCGCTTTGCTGGCTCTCTCCTGCTCTTTTGCTTTCTCTGTCCAGATATTTTTCCACTCAGGCAGCCTTTCTTCCAGGAAATCCAGTTCCATAGAATGCAACACTTCATGTATCGTGTAGTCCTGATTCATCTTATGGTAGATAAATCTTCGGAAATAGTCATGTTTATCGTAAACAGCTTCTAATTTGACTGCCGCTTTTCTTGACCAGTATACATACTCCGTATTCTCTTCCGGATACAGGTAATCATACGCCTGCTTTAGTGTATCACCGTCTCTTGATAAAAATAATAGTTTATTAATCTTATTCTTCACACAATAATCATGTATAAAGCCGCAGTACCCAAGCACAAACAAACCGCCATATATAAAACCAAATTCGTATTCCATGGAGTGTTCTGTCACCCCCGCATATAACCAGTTGCTGATGATTGCCCTGTATGCGCTTCCGATAAGAGGCGACATGTCAAAGGCTCTGTACAGCAACACATTCTTATTTACATTCTGATACGGATAAACATCCATTCCGGCGCGGACAGCCTGTTTCTGATCACTGTGAGGATTATCTCCCACATGCACTATGGATAACTGCTTCTTATCATCGACATCCCTGTGCCAATCCTGCAGCACTTCCCGATACAGTTTTCCATCTGCCTTGCTTTTGTGATATTCACTTGATATGTATATCTTTTCGGCACCGGTAAAACCGGCACTTTCAAGAATTCTGCGGATGCATTTTTCAGGCAGATACATGTCGGAAACTATGATAATCTTCTTTTTGCGTTCCTTCAGCGCTCTCCATACCGCAAGCATAAAAGGATTTGCATAACACAGCTTCTGTTCAAATGCCATTTCCAGTTCCTGCCCCTGGTTTGAAGCAATACCCACATCCTCCTCCAAATTGTCCCATATATCTGCAAGTCCGATCTCCATGTTTCCTTCTTTTTCATTGTACTTCACTCTGGCATCCCATTCTGCCCAGATGCGGATATTCCTGAAATCCATGATTCCAAGTTCCTGTCCAATCAGATAAAATACATCTGTGGGCAGGGAAAGCGGCCTGAAGATCAGGGTGTCAAATACGTCAAATGAAATAACATCATACTGGGACAATTGTTCTGCAAAGGTATCAACTGACAGTTCAGGATGGCTTTGCAGGTAGGCTTCCGACTCGCTTTTCTTACAGTTAAGGCGTTTTTCCTCATAAATCTCCATTTGGGGAATTTTCCCAAGGAAACGGCACTGCAGTATATAGTAAGCAAAATTCAGCCATAATAAATAAAGCCAGGAAAAAACTTTGTGCATCCCGGTCAGGCCATCGTGAAATTTGTGATACCGGGATGAAATGCCGGGATGCCGGTTGACCAGTATATTATATAATTCATTTTTTGAAATCATAAAATTCTGTCCGCCTTGTTGTATCTTCTAATCTCTTTAAAATGTTATCACAATAATCTTCATACCCACCCTTCATCGTAATCGCTTAGCAAATGTCGATGCCTGGATATCCTTAACCGCTTCAAATTCTTACCAAAAATATCAACAGTATATCAATAATATCAATATCTCACCAAATATTTCAGACCATTTATACAGAAAACAGATAATCACTTGTACACCGTTGTATCATTTTCCAATCCTCGCATAATGCAGGAAAACACTTTATTCATATTCTTTAAAACTATCAACATGCTGCCTTGTCCAATTAACATTAGTATTTAAAATACGGGCTGGATTACCACCAACCGTTATATTACCATGTTTGAATCCCTTAGTAACAACGCTCCCCATACCCACAACAGTATTTTCCGGCAAATAGACTCCTTTCAAAATACTAACATTTCTGCCAACCCAAACATGATTATCTATTACAACTGGCCTATTTTTATTAATTACTCTTCCTGTACTCAATCTCATAATGGCATGAATATCTGAAGCATAAATAAAGATATCATTTGAAAACATACAATCATTTCCAATGGTTATCGAACTTCCTTTTTCCTGAACTCTTAAATTAACCCCCCAACAAGAAAAATCCTGCCCAATTTTAACAATACCTCCATTAGAATGAATTATTAGATTACGTATGCCATATCTTGATTTTCCAATTTCAATTACTGATCCATCATTTATATTAAAAGTGCAAGAATTAAATTGTGTTTCTTCATGCAGAATCAACATGTTTGAATCATTTGAGTTTGATACCACCTTTAAATTCGTAAAAAAACGTTTTATATCTTCTGAACCAATCTCCACTACCCCCCCGGATTTATTGTATATTCTAATTTTACACGACATTTGGCAGCACCTCCTTGGTAAAATAATTTATTTATTTCGATTTTTAACTTGTAAATCACACTCTCTTAATAAAACTCTTCAAATATACGATGTGAATTCTCCCTATCCCGATATTTAAAATACCTTGCCACTCTAGCCTTAAATATTTCTTCCATCTTACAGTCATTATTTAAATAGTCAATTATCTTTTTCACTGCATCATCTATAGTATCTACAATTGGGCCAAATCCTTCTGTATCATAATCAAACATTCCCCGTTCATATTGACTTCTATAAAATTCCTCTGCATCAAACTGCGTATAGATCACTGGTTTCATTAAATATGCACAATCAAAAACCGCAGAAGAATAATCTGTTATAAACAAACTACTATTACAGAACATCTGATTATAGGATACATCCACTCCGTGAATTACCACATCAGAGCCAAAATCAAATTCATCAATATAGGGAAAGAAAACCGGATGTGGAATAAAATGTAATTCATAACCCTTTTCATTTACTGTATCTCGTAATATTGTTGAATTGATTATTCCTGCATAGAATTTATAATAGTCTGATTCTTTAAATCCCGCTTTTAACACATAGCGTTCTTCCTGATTAATAAATTCACCAAAAAGCTTTCTACGCCATGTTGGTGCAAACGTGACATATTTTTTTTCTGCGTTTTTAAGATAATCATATCTTGGAAAGCCTGCTAATTTTATTTGTTCGTTTCTGTAAAAATAATTATATTCAAGGAATGAATTTCTCTCACTTTCGTTAATTGTTACGATTGCTTTAAAGTTTTGGTTATATTTATTTAATGCAGATGAAATATTATTTTGAGTTGGTCCATGTTGCAGAAAAACTATCCATTCACGCTTCATAACATCCTTAAAACAATCATTATACTTTAAAAGTGGTTTTGTTACAGCATCATTCGCATACGCAATAAAGTGATATTCACAGACTAAGCTTAACCACTTATGCTTAAAAGAATTATACTGTACAATCCTACCGGTCTTCTTTAATCTTGCATAATCAGCACTATTCTTATCCATCAAATAATAAGATTTGACTTTCTTTCTTATATGCCTGGAGGAATTCATATATCTAAAGAAAGCCTCACCGTTATCATCTCCTCTACTCATTTTATCAGAAATCATCCAAATACGTTTTTCCTTCATAGGTAACATTTCTCTAACCAAATACATCCAACGTAATCTTGTAATTTCCTTATATTCCCTTTCTGAAAATTTTTCTTTTAATTCAGCAATAAATGCTTTCTCTTTCCATATTCTTCCTTTGCGCCCCCATATATGAAAGCTAAAAATTTTTTCTCTATCATCATATGTCAGAATTCGATCGTCCTTTTGATAGTAACTTGTTGAATATTTTTTAGTTAATGGAAAATATTTTCCAAATCTAATATCTTTTCTTGCGATTTTCTTTCCTCGATACATATAAAAGAATCGTATTTTGTAATCATCTTTCGTCGTTTCAATTGGAATACGTATTTCGAACTCTATTCCCCTATATAATATTTCACCCAGGCAATGTTTGTCTACATCTCTTTCAAGCTTTTTAGCTGCTATAATTTCACCATTTACAACTGCAAAAAATACAATATCTTCGTTCTCTTTAGCATTTAAACATATAGTCCTGCCCTCTAGCCTCAATTCATTATTTTCATAATCACAAAATTCAAACATAGTATAAGTATTGTCTTGAACATAAATACTATGTCCATTCTGAACAAGCTTCAACCCTTCACGAGAAGACAAAAGCGATGCTTCCCTCTGATATTTCATATTAAAGTAAAACAGCATATGTTCAGGAGTAACTTCTTTCATTTCTTTAATTATATCATCGTTAATCATACTCAACGCATATTGAATACTACCTCGATACTCATTAAATTCATACATATTTAATATTTCATCTGGATAATCTATTTCGACCAGCTTTCGTATGTCTCCCATAATAAAATACTGAATAAATCTGGGAATAGCCATCTGCAATGCTATACAACATCGAATACTATCACAAATATCCGTTTTTACTTTCTGCTGATATTTTGAAAATAACTCATTCGTTGATAACTCATTGTCAAATGATTTTATGGGTTGCGCATAAAGCTGTTCCAGTATATATATTTTCTTTTTTTTACACAATACATAATATAATATCTCACGCTTATTATATGATAGTTTTATCTTCTGATCCTTAAATACTTCTGTATTCACAATAAAAATATATTTATCAAGAATAATACTTTCTGGTTTTTTTTCTACATCAATCATCCTTGAATTAAGTGTTGTTTTGCTCTTTGGTACAGCAAAAATATATGTACTATTTCCATAAACAAAGTTTACCAACTCTATAGACGAAATAAATCCTTCTGGCAACTCGACATATTCATCATCTAAACATAAAACAAATTTTCCTCTTATTTGTTGTTGCTCAACTTCTGTCCTTGAAAGAATTTGAACACGCTCAAAGACATTTTTAAGGACTTCACTAAGAATTAATTCCTGCTTCAAGTTAGATATGACTGTCAATGGCATATCTGGAACCTCTGCACAACTCTCTTGCTGAATCAATTGTCCATAAACTATTTTCTCTGTATAGGGGTCATTTATTATTAAATTATTACAAGAAAATAAAGATAAATTACGATTAAGTAATAGCAAAAGCTCACTAACATAATTCTTTTTTTCACCATTTGCCAAGTCTATAAGTCCTTTTGCATGCCAATAGCTTAGCAAAGACCTATGTTCCTCCCTAACTCCTTTAATGGAAGATATAATTGCCCTAAATAAATCCTCTGCATGAAACTCTTTAGTAGTTATAGAATTATTACGACGCTTATAATAATAATAATGTTTTTTAATAAAAGATATTGAGTCAGCCTTTGATATTAAAATTGGAATCAATGCCATATCTTCATACGTAATACACTCAAAGATTTCTCCATCGAAAACTCGCTTACGAAAAAGCTTATTACACGGAGAACATAAATTGATTCCTCCAACTAAATAATTTTCCTTAGAATATTCCCCAGAGTTAATAGAATGTTGCACAACCTTCTTTCCACCTATTTTTTCCTCATTCAATAGTACATCACATATAACAATATCCGCATTTTCACTTTCAGCTATCTTTAGCATTTCTTTGTACATGCTTTTATGAATTTCATCATCAGAATCTACAAAGGCAATATAGTCTCCAGTAGCAGCGTTCAACCCAACATTTCTTGCATTCCCAACGCCACTATGAGCAGTATGTATGGCTTTAATCTTCTCGGGATATTGTTCTTGCCAAAAGTCAATTATTTCTGATGTTAAATCATCACTTCCATCATCAATTACAATAACCTCCAGATTTGAGTACTCCTGCTTTATTATAGAATTTAAGCAATACTCAACATAATCTTCCACATTATAAGCTGGTATAATAACAGATATTTTCTTTAATCGCATTTTGTAAAACATCTTTGTACTCCTTCTTTGTACTTGCATTAAAACATTCTCTTCAATATTAATACAGGATAAAACCTAGCCATAATTAATCAGCAACAGAGTTATTTTCATTTTAATACTATATTATAAGTTGATGACCACTGTCTTGAACCATATTAGAAAAGATCCCTAATATAGACTTGGAATTCCATAACAAAACAGTATGTCCTTTAACCAAATTGATTTCTATATGCCGCACAAACCATCTTGGCATCCCCCACCATCTGCAGTTTACCCTTTTCTATCCATACCACTTTCGTACAATTATCAAGAATCGTACTCATTCCATGGGAAACCATCAGCACTGTACTTCCCCCGTGAATCATCTCTTTCACTCTCGCCAGGCTTTTCTTTCTGAAAAACTCGTCTCCGACACTTAAAACCTCATCCAAAATCAATATCTCCGCCGCGTCTCCCACCGTGGCAATAGCAAAAGCCAGCCTGCTGACCATGCCGCTGGAGAAATTTTTAACTTTCTCATCCATAAATCCCTCCAGCTCGGAAAATTCCACTATTTTATCATAGTTTCTCTTGATAAAGTCCTTCGAATAACCTATAATTGCACCATTCAGATATACATTCTCTCTGGCTGATAATTCCGTATCAAAACCCGCCCCCAGCGACAGCATCTGAACCTTCTTTTTATCTACACTGACATTTCCTTCTGAAGGATTTAATGCTCCTGACACAATTTTCAGCAGGGTAGATTTTCCTGAACCATTCGTCCCTATGATTCCTACCACTTCACCTTTAAACACATCAAAACTCACATGGTCCAGTGCCACAAGTTCTCTGGTTGAAATCTGCTTTTTTATCTTCTGTATCAGATAATCCTTCAATCCTGACGTGCTGCTGGTAGCTATCCTGAATTTCATCGTCACATTGCTGACACGGATAATCGGACTCTCTTTCTCCTCCTGTACCTCTTCTGCAGAAACTCCTTCAAACAAATTCTCCCGTTCAGCTAAGCTTTCATGCGTTGAATCCGTTTTTCCGTTTACTTTTTCCGCCCTGTTTTCTTCTCCGGTAACATATTCTTTTTCGTACAGAACTTCCTGTTCAACTCCGCTCTCCTGCTCAGCCCAGGCTTCCTGTTCAGTTTCACTCTCTTCCCTATCCCAGGCTTCCCTTTCTGTCACATCATCATATAATACCACTTCTTCATATGATTCATATTCTCCATACAGCTCGCCATCCTCATACAGATCTTCTTCATCTCCATCCGCTTCCGGCATCAGGTCATATTGTTGATCATATTCTTTTCTCCTGCTTTTTTTCCGCTTTTTCCTTCTTCTGTACGAAAAAAACATAACCAGCATAAATACAATCACCAGAATGGCACACACTACTGCAATTGTAATTAATATCTCAGTCACAGTTATTCCCCCTTCTATATCCTCTGCATGACATCATTCTGTTTCTTCCTGTATGTAATCCAACCTGCCGCAAAGCTGATTACTGATGCCACCGTAAGTTTCACCCAGGCCGAATAGTGGGGCACTCTTCCATACACCATGCATTCCCTTGCGATATATATGGACAGATAAACAGGGTTGTATCCTATTATTTTCTGTAGCGTATCCGGTAACGCTGTCACCGGATAAAACAGCGCTGTAAGGTACAGCAATATCCTCAAAAATACACTATATAAATATTTGATATCCGCAAAGAACACATAAAGAATAGATAATATATATCCGATTCCCATTGTAAACACAAAAGTAAGAATAATATCCAATGGAAGCATAAGCATGGTCCATGATGGTCGTATACCAAATACAATCAGCATAAGCGCATAAGGAATACATGAATATCCCAGATTAACCAGTGCCGTAGCCATCCTCGAGATAACGAAGGTCTGTCTTGGCAACTTTGACTTAACAAGAAGTGCTTTGTTGTCGACTAAGGCAGACATCGCATGACTTGTTCCATCATTAAACAGCCCCCAGAAGAGGCTTCCTGTTAAGTAATACAGCGGGAAATTATCAATGGACCTGTTAAACATATAAGAAAAAACCAATGACATTACAATCATCATCAGCAACGGATTCAGCACACTCCACACAATTCCCAGATGGCTGCGGGCATATTTCCGCTTTACCTCCCTGCCGGTCAGTTCCTTGATGACAAATATATACTGTTTCTTGTCTTTGAGATAAGCTACAACAGCTTTTCCCCTGTTTTTCAGAAATCTTCCGCCGCCCTTTTTCCAGAAAACCAGACCGGCGGTAAGAACCACCCCTGTTCCGATAACAGCCAAAACAGCAAAAAGCAAATGTTGGGCATCCACATTCTCTTCTTCCTGATTTTCATACGGAACATCTGTATTCGCCGGCTGCCATTCCTCTAAAGCTCCGGAAGTGGTATATCTGTAATACCCTCCCACACCGCCTGCGTTAAGTGCATAGAAAACAGTACCTGCTGCTATCTCTTCCTCAGGAATCCCATCCGGAATGTTTATACAGGCTCTCGGGGACAGGATATAAAAAGTTTCGCCCTCCGCTTCGATCTCGCTGACCGGATAAAAATCACGCGTATCCGCTTTATATGCATAAAGATGCAGACCTTCACTTTCATCCATCATCAAAACTACCCTTATATTTCTTCCCTGATCAGAAATATATGTAAAGGTATCCTCCTGATAGGAACCTGTTACAAGTGTATAATCCCACAATGTCATATCAGGCTCATAATCAGCCATATCAATAAGGTACAGAATATTTCCACTTCCGTCGATTATATTTCCAATAATGGGAATATCCGCTCCAAATATATTCTCACTGGCAGGCGTCATTGCCTGTGCTTCCTCATCCAGCTTTGTAAAAAAGGACAATCCTCCTGTATCCGTTCCCTCTATATTGACAGGTACTCTGACCAGAGAATTAAGCGTGTAATCTACCGGCTCATCGTCGGCTGAATATATCCATGCATCGGCTACTGCCAGTCCGGCACTTCCTGCCCCGATTGCCCTGAACTCCAGGATGTAAGCCACCTCATTGCCAAATCCCGTTCCTTCAAGTATAATCGTACCTTCTGACTCCTCTTCAGCGCCTGATACATATTCCATTCTGTCAGTATCATACCGAAGATTAACTTTATAGATTCCTATATTTCCATCTGCCCTGATCAATACTTCTACTTCAAAAGTATCTTCTCCAATCGAATAACTGTCTTCTCCAAAAATGACAGTTGCTTCCTCCGCATACGCTTTACTGTTACTCAGAAAGAGTAGTATTAAAAGCAGTCCTGCACTGAATATTCCCATTTTTCTTTTTGTATGATTATTATTTATAAAAAGCATTTTTCTATCCTTGCTTTCAACCTGTGCAATTGTTTTTCCAAAAACATGCCTGTAACTTGCAGTAAATCAGATTAATTTTGGTACTGGAATCGTTTTTGTGCCGATTCATAAACCAACTATGACGTCTGGCCTGCAGTCGGCTCAAGCCCCGGCTCGGTTGTTTGCTCCGATATCGGCTCTTGGGTCGGTTCGGCTGTTGGCTCCGATGTCGGGCTTTGCGTCGGTTCACTCGTTGGCTCCGATGTCGGACTCTGTGTCGGTTCAGCCGTTGGCTCCGATGTCGGACTCTGTGTCGGTTCAGCTGTTGGCTCCGATGTCGGGCTCTGCGTCGGTTCAGCTGTTGGCTCCGATGTCGGGCTCTGCGTCGGTTCACTCGTTGGCACCGATGTCGGACTCTGCGTCGGTTCACTCGTTGGCATTGATGTCGGACTCTCTGTCGGTTCACTCGTCGGCATCGATGTCGGGCTCTCCGTCGGTTCTGTAGTCGGAGTCTCTGTCGGCCTTGGAACCGGGATATACGTTGGATCTGCAATCGGTTCTGTTGTTGGCCTCTGGGACGGCCTCGACGTTGGATTGTATGTCGGCTCTGTGCCAGTTCCAGGCGTTGGTTCTGAAACAGGGGTCCGTGTTGGCTCTGTTCCCTGCCCGGCACTCGGTTCGGCCGTTGGCTGTGTTTTAGGTCTGGTTGTTGACTGCGCTTTCGGTCTGGCCGTCGATCCTGGTGTCGGTGATGCAGTCACTTCCGCTTCGGGCTCTGCCAGAACATTCGTCATAATGTATGCAACACGCCCCTTATAGACAATTTTGCACCATTCCTCATCTGCCGGTACATCGATAATCTGAACCGTCGCTCCCTGTTTTACAGAACCCACAACAGCCTCTTCTTCACCCGGTTTGCTGTATATATCTGTATCTTCTGTAACTTCCCGCTCCTCTATGTCTTCATCTCCTTCAGCTTCCTGAACAAGAGATTCCATATTATTTTCCGTTTCCTGAACACTTTCCGCTGTTTTATCACTTATCATGGAAGACTCTGCAGGCGTTATGGCGCTGTTCAGCCCTGCTATCTGAGCATATTCATCTAACTCATCACCATAAACCATATTGTTGACCTCCGAACCGCATCCTGCCGCCAGAAACACGCTCATTAAAACAACACCAGTCCAGGCATGTCTTCTTTTCATATCCAATCTCCTCATCATATATGCTTTAAAAGATGTTGCATCAGCTTCCTGAGATACAACACGTATTTACATAGTGTACAGTGCCAAAGCTCACTTACAGCCATGCCGTTACATACTATGCTTCCCTCCATCCAGGCACTCTCCCGAATTCTGCCGCCATTTCTTTTCAGATAGCTGACAGCCTTGCGGAAGAACCAGTTTTCATGGATCTGTTCCGGAGTAAGATCCGCTGCAACCTTCTGGTTCCCCTCGCCTATGACATCATCGCAGAAGACGTAACTTCCAAACTCTTCCGCTTCCTCCCAAACCGGTCTGCCCATAAATCCTTTCAAAAGGGAAAATGTCAGTTTTTTTCCACTTTTGTCCTTTGTATCGCCAGACAGAACTTCTTTTCCAAAATTGTCCGACAGTTTCTTCGCATATTGCTTCAGATATTTCGTGGTTCTCTCTATTTTTTCCCTGTTCGGATTCCATTTTTTTTCCAGAACAGGACAATATATTTCTTCCCGCTTTTCATAACCGGTTGTCATCCCTTCCGGCGAACTGAAAATACATTCAAACAGATTATTGCTGAAATATGTCTTTCGGCGCAGCCCGTTTCCAGGATTGAAATACCAACAATTATAAACCTCCGGATCTACTCCCTCCGGATATTCATACATTCCGAAATAATATCCCTCTACTTTCTCCTCATATCCCATAGTATCCAACAAATGCTGCAGACTTTTCTGCATACTCCCTGTCCACCCGCTGTCCACAAGAGCCCATGGCACCGGATCCAGCAATCCCTCCTGTTCCAGGTACCCTGTTACAACAGGATAAATGCATCGGGATTTCTCCATCATTTTGTCCATAAAAGGCTTACATTCTTCTAATAACATCCGTAGTTCCCCGAGCTTCCGGTATGTAAGAGGCATATCGTAGTTTCCGCACATTCCCATTAAACCAGCAATTTCTTTTCCCTCACTGTCAGTCAGCCCTGCCCTGGACATCAACTTCTGAAAATTCACATCGATTCCGCCCAGACAGATATAAGAAAGACTGTCTTCCTTCAACAGATGATACTCTGCACTTCTCCAGGCATACCTGGAACAGTATAGATATCTGCACTCTATTGGAAGCCCCAATTTTTCACAAAAGACTCTGGCTGTCTCATACATGGAATACCCATCCCTTGCCAGAAAGTAAAGTCTTCTCTTTCCAACTGCACATGCTTCCCGCAACACCCATGCCACATACATACTCATTACAGGTGCCATCACATAAAATGACACAAGTTTTTCACAATCCTTTGCTACACAAGGAATATTGACCAATTTTTCCGATATGCTGTACAATGCCTGGTTTTTTTCAAGTGCTTTACGGTATATCTGCTGCTTTTTTATCATTCCATTTTCCATCTTCCTGCTGCAGCACATTCCTCCCCTTTACCAGAATCGCCATACTCCCGTGGAACAGTCTCTTAGCCCCGTAAACCAGGCATACAGGCACACATCCTGCAACCAATGGTTTTAACACATACAGCCACCCCCATGGCAGCATAATTCCCAGTGCCTTAAAACCGTCATACCTGATCTTCACCTCATCCAAACGGGAGGCCATCCTCCTTCTTTTATAGGAATTTCTGTCTTCCCGGTAAGAATAGAGCTCTTCCTGTATGTTGCAGCCTTTGTATCCGTCTGCAAAAAGGCGCATGAAAAGTTCATAGTCTTCGCCTCTCCGGGTTCCTGTTTTGTACCCCTCCCTACCGTCAAAGATATTTTTTCTCAACATAAGTGACGGATGGATATAGGGTAGAAACTTCAGGAAATCCTTCTTCCCCGGCGTCTCTGGCAACTGTCGGTGTCCCCAGACGCCCTTATCGTCTATCAGTTTTGCATTACATCCCACATATGCAACTGTGGAATGTTCCTCCAGATAATCCACCTGCCTGCTCAGTCTGTCTGCACCGCATACATCGTCATCATCCATTCTGGCCAGATATTTCCCCCGTGCCGCATCAATGCAGAGATTCAGTGCATATGCAAGCCCTTTGCTCTCCGGATTATCAATGATATGTACTCTCCTGTCATTTTCTGCCAGTTTATATAAATATTCTGAACATTCCTCCGGTGCATTGTCATTACACACTATCAGTTCAAACTCCACATTCTTCTGGCCCAACACTGACTCCACGGCAGTTTTCAAATATTCCGCTTTCTGCCGTCCGCAGGTGCTCATAATCACGCTTACTACAGGCATATCTCCCATGGTCACTGAACCTTTCTCATACTGCCGTTTTGCAGCGGCAGATAATGAATTGTTGTTGCCGCTTCTGTTGCAAGCGTGTTCTGTGCATCCACAGCCTCATATACTCTGCTCATAACAACAGCCGCGTTCCTTATATCAAATTTCTCTGCTGTTCTGCATCCCTCTGACTGCATAGCAGCTCGCTCTCCCGGCTGCATTCGACAGATTCTTTCAAAAGCATCCACAAAATCTTTTGGATTCTTTACGTCACATACATAGCCATTACAGCCATCTTTCATATATTCCCTGGTTCCCCGATTATCAGACGCAATCACCGGGATTCCCATGGACATGGCTTCTAACGCAGCCATACCCAGTCCCTCTCTGACTGACGGAAATACGAAACAGTCCGCACATGCCAGATAATCCGCAATATTTGACTGGTACCCATAAAACTTCACAGACTCCTGAAGTTCCATTTTGTCTACAAGCTCTGTCAGTTCCTCCCTATAGAAGCCATCACCGCAGATTCCATACAAAATTTTTCTGTCACTGAGTCTTTTCTTTATATCCGGCATCAGCCGAATGATTTCCCTGTGGTTTTTGTTCCCACTGAGCTCCCCAACTGATAGAAAGAAAAAAACATTTTCATCTAATCCCAGTTGCTGGCGCAATTCTTTTTTTCTGTTCTCGGTAACTGGCTGAAATGCTTCCCTATGTAATCCTTCTCCCGGAATTTTGTAAACGCACCCTCCCTTACGCAGCCGAAACCTCCCGGCTCTCCTGTAGTCTTCCTCATTTATTGTTACCAATGCATCTGTGTGATGGGCAAGGATTCTTTCTACACTGTAGTAAAACAGCCAGTTCATCAATGGAGCTCCCTTGTAAAAATGAAAACCATGAGCCGTATATATCACCTGCGGCTTTTCTTCTCTGCACAAAATTCCCGCCAGTCTTCCCAACAGTCCCCCCACCGGGGTATGACAGTGCAGCAGACTTATTTTCTCGTCTTTTATAATTTTGCACAATTGCTCCAGTGCCTGTCGATTTTGCTTCCACATATAAGGAGATTTCTCGATATCTACCTGATGCAAAATTACACCCCTGTCTATCAGTTCCTTCTCCTTCACACTGTACACCGGTTCCCTGAAGTTCGCAGCAGAGTGCACTTCATATCCCATCTCCTGCAGCAAAGAGACATTACTCATTTCAAACTGCGTAACAAACCCGCCTACTGTAGCTACAAACAACACCTTTCTCTCAACGCCCATTGCTAATTCCCCGCCTTATCTGTCGGCAACATATCTCCAGCCATCACATTCTCTATCAGTCTCCTTGCTTCAGCCACATCATCATTATCTGGAAGCATTACATATGACGTAGTACCAGGTATCGAATATGTAGTCTCATGACTGCCAGTACCTCTTACTGTAAAGCTGTCAATCTTCCATGTCACATTGTTGGACAGCTGATATCTCACCAGATCATAAATTACTTCCGGTGGCATATCGGTCTGAAAGCATTCTGAAACCTCCTCCAACAATTCCTGATAGTTTACAAGTATATCAGCAGATGCCGCCTTAGAGATAACTGCCTTAATTACCTCCATCTGATTCGTTCCTCTCTGCACATCCCCCTCCGCAAAGGAATATCTTTCTCTCGCAAATGCCAGTGCCTCAATTCCGGACAAATGATTATATCCCACGGTATAATGCCTGATAGGCTCAACTGTAAAATCATATGCCGAAAAAACATCTATTCCGCCCATCAAATCAATTATGTCCTCAAACCCACTGAAATTTATCCGGAGATAATAGTCTATGGTAATTCCATACAGATTTTCGAGAACCTCCTTTGAGCATTCCACCCCATAAAGTCCCCCGTGGGTAAGCTTATCTGCACCTTTGCCCGGAAGTATCACATAATAATCTCTCGGCGTATTAATAAGCTGCATCTGTCCTGTTTCCATATTCAGAGCTATAAGAATATTAACATCGCTCCTGCTCTTCACGTTTATGCTACCAAATGTATCAATACCGCTTACATATATAACAATCGTTTTTTCGTCGGAAGAAAGCATATAACTTTCCTGGCCGTCTCCCTTCATACCAGGCTCTGTCTCAGCTTTCCCACCTGATTTCGTCTCCGCTCCGGACACCGGGACATTCACCTCAAGTACATACAGTATTTTTACTTTCTCTGAGAATCCGGTATAATTGTCCTGCTCAGATATCATATCAATATATTCTCTGTTTAAAATAATTACATTCTCCATTCCATTCAGCAAAGCCTCCGCAAGTGTCAGTACATCATCGTATTCCGTGTACACTGCCGGAAATGCATTCGCATCATCAATGACCTTTTTTACACCCGGAACAGTTATATCATTCCTGATACAGCCTATCTTACTTCCTCCGCAATCAGTTAACTCATTTGCCGAAGCATCTGCCAATGTGATCACTGCCATCTGCACGGTTTCCTGTCCATCTTCTGATGAAACCCTTTTCAAAGTATCATCAAGCCTGTTCATCGCAGCAAACGCATGAAACAACAAACAAATCATCAGTAAAGATACAATTATCACCACCAGCGTAAAAACTTTCTTCCCTGTCGCCAACCAGAGCAACGCACAAACAGTCAACATGGCAATAATACATGCTATCATGTACCCTGCCGGCAAAATATTCATAAAGGCCATCCTGACACTGACTATCAGTACCGCAATTATCTGTAGTACCACCAATGTCCTGCCCAAATATTTCAGCCTGCGGCCTGCTCCAACTGCCGTTTTTTTCTTTTCATATATCATACTTTTATCTCTGTCCTTATTGTTCCCTTCATGTTATAAAAACTGTTTCTGATAAAATTTCACCCTTTAAAATAAAATCTCATTGCGGATATCTTCTGCCCTGTGTGCCGTTCAGCAATACCCCCTGTACAAGAAACCGATTATCCGGTTTGCCTGCGATACAGGTAGATAAAGTCAAAATACAACTGTTCGCTGTGACTTCTGTTTCCTCCTTCAATATGCCGTTTCGGGAAGCCGTACTTAAAATCTCTTCTATGTATTCCTCAAGCACTTTCATATCCTCAAACCCGTCATGGGCATACAGGATATGTTCATCACTAAATTGATATGCTGCAAAAATTTCATATATCAGAAGCTCTTCCTCCGTGTAGATATATACATACGGATGTGCCTCCATATATTCACTGTTTCCATAATTATGCAATCCGGCAAACATAGTGCCATCCTTCATATTGTGGCCATACAGTACTGTATCAGGGTCAGAAAAGTTTTTATTATTGTAATTTTCTGTATATATACATCCTGGATATCCCTTACTTCCGTCCAGGTTATAATTCAGATAATAACTATTATCCTCTGGATGTTGTAATACAGGATAGTCTATTTCCGTATCCGGAATAAAAATCCAGGCATAGATATCCCCGTTAGTCGTCCGCAGTTTATCAAAATCAACCGACTTCGCAGGAATAGGCACACCCATTTCCTCTAAAATGGTCATGGGCAGTCTTTCTTCCGGCTTCTTAGTTTCTTCCAGTGTTGCCTCTTCCGAAACCTTTCCATACTCTGATACTACCTCTGTACTGTTGGTCTGTTTTGCCAGCTTCGAATATACATCTTCAACTGCGAGTTGATTCTCTTTAACTGCGCATGCTACTACCCCAAAGGCAATTACTTCCGCAAGGAACACTATCGCCGCATTCTTCAGAATGTAATTCTGCCGGGCTTCCGCTTCATTCTTTTCTACTCTTTTCATATTTGGGATATTCCCTTTTAAGCTACTGATTTTTCCAGGTTCTTTGTATTGTTTTCGTCCCTGAATTTTTCCTGCAAAAAGAAGCCTGTCAATTCTTCTTGCCAGGCTCATTTTCCTTCCGGTCCGGAACATACCGCACGATGTCCTGCAGTGCACACTCAAATATGCCGCACAGACCATCCAATGTAGTAGTGTTCACCGGCTTATTCTTCCTAAGCTTATCTATGGTCGCACCGGAAACCCGGTGTCTTGTGACCAGAGTATATGTGGTTTCCCCCGACTGTTTTAGCGTCTCCCAGAAAGGTTTGTAATCTATCAATTTAGAACCTCCGTTCTGTTTTCTGCATTTTTTCAGGCCGCACAGCATAAATATGCATTGGTATGTATTTTTTCCATTCAAAAAAGTTCGTTTTATGTGCAAGAAAGGCGAACCTTTTGCTACAGAATTATCTAAATACAATCGCGTTTTTAGATTGTTATTACGTTTTAAACATTATGTAAATACAAAATATTGGTTTGGAATTACACAGAAAATGTACATTTCAGAAAGTTACATTTTTTAGATAAATAGAAAAAAGCGAACTCCGGACAATAAAAACTCTATTTGAAGACAATCGTGTGACTGTCCTGAATCTTCTAAATTACTTTTTGAGAGAATATTTGTTTTATAGTATACTTTCAAATTAAATTACATTTAAAAAATAAGTGAATTTGTCATGAAAAAGTCAAAAAAGCAGCATTTTGTAGTGTCTTTATAAAGAAATAACGAGCAAATACAGCAATTTTGCCAAAAAATGCAAAAGAGAAAATTCCGCTTGCAATGTACGGATAAATGGTATAGAATAAGTAATGTTATAAAAAAAGGTTCGCCTTTCTTGCACATAAGGCGAACTTTTTTGTGTTCCACAACTCCAAAAACAGCCCCGCCATAAAGTCAACATAGCATACAAAATACTCCTGACTTCACAGCACAGGCTGCTCAAATTTTCATATTTTCAATTACACAGAAGGATAACCTGAACCTCGAGCTTAGGGGCCGCTTTGCCCGCCCCCGGATATTCCTGTGCCCAAGGCATAGATATTATCCGGCGTCAGCTTTACATAAGGAACCTTAACCGGCTGCGCCCCTTCAAGATAAGAATCCCGCCAAAGCTGATACTCTGCCCCGTCTAAAGGATTTTCCAGAGCATATGTCCCGCCTTCCATAGTATAATACACCACCCCATCCCCGTCAGCATCCACCTCCTCCGGGAACGGATTTCCGTCATAATCTTCCTCCCTGTACGTTCTGCTCCAGGCATCTACGGACGCAATCACTGTATATTGATCCGTTTGCACATTATATTGATATAAAATATACGGCCAGAAGTCTCCGTCAGGAGCCATGCCATGGTTGTGTGACATCTTCTCTTCCACTACGCCATTGTCGTAATAGGTCAGCAGAGGATATGCCCGCAGCTCTTCCGTGACAGTCCCTGCGGCACTGTCAAAGCCATAGACAAGCTCCCCCTGACCCGCTGTATAGGTCGTTGAATAAGTAATCAGCAGTTCTTCTTTCCCGTCTCCGTCGATATCATATACTGCAAACTGGTTCGTCGCCACATCATACTCCTGAGTCGGCTGATAACCGTAATCCTGGTCCCCCGGAAACTTCTGCTCAAAGAAAATATCTTCCAGAATGGTAATATATGCTTCAAGGGCAGCTGCCCTCTCAGGATCTGTGCTTTGTCCGTCCTCACTTGATATATCACCAACTTCCGGCTGACTGTCATCCGCCTGATGACTTCCCGAAGCGCCATTCCAGTCTTCGTCTTCCCCTCCTGGCACTATGGGAATCTGCATGTCCTCAAGGCCCGTCCCGCTTTCTTTACCGCACCCTCCCAACACAGTCACAGCAATGCACAATATCCCGATTTTACTCAAATTCGTTTTCATTCACCTCTCCTGCCTGCAAAATATCCGGCTTCCGTACATACCATAGTCACAGCAACACACAAAATCCCGAGTTTACTCAGATTCTTTTTCATTCGCTTCTCCTGCCTGCAAACCTGCAAAATATCCGGCTTCCGTACATATTTCACGCCACGGTTCAATCTGTTCACAGCTGTCTTCTGCCGCAACACAATATATTTGTTATACTCGTGAACGCGTTTAATTGCCGCTTTCAGCTCTGGATTGCCGATGCGTTCACTCATTATACTTTGCATGCGGCAATTATTTGCGTTTGTGGGTATAAATTGCCCGCTTTTATACTGTATATGAAACATCAACACAAAGGTATAACATGAGAGCGTATATGCTCAGACATATAAATGCCGCAAGACAGATACAGATATATCCCGTCAATGGTTCGGAAAATCGTCGTATGGCCCGTAAATATTGCTGATTTCCCTGGTTACAGGATGTATTTCCATCTCATAATAGTTTCCGGCCGCTGTCCTGATAACATAGGTATTTTCATAGGTCTCTTCAATAATCTCTGCGGTCTCGCCCTCCGTCAATGCAGAACGCGCAAAATACCATAACACGACTTCCTCGTTCGTCATATGCGCCAGATTCTCCGGGACATTCCACTGAGTCACCGGCGAAAACCACACCACCCGCTCCGTAGCCAGCGTCATGCTCCTGATCCAGTTTTCAAAGCCTGCCTGCTCCCCATAACATCTGTAATAAAAAACCCTGGAAGCACTGATATCCTTCGGAGTATTTCCAAAAACCACTTCACCGCCATCCATTACCGTAAAACACACCGTCTCCAGCTTCGTGCCGCTCCACTCATAAAGCTCCGTCAGCGCCTGTTTTGCCAGGTTGACAAATCGTTCCGTCAGCGCTCCCCCATAACGGGTGCCATAATCCCATTCATCCACCGCCGGCAAAGAATAACTGGTCTCACAGTACGTCAAATCCAAATCCGGCAAAAATGCATCCTGAGCCGTATTCTTCTCCACATAACGGATCATATGCAATGTATTATTCTCATCAAATCGATAATATTTTGTCGAATATACATTTTCTCCGTCCGTGGTGGTGCTCACGATCAGCTTCTCTTCACTGTCCGCGCGAAGATTGGGTACCATATAGCCGGGTACAAACTGCCTTTCTTCCGGATACCACAGATAGCAATAATACGGAATATTTTCCCCGTCTCCTCTGCCCCGGAGACAAAAATCCTGATAGCCGTCAAAATTCAGATCCTCCACCACAAGGCCGCCGTCACACAATCCCGCCAGAGCCCCCCTGCCTCCCTCATCCAGGAAAGTCCCCGCAGTATAGTTCGGCAAATCTTCCGCAGTGCATAAAGCTTTCGCGTACAGGGCCGTCTTTTCCGGCGCATAAGACCACATTTGCCCGTTATTTTCTCTGATGTCCTGTAAAGGAATGGTATATAGAACCCTTACGTCATCCAGGCTTATAGACTGCACCGTCTCCTCTGTTTTATCATGAATCCAGTTTAATTCCACTCGTTCGATCTGATATTCTTCGCCGTCTTTTTCATCCTCCCATACAATTTTCAGTGTATAATCCTTTCCATCCTTCAGATCCACCGGAACAATGGATGTGTTGCTGACACTGCCCTGCGCGATACCAACGCTGCCATCTGACATATCTCCATTCCTGTAAACTGCCTCATCGTCTGAAAATGCGCTCTCCGATTCTGCCTCTGCCGACGCCTTCCCGGATTCCTGCCCGTTCACCTTACCCGTAAAGGTAAAAGCCGAAACCAGCAAAACAAGCGCCATTGTCATTGCCAGCGCACCGAATGGTCTCCTGGGACGGCTTACAATCATCATCAGTCTTTCCTTTATCTGCTTCTTTCCGCCGGCTACAGCGGTAGACAGCTGCAACCCGCCGGGCAGCGCGTCGCTTTGTACGCTGAAGTCAAGCAAAGTCCTCCCATAATCAATCCGCTCTTCCTCGTCCAACAGTTTCAACGTCGTCTCGTCACATGCCAGCTCACAGTCCTGCCGGGACAGCTCCGCTGCCAGCCACACCAGAGGATTGTACCAGTGCAGGCATACACAGGCCACCCGTACCAGCGCCCATAGATTGTCTCTGTGCCTGTAATGAGTATTCTCATGGTACAGCACATATCTGAGTGCTTTATCGTCTCCTTCTATTCCCGGTGTCAGGTACACTGCCGGATGAAGAAAACCAAACATGCATGGCGTGAGCACTTCCGAAGTAATATACACCGGCAGCCTGCTCCTTACTCTCGACCTGTACCTGGTGCGGGAGCCGTATATTCGCCTGCGGTAATTCTGATTGATCGACAGCACGATGCCGGCAACGGCGGCAACGCTCACTCCCCAGACACAGAATAATACCGTTTTCCAGCTAAAGTGCAGACCACCTGTACTCCCATCCTCTTTCCGTATATCGGAGAGGCTGTCTGCCTCAGGCATAACAGCAGAAGATGCTGTGCCCATCCCCTCTGCTCCGTAATGATTATCCGTTTCAGCTCCGGCAGTATCGGATGCCATATCATTGTTCTGCACATTTACCCTGCCGGCTTCTTCCCCGGGAAATTCCTCATGCAATTTCCCTCCGATCGTAATGTTTCCGCGTTCTCCCAGTGCCTCCGCCTCTGACGCCATTCCGACCTGCCATTCCGCGTCTTCCGACTCCGCCGCCATTCCGACCTGCCGTTCCGCATCTTCCGACTCCGCCGCCATTCCGGCCTGCCGTTCCGCATCTTCCGACTCCGCCGCCATTCCGGCCTGACCTTTCGCATCTTCCTCCCAATCAAGTAAATTCAACACACTGAAGCTACTCTCCGAAAAAGACAGCGGAACCAACAGCCGCAGAGCCACCACAAGCCACAATGCATATCTCGCCCGCAGAGCGATCTTGTTTTTAAAACAGGCACGTATCCCGATAATCATCAGTATCAATATGCTTGAAGTTATAATCCATTCACTCATACCGCTCTTCCTCTGCCCTGTCTAAAATCTCCCTAAGCTCCGCCAGTTCCTCCTGGCTCAGTCTCTGCCTTTCCACGAAACCGCTTACCAGCATGCTGATGCTGCCGTGGTATACCCTCTTCAGAAAGCTCTCTGTCTCTTTCTTTACAGCATCCTCACGCTCAATCAGCGGAATTTATGTCCGCATCCGGCCATTATCTTCACAGGCGATCAGCCCCTTCTCGCTCATCCGCTTCAGCATGGTCAGCGTGGTGCTTCTGCTCCATCCCGTCCTCGTCACCATATCCGCCGTAATCTGGCTTCCTACTTTGGGTGAATACTCCCAAAGGCTTTCCATTATATTCCATTCTGCTTCACTTAACGCTTTCATAAACATGCCCCCTGTCATTCAAAGTCAATATCTCTGTATAGTTTCCTGTTTTATAGTTTCCTGTTTTATACTTACCATGAAAAACACATGCCAACATAAATGTAGCACAAGTAAACATTTCCGCAACATGGCACGGAAAACGCAGCTGCATAAGCTCACGAGCACAGCATCATATCGTAAATGACATTTCTTACTGTATCCGGATACTTTGCGGATATCGTGGAGTATACGTTTTCCAGGCAAACTGGCGCAAGAACTAATGTGATTTACTATAGTTATGCAGCATTGTCTACATCGTAAACATATAATACCACATTCTGTCTACTTTGTAAACAGACATACCAGCAGAAAATATTTTCTCCGGATTACCGCCTGAACTCTTTCCATGTAAAAAGGCTGCCGGGAAACAATCGCGTTCCTACAATACATATCGTGATACCTTGAAAAACACCACGATATATTGTATTTGAATGCTATTTCCCGACAGCCCCTTTACAATTCTATTTTGCTGTCTTCTCTTAATTCTCTTTTTTCTTCGGCGCAAATTTAATGCGGAAGATATACCACAGGCTGCCCGCCAGACAGATGGAGGAGTATGCACCGCAGATGATGCCTACCATCAGAGGCAGCGCGAAATCACGGATGCTGGTAACACCCAGGATATACAGCACAGCTACCATGATGAAGGTAGTCAGGGAAGTAAAAATACTTCTCGACATGGTCTGTGTAATACTCTTGTTCACAATCTCCTTCAGGTCATCCTTGTGGGTCATCCCTGCCATATTCTCGCGGATACGGTCAAAGATAACGATGGTGGCATTGATGGAATAACCGACAATAGTCAGCATACACGCCACAAAGGTGTTGCTCACGGATACCCTTGCCACTGCATAGAATGCAAGCACCACCAACACATCGTGAAGCAGCGCGATGATGCTGCTGACACCGAACCGGATATCACTGAAACGGATGCGGATATAAACCAGCATGCAGACAATGGCAACCAGCACTGCAATGATAGTATCCGATTTCATCTCGTCACTGATGGTAGAACTGATAGTCTCGGAAGTAATCAGCTTCTCATCCACACCGAAATTATCCACAAACATCTGGTTCAAAGCCGTCCTCTGCTCAACGCTGAGGGAATTGGTCTTAAAGATAACCTCATTGGAATCCTGCACCGTCTGAACCTGAACGGAACTGCCTGTAATCTCTTCAATACGGGGAACCACATCCGCAGTAGCTTTTTCCAGAGTCATGGCTTCCTGGAAAGTAACTGTGGTAGCGGTACCGCCCTTGAACTCCAGGCTGTAATTCAACGCGTCTCCGGAACCAGCTTTATTTACGCCCATCACCACAAATCCTGCCGCAATCACTGCAACGGAAATACCGAAAAATATACCCTTTTTCGAAAGAATATTCAGTACTTTATGCTCTTTGCCCACACCGTAGAGTTTTTCTCTCTTCAGCCCCAGTGCATAAAAAGCATAAAGCAGATATCTGGTCACTACCAGTGCCGTAAACATGGAAAGCACAATACCGAGTGCCAGCGTCTGTGCAAAGCCCTTTACAGTACCAGGTCCTAACAGAAGCAACACACCTGCCGCAATCAGGGTGGTGATGTTACCGTCAATAATGGCGGACAATGCCCTGTCAAAACCAATCTTAATCGCGTTGCGGACAGTCTTGCCGGTGGCAAGCTCTTCGCGGATACGTGCAAAAATAATCACGTTTGCGTCAACTGCCATACCGATGGACAGAATAATACCGGCCACACCGGACAGCGTCAGAGTCATGTCAAAGCCATTCAGCAGAAGGATTACCAACGCCACATAAGCCAGCAAAGCAATGGCGGAAGCCACTCCGGGAATCAGGTATATCACGATCATAAATACCACCACTATGGCCAGACCGATAGCGCCTGCCTTCAGACTGGTATCAATGGCTTCCACGCCAAGCTGCGCACCCACAACCTTGGAATGGAGCTCCTCCAACTCCAGCTTCAATCCGCCGATGCGGATAGTGGATGCCAGGTTCTCTGCCCTCTCATAGGACTCCATGGGAGAAATCTGGGCGCTGCCGTCCGTAATCACCACATTCACGCTGGGTGCGCTGATAATATTTCCGTCATAATAGATGGCAAGGCTCTCACCCTTGCTGTAGGCATTCTCAGTCGCCTGCCGGAATTTCTCCTTACCTTCTTCCGTCATGGTAAGGCTTACCACAAATTCGGAACCCATCTGTGTCTGTACGCTGCCTGCCTGGGCATTGCTCACATCCGTACCCTGTACCAGGATAGAACCGTTCTCCAGCAGCTCGTCGATGGATTTCGTCAGGACATACCCGACTCCGTAGGTGCCGTCTGCGTTCTGAACCGTCTGCTGGCTGTAGTTCAGATTGCCGTCCGGGTCTGTCTGGGAAATAAAATACAGTGTGCCGGGCCTGCCCAGCTCCTGAAGGATTGCATTGGCATCACTGACTCCGGGAATCTCGATGTTAATTCTGTCGGAGCCTTCCTGATACACAATTGCTTCCGTGCTGTAGCCTTCCACACGTTTCTGAAGCTTGGCGATGGTGTCGCTCATGTCGGTGGAACTGGGCGTTTCATCTCCCACCACCTGATACGTAATGCTGACGCCTCCTGCCAGGTCCAGGCCCAGGTTGATATCCGAAGCGCTGCCGTCGCCCTCCGGATTCACCCCGAAAATGTCAACATAAGTGACACCTGCCAGAATCAGAAGGATACAAAGCAGCACTACGATTGCTTTGTTCTTTTTCATGGTCATTCGTCCTTTCTTAATTATGAGTTCCGTATCTGCACCTCCCAATACCTGGATAGGCAGGCACAGGCAGAACAGATACGGGCAGTTACCGACTTTATAATTCCGCCTCCGCCACCTTCAGCATGATGGCGCATTCCACGCGTTTTCGCTCCAGTTCGCAGCCCACGTCATAGGCATCGTTGATATTGCCATGGAAATTGTAGGCGTTGGCCGCACAGCCGCCGCTGCAGTAGAATTTTGCAAAGCATTTCCGACATTTTTCTTTTGCATAGACATTGCAGCATTTGAACTCGTCCCGGATATCGGTTCTGAGGATGCCTTCCTCCACATTACCCATGAGGAACTTCTCATTTCCCACAAACTGGTGGCATGGATACAGGTCACCCCAGGGAGTCACGGCCAGATATTCTGTCCCGGAACCGCAGCCTGAAAGACGTTTTGCCACACAGGGGCCGCCTTCCAAATCTATCATAAAATGGAAAAAGTTGAATGCTTTTCCCTCTTTTCTTCGTTTCACCATCTCCCTGGCCAGTGTGTCGTATTCCTCCATCAGCACAGGAAGGTCCGCTTCCGTGATGGCATAATCGTCCTCCGGCCCTGCCACCACCGGCTCCACGGATATCTGCTCAAAGCCCAGATCCGCCAGATGCAGCACATCTTTGGAAAAGTCCAGATTATTGTGCGTAAAGGTGCCGCGGACATAATATCTCTCCTGTCCTCTGCTCTCCGCCACCTTCTGAAATTTCGGCACGATCAGGTCATAGCTTCCCTGGCCGCCGCGGAAAGGACGCATTTTATCATGGATTTCCTTACGACCGTCAATGCTCAGGACAATGTTCGCCATCTCTCGATTGGCAAATTCCAGGATCTCGTCGTTCAGCAGCACGCCGTTGGTGGTCAGCGTAAAGCGGAACTTCTTGTTGTTCGGCTCTTCCAGACTCCTGCCGTACGCCACCAGCTCCTTTACCACCTGCCAGTTCATCAGAGGCTCTCCTCCGAAGAAGTCCACCTCCAGATTGATCCGGTTGCCCGAATTTGCCACCAGAAAGTCCAACGCCTTTTTCCCCACTTCCAGGCTCATCAGAGCACGACGCCCGTGATATTCCCCTTCTTCCGCAAAGCAGTATTTGCAGGCAAGGTTACAGTCATGGGCTATGTGAAAGCACAGTGCCTTTACCACTGTCTGCCGCTTCTTAAAGTCGTAGACATAATTCTCGTAGATATCGGGGGCAAACAACTGCCCGGCCGCTTCCAACTCCAGCACCTCCCCCAGTGCTTCCGACAGAATCTCTTCCGAATAAGAAAGGTCGGCCCGGCCTGTCAATGCCTCCTTGACAGCGTCGAAGTCTTTCACACCCTCGCCGGTCAGTTCCTCCACCAGAGGGATAATATCATACACTACATCATCCACCACATGGATGGAGCCGCTGTTCACGTCCATTACTATGTTGTATCCGTTGCTTTTATATTGATGTATCACTTAAATGTCCCTTTCTGAACGTCAGAACGTAACTTTCTCATAACAATCCCTGCGCCTGCCCGGACTGTTATAATCTCTGATAGCTTTCAGAACATAATCTGTCTTATCGGAAGCAGTCTCTTCGCTTCCGATAAAAGGCGTGTTTCTTTGCGCCGCATTCAACTATGGGAAGCTGCACCTGCTTCCTATAGTCTGAATGCCCGGCAAAAAAGCATACCCACAAAATTCAAGCAGCGAATGGATCCGCTGCTTGTCCTGGTCCTGCGTTTTTGCCTATGTAATTATTTCACTTTCTCGCAGCTCTGATTTCCGACTGTACAGGAAGTCTTGCAGGCAGACTGGCAAGAGGTCTGGCACTCGCCGCAGCCGCCCTTCTTCATGGATTCCTTCAGGTTTCTGGTGGTCAAAGTCTTAATGTGCTTCATACTCAAAAGCCTCCTTATTTTCATTAAAATTCCTCTGAACGGCGAAACGCACTGTTTATGAGCATCCGCCGTATATATTAAGAAACTTTATGTAGTATATCATAAAATTCCTATTTGTAAAAGGTTTTTTTGAAAAATCAGACCAGTTTCTCCCATACATCCAGGCCAATCTCCTGCTCCGGCGCGAATTCTTCCGAGTCCATGTAGCGATAGACAGCGTCCAGCAGCGCCCGGGCTTCCGGATACATCTGCAAATCCTGCAGCCCCATGGAAGAAAACAGCAGTTTCCCGTTGCCGCACCGGCACTCCATCAGCTGTGCCATGGGGCGCAGATAGGCATAGCTGTCCATTACCGCCACAATGGCCTCATACTGCTTCGGCAGAATCACCGCCCTTTGAGTTGCCATGGGCCACCACTGCCAGTTGGTGTGAAACTCTGTCGGGAAATCCCGGAAAAGCGGATGTGCCGCGTTAATCAGCTGGCCCATGGCGCCCTCCTGGGAGGCAAAGGTTCCCACTGACCAGAAATCCGTGGAAAACTGCGCCTGAACAGAGTTCGGAAGCGCCTCCCTGACGGAAGGCGGCGTCAGATATACCTTTTTCCCGGCTTCCAGAGCTTTGTACGCTTTTTCGTCAAGCCGTGCCGTCTCATATACGCTGTCCGGGCACACTGGCCTCACAGGGGGATAAACCCAGACCGGATAGCTGTTTGAGGCAGTCCCCACAGACACCGTCAGTTCCAGGCGCGCAGGCTTTTTCACTGCTGCCAAAGGAATGGCAATCTTACCTGCGGCCGTATACGAACCTTCCGGACAGCTGACCTTCTCTCCCAGAATCTCCTGAACGAAATCCTGCCCCTGCAGCCGGCAGCGCAGTTCTCCTTCCAACGCCCCCTTCCCGAAGTTCGCAACCTTTACCTGAACTTCCAGCGTTTCCGTGTTTTCATAAGTGTATTTTTCCAGAAGCGCCAACGGCAGCCTCTGCGCAAAAAACGTCCGGAATCTTTCAGGTTTCGCAAAGTCATAGGGCTTGGGCTTCAAATGGGAATTCAGCATTCCCACCAACGCCGTTCCCTGTCCCGGGAAATCCTGCAGGCCCAGCAGGGAGATGCCTGACAGTTTTTCCGTGCGCATTGCCGCCTCCACTTCCTCCCGATAACAGATTCTGGACAGTTCCCCTGTGGCTTCCACGTATTTTTCCCATACCCGCTCCAGGCCTTTTTCCTGTACCTTCTCCCGAATCCATCTTAAATTGGCGGGATCTGAAATTCCATGGAAGTCTTCCAGTTCTTTAAAGTCCGGCAGTACCTCAAACTGTCCCACTTCAAAGCTGAATACAGGCTTCCCGTAACTTTCCCGCAGTTTCTCCATGGATTCACTGTAATCGGTCATTGCATTTGGATACTGCTGATTGAGATATCCCGTCATGTTTGCGTTGGTTCCTCGCAACTGCCAGCCATAATAACGGGTGGATGTATAGAAATCACTGTCCGCATCGCAGCCCCAGTCTCCGTAATGTACATTGGAGCCGTTTGCATACAATCTTGTAGTATCTGTCTCATGGGCAATTTTCAGCAATTCCGACATTCTGGCATGTCCTTTTTCCGATGAATGAAGCTCGTTTCCGAAGGTCAGCATGACAAAGGAAGGATGATTTGCCAGCATCCGCAGGATTTCCACAAGCTCTGTCCGATAATATCGGCAGCTTTCATCAGACTCAAAGGCACTCCCGGCATTCCAGTGGGAAAGTTCCGGCTCCATCAGCATTCCCATCCTGTCCGCGGCGGTAAAGGCGGCTTCCGGCGGGCAATGGGAATGGAAGCGCATACAGTTGACACCGTAAGATTTATAAATTTCAAGAATTTGCACCCATTCGTCTACTGTCATGGGACAATACCCGGTCTCCGGAAATACGGCGCAGTTTGCCTCGCTTCGAAGGAAGATTGTTCTGCCGTTTAAGGCAAGGCGGCCGTTTTGGTCGGAGCAAAAGTCCCTTATGCCGAAGCTTACTTCCTTCTCGGAGCGGAATCTGGTTTCCCCTTCCGCATGTCCTTCCAGCCGGACGTTCAGGCTGTGCAGGTTCCCCTCGTACTCGTCCCAACGTGCCGCATCTTCAGCAAGAAGGAGTTTTTCCAGCGTATATTCGGTTATTCCTGCTTCTCCAGACAACTCTGCCGAAACAGATTGGGGAGCGGATACCATCAGCTTTCCTTCCCAGAAGCGTTCCGCACAGATACTCACCTTCACTGTCAGCTCATTTCCGGAAGGGTACACCCTGACCGCCTCCACAAATACCGGCTCCTCCACCCTCAGCCGCAGATACCCCAGCACACCGTTCCAGTTTGTCTGTGTTTCATCCGTGGCAGCGGAAGAATCCACAATGTCCTTGCGCGGCAGCCCCGGATAACTGTTGTCTGACAATAAGGTAATCTCATGACTGCCCTTCCAGTAATCTGTCAGTTCAAATACATGGGGTGTACTGATGGAAGGCTCCCTGAAATCGGGAATCTCCAAACCGTCCACCAGCAATTTCAGCACTCTCGCCCGCTCCGCTTCCAGAAACACCCTCTTTCCCCGGGGCACTTCAAATGATACCCTGCGCGTCAGCTTCGCCTCCCCTTCAAAGGTATGCTTTCTGGTAAAACGGGTCCGTATGACATGTCCATCTGTCCATTCTTTGCCCTGATTGCCCAGCGCGCTCTCCGGGTGCCATTGATTGCTTCCCTTATCAATCCCTCCGATGCCGTACTCGTCCAGAGTGCCCGGCAGAGTCATCACATATTTCTGTCCGTCCCCGATATCCGCCTGCCATTCTCCTGCCAGAGAATGCAGTTCAAAGCGGCCGCAATTTACATCCGGCTGTTTCCCCTCCGGGATATGAGCATTATCTGTCATAAAAACCTCCTGTACTGTGCATTTTCATTTATTGCCATAAGTTCATCCCTTTCTTTTCTTCCGAATCCATACAATAACCGCCACCGTCAACGCACAGCCCAGACATGCTCCTGAAACCAGAAGCCGCTTCCGCATGAGCTCAGCCTTCTGTGCCTGCTCCGCTTCCAGTCTGGCAAACTCCAGCGCTTCTCTTTCCTCTGCCTCTCTCCTGGCCTGCTCTTCCGCTCTGACCCTGGCCTGTTCGGCTTCTATTCCGGCCTGCTCCTCAGCAGCTTTTTTTGCTGCTTCTTCCGCTTCCAGCCTGGCCTGTTCCTCAGCGGCTTTCCTGGCTTCCTCTGCCTCCCGGGCCTCCTGTTCCAGTTCCTCCGCGGTATATCCTTCTTCCAGAATCGTCATGGGATAAACTACCCCCGCCATCTCCTGCGTCAGAGTCCGTATTTCCTCCCGCAGCTGTTCATCAGCCGTCCGCCACTTACTGTAAGCTGCCTGAATTTCGTCCCCTGTATAGCTTGCCCGCTGCATCATGACTTCAATCCACATCTTACGGTATGCTGCGGCTTCCTGATGACGTTTCCGGTTGAGAGCGGCCAACTGTTCAGCCAGCACCTGCTGGGGATGTTCTTCCAGCGAGCTCAGGTCAACGCCTTCAGCCAGTTCCTTACCAGTAAAGTCACCCAATTCCTTCTCTGACATTCGCAGGGTATAAGAAATATCCCCGGGAAGCCCCTCAACTTGCAGTACGTTTCCGTACAACATGCCTGTCCCGTCAATCAGTTCACGGAATTCCGTTATATCCTCCGTAACAGCCAGCAACAATGTCTCCGGCCTCCAACTCCAGCGCATCCCTTTCGCTCCCCGGTAAAAATCTGTCACCTCTCCCCCAACGCTCTGCGCACTCTCTTCCTCTGGCAGGAGAATTGTCGACAAAGAGCCATCCTCCGCTCCCTGGGCCTGCAGAATGTAGTAGGCCAGAAGCCGCTGCCCTGCGGCGCTGGGATGGATGCTGTCTCTCGTCAGCGAATTACCGGCGTCCGCCTGCTGCAGTTTTGCGGTCAGCTCCGCCATTGGCGTATGTATGTCCAGATAACATACGCCCCATTCTGCCGCCGCGCTTTCCAGCACTTCCATATACGCAAGTATCCTGTCCTCAAAATGCCAGCGACGGTTTCCGTTTTTATCATAATTCCCTGCCCTGTCCTGATCACAGAGCGGTGGCGAAAGTATCAGGATATCCGCCCCTTCCAGTCCGTCCTCCTTCAGCCGCCTCACCAGTTCTTCCATATTGCCTATATACTCTTCCGTGGAAATCCCCAGAATGGCCTCATTCGTTCCCAACATGATTACGGCTTTACTGATTCCCTGAAAGGCAGGGTCCTGATCATAAATATTCAGTATATCACAGACTTTAAATCCATCTGTCCCCAGATTCCGGAATTCCACCGACCGCTCCGGAAACGCGCTTAGATAATACTGGTCCAACATCTCCACATAGCTTAATGAACTGTATGTTACATGTGTAATACTATCACCGATAAAGCCTGCCACGTCTCCGTTTTCGAAGAAAGAAATCTCCGGTGCAGCCGCCTCTGTCCGTATGAGGGCTGCTGCCCAAAAGCAGAAAATGAGAAACAGTCCTTTTCGTATCCGCATTATTTTATCCCTCCGCAAATCTGCATCTTCTCTGTGCTTTCTCTGTACTCTGATGAAATACATATATCTTTTGCTGTTCATCCGCTATATTCGTTCCATCATCATAGTGAATTTGTTCACTTCCTTCGGGTGTCATACCAATAGACTTCTTTAAGATTGCATTCTTTATATAGTCTTGCATTTTGTCTTTGAAGAAAATATATTTAACGTTTCATTTTCGTCATTATGAAGACCACATATGCAACCTGGAATCAGAACTTCTTTTATGTATTCCTGGTTCACCAGATAGTTCTTGTGTATCCTGAGGAAATGGCATCCTGTCAGCTCCCCTTCCATCGCTTTCAGGCTCCCGTACATCTCCAACCGCCCTCCGTCAGTCCGGCAGATGGAGATGCGGCGCCCACTGCATTCCACATACAGGATGTCCCTCACCGGGACGTCCCGGAAACTGAAGCCATCCTTCAGCCGGTAGGTGACTCTTGTGGATGCCGTGACCCGGAAGTACTGCCTCAGCGCCTTGTACATGTCCCTCTCCAGGCTGCTCTTCCGCATGAACCAGAGCGGCATGTACTCCGGCGCATCGTACACAAGGCTCTCGTGCCTGGACACGAAGACCAGGCGCGTCTGCGGACGGTCCAGGCAGAGCCGTTCCGCCAGTGCAAAGCCATCCAGCCCCAGCATCTCTATGTCTAGAACAGCAGTTAGAACTCTCTCTGTTGGCAGCATAGAAAGTTTCCCCATCCAGGAACCTGGCGCAACGCATCCTTACTGGAGACCCTAAGCTTACAAGTCCCTTTTGAAGCGCCTCCTCTATCCTATCCAGATCATCGTTGTTGTCGTCACAGATGCCTGCAAGGATTTCTTCTCTACTTGCCATCAGCCCCTGCTATCGGCAAGCTCTGTCCCATCCTGCCAGTCTTGCTCCATGCAGTCCTTGACGCACTGCCGGATGGATGGCATGGTTGAAGGAGATACCTTCCCGGTCTTTTATCTCATCCAGCCATTCGTAGGATTGGCGTGAACCGTATGGTTCTGGATTTATTATACTACTTTAGTGACCGCTGTATATAACCATTCATATAACCGCATATGGTTATATGCATATCCACCATGCACCAAACCCACCTAAAATCAATTCCTAATTTCCTGAATTTTTAACTAATTCCTGTCATATATAAATTTGTAACAATCTGTACAGTCAATAAACACGTTTCCTGAATCAATGCCTACAACCATTACATTTCTAAAAGATACATTTTTTAAAATGTTATCTGTAAAGTTGCCTCTAATAACTACGTCCTCCATTACAAAATCCGTAATAGGATTTTCATATATAATATGCCCCTCATAATAGCACTTTTTTATGCTTCCCCCGCTTATCTCCATCCCACTTAATGATAAATCACCCAGCAATACAATATCTTTAAAAGTACAGTTGATAAACTTAATATCCTGCACTTCTGACTGTTCCATATAGCCATGATACACTATATTTTCAAATTGACATTCGAAGAATACATTGTTGAATGCTGTCAGAAATACACTAAAGCCTCCAAATTTGTCAGAAAACTTACAATTTTTAAATTCACATTCTTCAATATTCAGACTCTGCCCCTTATTGCCTTTGAATACACTATCAAAAATTACATTATGAAACTGGCACCCTTTAAAATCAAAGTTTTTACACTGAATTCCGGTAATGCTACAATTTTCAATCTTTTGGTTTTCAATCCTTATATCTTTTTCAGTAGTCTCAAATGCCGAAAAATCGAATTCCTTAACCATATTATTCAACCTCCATTTTGTTGATTACATTTTTTGCCCATAGTAAAATATACATAATTCATCGTCTAGCAGTCTTCTTCCACGACCTCTTCTGAGTTTTTCTTATTTGCTCCAAAATTTTCTTCAACATACTTTTTATAAGCATCTTCTTCCGAAAGTCTGCCACCATCTGTATAATCTTTAATATTCATGTTTTGTTCATTCAGCAGATACAAGTCAATCCCTTCCTGATTTGCAGCCCTTAATTCATTACTTGAGAGTTGAAAGTTTTTAATAAAAAGAATAACCCTTTCACATGGCTTTGTGGTATCCTTAAGTTCCCACACTTATGAAAGATACGAACCACTGAAAGGGTTATTCCATGTATGAGTTTACCATACATTTCGGTGGTTGACCATACAATCATGCTGAATTTTATTGAAAATGTTTTGTGCTACTTTGAATCCTGTTTTTCACGCAAAGCGGCGTTCAACTGGTTTGTAACCATTACCATAGGGCTTATGCTCCGTTCAGATAAACTTGGTGTCACATCTGTCATACGTGACCTTGCACTTAACCCGGGCTGTTACGATTCCCTGCTGCATTTTTTCAGGGCATCCTCCTGGTCGTTGGAGGGAATCCATAAACGTTGGTTCTCCGCTGTCAGGCTGTATGCTCCCCTTTACAGGGAGAGGGACTACCACGTCCTTGTGGGCGACGGGGTAAAACAGTCAAAGGAAGGGCGCCGTATGCCGGAAGTGAAAAAGCTGTTCCAGGAATCTGAAAACTCTGCAAAGCCGGAGTACATCCATGGGCATATGTTCGGTGGGCTTGGCATTCTGGCTAGAAGTGTACGGAACTGGGCCTGCATTCCTTTGAGCATCCGACTCCATGACGGCCTTCAGGCTGCCAGAGAGTGGGAAGGTGCATCTGTCCCTGAGGCTTCCCATATGGTGCAGATGGTGGAAGACGCTTATCGTGCCGCCCTTGCTTTTGGGAATTCCCTGCTCCTGCTGGACAGATATTTCCTCACTGTTCCAGCACTTAAAAAGCTGGGAGCCCTTAACAGCAGCGGGGATGTACACATGGAGATCATTACCAAAGCCAAAAAGTCCTGTACCGCATTTGAAAAGCCCAGC